>NZ_WOTD01000193.1 GCF_011516885.1 Acetobacter lambici | reverse complement strand
CCACCCCTAACAGCCACCAGTTCTGACGATCCTGCTGACGGGACTGACCAATGATATTGGCAAGAACCCGACGTTCCCCCTGAACCTCACCTATCGCTTTCTGAAACGCTGTCTGCATCTCCTGACTGGCAGAAATCCCGGCCTGACGAATCCCTTGCCCATACGCCTGGGGCGTCATCTTCAGCGTCGGATTGGCCTCGATCGCCTCCATTCGTGCACCGACTGCATTCATGGCCTTCACGACACGGGCCAGATCCTCCGTGTAATCCGGGGGCCGATTGTCCCGCCACGCCTGCGGCAACGCTTCCACGCTCCGCCGGAGTACCGTCATTTCGGCGCACAGGTCCTCAAACGCACGTGCTGCTGGATCTGTCTCGGACATCAGATATCCCCCCACAGATTGAAAACCCGCACACCAGCCGCCTCGAAAGGCGACACGTCGTGGCTGGCCAGAACACGCTGCTCCGGGACGGGCCTCCTCGTCTCCATGATCACGTTGGT
>NZ_WOTD01000192.1 GCF_011516885.1 Acetobacter lambici | reverse complement strand
GCAGTGGATGAGACGCGCCAGCCCACAATCACGCGGGCAAACACATCAATGATGAAGGCCACATAAACAAAGCCCTGCCATGTGGAAACGTAAGTAAAATCCGAAACCCAGAGCCTGTTGGGAGCTGGAGCATGAAACTGGCGCTGCACCAGATCTTGTGGGCAGGGACGTTGTGGATCAGGCCGTGTGGTTCTGATCCCCTTGCCACGAATGACGCCTTTAAGTCCCATCTGGCGCATCAGCCGCTCTACCGTGCAGCGGGCGATAGTCCTGCCCTCGCGTCTGAGCTGATGCCAAACCTTACGCGCTCCATAGACACAAAAATTATCGTTCCATACTCTACGGATTTCATCACTCAGCTCTTTGTCTTTCTGGCTGCGCACACAGGGATTTTTCTGCCTGGCAACGGTTGCATAATAGACAGATGGTGCAATCGGCAGGATCTTGCAGATTGACCCGACACCATATGTCTGCCGGTGCTCCTCAATGAAGCGCGTCATGGCCTGAACC
>NZ_WOTD01000191.1 GCF_011516885.1 Acetobacter lambici | reverse complement strand
CTCCGGCAGGCCATCTGAAGAAACAGACAGCGCACAGACCACATAGCTTCCACCAACACTGCCTTCTCAGGCCGTGACACCCTCACTGCGTTCAGAACCCGCCGCCAGAAGTAGAATATCGTCAATATTCCAGATCGGGCTCCTGTGGGATGACTGAATTCTACAAAATGACCCGAAATTGCCTCAAGTGTGAGAAATCCGCGTCGAAGCCGGTGTTTCTGCTCCAGTTGGAAGCCGTTGGTTTCGGAGTTCTGGCGGGATGCCACCCACACATTTAACCCCTTCGGGCTCTCACCCACAGGGCCGTAGTCTTTCTTTTTCCGAGCGTGAAGAAATCGCCCTGGAATGCGCACGCAAGACCGGGGTGCGTGCTATTGCCCGCAAGCTGGGACGTTCGCCCAGCACGATATCTCGTGAGATCAGGCGCAATTCCGCGACCCGCAACGGGGATTTCAATTACCGTGCCACCACCGCACAATGGCATGCGGATCGTGCGGCCCAACGTCCCAAGGTG
>NZ_WOTD01000190.1 GCF_011516885.1 Acetobacter lambici | reverse complement strand
CCGCCGCCAGAAGCAGAATATCGTCAATATTCCAGATCGGGCTCCTGTGGGATGACTGAATTCTACAAAATGACCCGAAATTGCCTCAAGTGTGAGAAATCCGCGTCGATGGCCTCCAGCACGCGCCGCACCTTGGGCCATCCACTCTGCCGCAGCAGGCTCTCGGCACCGGGACGTACAAAGGGCACGGTCTGGCAGGCTTCCCGAGCGTCCACGGCCCGCACGATGTCGATGCAGGACACCACGGTGCCGAAATCGTTGGCAGCCCAGCGGATGAAGGCGAACACGCTGTCCGGCGTGAAGCTCATCAGCCTGCGCCGACGGTCGAGAATGCGATCCTCGACAGGGTGCCCAAACCGGATCCAGTGCTCGATACGCTTCTCGATCCACGTCAGTTCAACTGTGAATTGCCCCGGGTTTTATGGAGACGTTTTTTATCTGATTTAAGCGGCTAATGCATGTGATTTCTGTTGCGCATAAAAGCGAGCCTCAGCTTCTGCTGGCGGGATGTTTC
>NZ_WOTD01000189.1 GCF_011516885.1 Acetobacter lambici | reverse complement strand
TAAAACGGTCCAGAATGCTGACAAAAGCGTCTGACAGGTTCTTCAGCAGATGCCAGCGGTCTGTCACCTGAAGAGCGGATGGTGCGCCTCTGCGGCATCCGTCTGCATAAGCACCGGCACGGTCTCTGGCAATGATTTCAATACCGGGATGGACCTGCAGCCATCGGGCAAGGGTATCAGCGTCCCGATCTGGCAGGAGGTCAATGACATCATTTTTCTCAAGATCAACCACAATCGTTCCATAGTGATGTCCCCGCCGCCATGCCCAGTCATCCACCCCCACCACACGTGTACGGGCCGTGCCTTTTGTGGTGTTCTGCGCACGTGAGAGAAGACGGCGGACAAGAGTATCGGCGCTGATGGGGCAACACAGGCGCACGGTCATTCGTGCACCAGCGGAACCGCCCAGGGTATGGGCGATATAATAATGAAGATCGGTAAGACGTGTGGTCTGTCTGCCATGACGCACGGTTATCCCCTCAAGGGGCATGACAAACGTCCGACGTGGACAAAGCATCGTCTGG
>NZ_WOTD01000188.1 GCF_011516885.1 Acetobacter lambici | reverse complement strand
GCAGACGGGTCCATTTTGACAGCGTGTCAGGGTGAATATCCAGCTTTGGAGCGATCATCATCACCGCAGACCACCGCGAAGGATGGTTCTTCTCTTCCTCCAGAACCATGCCGGCTGCACGGTCACGAAACTCAGGCGGAAAACGCTTCGATTTATTGCTCATGAATTCTTCTTACCTCACGGGTCTTGATGTCTCCACAAAACCCGGGGCAGTTCAGTTGAGCAGGGTCTCACGCTGCACGGCGAGGTCCTGCTTGTCGGTCGAGCAGCGGGCGTAGCCAATCAGGACGTGCGTCATGGGAAATATTGTAACGTATAAGGACCCTTCATCGCAAAACATATCGTACTATCTATATGAGACTCTGTTCTTGGCCGTTTTCCATGGGTCATCTGGTCGGCCAGAGCGGGTCCGTTCAACGATCCCCTTCCGGACACATGAAGGAGACATCCGATCATGGCGCGGCGCCGTCTTCTGACCCGTGAAGCTCTCGCCCGACATTACGAGCCTTCTGTCGATGATCGCGAG
>NZ_WOTD01000187.1 GCF_011516885.1 Acetobacter lambici | reverse complement strand
AAAGTTTCTTTTCCCCTTACAGATTTATCATTGACATGAGGCAACGGATAAATCGTAGTGTGACGTAACGGCAATGGACTCTGCCTGACTTCGTAAAGAAGTCGAACCGCCCCAAGGGCTGATGACTCCTACCTCGCCATAATGGCACGTGAGGGAGGAGTGTGTTCAGGGTCATGGGTCGTCTTCCGCTGTTTCAGAATTCCATCGTAGTAAATATTCTCGCCGTTCTGCGCTGGAGCGGGCTTTTGCTGCCTATGGCAGCCTGCGTCGGCACGTTATGCGCCGTCTTCCTCTGGGCGCTCGATCATGTCACCGACTATCGCTTCGCCCATCCCGGCCTGCTGTGGTTCCTGCCGGTGGCAGGCGTTGTCGTTGGGCTGGCGTATCACTGGTTCGGGCGTTCCGCCGAAGGGGGTAACAATCTGATCGTCGATCAGATCCATGAACCGGGTGGCGGTGTGCCACTGCGTATGGCTCCTCTTGTTCTGATCGCCACCGTCGTCAGCCATCTGTTCGGGGCCTCAGTC
>NZ_WOTD01000186.1 GCF_011516885.1 Acetobacter lambici | reverse complement strand
CGCCCACGCTGTCGGCAATAACGTCGCCCGCCTCCAGCTCCAACGTGAGAGCCGTCTCGATCAGGGGTGCCGCGACCTCCAGCAGTTCGGCGGTGCTGGTCAGCAACTCCCGGACCGGCAGGCCACAATGCCCCTCATCCATGGCCTCGCCAAGCGCGTAGGAGATCCCGGCCCGCACCCGGATTGAACTGCCCCGGGTTTACCGGAGAGTAAAACTCTCGGAGGATGAGCCCTATGGTAGAGAAGAAGAAGACATCACGTTATTCGCCTGAGTTCCGTGAGCGCGCCGTGCGCCTTCTGGAAGGGCATCGATCGGATTACCCGAGCCTATCGGCGGCCTGTCGCGAGATTGGTGGCAAGCTTGGCTGTTCGGGCGACAGTCTGCACGACTGGTGGAAGCAGGCCCGGCGGGACGCGGGTGCGCAACCGGGGCCGACCACAGCCGAGACGGCACGGATCAGGGCGTTGGAGCGTGAGGTCCGTGAACTGCGTCAGGCCAATGAGATTCTCAAGAAAGCTTCAGCTTATTTTG
>NZ_WOTD01000185.1 GCF_011516885.1 Acetobacter lambici | reverse complement strand
TGACTTGAACTCTGCCGCATACCGTTTCCGCGTAACCTTGCCCATAAAACCCGTCCTCGTTCAGGCCAGATGATAGCTTATCGCCCTGTCCGAAAAATGGGGACCACCTCTAAAAGTCCTCTGGATTATGAGCGCAACGCCGCTTAACAGATAACCTATGGTCCGGAATTAAATCGTGACACGTCCACCATTGCGCATACCTTGATCAGATCCCCTGCCCCTTCGGCAAAGTCCTGTCACCAGTATGCAAGGCTCGCTTGTGAATGAACGGACGCGCCCCGGGTTCTACCCGGATCGTTCGGCCGCCAGAGCTTTTTTCCATGCACTCAGCAAGACAATCTTCTGCTCGCAAAAATTGCTTGTTGTTGGGATCACGACACGAAAGTGTATTTTACGTACGCTTGGAGTGAACACCTGTAGAACTGGCCACTTGAGGTTCACGCAACAAGTAGGGATGCAGGTACCCGAAGCGGTCGTAACGCGCCAGCTTCGGGCTGCTCATCGACATTCCAGCGATAGTCGCCTGTCAGAGAAATATGCT
>NZ_WOTD01000184.1 GCF_011516885.1 Acetobacter lambici | reverse complement strand
CGGGTTTTGTGGAGACGTTTTTTATCTGATTTAAGCGGCTAATGCATGTGATTTCTGTTGTGCATAAAAGCGTGCCTCAGCTTCTGCTGGCGGGATGTTTCCAATGGAGGACAGGAGCCGCCGATTATTGAACCAGTCGACCCATTTAAGTGTTGCCAGTTCAACAGTTTCCCTGTTTTTCCATGGCCCCTGCCGATAGATGAGTTCGGTTTTGTAGAGCCCGTTAATGGTCTCTGCCAAGGCGTTATCATAGGAATCCCCAACACTGCCGACAGAAGCAACGAGCCCCGCTTCAGCCAGTCTTTGCGTGTAGCGAATGGACACATATTGACAGCCGCGGTCGGAATGGTGGGTCACTTTTCCCTCAGGCTGCCTCTGGCACAGAGCCTGCTCAAGGGCATCCAGTACGAAGTCGGTATGAGCCGTTGAGGAGACACGCCAACCCACAATAACCCGTGCAAAGACGTCAATGATGAAGGCCACATAAACAAAGCCCTGCCAAGTGGAAACATACGTGAAATCCGAAACCCACAGTCTGTTGGGGGC
>NZ_WOTD01000183.1 GCF_011516885.1 Acetobacter lambici | reverse complement strand
ATTGTCACCACGCTACCGCAGGGAATGTCCGACCCCCGCCATCTCTACGAACAGATTTACTGCGCACGCGGGGATATGGAAAACCGCATCAAGGAATGCCAGATGGATCTGTTCTCAGACAGGACCTCGTCCCACACCATCCGGGCCAACCAGCTCCGGCTGTGGTTCTCGGCCGCTGCCTATGTCCTGCTGACCGCTCTGCAAAGACTGGCCCTTGGCCAGACCAGCCTGGAGACGGCGACCTGTGGCACCATACGCGCACGACTGCTCAAAATCGCGACACGTGTAACGCTCAGCGTCCGTCGGATTGTCCTGTCCATGCCGGACATGTTCCCCTGTCAGCATGAATTCGCCCTCGCTCATGCACGATTGCGAAGGCTCCGGCAGGCCATCTGAAGAAACAGACAGTGCACAGACCACATAGCTTCCACCAACACTGCCTTCTCAGGCCGTGACACCCTCACTGCGTTCAGAACCCGCCGCCAGAAGCAGAATATCGTCAATATTCCAGATCGGGCTCCTGTGGGATGACTGAATTCTACAAAAT
>NZ_WOTD01000182.1 GCF_011516885.1 Acetobacter lambici | reverse complement strand
CGCCACAACGATCGGGGTAGAGAGAAAAACCGTGCGGCGCTGGTTTCAGCGGGGCCATGCACCACCATGGAAAAGAACGGTTCCGTCACGCAGCATACTCGTGCCTTACACAGCCCACCTGGAAAAGAGATGGTCCGAAGGATGTCGCAATAGTCGTCAGCTATGGCGGGAACTCCTGGAGCAGGGCTTTGCAGGACAATATGGCACCGTCTGGAAATGGGTGGCGACGCGACAGGGATGTTCCGCGAAACCCGTTCCTTCCGCGCATGTCGTTGCACCTCGGGGACGCAAACTTGCGCGGCTTCTCCTCGCAGAGGATCCGTTATCTGCCGGACAGGAGGGACTGCTGGTTCCTGCCCTTCTGGAAGCTGAACCGCACCTTGCCGTCACACTCTGCTGGCTCAGGAAAATGCAGACCCTGCTCTGTAAAAGGGGTGACACCTGCACGGGAGGCGATCTGAAGGCTCTGCTGGAAGAAGGAAAGACGACGCTGCTGTCACGTCTGATTCCCGCGCTTGAACGGGATGCGGCTGCCATTGAAGCGTCTCTTGTC
>NZ_WOTD01000181.1 GCF_011516885.1 Acetobacter lambici | reverse complement strand
CTGGTAGATCGCCCGCAGGCCCATGATCGCCATGAGCCGCCGGACCCGCTTGCGGCCCACTTCATGTCCCAGGCGGCGCAGATGCCATGTCATCTGCCGTGAGCCATAATACGGCGTTTCCAGGAACTGGGCGTCGATCAGCCGCATCAGCTCCAGATTGGCTTCGCTCTGTGGCACAGGCCGATAGTAGACGCCCGACCGGTTGAGTTGCAGTAGCGTGCATTGCCGGATTATCGGCAGGCATGCTCTCTTCGGGTCAATCATCTGCCGCCTCTGATCACGCCCAACCGAGCAGAGGCATCCCGCAAAAAATCCCGTTCCACCAGCAACTGGCCGATCTTGGCGTGCAGTTTCTCTACATCAGCAGGGCTGACTGAAGGTTCCGTTACTGACTTACCAGAAAAAAGGCTTGCCATGCCTTCGATCGCCTGCCGTTTCCACTGGGCGATCATCGTCTGATGCACCCCATGTTTCGAAGCCAGTTCCGCCAGCGTCAGTTCCCCACGGATCGCCTCCAGCGCAACCCGTGACTTGAACTCTGCCGCATACCGTTTC
>NZ_WOTD01000180.1 GCF_011516885.1 Acetobacter lambici | reverse complement strand
GAACCCGCCGCCAGAAGCAGAATATCGTCAATATTCCAGATCGGGCTCCTGTGGGATGACTGAATTCTACAAAATGACCCGAAATTGCCTCAAGTGTGAGAAATCCGCGTCATGGGGCAGGAAAAAAGCCTTAATCAACCGAGTTTCTTTTTACGTCCCCTTTTGACCTCAGGTAAGCGCGTCACAATGGCATCTTCTTCTGATTTTTCTTGCTGTAGTTCGGTAATCTCTTGTGACTTGTTATTCCCCAATCCTGAGGAGCGCGCTAAACGTGATCGTTGTTCTGAATAAGCTGGCGCGACCATCGGGTAATTAGCCGGCAATCCCCATTTTTTACGATAAGCTGAAGGGGTGAGGCCAAATGCTGACATCAGATGGCGTTTGAGCATTTTCACCTTTTTCCCATCTTCTAAACAGATAATATAATCAGGAAACACCGATTTCTTAGCACTACAGTTGCAATTTTGATTTGATATATGAGCGTTGTGCGGCTGCTTGGTGAGACCGTCTGAAGATTGACCATCTGAGAATGTGGGCGACGGGCAGGCTGCGTTGT
>NZ_WOTD01000179.1 GCF_011516885.1 Acetobacter lambici | reverse complement strand
CCCCGTCAAAACGGGCCACAACACGCCGTCCACAGGAGGCTGGAAACTCATACGCGCCTGCGCTACACTCTGTCTGCATCGGGTTTTCTTATAGCTTACGAAAATTTCTTTACACAAAATAGACTTTTTCATAATCTAACCCGATGTACAACCCTTCTGTGAGATTTCCGCGTCGAACATCGTCTGACGAAACCCAATCATCCCTGGACCAATGGTCAGGTTGAACGGATGAACCGGACAATCAAAGAGGCAACCGTCAAACGCTTCCATTACGACAGTCATGAGCAGTTGAGGACACACCTCAACGACTTCATGGCAGCTTATAATTTCGGGCGAAGGCTCAAGACGCTGAGTGGCCTCACGCCTTACGAATACGTCTGCAAAATATGGACTTCAGAGCCAGAAAGATTCATCATCAATCCAACCCATCAAACCCCGGGACCAAACACCTAGCACTACAGTTGCATTTTTTGTTGAGTTCTGAATCTATGGGTAACCATGATTCAGGATATGATGAATGGCGGTGCGTCTGTTGAAGAGACGCTGGATTTGTGGGCGT
>NZ_WOTD01000178.1 GCF_011516885.1 Acetobacter lambici | reverse complement strand
CCATGAAGCAACATCGCGTCTGGCCCGCTATCTGAACCCGATTGAACTGACCCGGGTCACGGGCCATCGCGACTTGAAGTCGCTCAATCGCTACTACCAACCCGTGCCTGGAGACATCGCAGACAAAACACGCTAGCTGCTAGTCAGGATAACCAAAGATAACCAGAGCGCGTTTAAAAAAAGCCTATGGCACGGTGAAGATGAAGACTGCCAACGCCAGGACCAGCACGGAGAAGAGAAACAGATCAGGATGCTGGCAGGTCAGGACCAGCGCACCCCGTCCGCGCTGACGGCGACGGCGTTTTTCAAACCTTTCGGTTTCAAAAAGCTTTTCCTCAATGAAGACATCAAGATCTTCCTGACGAAACAATCGCATACTGCCGATCTTGATGGACCGTGGGCCAATTCGCTGTGAAACCCAGTTGGCCAGCGTTCCCTTGGCGATCCCGAGATAATCCGCTGCTTCCTGATACCGCATCAATCCCCGCCTTACATATGCGGAAATGCGTTGTGAGCCGGACTTCTGTTCCAGACTATCCGGTTGAGACAAGCATTTTGCGTTTCGTGACAT
>NZ_WOTD01000177.1 GCF_011516885.1 Acetobacter lambici | reverse complement strand
CTTGCTCGCTGATACCCTATTTTTCCCGCAAGTTCCTTCCAATGGAAGGAACTTGCATTTGAACTATAGAAAATATTTAGCCGCCGACGTGATACTTGTCGTGAAGTAGGCAAAATCACCTGAATAGTTCTACTCCCTGCCATGAATGTGAACACTGCGAAAGGCTGTTTTCGGTAACTCTATCCCGATAGCCGACTGTCTGTTTCTCCCCCATTGCTGCCTGCGAGACACCGAGCAGGCGGCCAAATACCGTGATCAGAAGCTGGCCATTTAGCGTGAACATTTACAAACATGGTAGCGCGCCAGAATGGCGTGCATCCCTGTCGGAAAACATCTGTTTTCCTATAGGGCTTGGGCCATGCCGTAGCGGCATTGTGAAGCTCTACCGCATATGGCCAGTTCTTGGTCAGGGTATATTCACTTACGGGCATTTGGGGGGGAATGCAGAAGGTCCGGTTTGCATACCTGGCTCATTGGAAGCGGACATTGGCTACTTTTAGCTTGAAACAGAAGTGGCCGAAGGTGTATCTACAATGTAGACACACAAAGGAGAGATCCAATGCATGGGACCGTTCGCAAAT
>NZ_WOTD01000176.1 GCF_011516885.1 Acetobacter lambici | reverse complement strand
GGATGCGATCATCATCACCCATGACGCCTTCAAGTTCATCGCGGTCGAGGCATCCTTTGAGCGCGGGATGATCGACGAACAGATCGACGCCTATGACACGCTGCTCTGCGAAATGAATAAAGGCGACCAGCTGTCGCGCAAGCGGATCGAGCACATGAAGGAAATCATGGAGGCGAAGCTCGAAGGGCTGGCGAGCGTCAAGGATGACATGCTGCATCTGGGGGAACTGGGGATTGACCAGATCCTCGTGGACGAAGCCCAGCAGTTCCGCAAACTGAGCTTTGCCACCAATCAGGGCGACCTCAAGGGCGTGGCTCCCGAAGGCTCGCAGCGCGCGTGGGACCTGTTCGTCAAGGCCCGCTATCTTGAGCGGGTCAATCCCGGTCGCGCGCTGGTCCTGGCGTCAGGCAGCCCGATCACCAACACGCTGGGCGAGCTGTATTCGGTCCAGCGCTATATGGCGCTCGATGCGCTGCGTAGCCGCGGCCTGCACGAGTTCGACGCATGGGCCGCCAATTTCGGGGAGACCCGGACCGAACTCGAATTGCAACCCAGTGGCCTCTACAAGCCCGTCACGCGCTTTACCGAGTTCGTCAATGTCGCCGACCTC
>NZ_WOTD01000175.1 GCF_011516885.1 Acetobacter lambici | reverse complement strand
CCCCATCCGAACTCATGCGACCCCCGTCAAAACGGGCCACAACACGCCGTCCACAGGAGGCTGGAAACTCATACGCGCCTGCGCTACACTCTGTCTGCATCGGGTTTTCTTGATGATTATGGAAATTTCTTTTCTACAAAACAGACTTTTTCATAATCTAACCCGATGTACAACCCTTCTGTGAGATTTCCGCGTCGACGATGGCTGCAATCATGTTCAGGCGTTTGACGACGGTTCCCTTGGCCAGTCCCGCAGCCAGCATGGCGTCTCGAAAGTTCCGGACGTCGCTGTTGGTCCATTTGTCGATTTTCAATGAGGCAATGTCGGAACCAAGAAGGGCCGGAAGGTGACCCATACGATCAGCATCGCGCTCTGTCATGCGTTCCCGACCAAAGCGCTCAAAGAGTTCGCCAAAAGTAATCTGGTTTCTCTTGCGTGCGGGGGGCTCAAGTTGGCCCACATGCGCCTTGGCGCGTACGTCCTGGAGCCAGCGGCGGGCAAGACTGGCTGACGCGAAGGTTTCGCGGTGACGTTTGCCGTTCACCATCCTGCGGGCCTGATACTGGCCGGGGCCACGATACCAGACGCCTTTGGGCAACGGCTTCCCTGTTACA
>NZ_WOTD01000174.1 GCF_011516885.1 Acetobacter lambici | reverse complement strand
CCGATCTTCATTATTATATCGCCCACACCCTGGGCGGTTCCGCTGGAGCACGAATGACCGTGCGCCTGTGTTGCCCCATCAGCGCGGATACTCTTGTCCGCCGTCTTCTCTCACGTGTGCAGAACACCACAAAAGGCACGGCCCTTACACGTGTGGTGGGGGTGGATGACTGGGCATGGCGGCGGGGACATCACTATGGAACGATTGTGGTCGATCTTGAGAAAAATGATGTCATTGACCTCCTGCCAGATCGGGACGCTGATACCCTTGCCCGATGGCTGCAGGTCCACCCCGGTATTGAAATCATTGCCAGAGACCGTGCCGGTACTTATGCAGACGGATGCCGCAGAGGCGCACCATCCGCTCTTCAGGTGACAGACCGCTGGCATCTGCTGAAGAACCTGTCAGACGCTTTTGTCAGCATTCTGGACCGTTTTACGACGACTGTCAGGACCCTGACACGACAGATGAACGTATCAACGGTCGTAAGCAAAATATCTGAAACAATCAGAGCGCATCCAGAAGAGGCGCAGGCGGTCGTCAGGTCAGCCTCTGGGGAACGGCGTGACATTCTTTTCAAGGAAGCTCTTGCCCTGAAAGCAGCGGGACACAGCA
>NZ_WOTD01000173.1 GCF_011516885.1 Acetobacter lambici | reverse complement strand
AATGATCAAGCGAACCATGTTCGGAAGAGCAGGCTTCGAACTCCTCAGGGCGCGTGTCCTTCAGCCCGCATAATCAAAAAACATCATCACGAAAAGTGCGGAAGAACCCACCTGGTCAACACCGTGAAGGATCTGTCAGACCGCAGGATCGGCCTGCGTGTGCTGACCGGAAAAGGCGCTCAGATCGACACCACGACCGCATCCGGCCGCATGGTGTTCGGTATCTTTGCCACTCTGGCCGAGTTCGAGCGGGATCTGATCCGCGAGCGCACCATGGCTGGCCTTGCCGCAGCCAGAGCGCGCGGACGAAAGGGAGGGCGAAAATTCGCCCTGACCAAAGCACAGGTGCGTCTCGCCCAGGCCGCCATGGCGCAGCGCGACACGTCTGTTTCCGATCTGTGCAAGGAACTCGGGATCGAGCGCGTCACTCTATACAGATATGTCGGACCGAAGGGCGAGCTCAGGGATTATGGGAAGCGCGTTCTCAGCTTAGCGTAGGATTTCGCCCCCTCCCGCAAACGACCCCTTGTAGGCGGGGAACCGGGCTGTCTTTGTCTGGTAGGCGATGGAGCGCACTTCGCGTTCGGCCAGTTCCGCCTTCAGAAGCTGCGAGAGAATGGGGATGGCCGCCCCGA
>NZ_WOTD01000172.1 GCF_011516885.1 Acetobacter lambici | reverse complement strand
GGGCCAGCAGGAACGCCCCCGCCTTCTCACGCTCGGTGATCACACCGCGTTCGGTCTCGAAGCTGAAAGCCTCACCGCGCGTGGCCACACGGGCCGCCAGATCAGCCTCGATCAGCGGGATCCGTGCCTGCGCCCAGGCGATCTCGCGCTCGGCCTGCTGGACAGCCCGACGCACGGCAAACTGATCATCGTAATGGGCGGCATAGAGGCGTTCGAGCCGTGCGAGTTCCGCTTCCAGACCGGCTTTCTGCATAAGCCGCATATCACCAGAGGCCAGCGCCTTGGCCATGGCGAACTGGTTGCCATCGCTATCCAGATCTTCCACACGCCGGATGGACCGGTCACCGGACATGGCCATGGCGATGAAGCGCAGCTTGCGTTCAAGCAGCTGCCAGTTGGTGGCATCTACCGAGCCTTCCTGCGCGTAGGCGTAAAGCCGTATTTCGGGGTTCTGGTTGCCCTGGCGTTCGATACGTCCTTCGCGCTGGATGATGTCAGAGACCAGCCAGGGCACATCCAGATGGTGCAGAGAGGTGGTCCCGTCTGTTCGGACAGTTTTGCGGGCTTGATAAGCTATACCCGGTTGTTGTTATGCCGCCCTTCTGACGGCGTTGCTGTTGGCCATCTGGTCCGGGGTTAA
>NZ_WOTD01000171.1 GCF_011516885.1 Acetobacter lambici | reverse complement strand
GCGTCGCATTCGTCTGCCTCCCTCAAAGCGAGAAAAACAGTCAGCACAGGACGCCGGAAAGTACAACCCTCACGTACCATACTCAGGGCTTAACTGACGACACGCCGTAGTAAGGCGGTCGAAATCCCCTTTAGGGGGGAGAAGATCTTGCCTCTGACTTAACTGGCCGGACAATTCTCAGCACTAAAAAAAATAAGTGATAGTAAACGACTTTGTGAATGATTTGTCTAGAACGCATAACTGTCTGCCTGCTGGGTTGCGTGCGAATGACCATTACTGGAATAAGCTGTTATCCCATCTACCGCGCCGAAACAGCGCATGTTGTTCGTGAGCCGCCCTGAATTTGATCGCTGCGAATGGCTGCTTCCGGTCAGACTTTCCCGATAACTGACATTCCGCTTTCCCCCCATAAACAGCCTGTCTGATGCCATTCGTTGAGCAGACAGGCTGTAGTCGCCCTCATCCCGGTCATAAGCGGGGCTATTCGACTTTCCGGAAAGCGGACATGAGTATCTTAAACCTCGCCAGGCCTTGCGATTATCTGCATTGACGTGAGATGCTGTTACAATCAGTGTCAAGAGCGAATATAATTGTAGCTTCTGGACTGATGACCGACCTTATTCGAGACCTTATCCTTCGCTGGCGTGATGATCC
>NZ_WOTD01000170.1 GCF_011516885.1 Acetobacter lambici | reverse complement strand
TCACCCGACGAGTAGTCTTGTTCGTTCGCGCACCGCTTCCAGTTCTCTTTCGGAGACCCGACCTTTATGCTTTGCTCGTCTGGCGCGCCAATCAAGACTGCGAACCTGATCAGAGAGAACCACGCTTGTCGGCTCTCCTGTCAAAGGCACTTCAAAGGGATACCCTTTGATTTTTGTCGTTGTCGGGCAACAAACAATCATACCAGATTTTTTGTTGTAACTAACTGGCGAAAGCACCACAGCCGGGCGATGCCCAGATTGTTCACGCCCTGCCTGAGGATCAAACTCCAGCCAGACGATGTCTCCGCAATCTGGCACCCATGCTGACATTTACCAGATCTCTCCGCCAATTTCAGGCCCAAAACTCACTTCACCGTGACGGTTATCATCCGTGATGGCGGCAGTCAGGGTGTCCAGCGAAAGGACAGCAGGGTGAACCGGTTGAATGATGATACGCCCATCTTCTTCCCGGACATCAACAGCCTGATTGATCTGTAGGTGAACCGCTTCAAGGATATTGGCTGGTAGACGGATGGCAGCGCTGTTCCCCCATTTGCGAACGGTCCCATGCATTGGATCTCTCCTTTGTGTGTCTACATTGTAGATACACCTTCGGCCACTTCTGTTTCAAGCTAAAAGTAGCCAATGTCCGCTTCCAATGA
>NZ_WOTD01000169.1 GCF_011516885.1 Acetobacter lambici | reverse complement strand
TATGGAAAAGTTTTTTTGTTGAGACTGATGTGATGTAGACCTGATGTATTGCGACAGCAGAAGCGAGAATGAGTTGATGTAAGACTGATGTCTTGATATAGGTCTTGCGCAGCCATAGAAGGCGCATGAGTGAGGGAAGCCGGAAAAATGACGACAATGAGCATCGGGATCGAAGGGGCGCTGGTGGCGCTTGATGATGCTTATGGGGCGGCATCCCTGCGGACGTGGATGGAGCAACATCGTGACGAACTGCTCGCGCACCTGGATGGCCGCCGGATCAACTGGCGCGCACTCTGCGAATGGTTTGTTTCCGCTGGCCTCACAAACGCTAAAGGTGAGGCACCGACCATTCGTTGTGCCCAGCTGACCTGGCTCCGGGTTGGTAAGTGGATGGAACGCCGCAAAGCCAAAGCGGCTGAGCGGGATGCTGAAGCCCTACGCCTCGAGGCTGAACGCGAGAGCGAAAGAGCTTCTCGTGATGCAGAAATCCGCCAGAAGCAGGAAGCAGAAGCCAACGAGAGCGCGAAGCTGCGGGATAAGATGGCGTGTGCTGAACGTGCTGCCGAATGGCAGCGCGATAACAAGGCGCGCATAGAAGAGCATAAACGTCATGTCGCGCAGAACCGTGCAGCCGAGACCGCCGTGCCGCTTGAGATAAAGTCAGATGTGGC
>NZ_WOTD01000168.1 GCF_011516885.1 Acetobacter lambici | reverse complement strand
CAGCCGCGTCACAGATCATGTCCCAGAGTCGATCTATCACGGTTGGTGGCAGATGCTGAGACATTGTCCTGCGGTCTATGGTCTCCCAGCGCAGAAGTTCATCATCTTCACCCACCATGACTTCGATCTGGTCCGTAGTCACATTGTAGCGGATCCGTCCTTTCAGTCTGGCACGGATTTCGACACGCATTTCGTTATCTTCGTACACGATCTTTCACCTTCAATTGTATGGAAGATTGGAAGGCGAGCGATCACGGTGGTCCGGTAGACCAAGGCACGAAGCGGGTACTAAACGCAGGAAAATCGTTGTGGTCCAGTGGGACCTTTAAACAGTTGCGCGGGGCTATTTCCTGCCGTTTTGGTGTTGCCCGAAGTTGTGCATAATTGCGCCCATCTGCCTGAAATTGCCTATTTATCCCTGCCCTTTCACGGCGGCAACACGGGTTCGAATCCCGTACGGGACGCCAAGTTTTTCAAGGACTTGCAGCAGGTTAATCTGAAAATCGTTGATTTTTGAGCCAATCCCGAGCCAAACTGGGAGAGGATCGAATAACGATGACCAAATCACCAAAAGAGACCCTCAAGGACCCTGTAACAGGGAAGCCGTTGCCCAAAGGCGTCTGGTATCGTGGCCCCGGCCAGTATCAGGCCCGCAGGATGGTGAACGGCAAACGTCACCGCGAAACCTTCGCGTCAGCCAG
>NZ_WOTD01000167.1 GCF_011516885.1 Acetobacter lambici | reverse complement strand
GTCCGCTTCCGAGATCAAACAGCAGTCCTCCGATAGCGCCCAGATCATTGGACAGCAGCGAACGATAGGTCGCATTCAGCTTCAGAATGCCCTGCCGCATGGCAAGATATTCCTCCCATCGGCCCAACTTCATCTTTGATCCGGTCAAGGCGTTATAGCCGTTCACGATTGCCGTATTGAAAGGCGGCATGATCGTAGGATGCAGGAAATACAGCAGATTGGCGACGGCTGGTCCCAGCCCTTTTATCTTCCGGGCATCGATCGCGTGGATGGCCGAGACCACGTGCTCGTCGGTATTGCAACACAGGCAGGTATCGAGAAGCTGCCCGAATGCTTTCTGGTTTGCAGGATTTTCGTAGATATCGGGAATGCGTAGCTTCGGCTTCCACAGGAATGCATGATCCGCACCCTTGAATATCTGACGCTGTTCAGCGATCGAATGAACAACTGTTTCCAGGGATGAGCCACGATAGGCGACCCCGAATGTGCCAGCGGTAATCTCGGTAACGACCTGCTGCAGACCACGGCGGATAGACCGGAAGTTCTTGAGGCGTTCATCCCACAAAAACCAGCTCTGATAGGTGCCTGCCGGATCATCACGCCAGCGAAGGATAAGGTCTCGAATAAGGTCGGTCATCAGTCCAGAAGCTACAATTATATTCGCTCTTGACACTGATTGTAACAGCATCTCACGTCAATGC
>NZ_WOTD01000166.1 GCF_011516885.1 Acetobacter lambici | reverse complement strand
GTGAAGATGATGAACTTCTGCGCTGGGAGACCATAGACCGCAGGACAATGTCTCAGCATCTGCCACCAACCGTGATAGATCGACTCTGGGACATGATCTGTGACGCGGCTGGAAGCGGCGTTTACGCTGATGATCGTCTGGCCGGGGTGCAATTTCTTGGGCTCCATCGCGTCGTCGACGCGGAAATCTCACAGAAGGGTTGTACATCGGGTTAGATTATGAAAAAGTCTGTTTTGTAGAAAAGAAATTTCCATAATCATCGAGAAAACCCGATGCAGACAGAGTGTAGCGCAGGCGCGTATGAGTTTCCAGCCTCCTGTGGACGGCGTGTTGTGGCCCGTTTTGACGGGGGGCGCATGAGTTCGGATGGGGGCGTCATTCTGGTGAAGCAGGCTGATGACATTCTGGGGCTCAGCCGCCGTTTTGCTGCCTGTTTTCGCGATGAACGGCATCCCGGCTTTGTGGAATACCGGGTTGAAGACCTTGTCCGTCAGCGGATCATGGGGCTGGCTTTGGGCTATGAAGATCTCAATGATCACGATGCCTTGCGGCATGACCTGATCTTTGGTCTGGCCTCGGGCCGTCTGTCAGGAGGTCGGGCCAACTGTGCGGCACTGGCAGGAAAATCCACGCTGAACCGGCTAGAGCGCAGTGGGCAGCAGGCAGATCGTTACTGCCGCATCATTGCTGATCATGAGGCCCTGGCT
>NZ_WOTD01000165.1 GCF_011516885.1 Acetobacter lambici | reverse complement strand
CCTCCGCCGCCACCCCCACCACCCCCGCCGGTTATGACCGTGCCGCCGCCGCCGTTCATTCCGCCGCCAAAGATCGAGGTGCCCCCACCACCCAAACCGCCCATGAAGCACGTGGCCCGTACGCCGCCCAAGCAGCCTGTGGCACCACCAACCCAGACCGCCAAGGCACCGCCAGCGGACACGCTGCCCAATGACTCGCCGGATACAACGGCAGGCACGTCGCCGCTGAACAGCGTGCGCCCCGTCTATCCGCCAGAAATGGAGGAAGACAACATTGAAGGCCGCG
Organism: Acetobacter lambici; assembly: GCF_011516885.1. Taxonomy (GTDB): domain Bacteria; phylum Pseudomonadota; class Alphaproteobacteria; order Acetobacterales; family Acetobacteraceae; genus Acetobacter; species Acetobacter lambici. The sequence goes on along the minus strand of NZ_WOTD01000165.1, from coordinate 429 downwards.
TAACCGTTGTGTGCGATGTGGAAACAACGGGCATGACCAGCAACTGCCGCGTGCAGTCGGTCACAGGTGGTCAGGCGTTTGCGCAGGCTGCGCTGGATTACGTGCACAAGGCCCGCTACCGGCCCGCAAGCCGCAACGGTGTGCCTGTGCGGGAGTTGAACAAGACGTATGTCATCCGCTTCCGGCTGGATGACTGACGCAGAGCAGACGGCCCGGCTTTTGCCGGGTCACCTTGGATAACACAGCAATACGGACCGCCCGGTCCGCTCCGGCAGGGGAATTGGGACCGGGCTTTTGGATGAGGATCTTGAGTAAAATGAGCAGACTGCCCCGTTCTTTTGTGTCAGGTCTTGCCGCCCCGGCTCTTGCACTGCTGATGAGCACGGCAGCGCCCGTTGCCGCCTTTGCGCAGGATGCAGCCGCCCCCGC
>NZ_WOTD01000164.1 GCF_011516885.1 Acetobacter lambici | reverse complement strand
GGCCAGTGGCTTCTGAAAGGCCACATCAACAGGCCTTACAGAAGACCGCACACGATCACACGTCAATATGGGTCAGAAAACTCTTGCATAACGGACGGCAACCACAGAAGAGATCCGGCCAGGGCCAGCATACGTGCACAATGTGATAGGGATCTGATGGAGCATATCCGCCGGATCTGGCAGGATAACCGCGCTGTTTATGGTGTGCGCAAGGTCTGGCACAGCCTACAGCGTGAAGGGCGACAGGTCGCGCGCTGCACTGTTGAGCGCCTGATGCGGCAGATGGGTCTGAAGGGTGTAATCCGGGGCCGGAAGGTCATCACGACCCGTCCAGATACGGCGCGTCCCTGTCCTGATGACAGGGTCAACCGGCAGTTCCGGGCCGAGGCTCCCAACCAGCTCTGGGTCTCGGACTTCACCTATGTCCAGACCCGGAATGGCATGGTCTATGTGGCGTTCGTCATCGATGTGTTCGCCCGCAGGATCGTGGGCTGGAAAGTTTCGACTTCCATGACCACCCAGTTCGTGCTCGATGCCCTTGAACAGGCCATCTGGCAACGAAAGCCCGCGGGAAACAAGGCGCTGATCCATCATTCGGATCGTGGATCACAAGGCGGATTCAACCGGTCGTCGCAACACCTTCGATTATATGTTGTTTGAGCAGTTGGTCGAGTGCCTCTGCTGGTGTTTTCCAACCGAGTGTTTTGCGTGGCCGTGTATTCA
>NZ_WOTD01000163.1 GCF_011516885.1 Acetobacter lambici | reverse complement strand
ACCCGCCGCCAGAAGCAGAATATCGTCAATATTCCAGATCGGGCTCCTGTGGGATGACTGAATTCTACAAAATGACCCGAAATTGCCTCAAGTGTGAGAAATCCGCGTCGAATACGCCAACTCGGAGTGGGACACGACCATCCTCAATCATGCATCTGCCAAACGGACCAAACGGCCCGAGGGAGCGGATCGCAAGAGAAACCGGAGATTAAAGGATGGCGAAGAAGCCGAACTTCTGCGAGCTGCTTCTCGGCCCGACGGGGTTTTCAGGCACTACCCTGATGTAGTGTGGCTCATCAGGTGGTCAATCGAGCAAGGCTGCCGTCTGGGGGAATCCCTCAGTCTGCGCTGGCAGGATATCGACTTCCGCAGACAGACCATTTCCCTCGCCCGTGTGAAGAGTGACCGGCATAGAGAAGAGCTCGGTCCCGAAATCCGCCCCATGACCAAGGGTGCACAACGCGTTCTCATGGAAAAGCGTGCCACCATGGAAAAGGTGCCTGACCGAAAAGACGTCGTCTTTTCGGTGGAAGAGAGAAAAATCTTTTCTGTCCTGTTCGGTCGCATGACCCGGCAAGCAGCAATTCAGGACCTGACCTTTCATGATTTGCGCCATGAAGCAACATCGCGTCTGGCCCGCTATCTGAACCCGATTGAACTGACCCGGGTCACGGGCCATCGCGACTTGAAGTCGCTCAATCGCTACTACCAACCCGTGCCTGG
>NZ_WOTD01000162.1 GCF_011516885.1 Acetobacter lambici | reverse complement strand
GACAGATGAGGAATGGGAGCGCATAGCGCCTCTGATGCCCCCTGCGAACCGGCGTGGTCGGAAACGGACAACCGATTTCCGTGAGATCATCAATGCTCTGCGCTATCTCGTGCGCTCAGGCTGCGGTTGGGAGATGCTTCCGGTTCATTTTGGCCCATGGCAAACGGTTTACTGGTGGTTCCGCAGGCTGATGCGCCGTTTCCTGTTCCAGACCATTCATGATGTCTGTCTGATGCTCGATCGTGAAGCGGCAGGACGCGAAACCAGTCCATCGGGTGGTGTCATTGATAGCCAGAGTATCAAGGCACCCCACGCAAAGACACGTGGTTATGACGCAGGCAAGAAGATCGTCGGTCGGAAACGTCACATCGCAGTTGATACGGATGGCCGCCTTCTCCTGGTTCAGCTGACAACAGCCGATATTTCGGACAGTGCAGGAGGACAGATGATCCTTGATGCCATTCGTAAACGCTGGCCTTGGGTGAAGCACCTGTTTGCCGATGGAGCCTATGACCGCCTCCAGTTGATGGATAAGGCCACTTTTCTCGACTTCACAGTCGAGATCATCCGGCGGTCAGAGACAGCAAAAGGGTTTGAAATCCTGCCGCGTCGGTGGGTTGTGGAACGGACCTTCGGTTGGATGATCCGCTGGCGTCGCCTTGTGAAGGACTACGAACAGCGGATCGACGTCGCAGAGGCCATGATCCACATCGCCATGGGAAGCCTCATGCTACGCCGAAACGCTCATCCGTGAATTTCCAAAAGGGCTCT
>NZ_WOTD01000161.1 GCF_011516885.1 Acetobacter lambici | reverse complement strand
CGCCCGCCTGTTCCGTCTGGACGACAACGGGGTCCGCATCATCCTGATGGCCGGGATCGCGGCAGGATTTGGCGCGGTCTTTGGAACACCCGTCGCGGGTGCCGTCTTCGCCATGGAAGTGCTGAGTATCGGTTGTATTGACTACCGTGCTCTTGTTCCGGTCGCGGCAGCCTCAATCCTCGCGGATATGGTGTGTCATTCCTGGGGTATTCATCACGTCCCTTACAGGATCGGGTTTGCCGGCTATCCTGATCTTTCCGGCCAGATCTTTCATACGGATCCGGTGCTTCTGCTGAAGGTCGGTGTGGCATCCGTCTGCTTCGGCCTGACCAGCCTGCTGTTTGCAGAGTCCGTTCACCGCCTCAGCCCGGTTTTCCGCACGCTTTGCCCCATTGCCTGGCTGCGTCCCGCCATTGGCGGCGTACTGACCATCGCGCTCGTCTTCATCGCCGGATCACGGGACTATCTCGGTCTTGGTGTGGTGGCGGCCACGCCTGATGGTGCCTCAATCCTCAATTTCTTCCATCCGGGTGATTATACGTGGAGTTGGCTGTGGAAGCTTGTCTTCACGGTTGCCGCCCTGTCGACCGGCTTCAAGGGCGGGGAAGTCACGCCCCTTTTCTTCATTGGCGCCGGTCTGGGACATACGCTGTCCACCTTTCTCGGCGTGCCGACCGATCTTCTCGCGGCAGTCGGGTTTGTGGCTGTTTTTGCGGGGGCGGCCAATACCCCTCTGGCCTGTACCTTCATGGGGGTCGAGCTGTTTGGCGC
>NZ_WOTD01000160.1 GCF_011516885.1 Acetobacter lambici | reverse complement strand
TTAATTGTGACGCACTCAGATGGATGGCCCCGTCCTTTGCCGAGGGCCAGATGAAATACCCACGTTCAATCCGTTTTGCATAGAGGGACACTCCAATCCCGTCATGCCAGATCAGTTTCACCAGATCGCCGCGTCGGCCACGAAAGACAAAAACATCACCAGCATAGGGGTCTCTCCCCAGAAACTGTTGAACCCTCAGCGCCAGACCGGGCATGCCAAGGCGCATGTCTGTCGCACCTGCCGCCAGCCATATCTTCAGACCAGAGGGAAGAGGGATCATGAGCGTAAAACCTGAAGGAGTTTCCTCAGATCTTCAATCGCGATCCGGCTGTCAACCATCAGCTTCTCGCCACCAGGAAAAAGAATGCTGGCTTCATGTCCACTCCCGCAGGACTGGTCTTCACCCACCCCTTCAGCAGGGGATGTCATATGAACCGGCACAAAAGAAAGCTGCTCTTTCGCAGACGGGTTTACGAAATCCAGTCTCTGACGCCATCGGTAAACGACGCTGACGTGGACACCAAACTGGCGCGCAACAGCACGGACTGACTGACCAGTTTCATAAGAAGCCAGCACAACCCGACGTCTGAATGCGTCATCATAGGCCCGGCGCCGTTCGCCAACAATTTCAATAACCGGATGAAGGGCTCGCGATGCTTGTGTCGCAGCGAATGTCGCTGCGACACAAGCATCATTCTGTTCTGATCGCTCTGTCATGAACAGAACACATCACCACACCATAAAATCAACAAGGCGTCTCACACCGGAAGCCTAC
>NZ_WOTD01000159.1 GCF_011516885.1 Acetobacter lambici | reverse complement strand
ACTGCGCGCGGGTGATTTCAGTCCAGGCCATCTTGATCTCATCAGGTTATCGCAAACCCATGAATCATAATCCACTGAAATCACTCAACTCATTTTCGGTCAGACACTAAAAGGCGGGAAGGCGATAATAGAAAAAAGCCTTCCGAATATTCTTATAGAAATTCATCCCGTTGCACTCAAAACAGCATTTGGAACAACCGCTGAGAATGTAAGGGATTATCTTCTCTCGCTTGGTTACAGTATGTTCCGACTGCGGGATAATCAGGTTGTTATGTCGAATGACCTAAAAAACAGCTCGTGGGATGATTATTTCTTTCTCCATCCATCACGGCAGAAGGCTTTGTCTGGTCCGTTCAGAGCGTTTGTTCAGGACAGTCCGTAAGACTCTGACAGGCGTTCTAATTTCTGGGGGAAGACCTGTGGCATCTGGTGGGCCGATTACCCGGCCCGCCGCTGCTCCGTAGCCAGACAGCCACGCCGCATGCATTTGCGGTGCTGGAATTCTCCACTGCCGTCCCATGACTGCTGGCGTTGCCATGCGCCCCACTTATGCCCGAGGATGCGGCAGATCATACTTGTTGCAAACCATCTCATGGAATGTCCCATAACTGCTTTTGGTGGGGTAAGTCTAGGGATGCTGTTTTCATGTTATATCTGCCATACCGATCCCAGAGGTGGTCCCGTCTGTTCGGACAGTTTTGCGGGCTTGATAAGCTATACCCGGTTGTTGTTATGCCGCCCTTCTGACGGCGTTGCTGTTGGCCATCTGGTCCGGGGTTA
>NZ_WOTD01000158.1 GCF_011516885.1 Acetobacter lambici | reverse complement strand
GAGCAGACTGCCCCGTTCTTTTGTGTCAGGTCTTGCCGCCCCGGCTCTTGCACTGCTGATGAGCACGGCAGCGCCCGTTGCCGCCTTTGCGCAGGATGCAGCCGCCCCCGCTGCCACGGCTCCGGCCCCAGCAGCACCGGCTGAAGGCGCTGTAGCACCTGCCCCCGGCCCCGCAACACCTGCGGCCCCCGACGCCGCCACAACCCCGGCCCCCACCGACGGCACAACCGCCCCGACCCCGGCAGCCGCCGCAGCGGCGGAAGCCCCCGCCCCAGCGGCTGACGCCAACCCCTATGGCCTGTCCGCCCTGTGGTCCAATGGGGACATTATCGCCCGTGGCGTGCTGCTGATCATGCTCATCATGTCGCTTGGCACATGGTTCATCATGATCACCAAGTTTATCGAGCAGGGACGTCTGTTTGCTGCCGCCAAAGAAGCGACCAAAAGCTTCTGGACCAAACATAGCATTCAGGAAGGGGCGTCCGCACTCTCCTCCTCCTCCCCGTTCCGCTATATTGCCGATACGGGTATTACCGCTGCCGAACACCATGAAGGCACCATGCAGGAAGCTATTGACCTGCATAGCTGGACCTCCATGTCCATCCAGCGTGCGGTCAACAACATCCAGAACAGCCTGCAAAAGGGTCTGGCCTTCCTTGGCACCGTGGGGTCCACCTCTCCGTTCATCGGGCTGTTCGGCACGGTGTGGGGTATTTACCACGCGCTGACCGCCATCGGCATTGCCGGTCAGGCATCCATCGACAAGGTGGCAGGACCCGTGGGT
>NZ_WOTD01000157.1 GCF_011516885.1 Acetobacter lambici | reverse complement strand
ACTTGAACTCTGCCGCATACCGTTTCCGCGTAACCTTGCCCATAAAACCCGTCCTCGTTCAGGCCAGATGATAGCTTATCGCCCTGTCCGAAAAATGGGGACCACCTCTCAGGGCCAGAAGCCGCTGCTGGGCGTTCACTCCTGTCCCCATGGTCTGGGTGCTGCCGATCAGGATGCGCTTGCGCCCGGCATTGAGGTCGCCAAAGAGACGCTGCTTGGCTTCGGCTTTCTTGTAGTCCTGCATGAAGGCAATCTGCTCGCGCGGCACTCCCATGCGCACCAGCTCGTCACGGATCCACAGATAGGCGGAGAAGCCCCGCTTGCCTTGTGCCCCCACGGTACCCAGATCGGAGAAAATCATCTGCACCGCACCTGGCACCGCATAGGGCTGGCCAGTCTCGGGATTGGTGTAGCGGTTCTGGGCACTCTCCTCCCAGATGGCGAAGACGTTGCGGATCATCAGATCGAGCTTGCTGTCCTCCCCCTCCCCTGCCCGGCCCCAGCCGACAAAGCGCAGATCAAGGGCTGCATGGCGGGCGTCCCCCATGACCGAGAGCAGGATGTCGTCGCCCTTCTGGGGTTTACCCTTGCGGTTCTCAATCGTCGTGATCCGATCTGCCAAAGTCTTCTGGTAGGCACGGAAGCGGGCATGGACTGGTGCCACGACAATCTGGCGGTGCCCACCACGCACGGCTGGCAGGCTCACATAGCGGCGCAGATCGTCCTGCTGGACCACATCGGCGAAGTCACGATAGAGCGCCATGAGGTCGGCGACATTGACGAACTCGGTAAAG
>NZ_WOTD01000156.1 GCF_011516885.1 Acetobacter lambici | reverse complement strand
TAGGGTTTGTGGGGATTCACATGAGGGTTAGGTTATGATTCAAGCATCTGATGGAACGCTTTGTGCTGACAGACGCCCAATGGGCGCTGATTGAACCTCATTGCCTTGGCAAATCGACCGATCCGGGCCGAAGCGGTCGCGACAACCGTCTTTTCATGGAAGCGGTGCTGTGGATTGTCCGAACGGGCAGTCCATGGCGTGATCTGCCCGCCGCGTTCGGCAACTGGAGCACGGCCTTTCGTCGCTTCAGCGACTGGCGCAATGCCGATGTTTTCAAACGGATTTTCGAGGCCCTGTCCAGTGATCCGGACATGGAATATGCCATGGTCGATGCAACGATCGTGAAGGTTCATCGTCATGGTCAGGGCGCAAAAGGGGGACACAGAGCCTGGCCATTGGCCGCTCGAAAGGCGGCATGACGACGAAGATTCTCGCGCTGACGGATGCCTTGGGCAATCTCGTGCGTTTCCGTCTGATGCCCGGACAGCGCTTCGATAGTGTGGAAGTGCCACCGTTGATTGACGGTCTCAAATTCGATGCCTTCATCGCCGACAAGGCATTCGACAGCAACGCCATCATTGCCGAACTGAATGAAAGGGGCGCAACAGTCGTTATTTCCCAGCATCCGCGACGTTCAAAGCCACTGCTGCTGGATCGGGAAATCTATAAATGGCGGCATTTGATCGAGAACTTCTTCTGCAAGCTCAAGGAATTCAAACGCATCGCAATGCGGGCCGACAAAACAGACAAAAGCTTCAGCGCCATGATCTATCTCGCCGCAGCCATCATCCATTCACGGTGAATCCCCACAAGCCCTAG
>NZ_WOTD01000155.1 GCF_011516885.1 Acetobacter lambici | reverse complement strand
CAGTTTCGCGCTATCGCAACCCGTTACGACAAGCTGAAATCCACCTTCCTCGCAGCCGTGCAGTTCGCTTCAATCATTATCCTGCTTAACTGACGACACGCCGTAGCACTTGGATTACCGCCGGGAGACTTACGCGATCTGCTGTTGCCTGTCTGTTACGGCGTGGTGGTGTTTACGATCATTGTGCAGGGACTAACCATGGAACGGGTTGCCCGCAAACTCTATCCATCCTCTACGCATGGACCGCAATAATACGGCTCTGATTATTTGAAGGACCGCTCCGTAAGGAGGAAAGTAATGGCAGCTTTATCATGTTTTTCAACAGCCTTCAGCCTGATCGCTTTCCACGATCACAACATCGAACAGTTCCGCCATTGCCCGGCTCACAGGCTTTCCGGGAGACGGAATTCCGTCTTCCGTTCGCTATAGCGGTCCACGAGGTAGCCGGCCCGGTCGCGCAGAAGCCATGTGAACTTCATCAGTTCCTCCATGACATCCACCATGCGGTCATAGAGGGGGGACAGCTTCATGCGGTCATCGTCACCGAACTGTGTATAGGCCATTGGCACGCTGGACTGATTGGGGATGGTAAACATCCGCATCCATCGGTCCAGAACCCGTAGGGCATTGACGGAATTGAAGCTTTGCGATCCTCCTGAGACCTGCATGACTGCCAGCGTGCGGCCCTGCGTCGGACGAATTGAGCCTTCGGGTAATCCCCCCATTTTTAGTCGGGCGTTGAATGAGAATTCAGGCAGCTGTTTTTAGTTTCTGGGCGGGGGTTAGCCCGCTGTTCCCCATGTTGGGTCTGTCATGGTTATA
>NZ_WOTD01000154.1 GCF_011516885.1 Acetobacter lambici | reverse complement strand
ACCCACGGGTCCTGCCACCTTGTCGATGGATGCCTGACCGGCAATGCCGATGGCGGTCAGCGCGTGGTAAATACCCCACACCGTGCCGAACAGCCCGATGAACGGAGAGGTAGACCCCACGGTGCCAAGGAAGGCCAGACCTTTTTGCAGGCTGTTCTGGATGTTGTTGACCGCACGCTGGATGGACATGGAGGTCCAGCTATGCAGGTCAATGGCTTCCTGCATGGTGCCTTCATAGTGTTCGGCAGCGGTAATACCCGTATCGGCAATATAGCGGAACGGGGAGGAGGAGGAGAGTGCGGACGCCCCTTCCTGAATGCTGTGTTTGGTCCAGAAGCTTTTGGTCGCTTCCTTGGCAGCAGCAAACAGACGCCCCTGCTCGATGAACTTGGTGATCATGATGAACCATGTGCCAAGCGACATGACGAGCATGATCAGCAGCACGCCACGGGCGATAATGTCCCCATTGGACCACAGGGCGGACAGGCCATAAGGGTTGGCATCGTCCTTGGCGTCAGCCGCTGGGGCGGGAGCTTCCGCCGCTGCGGCGGCTGCCGGGGTCGGGGCGGTTGTGCCGTCGGTGGGAGCCGGGGTTGTGGCGGCGTCGGGGGCCGCAGGTGTTGCGGGGCCGGGGGCAGGTGCTACAGCGCCTTCAGCCGGGGTCGTGGCCGCGGGAGCCGCTACCGGAGCGGCGGCACCTTCAGCCGGAGCTGCCGGGGCCGGAGCCGTGGCGGCGGGGGCGGCTGCATCCTGCGCAAAGGCGGCAACGGGCGCTGCCGTGCTCATCAGCAGTGCAAGAGCCGGGGCGGCAAGACCTGACACAAAAGAACGGGGCAGTCTGCTC
>NZ_WOTD01000153.1 GCF_011516885.1 Acetobacter lambici | reverse complement strand
CATTGAAAGGCTGTTTGACCGATTTGACGCGACCCTGCGGAACGCCGGTTATCTCCCGATGTCCGGCCAGATCCTGGATGCAACACTGGTGGCTGCTCCAAAGCAGCGCAATACGAAGGCTGAGAAAGCGGATCTCCGGGCAGGACGTATTCCAGAAGACTGGCAGGACAAGCCCGCAAAGATGTCGCACAAGGATCGTCATGCGCGCTGGACGCTGAAGTTCACGAAAGCAAAACGGCAGGATGACGGGAGTATGCCCGCAACGGATCTCGCTATCCCGTTCTTTGGCTACAAATCCCACGTCTCCATCGACCGGAAGTTTCGGTTCATCCGGAAATGGAAGACGACGGATGCCGCTGCCAGCGATGGGGCACGATTGAGAGAAGGCCTGCTGGATAAAACCAATACGGCCTCAACCGTTTGGGCTGATACAGCCTATCGCTCAAAAGCCAATGAGGACTTCATGGACAAAGAGGGTTTCGTCTCGAAGGTTCACAGGAAAAAGCCGCACCTCAAACCCATGCCCCGCCATATCCAGCGATCCAATGCTGGAAAGTCCGTGATCCGATCACGCGTCGAGCACGTCTTTGCAGATCAGAAATCACAGACCGGACTATTCATCCGAACTGTCGGTATCATACGGGCCACCATGAGGATCGGGCTGGCCAATATCGTCTACAACATGCGCCGCTTCCTCTTCCTCGAAAGATTGAACGCGAGCGCGTAGTCATCCAGCGGGACGGCAGTCCCCGATCTGCTCAAAACGCAGATCAAAAGCTACCCCAAAAACCGTCAATCAAATCGCCAAAAACCTGAAATCACGAGCCAGGCGCATCAACCAACGGTTCTTCGA
>NZ_WOTD01000152.1 GCF_011516885.1 Acetobacter lambici | reverse complement strand
TGAGGCGGAAGCCGACCAAGGCTCTCCCTCAGAAACCAGTTAAAAGTAGATCAATAGCCTGGATGATTTCATCCTGATAAAGAGACAATGACGTCACGACTTTTTTCAGATCACGGTCAGGTACAGCAGCCATAAACTGTGTCATCATAACGAACGACTGGTCATCGACTACGAAAATCGGATTCAGTCTCTTTGCCGGCCTGGGTGCCACTTTCTGTGATAAAAGCGGCACCACAATGCGGGTGCCCAACTCGTCAAGCAGGTCTGCCTGCACATCTAAAACGAAACGCGCTTCACCTCGTCCGGCCAAACAATACACATCAAAACGGGCCATTCAGAAGTTCCGATAATCCGCCAGAGGAAGACCATTCTTTTCGACATACTGTCGGGATGCTTCAAGGGAGGAGCGATTTTCTGCGAGCCATTGTTGAGCACGAACCGAAGCGATCGCTGACTTCAACCCCTGTTCGCAGGCCTGCGATATGTTGAGATCAAGCGATCTGGCTTCTTCGAGTAACTGAGCAGGTAACGTCACATTAGTGGGACGACGCAACGGGCTGGTGGAGTGCACACGAACCATAGCTTTGATCCTATTTACATGAGAACTGAAACATAGCACATGTTTATACACATTTCCATGCGCATATTATCATCTCGCTATATGCCTGCTTTCAGAAAACTCCAGCAATTCCTGTTACGTCTGACATGAGGCAGAAGCCGAAGCAGAAGCTCCACTTATCCCTTAACCGGCCGTCCAATCCTCAGATCGCAACCCATCTACCCTCGTAAGTTCTCGTAAGTTTCCAGTCACAACGACAAGCCCCCTGCTTCGAGCGTGCCCGGCAATCATCAAAT
>NZ_WOTD01000151.1 GCF_011516885.1 Acetobacter lambici | reverse complement strand
ATCAATGGTCTCTGGAGCTGTCAGGGTTTCAGCCCTGCCGATGGCGTCCTGGAGGCGGGGCCAGTCAATTCCCGTAATGGCAGACAGTGAATCAACACCCTGATCACGCGCTGTTGATTTTCACTGAGAACTGACCCGGGTTTTTCATCAGGAATTGACCCAGCCAGATGCTATTTCAGGCATAGTCGGGCGGGCGGTCAAGAAGAGGATTTATCCTTCCTGTTTTTTGACGCGGCGGTGCTGGCGCGGAACCTGTAGCTGTCATTTCCTGTCTCGAGGATATGACAGTGATGGGTCAGCCGATCGAGGAGCGCCGTCGTCATCTTCGGGTCACCAAAGACGTCTCCCCATTCACTGAAGCTCAGATTGGTTGTGATGATGACACTGGTGCGCTCATAGAGGCGGCTGAGCAGATGGAACAGCAGGGCGCCCCCAGACGCGCTGAAGGGGAGATAACCGAGTTCATCAAGGATCACGAGATCCAGGCGGAGCAGCCTGTCGGCAATCTGCCCGGCCCGATTGGCAGTCTTCTCCTGTTCAAGAGCATTGACCAGATCGACCGTTGACCAGAAGCGCGCCTTCTTGCGGTGATGGGTAATCGCCTGGATGGCCAGGGCGGTCGCCAGGTGGGTTTTCCCGGTTCCCGGGCCGCCGATCAGCACGACATTTTCGGCACGCTCGATGAAGTCCCCGCCATGAAGCTGGCGGACCATGGGCTCGTTGACCTGGGTGTCGGCAAAGGAGAACCCAGACAGGTCCTTGTAGGCGGGGAACCGGGCTGTCTTTGTCTGGTAGGCGATGGAGCGCACTTCGCGTTCGGCCAGTTCCGCCTTCAGAAGCTGCGAGAGAATGGGGATGGCCGCCCCGA
>NZ_WOTD01000150.1 GCF_011516885.1 Acetobacter lambici | reverse complement strand
CTACGGCGTGTCGTCAGTTAAGCCCTGAGTATGGTACGTGAGGGTTGTACTTTCCGGCGTCCTGTGCTGACTGTTTTTCTCGCTTTGAGGGAGGCAGACGAATGCGACGCTACGGTTTGCGTGACGACCAATGGGAGCGGATAAAAAACCTTCTCCCCGGTCGTGAAGGTCATGTCGGTGGCACGGCTGCGGACAACCGTCTGTTCGTGGAAGCCGTGCTGTATCGCTATCGCGCCGGCATCCCGTGGCGTGATCTTCCAGCCCGTTTCGGAGACTGGAAAAACGTCCACCGGCGTCTGCGCCGCTGGTGTGAAAGTGGTGTCATCGAAAGGATTTTTCGTCATCTGGCGGCGGATCACGACAATGAATACATGATGATTGACAGCACGATTGTCCGGGCACATCAGCATAGTGCCGGAGCCCTCAAAAAAGGGGCGCGGATCAGGCCATCGGACGATCACGAGGCGGACTGACCACAAAGATCCATGTCATCTGCGATGCCCTGGGCAATCCGGTGGAGATCGACATCACACCGGGTCAGAATGCGGATATCAGCCAGGCGGAACCGATGCTCGAAAACATCGATCCGGACGCCTTCCTCGCCGACAGGGCGTATGACGCGGACAGGTTGATCGACCGGTTGACAGAGCGCGGGATTACTCCGGTTATCCCGCCAAAACGCAACAGAACAACCCAACGGAAAACTGACTTTGCTCTTTACAGGGAGCGTAACCTTGTCGAGCGGTTCTTCAATAAACTCAAGCAGTTTCGCGCTATCGCAACCCGTTACGACAAGCTGAAATCCACCTTCCTCGCAGCCGTGCAGTTCGCTTCAATCATTATCCTGCTTAACTGACGACACGCCGTA
>NZ_WOTD01000149.1 GCF_011516885.1 Acetobacter lambici | reverse complement strand
CTACGGCGTGTCGTCAGTTAAGCCCTGAGAGTGGCACGTGAGGGTTGTACTTTGTGTCTGCGTGTGCTGACTGTTTTCCCGTTTTTTTGGGGAGACAGACAGATGCGGCGCTATAGTTTACGCGATGACCAGTGGGAGCGGATAAAGGATCTTCTTCCTGGTCGAGAAGGCTATGTCGGCGGCACTGCGGTGAACAACCGTCTGTTCGTGGAGGCGGTGCTGTATCGCTATCGCGCGGGTATTCCATGGCGCGACCTTCCTGCCCGTTTCGGTGACTGGAAAAACGTGCACCGGCGTCTGCGCCGCTGGTGTGAAAGCGGCGTCATCGAACGGATATTTCGTTATCTGGCCGCTGATTACGACAACGAATACATGATGATCGACAGCACAATTGTCCGAGCGCATCAGCATAGTGCCGGAGCTCTCAAAAAAGGGGCACGGATCAGGCCATCGGACGATCACGAGGCGGGCTAACTACAAAGATCCATGCCATCTGCGACGCTCTGGGCAATCCAGTGGAACTCGGCATCACACCGGGACAGGATGCCGATATCACCCAGGCAGAACCACTTCTGGAAAACATCGAACCGGATGCTTTCCTTGCTGACAAGGCGTATGACGCGGACAGGTTGATCGATCGGCTGATACAGCGCGGGATTACCCCGGTCATCCCGCCAAAACGCAACAGAACGACACAACGGAAAACCGATTTTTCTCTCTACCGCGAACGGAACCTTGTTGAGAGGTTCTTCAATAAACTCAAGCAGTTTCGCGCTATCGCAACCCGCTACGATAAACTGAAATCGACCTTCCTCGCAGCCGTGCAGTTCGCCTCAATCATCATCCTGCTTAACTGACGACACGCCGTA
>NZ_WOTD01000148.1 GCF_011516885.1 Acetobacter lambici | reverse complement strand
CGCGTTATGCTTCGTTGTTTTCTTCCGTTTGCAGGGAGACCGAATGATGCTTCAGATCCACCCACAGGCACGCACGACACCGGCTGTCCGGGCTGAGATAGCTCGTTCGTCAGAACCGACATCCGTGCTCGCCAGACGCTACGGGATCAGCGATGAAACAGTCCGCAAGTGGCGCAGGCGTGGTTCGGACGCCTGTCAGGACCGCAGCAGCCGTCCCTGGAGTCTGGCCTGGAAAGCCTCGGAGGAGGAGCGCGCCATTGTCTGTCAGCTTCGGCGTTCTACCGGTTTTGGTCTGGATGATCTGACCTTTGTCTTACGGCATTTCCTGCCGCATCTGAACCGGGACAATATCTGGCGGATACTGAAAGACGCCGGATTGAACAGGCTGCCTCCTGTTCCAAAGGCCGGACCAGTTCGGGGACAGGGAAAGTTCCGCGATTACGATCCCGGTTATGTCCATATCGATGTGAAACATCTGCCAAAATTACAGACAGCAGATGGGGACCGGCGGAAACGTTTTCTGTATGTCGCCATCGATCGCTGTTCCCGTTCAGTGCACCTGGCTGTTTATGACGCGGAAAATGCGGATAATTCCGTTGATTTCCTCAATGCCGTCAAATCGGCCTTTCCTTTCCGGATCACCCATATCCTGACCGATCGAGGCTCCTGCTTTACAGCGGACGCCTTCGAAAAAGCCTGTCATGACATGGGAATCGACCGACGCCGGACCAAGGCTTACTCCCCTCAGACCAATGGAATGGTGGAACGCTTCAATGGCCGTGTCGCTACAGAAGTACTGCAGGTCTGTGTCTCAAACCATGAAGATCTGGAAATTCTGCTCAGAGGCTTCTGTTTCGCCTACAATCATCGCCCGCAGCGTGTTCTGGGCGGCATCGCTCCCGCCCAATGCATCAT
>NZ_WOTD01000147.1 GCF_011516885.1 Acetobacter lambici | reverse complement strand
GCCTCTTTGTATAAAGAAAATATACTACCAGACACTCATGACTGTCATTATTCATGTAAAAATGTATATGAGCACCGTCAAAATGTATATCAAATGCTCAAAATGTATATGAAACACCAAAAATGTATATCAACCATTTCGCTACAACCCGCACTCTACTGCGGTTTTCTTCATTTTCATATACATATATACATTTTTTACTACTATCTAGAGATGTTTTTGGAAATTTTTTTCTCTTAACAACACCTCAACTTGTATATCATGTATATTTGTATATGGGCTTTTCTTTCCTCCCCTCCATAGGGAGCGAAGCGATGAGAAGTAAGCCCACACAGGGCTTTCTCTCATCAAGCACACAACTACACCCCAGGGCACCCAGACCGCCCTGAGCAGGAGCCTACGGGCTTCGTGAGCTCACCTAATTTCCAACATTGGAAATCAGACTCAGCTTGACCTCCATGAAGCGATTACCCTGACCCACAGGCAGAAATGAAATGACACGGAAGGTCTCTTGGACAGTTGAGCGATCAGGCCCACGAACATCACGCCTACACAAGCAGCCAATGTCGATTGCTTGCCAACGCATGAGTGCTCGATGTGTTAGGCCCAACTCCACCATCTGAGTGCCATTGATCTCTCGGAGTGGATCGATGACAGTGACTTCCGCTGGTGCCGTGAAGAGCAGGGTTTCTTGGTCCTTGTTTTGACGGCTCTCGATGTCGAATTGAATGTCCATCTTAAAGAATGTCAGCTTGAATTGTGGATTAAATTGCATAGCAATACCCCTATGAAAAACTTTGATTGAATGCAGGACAAGCGCGCCCCAAGTGTTCTTCCATAATGTCGTGCCAACATACTAGAATGGCTTGCCTTGACTGAAGAGATGGTAAGGCAGATAGGGCAAAACGGCTTGAAGCTCGCATTGTAGAAATGTCGGGTCTTTATCAGTGAGGATATT
>NZ_WOTD01000146.1 GCF_011516885.1 Acetobacter lambici | reverse complement strand
GGAATATCCATGAAAGTGAACGACTTTCTGGATTTCCCAGTTCCGGAACCTCAGTACAAGATACCCATCACGAAAAGTACGGAAGAACCCAGTTCTCAGTGAAAATCAACACACGCAGCGTATCGAGCTGTTCGTAGCGGGTCGGCCCACGCACGGCATAGTCGGCGAGCGCGTCCGACTCGATCCCGAGTTGATCCCCTATGAAGGCGAGCGGGATCTGAGGGATCAGCTCCCCCGGCCGGAGCAGCCGCCCCGGGTAGCGCAGCGCGCAAAGCTGGATAGCAAAGCCCAACCGATTGTGCGCCCTTCTCCGACTGACAATGACACGCAGGTCATCGGGAGTGAGCGTCCAGTAACGCACCAGGTCGGCCTCGTTTTCGGGCAGGGCAAGCAGCAACAGGCGCTGCGCCTCGGTCAGAACGGAACGGCGCGGCATCTGTCAGGTTCTGCCGGGAGGCGTCCAGCCAATCCGCGCCAGCGTGTCGATCAGCGTCGAGCGCGGTACACCGAAGTTGCGGCATATAGCCGCTTTGCTGGCGCCGCCTTCGAGGGCGACGGTAATCGCCGCGATCTTCTCCGCGTGGATCGCGGGCGGCCTACCGCCGCGCCGACCCCGGCGCCTGGCGGCTGCCAGCCCCGCCATGACCCGTTCGCGCGTCAAGGCGCGTTCGTATTGGGCGAGTGCGCCGAACATCGAGAACAGCAACTCGCCTTGCGCGGTTGCCGTATCCATATGTTCGGTCAAGGATCGGAAAGCGATGCCACGCTCCCGAAAATCTCCGATAATATCGAGAAGATGCGATAGAGAACGGCCCAGACGGTCGAGTTTCCAGACCACCAGCGTATCCCCTTCCTTGAGCCAGGCGAGGCACGTCTTGAGGCCAGGGCGATCGTCGCGGGCACCAGAGGCCTTGTCGGAATGAATGTGGCGTGCATCGACGCCAGCCGCGATCAGCGCATCGCGCTGGAGATCCACTGACTGGCGTTCGTCGGCTGAGGACACT
>NZ_WOTD01000145.1 GCF_011516885.1 Acetobacter lambici | reverse complement strand
CCAGGCACGGGTTGGTAGTAGCGATTGAGCGACTTCAAGTCGCGATGGCCCGTGACCCGGGTCAGTTCAATCGGGTTCAGATAGCGGGCCAGACGCGATGTTGCTTCATGGTGCAAATCATGAAAGGTCAGGTCCTGAATTCCTGCTTGCCGGGTCATGCGACCGAACAGGACAGAAAAGATTTTTCTCTCCCCCACCGAAAAGACGACGTCTTTTCGGTCAGGCACCTTTTCCATGGTAGCACGCTTTTCCCTCAGGACACGTTGTGCGCCCTTGGTCATGGGGCGGATCTCGGGACCGAGCTCTTCTCTATGCCGGTCACTCTTCACACGGGCGAGGGAAATGGTCTGTCTGCGGAAGTCGATATCCTGCCAGCGCAGACTGAGGGATTCCCCCAGACGACAGCCTTGTTCAATCGACCACCTGATGAGCCACACCACATCAGGGTAGTGCCTGAAAATCCCGTCGGGCCGAGAAGCAACTCGCAGAAGTTCGGCTTCTTCACCGTCCCTTAATCTCCGGTTTCTCTTGCGATCGGCGCCCTCGGGTCGTTTGGTCCGTTTGGCCGAAGCATGATTGAGGATGGTCGTGTCCCATTCCGAGTTGGCGTATTCGACGATGGCCGCAATCATGTTCAGGCGTTTGACGACGGTCCCCTTGGCCAGTCCCGCTGCCAGCATGGCGTCTCGAAAATCCCGGACATCACCATTGGTCCATTTGTCGATTTTCAATGAGGCAATGTCGGACCCAAGAAGGGCCGGAAGATGGCCCATACGATCGGCATCGCGCTCTGTCATGCGTTCCCGACCAAAGCGCTCAAAGAGCTCGCCAAAAGTGATCTGGTTTTTCTTGCGTGCCGGTGGCTCAAGTTGGCCCACATGCGCCTTG
Organism: Acetobacter lambici; assembly: GCF_011516885.1. GTDB lineage: Bacteria > Pseudomonadota > Alphaproteobacteria > Acetobacterales > Acetobacteraceae > Acetobacter > Acetobacter lambici. The sequence continues at coordinate 144 of NZ_WOTD01000145.1, read as the reverse complement.
GCGCGTACGTCCTGGAGCCAGCGGCGGGCAAGGCTGGCTGACGCGAAGGTTTCGCGGTGACGTTTGCCGTTCACCATCCTGCGGGCCTGATACTGGCCGGGGCCACGATACCAGACGCCTTTGGGCAACGGCTTCCCTGTTACA
>NZ_WOTD01000144.1 GCF_011516885.1 Acetobacter lambici | reverse complement strand
GGCGGGTGCGTGCTCATGCTGGTCAAGGAAGAGCGTGACGAACAGGGTAGCCAGGGCCTCATGATCAGCAATGATGCGGCAGTAACGATCTGCCTGCTGCCCACTGCGCTCCAACCGGTTCAGTGTAGATTTGCCAGCCAATGCTGCGCAGTTTGCCCGGCCTCCTGACAGACGGCCCGATCTGAATTGCCCCGGGTTTTGTGGAGACGGAACGACCCGAGAGGTAAGAAGGATTCATGAGCAACAAATCGAAGCGTTTTCCGCCTGAATTTCGTGAACGTGCAGCCCGCATGGTTCTGGAGGAAGAGAAGAACCATCCATCACGCTGGTCTGCGGTGATGATGATCGCGCCAAAGCTGGATATTCATCCTGACACGCTGTCAAAATGGACCCGTCTGCATGAACGTGCCAATGCGCCTGCGGTGAGTGACCTGCCTGATCGAGAGAAGATCAGGCAACTGGAGCGAGAGAACCGCGAATTGCGGCAGGCCAATGAAATCCTGCGTAAGGCGTCGGCATATTTTGCGGAAGGAGAGCTCGACCGCATCTTCAAGCCATGACACGCTTCATTGAGGAGCACCGGCAGACATATGGTGTCGGGTCAATCTGCAGGGTTCTGTCGATTGCACCATCTGCCTATTATGCAACTGTTGCCAGACAGAAAAATCCGTGTGTGCGCAGCCAGAAAGACAAAGAATTGTGCGATGACATCCGTAGAGTGTGGAATGATAATTTCTGCGTCTATGGAGCGCGCAAGGTCTGGCATCAGCTCAAACGTGAAGGCCTGGATGTCGCCCGCTGCACGGTAGAGCGGCTGATGCGCCGGATGGGGCTGAAAGGCGTCATTCGTGGCAAGGGGGTCAGAACCACACGGCCTGATCCGCAACGTCCGTGTCCGCAGGATCTGGTGCAGCGCCAGTTTCATGCTCCTGCCCCCAACAGACTGTGGGTTTCGGATTTCACGTATGTTTCCACTTGGCAGGGCTTTGTTTATGTGGCCTTCATCATTGACGTCTTTGCACGGGTTATTGTGGGTTGGCGT
>NZ_WOTD01000143.1 GCF_011516885.1 Acetobacter lambici | reverse complement strand
GGCTCTGTTGCAAAATTCGGGTATTGGGTGTGCTGAACCCTTTTCGTGGGTTTCCCTTACGCGACAGCGTGGGTGACGGGGATTCCGAGCGCGGTGAAGCGGTTGAGTATGGCGATACGGACGTGAAACTCTGTGATCTGACGGTTAAAATCCCTTGCTGACAGGCGCTGGCCCAGCAGCTTGATGCAGTGCATTTTCGCCTCGACGCGGCTTCGTCGATGGTATCCGCTCCACCATCGCCAGATAGTCCGCCCCAAACGGTCTGCACCCCGCAAGGCCTCATTGCGGGCGACCGCGCCGGGTGTTGTGGGGCTCCATGGTTTTGCGTTCTTCCGAGGAGGAATAATGGCCTGCGCTCCACGTTCGGCAATGGTTTCATGACATCGTCGGGTGTCGTAAGCACCGTCAGCTGTGACACTGGCGATATCTTCATCTTCGGGGATCTGAGCCAGGAGCACCGGCAGGATCGGCGCGTCACCAACATCCTTCCCCGTCATTTCAACGGCCCTGATTTCCAGAGACCCTTCGTCGATAGCAATATGAAGCTTGCGCCATATCCTGTGCTTTGACGCCCCGTGCTTACGGGAGTGCCATTCGCCTTCTCCCTCGACTTTGATCCCGGTGCTGTCGATTAGAAGATGAAGCGGCCCATCGGAACCGCGATAGGGGATGTCGACCGTCAGGGATTTCTGCCGACGGCTGAGCGTGCTGAAATCCGGCACCGACCAGTCAAGGCCCGCCAGCCGCAGGAGACTTTCAACAAAACCGGTCGTCTGCCGTAGGGCAAAACCAAACAGAACCTTCAGTGTCAGACAGGTTTGGATCGCAGCTACGCTATAACTCTGCCGCCGGCCCCGACGTCCGGTCGGAAGGCCTTCCCAGACCATCGACAGATCAAACCACACCGTCAGTGAACCGCGCATCTTCAGCGCCGAATTGTAGGAGGACCAGTTCGTCGTGCGGTATCGCGTCGGCTGCGGCTTGCTCATCTCACCTAGCTACCAGAATGGATTCACCCCGTGAATCCCTCGCTACTATTTGCGCAACAAAGCC
>NZ_WOTD01000142.1 GCF_011516885.1 Acetobacter lambici | reverse complement strand
AACGCAGCCTGCCCGTCGCCCACATTCTCAGATGGTCAATCTTCAGACGGTCTCACCAAGCAGCCGCACAACGCTCATATATCAAATCAAAATTGCAACTGTAGTGCTAGGTCATGTTGACAAATGCCGGAGCCATAGCCTGATGCATGCGATATCGATAAAGCCGAGGAAGCTATTTGCGGTTTTGTCGTAACGTGTGGCGAGGCGACGGCTGTTCTTCAGCTTGTTGAAACAGCGCTCGACCATGTTGCGCAGCGTGTAGATGGTCATATCGACGGTCTTGCGAACCTTTCGGTTCTTTCGCATCGGGATCATCGGCACGGCGTTACGGCTCTCGACATCTTCCCTGATTTTATCAGAGTCATAGCCCCTGTCGGCGACCAGAACAGCGGGCTGCGGCAGGTTGTCGGCCATCACCAGATCATAGCCGGTGTAGTCGGAATCCTGCCCCGGCGTGATCTCGGTCCTCATCGGGAGGCCAGCGCCATTGACGCGGAGATGGATCTTGGTCGAAAACCCACCTCTCGAACGGCCAAGAGCCTCTTTCGGAGTCCCCCTTTTGAGCCCGCCGCATGATGATGGGCCCGGATGACTGTGCTGTCGACCATCTGCAGCTTGTCCGGGGTGATCCCTGAATGGTTCAAAGCGTCCAGAATGCCCTCCCAGAGCCCCGCAAGGGTCCAGCGACGGAATTGGCGGTAGACCGACGACCATTTGCCGAAATCTTCAGGAAGATCCCGCCATGGCGCACCCGTTCGCGCTATCCAGAAAATCCCATCCAGAACAAGGCGATGATTACAGGGTTTACGACCGTTCGGATGCCGAACAGCGTGGATGAACTGTTCGAAGAAGCCCCACTCATCATCAGATATCAGCTTGCGCACCAAGTTCGTCTCCCACGAGCTTGAATCACAGGACGCGGGCCAGCGGAATCCCTTTTGTCAACACGGCCTAGCACTACAGTTGCAATTTTGATTTGATATATGAGCGTTGTGCGGCTGCTTGGTGAGACCGTCTGAAGATTGACCATCTGAGAATGTGGGCGACGGGCAGGCTGCGTT
>NZ_WOTD01000141.1 GCF_011516885.1 Acetobacter lambici | reverse complement strand
ACGATATCTCGTGAGATCAGGCGCAATTCCGCGACCCGCAACGGGGATTTCAATTACCGTGCCACCACCGCACAATGGCATGCGGATCGTGCGGCCCAACGTCCCAAGGTGAGTAAGTTGGCACAAAATTCTACCTTGCACGATTATGTCCACGATCGCCTGGCAGGCCTGATCGCCACGCCGGATGGTGTCACACTGAAAGGGCCTGTCGTGATATGGAAAAAGCGACGGGCAGTTCATCGTCAAAGTCGACGCTGGTCCCTTGCATGGAGCCCGGAACAGATCGCGCAACGGCTGAAGGTGGATTTCCCAGAGGATCAGAGCATGCGCATCAGTCACGAAGCGATTTATCAAGCACTCTACATTCAGGGGCGTGGCGCTCTGAAACGCGAACTTTCCGCCTGCTTGCGCTCGGGGCGGGCACTCCGTCTTCCTCGGGAACGTGCGCGTAAGCGAGGCAGATCTTTTGTTGAAGACGCTTTGATGATCAGTGATCGTCCGGCAGAGGTTGCGGACAGAGCTGTGCCGGGTCATTGGGAAGGCGACCTCATTCTCGGCCTTGGTAGTTCAGCGATCGGAACTTTGGTCGAGCGCACCACGCGCTTTACGATGTTGCTGCATCTGCCGCGGATGAAAGGGCATGGAAAAACCAGAGTGATCAGGAATGGTCCAGCCCTTGCTGGTCATGGGGCTCAGGCCGTTCGTAACGCGATTACAGGGACCATCATGGAGCTACCTGCCAGTCTGCGCAGATCCCTGACCTGGGATCAGGGAGCGGAGATGGCACAACACGCCCAGCTCCAGATTGATACCGGTCTTGATATCTATTTCTGCGACCCACAAAGCCCCTGGCAACGTGGCAGCAACGAAAACACCAATGGTCTGCTGCGCCAATACTTCCCCAAGGGAACGGATCTCAGCCAGCATGATACCGATGCATTAAATGCGGTTGCTCATGCCCTGAATACACGGCCACGCAAAACACTCGGTTGGAAAACACCAGCAGAGGCACTCGACCAACTGCTCAAACAACATATAATCGAAGGTGTTGCGACGACCGGTTGAATCCGCC
>NZ_WOTD01000140.1 GCF_011516885.1 Acetobacter lambici | reverse complement strand
TGAAGGATATCGAAAACACTACGGTCCGCGCCCAAGGGAGTGGCGGTGCCATGGCTGCCTACGATTTCGGGTGGATGTGGCACGAACTCGGAATCATCAGGCTCAGGAAATTGAACTGCCCCGGGTTTACCGGAGAGTAAAACTCTCGGAGGATGAGCCCCATGGTAGAGAAGAAGAAGACATCGCGTTATTCGCCTGAGTTCCGTGAGCGCGCCGTGCGCCTTCTGGACGAGCATCGATCGGATTACCCGAGCCTATCGGCGGCCTGTCGCGAGATTGGTGGCAAGCTGGGCTGCTCGGGCGACAGCCTGCTCGACTGGTGGAAGCAGGCCCGGCGGGACGCGGGTACGCAACCGGGGCCGACCACAGCCGAGACGGCACGGATCAGGGCGTTGGAGCGTGAGGTCCGTGAACTGCGTCAGGCCAATGAGATTCTCAAGAAAGCTTCAGCTTATTTTGCACAGGCGGAGCTCGACCGCCCGTTTCGCAAATGATCGCGTTTATTGAAACCTACCGTGCCGATTACGGGGTCGAGCCAATCTGTCGCGTTCTGCCGATTGCCCCGTCCACGTTTTATCATCAGGCAGCCATAGTGAGATGGGGTGGTTGCCGTCCTCCCCGCACGGCATCGCAATGTGCCAGAATGGTCGTTGGAAGAAACGACTGCGCGAAAGGACGGCAGATGAAGGATACAGTGATAGGCGTTGATCTGGCAAAGAACATTTTCCAGGTTCATGGAGCTTCGCGTGCGGGCGAGGTGATGTTTCGCAAAAAGCTGCGTCGTCAGCAGTTTATGCAGTTCATGGCCACGCAGCCGCCTGCTCTGGTCGTTCTTGAAGCGTGCGGGAGCGCGCATTACTGGGCTCGCGAACTGGCAGGAGCTGGTCACGAGGTCAGACTGATCGCTCCGCAGTATGTGAAGCCTTTCGTGAAGCGCCAGAAGAACGATGCTGCTGATGCGGAAGCGATCGTCATTGCGGCCCGTCAGCCGGAAATGCGCTTTGTCGAACCACGCACTGAAGCGCAGCAGGCGCGTGGCGTTCTTTTCCGGGCCCGGCAGCGTCTGGTGCACCAGCGCACGGAACTGGTGAATGCCCTGCGTG
>NZ_WOTD01000139.1 GCF_011516885.1 Acetobacter lambici | reverse complement strand
TTCCTGATCCGTCTTTCAAGCGCCAGAAGCTCCGCTCTGATCGTTTCCGGTTCCTTTCCGGTTGCCCTTTTTCCCGCCTGTCTGAAAGAACGCCGTCCCCCGTTCGGTCCACCTCGCGACGGCTTCGGGTTTGCCGTCCGCCTGCTCGATAGCCGCAAGCAGTACACCGGCCAGCGCCTCGATCGACAGGGTATCGGCTCCCGTCGCCTCGACCAGTTCACCGAGCTGGAGGGTTCTTTGCGCCTTAAGCTGCTTCGCCTTTTCCTGAAGCGCCTTCAGTTCCGCATCAATGTCCCGTGGTTTGCGCATTTTCGATCCCCTATCCTGCTGGTCTGTGCCATACTCTACCACACAGACGAGAACCGCGTCACTTATCTAGAGCAATCAGTTCTTGCGGCGCAGTAAAATATGAGTGCGCGCTTATACGTCACTGCGTGACGTGCGCTTAAGGGATGTGATAGGATCGCGTCCATGGCGATCTATCACCTGCATGCAAAGGTCATCAGCCGTGCCACTGGTCGGAGCGCCGTGGCGGCGGCAGCCTATCGTGCAGCGTCCCGCCTGCATGATTTGCGGCTAGATCGCGACCATGACTTTTCCAACAAGAGCGGCGTGGTGCATTCCGAGATCCTGCTGCCCGATGGCGCGCCGGAACGGTTTCTTGATCGTGCGACCCTATGGAACGAGGTCGAGGCGATCGAGAAGCGCAAGGATGCCCAGCTTGCCCGCGAGGTGGAGTTTTCAATCCCGCGCGAAATGACCCAGGCGCAGGGGATCGCGCTGGCACGGGATTTCGTGCGGGAGCAGTTCGTGGAACGCGGCATGGTGGCCGATCTCAATGTGCATTGGGATATTGGCGAAGACGGACTGGCGAAGCCGCATGCCCATGTGATGCTGTCCACGCGGTCTGTGGACGAGAACGGGTTTGGTGCGAAAGAACGCTCGTGGAATGACAAAGAACTCCTGCTGACATGGCGGGGGCGATGGGCGTCGCTCGCCAATGAACGGCTGGCCGAGCTGGACCTGGATGTGCGGATCGATCATCGGTCGTTCGTGGCACAGGGGATCGATCTTGAGCCGCAGAACAAGATCGGTCCGGCCGGCATGCGTCGGGAAGAGCGGGGCGAGGACGCGGA
>NZ_WOTD01000138.1 GCF_011516885.1 Acetobacter lambici | reverse complement strand
GGCTGCGCGGACGCAATCTCGCGCAGGTGGGCCTGCAACTCGTCCTCGCTGCCGACCGGCTGCCCGTTCCACGTAATCGTATTATCAAAATCCACCACAAGGGTCACAACAGGCACCTCCTCGGTCGAAGGGGGCGGGTTGCCCTGCGGCAGATCAATCGCAACGGATTGGGTCTGCAACGGTATGGTGATGATCAGCATGATCAGCAGAACCAGCATCACGTCAATCAATGGCGTGGTGTTGATGTCTACAATGCCTTCGTCTTCCGTTGTGCTATCCGACCCGACATTCATGCCCATGATCAGTTACTCTCTTTACTCCACCCTCCCGCACCAGTTGGCGCGGGGGACGGGGGCCTCGGCCCGCCGTTGTCAGTTGGTCTTCGGCTTCTCGGTAATGAAGTCGATATGATAGATGCCAGCCTGCTGGCATGCCGCCACCATTTTGCCCACCGTCTCATACCGCGCCTTCATGTCCCCACGGATCTGGATCTGGGGCTGCGGCTTGACCACCGCCACCTTTTCCAGATGCTCCAGCAGGTCCGCCTGGTCCTTGAGCGGTGTTTCGTCCCAGAACGCCTTGCCATCTGCCGTTACCGCCAGCACCACGTTGCTCATCTTGGTCTGCGTGGGCTGGTTCATGTCGCGCGGCAGGTTGACCTTGACCGTATGGGTGGCCACCGGAATGGTGATCAGGAAGATGATCAGCAGAACCAGCATCACATCCACCAGAGGGGTCGTGTTGATGGCGGAGACGACTTCGTCGTCCCCTCCCTCGTTGCCAACCTGCATCCCCATGGTTCAGCCCACCCGGTTGGAGGTTGTGACCGTGGTCGGGGAGTTGTCGGCGTTCACCCGCACCGCTTCGGCTACCGCACCGTGGCGCACGCCACCGATCAGGATGGACTGCAGGTCATCGGCAAAGTCACGCACCTGATCCATAGCCCCTTTGTTGCGGCGGACCAGCAGGTTGTAACCCAGCACCGCGGGCACAGCCGTTGCCAGACCAATGGCGGTCATGATCAGCGATTCACCCACGGGTCCTGCCACCTTGTCGATGGATGCCTGACCGGCAATGCCGATGGCGGTCAGCGCGTGGTAAATACCCCACACCGTGCCGAACAGCCCGATGAACGGAGAGGT
>NZ_WOTD01000137.1 GCF_011516885.1 Acetobacter lambici | reverse complement strand
TTTTGCGGGCTTGATAAGCTATACCCGGTTGTTGTTATGCCGCCCTTCTGACGGCGTTGCTGTTGGCCATCTGGTCCGGGGTTAACCCCGGACCAGATGGCGTCGGCACGTCATGATACGCCTCATCGGGCGTACGTCCAGCCAGCGCCGTATGCGGACGCCTTTCGTTATAATGGGCGATCCATCTGCCAAGCCCGGCCCGTAGCTCCGATCCGGTTTCGAACGCGTGCAAATAGACGCATTCGTATTTCAGCGACCGCCACAGACGCTCGATAAACACGTTGTCCAGCCAGCGACCGCGCCCATCCATGCTGATGCGGATCTGACGCTCTTCCAGTATTCCGGTGAAACAGGGTGTCGTAAATTGCGACCCCTGGTCAGTATTGAAAATGTCCGGGGCGCCATAGCGCATGAGGGTATCCTGTAGCGCCTCGATACAGAACTCCACGTCCATCGTGTTCGACAGACGCCAGGACAGGACCTTGCGCGTGAACCAGTCCATGATCGCCACGAGATAGAGAAATCCCCGTTTCATGGGAATATATGTGATATCGGAACACCAGACCTGGTCAGGCCGATTGATGACCAGATCCCGCAGCAGATATGGATATTTCCGATGCTCCGGATGAGGCACGGTCGTGCGCGGCTTCTGGTAGATCGCCCGCAGGCCCATGATCGCCATGAGCCGCCGGACCCGCTTGCGGCCCACTTCATGTCCCAGGCGGCGCAGATGCCATGTCATCTGCCGTGAGCCATAATAGGGCGTTTCCAGGAACTGGGCGTCGATCAGCCGCATCAGCTCCAGATTGGCCTCGCTCTGTGGCACAGGCCGATAGTAGACGCCCGACCGGTTGAGTTGCAGCAGCGTGCATTGCCGGATTATCGGCAGGCATGCTCTCTTCGGGTCAATCATCTGCCGCCTCTGATCACGCCCAACCGAGCAGAGGCAGCGCGTAAAAAATCCCGTTCCACGAGAAGTTCGCCTATCTTCGCGTGCAGTTTCTCCACATCAGCTGGGCTGACCGGCGGCTCAGCCACCGTCTTCCCGGAAAAGGTCGCCGCCATCCCCTCGATCGCCTGCCGTTTCCACTGTGCGATCATCGTCTGATGCACCCCATGTTTCGAAGCCAGTTCCGCCAGCGTCAGTTCCCCACGGATCGCCTCCAG
>NZ_WOTD01000136.1 GCF_011516885.1 Acetobacter lambici | reverse complement strand
ATACCAACCGTTGATTGCTATAACCCATGAGCCCACTTGCGCAGTCCGATTGACATGATGCGCCATGGTTGATCGACGAGCTGGTTCCAGGCATGGCAGGCGATATCGACGATATCGTCATAGGTTCTGAATATTCTGTTTGAGAGCCATGTATTGCGGATAAACTGCCAGAGATTTTCCACCGGGTTCAGTTCAGGAGCCCGGGGAGGCAGCGGGAGAATGGTGATATTGTAGGGAACATCCAGCTTCTGACTGGTATGCCATGCGGCCTGATCCACAATGAGGACGGCGTGAGCGCCCTGCGCGACCGTGCGTGAAATCTCCGCGAGATGGAGCTGCATGCCGTGCAGGTTGCAGACAGGGAGCACGAGGCCTGCGGCCGCTCCCTTTTCAGGACAGATGGCCCCGAAAATCCACGCGGATCTGGTGCGCAGGTCAGCAACGGCCCGGGGCCGGGTGCCCCGTTTCGCCCACCGTCGGGTCAGCTTCGTTTTCTGGCCGATCCGCGCCTCGTCAGACCACCAGATTTCGATATCTTTTCCGGGATGTCCGGACCTGATCGCCGCCATGACACCGGGGAACTCTTTTTAAAAATGTCCTGGGCTTTTGTATCCTGGCGATAGTGCCGTGGCCGGGCTGTCAGCAGACGGAACCCCTCGCGGCGTATGATCTGACCCAGACGCGTTTCCGACAGGCTGACGCCATAGGTCTCATGCAGCCACCCACAGAGATCACACAGTCTCCAGCGGACAACACCATGCACAGCAGGGATCGGCCCGTCCTCAATGCGGACCTTCAGGTCTGTCAGCATCTCCTGTGTCAGGCGGGCTTTCTGTCCCCCGCCATGACGATCCACAAGGCCATCCGGGCCATCCGCATTGAAACGCAGCACCCAGTCACGGATACTCTGACGGTCTGTCCCGGCAAGCAGGGCCGCCTCGCCGCGCGAGGCGCCATCATAAATCGCCGCAAGCGCCAGCAGGCGACGCGACTGACCCGCATGCCGGCTTCTGCGCGCAAGGCGTCGCAACTCCGAACTATCATGATCGTTACGCAGGGACAGAGGGCTGCCCATCCAGAATGCCTCCTTCAGAGAATGGTCAGCATCCTGTGAATCACATTTTTAAACCGATGGGTACCCCGTGAGTCAGGCCAAACAATGGTTGGTAT
>NZ_WOTD01000135.1 GCF_011516885.1 Acetobacter lambici | reverse complement strand
GCCTACTTCACGACAAGTATCACGTCGGCGGCTAAATATTTTCTATAGTTCAAATGCAAGTTCCTTCCATTGGAAGGAACTTGCGGGAAAAATAGGGTATCAGCGAGCAAGCGGATAATCCGTATAGCCTTCTGCACCCTGCGAGTACCAGGTGCGGATATCGTCCTTGTTCTGGGGCAGATTGTCTTCCAGACGACGCACGAGGTCCGGATTGGCGAGGAAAGGCCGACCAAACGCAATGGCGTCCGCAACACCGGTAGCGACTGTCTCGATCGCTTCTTCCCGTGTGTAGTCCTGATTCAGAACCAGCGGCTTCCTGAAGACTTCGCGGATCGGACCATGCAGCTTGGGCTGGTCGGTCTTGCCGAACGTGCCGTTCGGTCCGGGCTCGCGCAGTTCAAGGAAAGCGATATCGAGGTCATTCAGCAGCTTTGCGGCCGGCACAAAAACCTGCTCTGGATGACTGTCGATGCAGCCCTGCGTATCGCCATTGGGGGACAGCCTTACTGACGTTTTGTGCGCGCCAATCGTTGCGATCACGCGTTCGGTGACTTCACGCAGGAAGCGGATGCGGTTTTCCGGCGAACCGCCATATTCGTCGGAACGATGATTGGTGCCGTCCCGCAGAAATTCGTCGATCAGATAACCGTTGGCGGCATGAATCTGCACACCGTCAAAGCCTGCCTGAAGGGCATTGCGAGCAGCATTTTCGTAGTCGTTCAGGATGCGGGCAATGTCCTCCTTGGTGAGAGGGCGGGCGACTTCGGGAGCCTGCTTGCCATCGTACGTATGGAGGGCTTCAGGCGCTTTTGTCGCCGAGCAGGACACAGGTTGCTGGCCCGTCACGCTGGAATGAACCATCCGACCCATATGCCAGAGCTGGGCCACAATCTTTCCGCCCTTGGCGTGAACTGCGGCGGTGATGGGCTTCCAGGCTTCCACCTGTTCCTGCGACCACAGGCCCGGCGCATACGGCCAGCCAAGACCTTCGCGGCTGATCCCGGTCGCTTCTGAGATGATCAGACCGGCTCCGGCCCGTTGCGCGTAATATTCGGCCATGATGGGGGTGGGCACATGATCACGGGTGCTCCGACCGCGTGTCAGCGGCGCCATGAGAATTCTGTTTTTGGCGTAAATGCTTCCCAGTTCAATCGGCTCAAACAGGCTGGTCATGACAGATCCTTCTTAAAAGACGCAGTTCCTATGAATT
>NZ_WOTD01000134.1 GCF_011516885.1 Acetobacter lambici | reverse complement strand
ACTGCGCGCGGGTGATTTCAGTCCAGGCCATCTTGATCTCATCAGGTTATCGCAAACCCATGAATCATAATCCACTGAAATCACTCAACTCATTTTCGGTCAGACACTTAGAAAAAAATTTATTGATATAAAAACAAAATTAATATCTGCATCTTCATGCTGTATTGGACTTTATTACATAGAGCATACAATGCTCGCTCACGCGCGGAAGAGTGCCTTTTATCCATCAATTACGAACGATGGTCAGACCCCATCTGCAAACAGATGCTTCACCCACGGTCAGCACCTGCGGATGGCATCAAGGGTCATCTATTTTCCCGCGCCATCAGAAATATCGGCTGTTGTCTGTCTAATCAGAAGCGTCGGCCATATGGCCTCGTTGTTCTGGCGTCCACATCCGAGTTTGAATGACACATAAATCCAATTGAAAACCCATTACATCGAATGTCCAAAACGGCCCTTGGCCTAGGAATCAGGCAAAGCGTTGTAAAATTACATCATGGTTCGATTGTTTTTATAATGTACTATTTTATGTGTGTTGTTAATAAAAAATACAGGTTAATTTCGTTTTTTATGCTGCCCATGCATCCATGTGGTTAGACGTCCCCTCTATTGAGTCGTCAGGCAGGATACAACACCAGAGGATCGTTCATATTTCTAAGGTGAGTGGTGATAAAGCGTATTTTGGCAACTGAATTGCACCAGGTTTTGTGGAGACGTTTTTTATCTGAACTATGCAGCTAATGCATGTGATTTTTGTTGTGCATAAAAGCGAGCCTCAGCTTCTGCTGGGGGGATGTTTCCAATGGAGGACAGGATCCGTCGATTGTTGAACCAGTCGACCCATTTAAGTGTTGCCAGTTCAACCGCTTCCCTGTTTTTCCATGGCCCCTGCCGATAGATGAGTTCGGTTTTGTAGAGCCCGTTAATGGTCTCAGCCAGAGCGTTATCATAGGAATCTCCAACGCTTCCGACAGAAGCAACGAGCCCCGCTTCAGCCAGTCTTTGCGTGTAGCGAATGGACACATATTGACAGCCGCGGTCCGAATGATGGGTCACTTCCCTCAGGCCGCCTCTGGCACAGGGCCTGCTCGAGGGCATCCAGCACGAAGTCAGTATGGGCAGTGGATGAGACGCGCCAGCCCACAATCACGCGGGCAAACACATCAATGATGAAGGCCACATAAACAAAGCCCTGCCATGTGGAAACGTAAGTAAAATCCGAAACCCAG
>NZ_WOTD01000133.1 GCF_011516885.1 Acetobacter lambici | reverse complement strand
ACGAAGGATGTCGAGGCAACAATCTCGTCATCCCACGCGTGGTTGATGATTGCCCATATCCGCAGAGTTCTGCGAAAAATCAATCAAACCCCTTTCTGATTCAGGCTCTTATAGGACAGAACTGTCATGGGAGCGCCACGACCACGCATACCGTGCGGGCAGCACTACAGCGATCGCAGGCTTCGCTCTCAGCGCTGAGCGAGGAGTTCGGGGTCAACCCGAAAACAGTGGCGAAGTGGCGGAAGCGTCAGACGGTTGAGGATCAGAAAACCAGTCCCAAGGAGCTGCGATCAACGGTTCTTTCCGAGACGGATGAAGCGATGATCGTGGCATTTCGCCGGCATACGTTGCTTCCGCTGGATAACTACCTTTATGCCCTGCAGGCCAGCATTCCCCATCTGACACGTTCGGCCCTGCATCGCTGCTTTCAGCGTCACGGGATATCCCGGTTGTCGGACATCGAGGGAGACAAGTCCCAACGACAGTGTTTCAAACGCTAGCCGATCGGGTTCTTCCATCTCGATATCGCAGAGGTCCAGACCGCTGAGGGCAAGCTGTACCTCTTCGTTGCCATCGACGAGACAAGCAAATTCGCTGTCATACAACTGGTCGGGAAAGCCGACCGGAAGACGGCCTGGGAATTCCTCGAATATCTCCTGAGCATTATCCCTTATCGGGTTCATACCATTCTGACCGATAACGGCATCCAGTTCGCTGAACAGTCCCGTAATCGAAATACAGTGTGGTCACGTCCCATGGGCTTTGACATGATCTGTGAAGCTCATGGGATCGAACACTGTCTCACGAAACCAAACCACCCCTGGACGAACGGTCAGGTGGAACGGATGAACCGGACAATCAATGAAGCAACCGTCAAACGCTCCTATTATGACAGCCATGAGCAGTTGAGGACACACCTCAACTGCTCATGGTAGCCTATAATTTCGGGCGAAGGCTCAAGACCCTCAATGGGCTCATGTTTTACGAATATGTCTGCAAAATCTGGACTTCAGAGCCAAAAAATTCATCGTCAATCCAGCCCAGAAAACCCCAAGATTAAACATACAAGATTAAACATAATAGTATTTTGGTTTGACTGAGTGTCAGGTAATTTAAATTGTGATCCGAAAGTTGACCTTCGGTAATCCCCCCATAAAAAGAGTGGCTTTTGAATGAGAATTTTCTCAGCGTAAGGATGAGGAGATTCTGATGAAGAGTGATCGCTTTACTGACGCACAGATCATGGGTGTA
>NZ_WOTD01000132.1 GCF_011516885.1 Acetobacter lambici | reverse complement strand
TGGCGTTACCGAAACGATGACTTTTGAAGAGAGTGAAGTCTTTCGGGCAGCGAGAAACCACGTTCCCGGTTTTTGGCGTGAAATTAGTCCACGGCAACACACCTGACAGTATTCACAACCTGAACACGTATCCTTGGTTTGAAGGTGGACATCTTGTCCACCGGCCAAACTCGAGGATTACATGTCAGATAAATCAACGGCTGAAACACAAAACACTTCCGGTCATTCCCGCCGGGCATTCTGGCGCATAGGTCGGGGCCGAAGTGGGGGCAGCTTGGGTTGTGCTGGCATCGCCCGTCGGGCGATTGCCCTTGGCCATCCTGTCCTTGTCGCAGATGGCGATATCAACAACCCCATGCTCTCCCGGCTTTACCCCGCCAAAAGCAAGCACGGTGTTGAGCGGCCCACCAGTGCCACCCTTGAAACAAGCAAAATTTGGCTGGCCGACATTCTGGCTCAGGCACTTCAGTGCGAAGCGTCTGTCATCATTGATATGGGAGGTGGTGACCGTGTGAGCGAAGAATTGGCTGAAGAGTCCAATCTGGGAGAATTTTTAAGCCAAAGCGGTCTCCAGCCTACTTATGGTTATTTCACAGGCCCTGAGCGGGATGATTTTGAGCATGTCCATCGCATCTGGAACAGTGGCGTTTTCAAAGGTGGACAATCGGTGCTGATACTAAACGCTGGGTTGGTTCGTACTCACAACAGCGCCGTAGATCCCTTTGCATGGTTACGCAAAGATACCCGCTATCAAAAAATGGTGGCCATGGGTGTAAAGATCATCGATATGCCAGCACTGACCTGCATGAAACATATTGAAGGGGCGGGACTGACCGTTTTTGATGCCCTTGACGGCAAACCATGCAGCGATGGAAAGCCTCTGAACCTGCTCTGGGCGCATATGGCCAAAGAATGGTATAGTAAGCTCATTACTGCCCTCGAAACCGAAGGTGGCGACAAATGGCTGCCTTGACTCCTAAGAGCGGTCAAAATGAGAGGGAGACGCGAGAGCGTCTCCTTAAAACCCTCCATGATGCCGGTATTGGGTTGGACACTCCGCTAGGTATTCTGATGATGTCTCAAGCTGAGGCATCGGAAACAGTCACTGATGCGACATCCGCCCTACTGGATGAACTGAAAGCTGAGCGTCAGTCGGTGCAAGCTGAGCTGACAACACTGCTTGAGCGACTGGACAAAGCGTTTGGAAGCATTCAGACCCTTCAAAACACGGGAGAAGTGAAGCTGAAGGAGCAGGAGCTTTCTCTCAAGCAGGACCAGCAGGCGCTTTTCAGTCACTTTATGAAGTCACTTGA
>NZ_WOTD01000131.1 GCF_011516885.1 Acetobacter lambici | reverse complement strand
CACTACAGTTGCAATTTTGATTTGATATATGAGCGTTGTGCGGCTGCTTGGTGAGACCGTCTGAAGATTGACCATCTGAGAATGTGGGCGACGGGCAGGCTGCGTTGTGCAAGTTTTACGACGAGACGCCTGATTTCCTGTATGGACCAGCGGACAAGGACTGTCGTGTTCTGCGTTGTTTTTTTTTCGGTTTCAGTGAGTTTGCCTGATACCGGACACTTGCCATGACGGCATAGGCGAGCATGACCAGAGAGACATGCCGATGCCAACCATGCCAGGAACGGGTTTCGTTATGATCGAGACCAAACTCGTTTTTGGCCGTCTCGAAACATTCTTCGATCCTCCAGCGCGTCCCTTCAACGTTCACGAGGTCCTGCATGGTTGTCCCTTTCGGACACCATGTCGTAAAACAGGCAAGGTCTCCATCGGCGATGTTTCGGCGGATCAACAGGCCACGTGTCCATGGTCCGGCTACAGGGCAGTCAAATTCTTCAGCATCCAGATCAGCAAGCGGAAGATACGCCCAGTCATACAGCCGCTCACCTTTTGTGCCGTGTCCCGCGGACAGACGGTGCCAGTCCTGCTCTGAAAGATTTGCGGCAATGTCTTTGGCTTCTCCTGCAATCAGCGGGTTTGTTGCCCATGATCCGAACCAGTGATTGCCTCTGACGCCAAGGACATAGCCAATTCCTGCCCTGCGAAGCGTGCGTTCCACGTCGCCCACGCCATACACGCTGTCTGCTGCAACCCAGCGGAAGGGCATGCCGGCCTCAATACTCCGCTCAATCATCATCGAGGCTAACGCCGGTTTGGTTGCAAACACCACGTCATCGGGAACGTGGGCCTGCTTCAGGCGCTCACGGTTCGATGTCCAGTCTTTCGGGAGATACAGGGCGCGGTCCACAAAGGCATGACCCCGCGCCGATACATAGGTGGCAAATACACCAATCTGGCAGTTCGTGATCTTGCCGGCAGATCCCGTATACTGCCGCCCCACACCACAGGACGCCTGACCCTTCTTCAGAAAACCAGTCTCATCGATGACCAGCACGCCATCTTCAGTGCCCAGATGCTCAATCACATGCTCCCTGACGACATCACGCAGGGCATCGGCATCCCAGTGCCCGCGACCCAGAAGCGCCTGTTGCCGCCATGGACCGGGATCTCCTGCGGCTTCCGCACGCATCCATCCCGTCTTGCGCGGTTCATTGCCAATCAGAACGTCAAGGAAGGCGCACGCAGAAGCCGCAACACGCTTCTGCGTAAACAACGGCGAGATCCGCTCCTTGGCGGACCGAAGCCCGGACGCCCACAAATCCAGCGTCTCTTCAACAGACGCACCGCCATTCATCATATCCTGAATCATGGTTACCCATAGATTCAGAACTCAACAAAAAATGCAACTGTAGTG
>NZ_WOTD01000130.1 GCF_011516885.1 Acetobacter lambici | reverse complement strand
AGACTGGGGCGGTTACAAGCGCATCGGGAACGAGGCCATCTTCGGTCTGCACTCCAGTATTACTTTCTAAAACTTATGGGGGACTTTGTTCTGGCAAAGTCACCCCCCTCTGTAGTCGGACCAAACAAAAAGGGCCACGCAACTGCGTGGCCCTTTTTTATACCAGCCCAGAAGGCCGCCAAAGGCAGAAACGCGTTAGCGCGCCTGCACCCGTGTGGACTGCAACAGCTTTTCCGCCAGCGCACCAAACACAAGCCCAAGGGTGGACCACATGACAAGCTGCATGCCAATGGCTGCCTCGCGGAAGCGCCAGAGTACAATGGCGGGAAAATCCCCCGGTACCTCGTTAATATCGGGCAGACCAAACTGCGCGGCCACCACAAGTGCAATGCCAAGGCCAATGCCACAGAGTGCCGCGTTCCACCGCCCCAACGGCGCGGACAAGGCCCGCCCGACCAGCAGCGAGATCATGGAAATGGCAATGGCAATACCCACCATGGCAAAATACATGGCCGTGCGCAGGCCAATGGTTTCCTCCAAGCCCACAGCAGGTGGGTTGGGCGGATATTTAAGGTCGGGGATGAGCACAAAGGTTAAAAAACCAACTCCTGCCAGCAGCAGTGCGAGCGCACGCGGGCTGGACAGGTTGAGGCGCTTGTACGCCAGTGCGAACACAATAGCGAACACACCACCATAAGCCGCGCCATACATCAGCACCGCAGTCAGCAGACCATACGACGCCTGCACGGCACGGCTGACAAGTTCGGGTTCGGGAGCGTTACCTGCCGCGGCATCCTGTGCGGCTTCAAACGCAATGGCCAGAGCGACCTGAGGTTCACCAAACAGTTTGGCGAACACAAAGCCCAGCAATGCAGCCACAATGCCCGCGGCCATGCCACGGGCGAGAAGACGACCAACCATGAGACGAGTTCTTTCCTGACGACTAGTTATTTAATGGCAGGGGAAACCAAGAAGGTGGCGGCCGTCATGCACGAATTCATGCACCGAATGACCGGAGATAAGGGAGGTCGCACCCTGCTCCGCACCCACAAAGTAAATCAGCAGTGCGGCCATGATCAGGCCAAACACGCCCCAGGGCAGAATGTCGCGCAGTGGAATACCGGCATCGGCCACCAGAGCGGGGGCAGTCGTATGAACAGATGTGTTCATGGTGTTATCCTTTTCTATCTTGGCATGGTGGCACAACGCAGAACGTGTGCAGGTTGGTCAGAAAAACAGGCAGTCTCATGGTTATCGTGGATGTATCATAGAATTTCGCCATCACACGGCAAGACTTTTAACTGCCGGGCCGCTATCCTCCTGCGTCATCCCCCCAAGCCCCATAAGTTTTAGAAAGTAATACTGGAGTGCAGACCGAAGATGGCCTCGTTCCCGATGCGTTTGTAACCGCCCCAGTCC
>NZ_WOTD01000129.1 GCF_011516885.1 Acetobacter lambici | reverse complement strand
ATACTCCCACATCCGCACGGACACGATCCGGCCAGTCCCAACGCCATCAGGACCATCAAGCTGCACAGAAAGCATGATCCGATCCTCATCCATGCCATACAGCCCACGCACAGTACCCAGCGTGCCGTTCTTCACCCCCAGGTCCCGGTCATTACGCAGGAAATACACCCTGTCCTCATGCGCAAAACGCCTCTCTCCCTGAACCGTCATCACCGACAGTTCGACATCAGCGTCCAGCTCACCCGCCTCCCTGCGGATCTCCCGCGCCGCTTCGTTCAGCGCCCGCACATCAACACGCCGATGCGCCAGCATGATCTGGCTTTCTTCTGGGGCGGCCTGCCGAGCTTCATCCCACCCGGCCACCACTCCGGCCCGCGCCTCTTCCAGCGTGTCATGCCCACGCACCAGGCCAGCCGCCTCATAGCGACCCAGCGCCTCCCCCGTCCGCCCCGTCGCCAGCTCCTTCGTGGCCGCCTGCTGCCAGCCTTCACGCTGCCGGCGCACGGCGGTGATTTCCACAGACCCGACCCGCTCGGCCACCGCCCGGAACGCACCACCGGCTTCGATCGCCTGCAACTGCTCGGGATCACCTACCAGCACCACCTTGGCCCCAGCACTGCGCGCGGCCGACAGCACCCGCTCCATCTGCCGTGACCCCACCATGCCAGCCTCGTCCACCACCAGCACGTCCCCGCGCTCCAGCAGGTCGAACCCACGTTCCCACGCACGCTCCAGGGAGGCCAACGTCCGGCTTTCGATCCCGGCCCCCGCTTCCAGACCTTCCGCCGCGATCCCCGACAGCGCCGCCCCGCGCACCCGATACCCGGCCTCTTCCCACGCCTCACGGGCCACACCCAGCATGGTGCTCTTCCCCGTCCCGGCATAACCGACCACCACAGACAGGTCGCGGGACTTCGTGACCTCGCCCACCGCCAGCGCCTGCTCATCCCCAAGCCCATCCCGCGCCATCGCCGCCCGACGCACTGCCAGCGGCACCGCATGACCCTGGGACTGCCCCATCGCGAACGATGCCTCTTCCAGACGCTGCTCGACCCCGATCATCGCGCGCGTGGAGAACCGCTCTCGCCCGTGCCCGTCTTTCCCGAGCGCGACCAGCTCCGGACATGCTTCCACCCGAACCATGACAGCACTGAACTGTTCTGCATCTGCCGTATGCCGGTCCACGAACC
This sequence comes from Acetobacter lambici, assembly GCF_011516885.1. Taxonomy (GTDB): domain Bacteria; phylum Pseudomonadota; class Alphaproteobacteria; order Acetobacterales; family Acetobacteraceae; genus Acetobacter; species Acetobacter lambici. The sequence continues at coordinate 233 of NZ_WOTD01000129.1, read as the reverse complement.
GCGCCAGATCCTGCCGGGTAAATGTGCTCTGCTGCTTGGTCAGCGCCTCCAGCGCGACATGCGGCTCGGCCAGCAACCTCTCGCCATTGCGTCGCGCGATCTCCAGATGGTCAGCTACCCGCTCCGCGTCCTCGCCCCGCTCTTCCCGACGCATGCCGGCCGGACCGATCTTGTTCTGCGGCTCAAGATCGATCCCCTGTGCCACGAACGACCGATGATCGATCCGCACATCC
>NZ_WOTD01000128.1 GCF_011516885.1 Acetobacter lambici | reverse complement strand
ACAGCGGCGCTAGCGCAGAATGCGGAGACGCAGTTGGAGCAGGACCGCCGCCGCCTTGGCAATTCGGGTCCGCTTGTGTCCGAAGTAGACCCTGCCACGGTGCGGGACAGCATGCGCGCGGCAGAAGCCGCCGCCTCCAAAAATGATGAGGACCACCCCGATCTGAGCGACCACCTGCTGGGCAACATCTGGGGGGCGCGTGACTGGATGGCCCGCCACGGCATAACACTCGATATTCAGGAAGTGGACGAACTGTGGGGCAATACCTCGGGTGGCAGCGCATCGGGGAATGATGGCGCCAGTGGCTCGGGCACAGGCCCCGCCTATGACGGCATGACCATGCCAACACTGACCGTGGACCTGGAAAAACTGATCGGCCTCAAGGGCGGGCTGTTCAACATCAGCGCGCTCCAGTTGCGCGGGCGCTCCATCTCGCAGGACCATCTGGGCGTTTACAACCCGGTCTCCGGGTTCGAGGCTGATCGCTCCACCCGCCTGTTCGAACTGTGGTACCAGCAGTCCTTCCTTGGCGGTAAGCTTGACGTCAAGATCGGGCAGCAGGATCTGGATACCGAATTCCTGATCAGCGATTACGGCAGCCTTTACCTCAACTCCAACTTCGGCTGGCCCATGGCCCCATCGGTCAACCTGTATGCGGGTGGGCCGTCATGGCCGCTGGCCTCCCCCGCCGTGCGGATCCGCTACCGGCCCACGGACCAGTTTACCGTCATGTTTGCCGCAGCCGATGACAACCCGCCGGGCAATACGTCCGATTCCTTTGGTATCCAGAATGGCGGGCAGAGCAACCCGGCCGATCCCACCAACCAGAACGCCAACGGCAATGCCTCGGGCACAAAGTTCAACATGGGCACGGGCGCGCTGCTCATGACCGAACTGCAATACGCCATTAACCCCCAGCCCGATGACATGTCCAAGGTCACCAAGGACCCCGGCCTGCCCGGTATTTACAAGCTGGGTGGTTTTTACGACACGGGGCGCTTCCCCGATTACCGCTACAACACGGCGGGCCAGTCGCTTGGGGCCAATGGTGGCGAGCCACGCATGGATCGGGGCAACTGGATGGTTTACGGCATTGTGGACCAGATGCTCTGGCGGCCCTCGCTCCAGTCCGCCCGGTCCGTGGGTGTGTTTGCACGCGCCACCGGCAACAATGGCGATCGCAACATGATCAGCTTTGCCGTGGATGCGGGTGTGAACCTCAAGGCCCCTTTCAAGGGGCGTGACAACGATACGGTGGGCGTGGGCTGGGGCCTTGGCCGCGCCACCTACGGCCTGCGCAACTATGATCGCACGGGAGGCTCCCACCCGCAGGGGACGGAAAACCATCTGGAAGTCACCTATCAGGCGCAGGTCATGCCGTGGTGGGTCATGCAGCCGGACTTCCAGTATATCTGGAACCCGTCAGGCGGCATAGC
>NZ_WOTD01000127.1 GCF_011516885.1 Acetobacter lambici | reverse complement strand
CGAAGGATGTCGAGGCAACAATCTCGTCATCCCACGCGTGGTTGATGATTGCCCATATCCGCAGAGTTCTGCGAAAAATCAATCAAACCCCTTTCTGATTCAGGCTCTAAGGAGTGGAATGGATCATGACCAAGCATGAACGTATTGATCTCTATCAGGATGTGACCAACCGGATAGTGGAGCAGTTAGAAAACGGAGTGGCCCCGTGGGTGCAGCCTTGGTCTAGTACCGCTTCAGGCCCGTCACTCCCACTCAATGTCACCACAGGTCGCCGCTACAGCGGTATCAACGTGCTGCTGTTGTGGGGAACCGTGCAGATGTGTGGTTTTACCTCCCAGAGATGGCTGACGTTTAACCAGGCACGCAAAGTTGGCGGGAGCGTCAGGAAAGGTGAAAAGGGCACGACCGTTTTCTATGCGGACAGATTTGTGCCAGGTGGCAAGGAGGCTGAAGAGGAGGCGCGTGCCATTCCCTTTTTGAAGCGCTTTACGGTTTTCAACATTGACCAGTGCGAACACCTGCCCGAAGACATGACAGGCTCAGTTGCATCGCTACCAGAACGCGAGATCGTTCCTTATGCAGAAGCTCTGTTGCAGGCCACAGGTGCGGATATCCGAATTGGTGGCGACAAGGCATTTTATGCCCCGGATCCAGACTATATTCGACTTCCACCACAGAATGCCTATTTTGAGCAGATTAACTGGTATCGCACAGCTTTTCACGAGACTGCACACTGGAGTGGCCATAAGAGCCGTCTCGACCGTGACCTCTCAGGACGGTTCGGCTCACACAAATATATGGCTGAGGAGATTGTGGCTGAGCTCACAGCGGCATTCGTTCTTGCCGAGTTGAACATCACGCCGACAGTGCGACACGCTGATTACATTGGGAGTTGGATTGCCCTGTTGAAGGAAGACAAGCGGGCAGTTTTTGCAGCAGCGCGTCTCGCGTCACAGGCAGCGGAATACATACTGGCGTTTCAGAGTAACGATAGCTGTTTAGCTGCACCATTTTCACGGATGGTGGCCTGAATGGGGCAGGGGATGCGGGCACTTGTGTCCGTATTCTGGGCTAACCCGAATACGATGCCCCCCTCAGACAGTGACACTTTGCCGGACGGCAAGAGTTTATGGCTCTGCACCATACTGGACCGGACTGTAGAGCGTGAGATCATCTCTCACTATGCACCGCGTGTCCGCCCTGGTTCAGGGTGGTCACACGGCTGGTCTCCTTTGCTCGACGCGGAAATCTCACAGAAGGGTTGTACATCGGGTTAGATTATGAAAAAGTCTGTTTTGCACAAAAGAAATTTTCGTAAGCTATAAGAAAACCCGATGTAGACAGAGTGTAGCGCAGGCGCGTATGAGTTTCCAGCCTCCTGTGGACGGCGTGTTGTGGCCCGTTTTGACGGGGGTCGCATGAGTTCGGATGGGGGCGTCATTCTGGTGA
>NZ_WOTD01000126.1 GCF_011516885.1 Acetobacter lambici | reverse complement strand
GACCAGAAAGAAGGCCTCTTCCAGAAACATGCACGCATCATTGAAGCCCTGATCCCTGTGCGGGATGCGGCCAAAGCCGTACTGCGCGCCCAGATGGACAACCAGCCTTTCGGACGGCACCAGCATCGGCTCCGGCAGACCTGGCAGAGCTTTACACGTCAGTTCGGGCCGATCAACCTGACCAACACGACCGTCAGGGTGAACCCGACCACGGGTGAAGAAACCGAAAGCCGCCGCCGCCCCAACCTCCAGCCATTCTATGATGATCCCGATGTCTGGCTGGTCTCTTCCATTGAAGAGTATGACGAAGCAACCCAGACTGCCCGGCCGGGGCCGCTGTTTACCGAGCGTGTCATCCATGCGCCTGTCGAGCCCGAGATCCATTCCGCTCATGACGCGCTGGCGGTCTGCCTGCATGACGCGGGTCGTGTCGATCTGCCCCTCATCGCCGAGCTGACCGGCTGTAGCGTGGATGACGCCCTGAACGAACTGGGCGAGGCCGTCTATCTCGATCCCGAGGCATCGTGCCCGAGCAGCGATGTGTGGGTGGCAGCGGACGAGCTGCTCTCAGGGGCTGTGCGCACCAAACTTGCGGCAGCCCGTGACGCAGCGCAGAACGACCCGCGTTTTGCCCGCACGGCGGCAGCGCTGGAACGGGCTCAGCCCGAGGATCTGAGGCCATCCGACATCACGGCCCGTCTGGGTGCGCCCTGGCTGCCAGTGAGCGACATCATGGATTTCACCCGCGAGGTATTGGGGGTCGAGGCTGTCATCCACCATACCGCCGAGGTGGCCTGCTGGAGTGTCGAGAAACGTGCCTTTCTTGGGCGGGCCGAAGCGACGTCAGTCTGGGGAACGGAACGCCGACACGCTGGTGAACTGCTCGAAGACGCGCTCACGCAGGCCTCCCCAAAAATCTGGGACACGATCAAGGATTCCAACGGTAGCGATAGCCGGGTGCTGAACACGCAGGAAACCGAAGCTGCGAAGGAAAAGCTGGCCGCTATCCGTCAGGCGTTCCAGAACTGGGTCTGGCAGGACGTTGAGCGGGCCGACCGGCTGGTGCGGCTGTATAACGATACCTACAACAATCTCGTGCCGCGCACCTTCAACGGCGATCATCTGCGTCTGCCCGGTGCAAGCACAGTCATCACCCTGCGCGAACATCAGAAGCGGGTGATCTGGCGGATCATTGCCGCGGGCAGCACCTACATCGCCCATGCCGTGGGGTCGGGCAAAACCTTCTCCATGTGTGCCGCCGTCATGGAGCAGAGGCGGCTTGGGCTGATCAGAAAGGCGATGATCGTCGTGCCAGGGCATTGTCTGGCCCAGATGGCCCGTGAGTTTCTGATGCTCTATCCGACTGCCAAAATTCTTGTCGCCGATGAGACGAACTTCGCGAAGGCCAAACGTCAGCGGTTTCTGGCCCGCGCGGCCACGGGGAACTGGGATGCGATCATCATCACCCATGACGCCTTCAAGTTCATCGCGGTCGAGGCATCCTTTGAGCGCGGGATGATCGACGAACAGATCGACGCCTATGACACGCTGCTCTGCGA
>NZ_WOTD01000125.1 GCF_011516885.1 Acetobacter lambici | reverse complement strand
CCCCCACAGATTGAAAACCCGCACACCAGCCGCCTCGAAAGGCGACACGTCGTGGCTGGCCAGAACACGCTGCTCCGGGACGGGCCTCCTCGTCTCCATGATCACGTTGGTATCAAGCAGCAGGATCATTCGAAGGACATTGCCTCGGCCGGGGTCTGATCGCGGGTCTGCAAGACCGCGATATCCTGATCACGCACACCGGCCTCACGACCGATGGCCCCCAGAAGCGATCCCAGCCGAACGGCCTCTTCTTTTTTCTGCATGTCCTCTCCAGTCACCGCGCCGAAATCAGACAACCCGTTCCAGCCCCAGATGTGTCACAAACGGATCAAAGTCCCGGTCACTGTAAAGAAGCCGATACCCGCTTACGATACATCGTGTGGCAATCAGGGTATCAATGGTTTTCCGGATGGTGATGCCTCTGGCACGCAGGTCACGGAAATATCGTGCTGCCTCGATCATGACATCACGCCCCCCGATCTCCACCATATCCAGAGCGCCAAGCAGTCTCCGCGCCTTGTTGAAATCCCGTTCGCTCGCAAATCCCTGAAGAACTTCCGTCATCATCAGATCCCCAATGGCGACCAGTTCCTCTCCCAGCAACCGGTCCAGAACATCAACCTGTGGCGTAACCGTACCCCTGAAAAAATCGATCCAGACCGATGAATCGACCAGAATCATACGTCGGAACGCATGGCGTCGAGATCACCCCGCCACTCCAGCCTGCCCTTCATGGAACGCAGTTGCCGCTGCTGATTCAACTTGATCAGCGTCCGCAATCCGAGTTCGACGGCTTCTTTCTTGGTTTTGACGCCAGACGCCTTCAGCGCATCTGTCATGAGGGTATCGTCAATAATGATGTTGGTTCGCATGATGTGTATCTCCAGTGAAAATTATACACATCAACATCTCCTCTCTCAAGCAGATTACATCCCCATATCCATACCGCGCGACCTGGAGCGTGAGAGGGCCTGCTCCCGCTGATGGGGATGCAACCCGTGATCAAGCGTCGATCCCTTCCGGATGCCCAGCTCGCGGCTTTTCTCCCGCAGAATGGACTCAAGCTGCGCATCCCGCTTCAGCTCTTTCAGCGCCACACCCTGCTGCTCCCGGCTCAGCCCGTCCCAGGCCTTCACAAACCGCGCTGCCCGCAGATCCGGACTCTTCCGCACCCTGTCCTCATGCTCCAGCCCCTCGAGCAATTTGCGCGCCCGTGCCGGACCTTCCAGACCATCCCGTGCCGGACCTTCCAGACCATATAGCGCCTGCCGGATCTCCGGCTGATGCTTCAGCGCAGCCCTCAGATCCGCCTCACCGCCACGCCGGACCCGCTCCAGATCCCGACCGGCTTCAAACAGCGCCTTCTTCTGATGCTCCAGCACCGGCAGCTCCTGCCGAACCATGCGCTCGGCATCCACCCAGGCCCGCGCATACCGCTCCACCGCCTGATGCAGCGGGTCACTCCCCGGCACCAACCCGTCCATCCCCGCCGGCACCTGCTCACGCCGCACACGGGGCAGCCTCAATCCCGCAAAGGGAGAGACAGGAGCCTCACGCTCAACCCCACTCTCCCCCTTACCGGCCCCGGCATCCATCCCGGC
>NZ_WOTD01000124.1 GCF_011516885.1 Acetobacter lambici | reverse complement strand
CACCGCAGGCGCATTGGCCCGCTCATGCAGACGGGTCCATTTTGACAGCGTGTCAGGGTGAATATCCAGCTTTGGAGCGATCATCATCACCGCAGACCACCGCGAAGGATGATTCTTCTCTTCCTCCAGAACCATGCGGGCTGCACGGTCACGAAACTCAGGCGGAAAACGCTTCGATTTATTGCTCATGAATTCTTCTTACCTCACGGGTCTTGATGTCTCCACAAAACCCGGGGCAATTCAATACTTGTCTGTCCGTGTTCTACTGTCACGTTCATATCATCCTGTTGAAAGTCCATTCCTTCATAACAGGGGAAAATGACGTGAACCTGAACGGCATGATATCCGTTCAAATACCACATCCGGCCTTTTCAACAGGATTGCCTCATTTTGATAAAAACACACTTTCGGTTCGCAAAATTGGGTAATTTCGGTTTTTCTTGACATAGGAAGCCGAAGAAGTCAGCGGTAAAGTATGGACACCATCAGCCTCCTCGCCCTGCTTCTGACTCTCTCGGCAGGGTTCAGTATTCTCAATCACCACACGTTTCGCCTTCCTGTGACGATCGGTGTGCTGGTTTTCTCATTACTGGCTTCCCTGCTGGTTATGGTCCTGAACCCGTTGATACCGGCCTATGACCTTCAGGCTCTCCCACGATCTGTTCTTGGAGCGATCAATCTTCCCACAGCCCTTCTGAATGGCGCGCTGTCCCTACTTCTGTTTGCCGGGGCCACGCAGGTGGATGTCGGACATCTACGCGCAAAGCTTGCCACCGTGACTGCTCTGTCTGTTCTGGGAACCGTTCTAGCTGTTGCTTTTCTGGCGATCGTGGCATGGTACGTATTTCCTCTGTTAGGTCATGCCATTCCTTTCACGTGGTGCATCGTCCTTGGGGCTATCCTCGCGCCAACTGATCCTGTTTCGGTTGTCGGTATGCTGAAACGTCTAGGGCTGCCAGCCCCCCTTCAGGCCGTTTTCGCTGGCGAGAGTCTGTTTAATGACGGCGTGGGCGTGGTGATTTTTGGCGTCACGATAGGACTGGCGACCGGGGACAGTCAGGGAGTGACTGCCTCCGAGATTGCTCTGAGTTTTTGCCGCGAGGCAATCGGTGGCGGTCTACTGGGCGCACTGACCGGATGCATCGCACTCCGTGTGCTTAAGGGACAGCGGGATCCGCATATCGATCTGCTGACGTCGCTGGCCCTTGCGACCGGAACATTTAGCATTGCTAATCAGCTTGGCATGTCGGGTGCGATTGCCGTCGTGGTGGCGGGACTGTGCTTTGGAACAAGCTATAGCCATTCCGTTTTTGATGAGGCATCCCGCAAGGAACTCGACGGCGCATGGAAACTCATTGACGAGGTGCTGAACGTCCTGCTGTTCATGCTGATCGGCTTTGAAATCCTTGAGGTCACGCCACATCTGTTTACGGTGCTGGCCACCCTTGCCGTGATACCCCTGTCTGTTGTCGTGCGAGCATTGAGCGTGTTGTTTTCAACGCTTCCGGTTCACCTCAGACAACGGGAGCGGGGCCGTGTTCTTGGTATCCTGACCTGGGGTGGTCTGCGAGGCGGTATCTCGGTTTCGCTACGGCGTGTCGTCAGTTAAGCCCTGAGTATGGTACGTGAGGGTTGTACTTTCCGGCGTCCTGTGCTGACTGTTTTTCTCGCTTTGAGGGAGGCAGACGAATGCGACGC
>NZ_WOTD01000123.1 GCF_011516885.1 Acetobacter lambici | reverse complement strand
GCGCGTGATCAGGGTGTTGATTCACTGTCTGCCATTACGGGAATTGACTGGCCCCGCCTCCAGGACGCCATCGGCAGGGCTGAAACCCTGACAGCTCCAGAGACCATTGATCGCACGGCCGAACTGATCAACCGGCATCGCTCTCTTCGTCCTGCCATTGGTCCATTCCTGAACGCGTTCCAGTTTCAGGGTGGTCGCACGGTACAGGGATTACTGAAGGCGGTGCAGATCATTGGAGACCTCTATCGGACCGGTAAACGCCGCTTGCCTGACTCCTGTCCGATCCGTTTCATTCCGCCTTCCTGGCACAGCTTTGTCAGGCCAGAGGGAACAGTCATACGACAGGCTTACGAACTCTGTGTTCTGACCCAGCTGCGCGAGCGTCTGCGTGCCGGAGACATCTGGGTAACGGAAAGTCGCCAATACCGCGCATTCGACACCTACCTTCTTCCGGAAGCCACGTTTGCAGCGATGCGCGCGCAAGGACCGTTGCCTCTGGCGATCAATGCTACGGCTGACACGTTCCTTTCTCAACGGCGTGCAGTGCTGGAAACCGCGCTGAACCGGGTGACGGCTCTTACCAGGAAGGGCGAGTTGTCACAGGTCCGGCTTGATGCACATGGTCTTGTGATTTCGCCTCTGAAAGCAATTACACCCCCTGCTGTGGAAGAGTTGAGGCGGGCGGCTTACGACCGGCTGCCACGGATCAAGATTACTGATCTTCTGCTGGAAGTGGACCGCTGGATCAGCTTCACCGACTGCTTTACCCATCGCCGTTCCAGCCGTGTCGCGGATGACAAAAACGCCCTGCTGACGGTGATCCTGGCGGATGGGATTAATCTTGGTCTGACACGCATGGCCGACACCTGTCAGGGTGCCACCCTGCGCCAGTTGGCGCATCTGCATGACTGGCATATCAGCGAGGCCGGATATGCCGAAGCCCTTGGCCGTATGGTTGCAGCCCATCGTGGGCTGCCCCTGGCGTCACTCTGGGGAGACGGCACATCGTCCTCAAGTGATGGTCAATTGTTTCATGCAGGTGGCAGAGGCGCTGCGATCAGCGATATCAATGCGCGCAATGGCAGTGAACCGGGCGTCAGTTTCTACACCCACATCTCCGATCAGTATGATCCGTTTTCGACCCGGGTGATTGCTGCGACGGCCGGTGAAGCGCCCTATGTTCTGGATGGACTGCTTTATCATGCTAACGGACTTTCCATTGAAGAGCATTATACAGATACGGGTGGGGCATCGGATCATGTTTTCGGGCTGATGCCCTTCTTTGGTTATCGATTTGCGCCCAGGATACGGGATCTGAAAGAGCGGAAACTTCACCTTTTTCCGGGACAACACCCGGGCGAACTTCTGGGTGGGATGGCCGGTGACCTGATCAATACCAACCATATTGTGGAACACTGGGACGACCTGCTGCGTCTCGTCACATCTATTCGGAGTGGAACCGTGACCGCTTCGGCCATGCTGCGCAAACTCGGATCTTACCCCCGTCAGAATGGTCTGGCTGTGGCTTTGCGCGAAGTCGGCCGGATCGAACGGTCAATTTTTATGCTCGACTGGATACAGGATCTGGATTTGCGCAGACGAACCCAGGCTGGACTCAATAAGGGAGAAGCCCGGAATGCGCTGGCTCGGGCGCTCTTCTTCAATCAGCTTGGCGAACTGCGGGATCGGCGTTTTGAAAATCAGGCCTATCGGGCGTCAGGTCTGAACCTGCTGGTGG
>NZ_WOTD01000122.1 GCF_011516885.1 Acetobacter lambici | reverse complement strand
TAAGTTGTCTGCTCGAAGGGATCGACTGGCGTAATCCGCAGAAAACATGGCGACCTGAACTGGCGGGGTAACAAAAAGGGGATCGTGATCCATAGTCCTGTACCCTTTTGAACGGTTTTGTGCTGAACTGTTTTTCATGACGGGAAGCATGGATGACATAACGGCCTTACATGCGGCACTTGCCGCCGCCGAGACGCGTGCCCGTGCTGCCGAAACCCGGGCCACAGACGCTGAAGCCCGAGCAGTCAGCGCTGAAGCGCAGATTACCCATCTTAAACATCTTATTGCACGGATGCGTCAGGACCGCTTCGGGGCGTCATCGGAACGGGGACGGCGCCTGCTGGACCAGCTGGAACTTGAGCTGGAGGAGCTGGAAACAACGCAAGCCGAAGACGCGTTCGAAAATGCGGCGGACCTCGCTGTCCGTGCAACAGCACCGCGGACTAACCGGGGGCGGCAACCCTTACCCGCCGACGTGCCACGCGAACGGGTGGTTCTTCCTGCGCCAACACAGTGTCCGTGCTGTGGCGGGACGCGCCTGAGTAAACTGGGCGAAAGCATCACTGAGACGCTGGAAGTGATCCCACGCCAGTTCAAGGTCATCCAGACGGTGCGGGAGAAGTTCACCTGTCGGGACTGCGAGAGCATCACCCAGCCACCAGCGCCTTTCTACCCGATCTCACGGGGGCGGGCAGGGCCAGAACTGCTGGCGGGCATTCTGTGCGACAAGTATCTCCAGCATCTGCCGCTGAACAGGCAGAGTGATGCCTTTGCACGCGAAGGGATTGATCTCGACACGTCAACGTTAGCCGACTGGGTGGGAGCCTGCACAGCGACCCTGGCCCCTCTGAACGCGCTGATCCGGGTCCATGTGCTGGCAGCTGGTCGTCTGCATGCGGATGACACCACCGTGCCCGTGCTGGCGAAGGGCCGAACACGCACCGGTCGATTGTGGAATTATGTGCGCGACGATCACCCCTTTGGAGGCACAGCACCCCCGGCCGTGTGGTTCCGTTATTCACGGGACCGCAAGGGCGAACATCCTGTCGATCATCTTTCGGGCTGGACGGGGATCGTGCAATCCGATGCCTATGCCGGATATAACGCTCTGACAAAACCGGGCCGTCAGCCTGCACCTGTCGTGTCTGCAGGATGCTGGGCGCACGGACGAAGGGGGCTGTTCAAAATCGCGGAGAAGGACAAGGCCCCGCTGGCGATAGAGGCAGTGCGCCGCATCGACGCCATCTTCGAGGCTGAACGTGTGATAAACGGCACCCCAGACCAGCATCGGCTCGCGGTCCGTCAGGAAAGCAGTGCTCCCATGGTAGAGGACCTGTTCATGTGGATGCGTGACACGTGCCAACGCATGTCATCAAAAAATCCCATTGCACAGGCCATGAGCTATTTTCTCAGACGACCTGATATGTTCACACGGTTTCTACATGATGGGCGCATCTGTCTCACAAATAACGCCGCAGAGCGTGCGCTCCGTGGGATAGTCCTCGGCAGAAAAGCCTGGTTATTCGCCGGGTCAGACCGGGGCGGAGAACGCGCTGCCGCCATGTATTCCCTGATCGTCACCGCCCGTCTGAACCTTGTCGATCCCAAAGCATGGCTCGCAGATGTCCTCGCCCGTATCAACGATATGCCAAATCCACGCCTCCATGAACTCCTGCCATGGCACTGGAAAACCCTTCACCACAGCAATAATACCATCAAAGCCTGATTACGCCCGCGGCTCTCTCCGGATGCTTACGA
>NZ_WOTD01000121.1 GCF_011516885.1 Acetobacter lambici | reverse complement strand
GGATGCGATCATCATCACCCATGACGCCTTCAAGTTCATCGCGGTCGAGGCATCCTTTGAGCGCGGGATGATCGACGAACAGATCGACGCCTATGACACGCTGCTCTGCGAGATGAATAAAGACGACCGGCTGTCGCGCAAGCGGATCGAGCACATGAAGGAAGTCATGGAGGCGAAGCTCGAAGGGCTGGCGAGCGTCAAGGATGACATGCTGCATCTGGGGGAACTGGGGATTGACCAGATCCTCGTGGACGAGGCCCAGCAGTTCCGCAAACTGAGCTTTGCCACCAATCAGGGCGATCTCAAGGGCGTGGCTCCCGAAGGCTCGCAGCGCGCGTGGGACCTGTTCGTCAAGGCCCGCTATCTTGAGCGGGTCAATCCCGGTCGCGCGCTGGTGCTGGCGTCAGGCAGCCCGATCACCAACACGCTGGGCGAGCTGTATTCGGTCCAGCGCTACATGGCTCTTGATGCCCTGCGCAGTCGTGGGCTGCATGAGTTTGACGCATGGGCCGCCAATTTCGGGGAGACCCGGACCGAACTCGAATTGCAACCCAGTGGCCTCTACAAGCCCGTCACGCGCTTTACCGAGTTCGTCAATGTCGCCGACCTCATGGCGCTCTATCGTGACTTCGCCGATGTGGTCCAGCAGGACGATCTGCGCCGCTATGTGAGCCTGCCAGCCGTGCGTGGAGGGCACCGCCAGATCGTCGTGGCACCAGTCCATGCCCGCTTCCGCGCCTACCAGAAGACTTTGGCGGGGCGGATCACGATGATTGAGAACCGCAAGGGCAAACCCCAGAAGGGCGACGACATTCTGCTCTCGGTTATGGGGGACGCCCGTCATGCAGCCCTTGATCTGCGCTTTGTTGGCTGGGGTCGGGCAGGGGAGGGGGAGGACAGCAAGCTCGATCTGATGATCCGCAATGTATTCTCCATCTGGGAGGAGAGTGGCCAGAACCGCTATACCAACCCTGAGACCGGCCAGCCCTATGCGGTGCCAGGTGCGGTGCAGATGATTTTCTCCGACCTGGGCACTGTGGGCGCACAAGGCAAGCGGGGCTTCTCCGCCTATCTGTGGATCCGTGACGAGCTGGTGCGCATGGGGGTGCCGCGCGAGCAGATCGCCTTCATGCAGGACTACAAGAAAGCCGAAGCCAAGCAGCGTCTGTTCGGCGACCTTAATGCCGGGCGCAAGCGTATTCTGATTGGCAGCACCCAGACCATGGGGACAGGGGTCAATGCCCAGCAGCGGCTTCTGGCCCTGCACCATCTGGATGTGCCCTGGCTGGTCTCTGACATCATTCAGCGCGAAGGGCGCATCGAGCGACAGGGCAACCAGAACCCCGAAATACGGATTTACGCCTACGCGCAGGAAGGCTCGGTCGATGCCACCAACTGGCAGCTGCTTGAACGCAAGCTGCGCTTCATTGCCATGGCCATGTCCGGTGACCGGTCCATCCGGCGTGTGGAAGATCTGGATAGCGATGGCAACCAGTTCGCCATGGCCAAGGCGCTGGCCTCTGGTGATATGCGGCTCATGCAGAAAGCCGGTCTGGAAGCGGAACTCGCACGGCTCGAACGCCTCTATGCCGCCCATTACGATGACCAGTTCGCAGTGCGTCGTGCCGTCCGGCAGGCCGAGCGTGAGATCGCCTGGGCGCAGGCACGGATCCCGCTGATCGACGCGGAAATCTCACAGAAGGGTTGTACATCGGGTTAGATTATGAAAAAGTCTGTTTTGCACAAAAGAAATTTTCGTAAGCTATAAGAAAACCCGATGCAGACAGAG
>NZ_WOTD01000120.1 GCF_011516885.1 Acetobacter lambici | reverse complement strand
CCTTGTAGGCGGGGAACCGGGCTGTCTTTGTCTGGTAGGCGATGGAGCGCACTTCGCGTTCGGCCAGTTCCGCCTTCAGAAGCTGCGAGAGAATGGGGATGGCCGCCCCGAAGGCGGGCGCGCCCTGCTCAATGAGGTCAGCCGTGGCCTGGGCCATGCCATACATCCGCAGTCCACGGAGCATGACGACAAGTGAGGCGGCGGCAGGATCATGACGCATGGCGACTGTCCCCACGCAGGATGTCATAGCGCCCTGTATCGGCGCACGGTTCGTGTTCGAGCACCAGGGCCTGTGGAGCATCAAGCCGGAGAACCACGGTTCTTTTGGCATCAATCAGGCGATGCAGCGTATTGAGAACATGGGTCTTGGTCGCCACGCCATCTTCAAGAGCCAGTTCAACCGCGCAGAGGACGGCCTGCTCATCATGCTGCAGCACCAGGGCCAGGATTTCAGCCATTTCCCGGTCGCCTCCAGGCCGCCTGAGCAGTTGATCCTGCAGGGTCCGGAAGGCGGCTGGCAATTCGGTAAACGGTGCGCCATTGCGCAGGGCGCCCGGTTTGCGCTGGATGACCGCCAGATAATGCCGCCAGTCATAAACCGTGCGGCCTGGCACACCATGCGAACGCGTGATGATCCGGTCATGCACGCACAGAACCTGCCCTTCGGCGATAATGCGCAGCTTGTCAGGATAAACCCGCAGGCTGACCGGACGATTGGCAAAGGAGGCCGGCACGCTGTAGCGGTTGCCTTCGAACTGGATCAGGCAGGTTGGTGAGACGCGCTTGGTCTGTTCGACAAACCCGTCAAAGGGACGCCCCGGCACCATGAGGTGGGGACGTTCGCTTGCATGGACCTCGGAGACGCTACACGGCAATCCAGCATGCCGCAGCCGTTCCCAACGGTCCAGGCAGCGGGCTTCCAGCCAGGCATTCAGCGCCCCCAGATCGGGAAAGGCGGGCAAATCCTGCCAGATCTGGCGCCGGGCATCCTGCACGGTCTTCTCGATCTGCCCTTTCTCCCATCCGGCTGCCGGATTGCAGAAGGTCGGCTCGAACAGGTAATGGCTGGCCAGGGCCATGAAGCGCAGGTTGACCTGACGCGCCTTGCCCGACCCAATCCGGTCCACGGCCGTCTTCATGTTATCAAAAATACCCCGCCGCGGCACGCCACCGAGCACGCGGAAGGCCTCGGTAAGCGCATCAAAAAGCATCTCGTGGGTCTGTAGGGGATAGGCCCTGAGTATGAAGGCCCGGCTGAAGGACAGTTTGGTGTGGGCAACCTGCAGCTTGACGCGACGGTCGGCAATCACCGCCCAGTCCTCGCCCCAGTCAAACTGGAAGGCTTCCCCGGGCTGGAAGCACAGGGGCACGAAAACACCCCGGCCCGTTGTCTGGCGTGCCTGGTGCTGTTCGTGTTTCCACTGCCGGATGAAAGCAGCCACCCGTCCGTAGGATCCATCATAACCCAGTGCCACAAGGTCTTCATACAACCGTCGCGCCGTGCGCCGGTTCTTGCGGGATCGGGCGGCTTCCAGAACCAGCCATCCCCTCAATTTGTCAGCAAACGGGTCCAGTCGGCTGGGACGTTCGGGAACCTGGAACCGCGGTTCAATGCTCTCTGCCCGGAGATATTTCCGGATCGTATTGCGTGACAGTCCCGTCCGGCGTTCGATCTCGCGGATCGGAAGATGATCCCGGCGATGCCACCGGCGGATCACACTCAGAAGCTCCATGTCAATCACTCCAAAAACCCCCCAGAAAATGATGCCGGGGAGTGTGAAGGCATGGGTCAAATCTCGATGAAAATTTCCGCCCTACCCGGGTCAGTTCTCAGTGAAAATCAACA
>NZ_WOTD01000119.1 GCF_011516885.1 Acetobacter lambici | reverse complement strand
AAAATGATCAAGCGAACCATGTTCGGAAGAGCAGGCTTCGAACTCCTCAGGGCGCGTGTCCTTCAGCCCGCATAATCAAAAAACATCATCACGAAAAGTGCGGAAGAACCGGAAATTTTCATCGAGATTTGTCCCACACTTCTACACTTTCCGGCATCATCTGCTGGAGGGAAGTGATTGACATGGAGCGTCCGAGTATGATCCGCCGGTGGCTTCCCCAAGATCATCCTCCGATCCGCGAAATCGAACGCTGGACAGGACTGTGGTAATCCCCCCATTTTTAGTGGGGGGATTACCGTATGATTTACAAACGAACCGGTAATATCCGAGCCGTGCAGATCCTGCTGGGTCATTCAAAACTGGATAGTACGGTTCGATACCTTGGGGTGGATGTCGAGGACGCTCTGGCTCTGTCGGAAGCCACTGATCTCTGAAATCGAATATGTCTCAGAATTCTCTACCTCCTCCCTATGTGTACATGCTATGATGACACATAGGGAGGAGACCATGAGTCAGCATCTTTCAGATAACGTACCGCCCCCACAGAAAATCGGTGTTCGGGAGTTCCGGGGAAACCTGACAGCGTATTTGCGTCAGGTCAGGCAGGGCAGTACGATCCTCGTGACGTCTCATGATGAGGTTGTCGCTGAACTGCGGCCGCCGGCTCCTTCCTATCGTCCCCGCCGTCAGCCAGGAGCTCTTCGAGGACGGATCAGGATGAGCGAAGATTTTGATGAGACACCACCGGACATTCTTGAGAGCATGGAACGCGACTTGTGAAGGTTCTGCTCGACACGCATGCGTTGCTCTGGTGGCTTTCGGACTCCGACCGGCTGGGTGAGAATGCACGGGAGATTATTGCAGATCCAGTCCACGATATTCTGGTGAGTATCGTGTCATTATGGGAGATTGCGATCAAAATCCGTATCGGAAAACTGGATGCGGATATGAACGATATTCTGGCAGCCATTCCTGCGGAAGGTTTCTCTCTACTACAAATACAACCCGAACACTTGCAGATCCTTATGTCTTTGCCTCTGCATCATCGTGATCCGTTTGACCATCTCCTGATAGCGCAGGCGCAAGCTGAACACGCTACATTCCTTTCGGAAGACGGACAAATGGATCAGTATTCTATTGAAAGAATCCGATGTTCCTGATGGTGTGAACAGAATAGCCGTGATCTATTCTGATTTCCATTTGCCGCAGGAGATAGTTGCTGCAGGGTAAGAATGGTGTCTACTATTTGAAAAAATGGCGAGCATTCCGTGAGTAGAACATGTTTTCTTGGCTAAAACGCATTTTCAGCGGATCCGAAATTTCGGACACGACTAATGAGGCGACCAGGAAAGAGACTATCGCCTCGTCATCTACACACAGCCCCTCGCTTCATACCCAACATGCATTTCTCAATGATAAGGAGAAATTAGAACGGTATGGACAATCACGGAGCCACAAGAAGGACGATGCACGCTGGGTGCTTCCCGGCGAAAAAGTCACGGCCCATGGCTTGGAGATCGCTGATGGCATGGTCTATGTCGGCAACTTTCTGACGGCAGCGCCGAACGGAGGGTGGAATGCCGACACTCCAGCGCCTTGTCTTATCCGGCCATCGCTCAAGGTCGCGTCTGGAGTGCCACAAACGAACTTGGATCTGGGCTATTGGCCCTCCTATACTGATATCACACCCAATCAGCGATTGACTTACCTGCTTTGGCTGGCGAGCGGGAAATCCGACACGAGTTACCCAATGGGATATCCCTTTCTTTACTTCTATGGGCTCGACGCGGAAATCTCACAGAAGGGTTGTACATCGGGTTAGATTATGAAAAAGTCTGTTTTGCACAAAAGAAATTTTCGTAAGCTATAAGAAAACCCGATGCAGACAGAG
>NZ_WOTD01000118.1 GCF_011516885.1 Acetobacter lambici | reverse complement strand
ACCAGAACGCCGCGTCACCGATTCCCACTCTTGGCCGTTTTCCCGCACTGGATCGTGTTCGCGTTCCCGCGGACCTGCGCAACCTGTCTGTTGAGCAGCTCAAGCAGCTTGCGGACGAACTGCGGGCCGAAACGGTAGACGCGGTCTCCACCACGGGCGGGCACCTTGGGGCCTCGCTTGGTGTTGTGGAACTGACCGTGGCGCTGCATGCCGTGTTCGACACGCCCGATGACCGGGTGATCTGGGATGTGGGGCATCAGGCCTACCCGCACAAAATCCTGACCGGGCGGCGCGAGCGCATCCGCACCCTGCGTCAGCCGGGCGGGCTGTCCGGCTTTACCCGCCGGGCGGAAAGCGAATACGACCCGTTTGGCGCGGCCCACTCCTCCACCTCCATTTCCGCCGGGCTGGGCATGGCCGTGGCCCACCACCTGCGCGCGGAGGACGACCCCTCCTACCGTGAGCGCAATGTGATTGCGGTTATTGGCGATGGCTCCATTTCCGCCGGTATGGCGTATGAGGCCATGAACAACGCCGCCGTGGCGGGGCCGGGTGCGGAGCGGCTGATCGTTATCCTCAACGATAACGAAATGTCCATCGCCCCACCCGTGGGGGCCATGTCCAACTACCTCTCGCGCCTCATGTCCTCACGCAAGTTCATGGAGCTGCGCGAACTGGCGGGCAAGTTTGTTAAAAAACTGCCTGCCCCGGTCGAACGCACCGCCCGCAAGGCGGACGAATACGCCCGCGGCATGATCACAGGCGGCACCCTGTTCGAGGAACTGGGCTTTTACTACGTAGGCCCGGTGGACGGGCATGACCTGCCGCAACTGGTCAATATCCTGCGCAACCTGCGCGATACGGATAAAGGCCCGATCCTGCTGCATGTGATTACGGAAAAAGGACACGGCTACCGCCCGGCGGAAAACGCAGGCGACAAATATCATGCCGTGGCCAAGTTCAACGTCATTACCGGTGAGCAGAAAAAAGGCCCCGCAGGCCCGCCAAGCTATACCTCTGTTTTTGCGCGCGAACTGGTTCGCCGCGCCCAGACCGACAAGCGGATAACCGCCGTGACCGCCGCCATGCCCTCGGGCACCGGGCTGGATGCATTTGCCAAGAACTACCCCGAGCGGTTTTTTGACGTCGGCATTGCCGAGCAGCACGCGGTAACCTTTGCCGCAGGCATGGCAACCGAGGGGCTGCGCCCGTTCTGCGCCATTTACTCCACCTTCCTCCAGCGCGCGTATGATCAGGTCATGCACGACGTGGTGCTCCAGAACCTGCCGGTGCGCTTTGCCATTGACCGTGCGGGTCTGGTGGGGGCCGATGGGGCCACGCATGCGGGCTCGTTCGATATTGCCTATCTGGGCTGCCTGCCGGGCATGACCATCATGGCTCCATCGGACGAGCTGGAACTGCTGCACATGACCGCAACAGCCGCCGAGTTTGATGAAGGCCCGATCGCCCTGCGTTACCCGCGTGGCAACGGGCTTGGGCTGGACCTGCCTGCCCAGGGGCAGGTGCTCGAAATCGGGAAAGGCCGCATCATCCGCGAGATGGGGAGCCAGTCTGGCGCGCAGACGGGTGGCATTGCCATTCTCTCGCTCGGGCCAAGGCTTGGCGCGTGCCTGCAGGCCGCCGACATGCTGGCCGCTCAGGGTCTGCCCCCAACAGTGGCCGATGCCCGCTTTGCCAAGCCGATTGATACGGCGCTGGTGGAAAACCTTGCCCGCAATCATGCGGTGCTGATTACGATTGAGGAAGGCTCCGAGGGCGGGTTTGGCACACAGGTCTGCCACCATCTGGCCCGCACGGGCCTGCTGGACCGGGTGCGCTTCCGCCCCATGACCCTGCCCGACCGCTTTATCGACCACAACACGCAGGACGCGCAGTATGACGAGGCAGGGCTCTCCGCCCCACACATCGTCGCAACCGCTCTTAACGCCTTGGGTGT
>NZ_WOTD01000117.1 GCF_011516885.1 Acetobacter lambici | reverse complement strand
GGATGTGCGGATCGATCATCGGTCGTTCGTGGCACAGGGGATCGATCTTGAGCCGCAGAACAAGATCGGTCCGGCCGGCATGCGTCGGGAAGAGCGGGGCGAGGACGCGGAACGGGTCGCTGACCATCTGGAGATCGCGCGACGCAATGGCGAGAGGTTGCTGGCCGAGCCGCATGTGGCGCTGGAGGCGCTGACCCGACAGCAGAGCACATTCACCCGTCAGGACCTGGCGCGGTTCGTGGACCGGCATACGGCAGATGCAGAACAGTTCAGTTCTGTCATGGTTCGGGTGGAGGCATGTCCGGAGCTGGTCGCGCTCGGGAAAGACGGGCATGGGCGGGAGCGGTTTTCCACGCGCGCGATGATCGGGGTCGAGCAGCGTCTGGAAGAAGCATCGCTCGCGATGGGGCAGTCCCAGGGGCATGCGGTGCCGCTGGCGGTGCGTCGGGCGGCGATGGCGCAGGACGGGCTTGGGGACGAGCAGGCGCTGGCGGTGGGCGAGGTCACGAAGTCCCGCGACCTGTCCGTGGTGGTCGGGTATGCCGGGACGGGGAAGAGCACCATGCTGGGTGTGGCCCGTGAGGCGTGGGAAGAGGCCGGGTATCGGGTGCGCGGGGCGGCACTGTCGGGGATCGCGGCGGAAGGTCTGGAAGCGGGGGCCGGGATCGAAAGCCGGACGTTGGCCTCCCTGGAGCGTGCGTGGGAACGTGGGTTTGACCTGCTGGAGCGCGGGGACGTGCTGGTGGTGGACGAGGCTGGCATGGTGGGGTCACGGCAGATGGAGCGGGTGCTGTCGGCCGCGCGCGAGGCCGGAGCCAAGGTGGTGCTGGTGGGCGATCCCGAGCAGTTGCAGGCGATCGAGGCCGGTGGTGCGTTCCGGGCGGTGGCCGAGCGGGTCGGGTCGGTGGAAATCACCACCGTACGCCGGCAGCGTGAAGGCTGGCAGCAGGCGGCTACGAAGGAGCTTGCGACCGGGCGGACAGAGCAAGCGCTGGGTCGCTATGAGGCGGCTGGCCTGGTGCGTGGGCATGACACGCTGGAAGAGGCGCGGGCCGGAGTGGTGGCCGGGTGGGATGAAGCCCGGCAGGCCGCGCCAGAAGACAGCCAGATCATGCTGGCGCATCGGCGTGTCGATGTGCGGGCGCTGAACGAGGCGGCACGCGAGATCCGGCGGGAGGCGGGTGAGCTGGACGCTGATGTCGAACTGTCGGTGATGACGGTTCAGGGGGAGAGGCGTTTTGCGCATGAGGACAGGGTGTATTTCCTGCGTAATGATCGGGACCTGGGGGTGAAGAACGGCACGCTGGGCACGGTGCGTGGGCTGTATGGCATGGATGAGGATCGGATCATGCTTTCTGTGCAGCTTGATGGTCCTGATGGCGTTGGGACTGGCCGGATCGTGTCCGTGCGGATGTGGGAGTATGACGCGCTGGATCATGGCTATGCCGCCACCATCCACAAAGCGCAGGGTGTGACGGTGGACCGGGCGCATGTGCTGGCGACGGGGAGCATGGACCGGCATGGGGCCTATGTGGCGCTGTCGCGCCATCGGGGGAGCGTGTCTGTCCATTGGGGTCGTGATGATGTGGGCGACCGGGACGGGCTGGTGCGGCGACTGTCGCGCGAGCGGCTGAAGGACACCACGCTGGATTACCCGCATGTCCGGGATCGGGATGCCGGGTTTGCGCGTCGGCGCGGGCTGCATGTCCCCGAGAGCGAGATCGTGGTGGAGCGTGAGAAGGCCGCCTCTGGCCCCCGGCAGGACAGGCAGGCCGAAGGTGTGCCTATGCCAGAGCCTGCGTCGGCACAGCAAAAACGCGGGATGTTCGATGGACTGGACCTGTCCGTGCGGTCTGGTCGTCGCACAGCGGAAAAAGACGTGTCAGCCGGGATGGATGCCGGGGCCGGTAAGGGGGAGAGTGGGGTTGAGCGTGAGGCTCCTGTCTCTCCCTTTGCGGGATTGAGGCTGCCCCGTGTGCGGCGTGAGCAGGTGCCG
>NZ_WOTD01000116.1 GCF_011516885.1 Acetobacter lambici | reverse complement strand
AAGCCCGGAATGCGCTGGCTCGGGCGCTCTTCTTCAATCAGCTTGGCGAACTGCGGGATCGGCGTTTTGAAAATCAGGCCTATCGGGCGTCAGGTCTGAACCTGCTGGTGGCAGCGGTCATCCTATGGAATACGCGCTATCTTCAGTCTGCCATCACGACGCTCGGTATTTCAGATGACCTGGCCCAGCATATCGCACCCCTCGGCTGGGAGCATATTTCTCTGACAGGCGACTATCGCTGGAATGTCGATGAGCAGCCCGAAGCTGGCGCGTTACGACCGCTTCGGGTACCTGCATCCCTACTTGTTGCGTGAACCTCAATGTGGCCAGTTCTACAGGTGTTCACTCCAAGCGTACGTAAAATACACTTTCGTGTCGTGATCCCCTTCAGCTCTGCCAGAGCCTTATTAGCCTCGACCAGCGCCTTGAGAACCGGAACCGTTTCTATGTCCGTCTGAGGCGGCAAAGGTCGAATAGGGTAGGTTGGCGTTAACATGACATCCTGACGTGGTAGCGATATCCATTTTTTCTAACACGTCAGAACAATCCGTCAAAGAAATCCGGTTTCTTTGACATGTCATATTCTGCTGTCGGCTTTTATCCCCTGAAGACTATTCCTGCTCTGCCGAAACAATGATGACACAGGGTTTCTGAGTTTTTTCCTGACCCGATGCCGCTTTCTGGCAGGCTGCGATCCTGTCTCTGTTGGCCTCAACCAGCTGGCTGTCCTCACGTACACGTTGCCAGCCTTCAGGATTGCTGACTGCCATCATCATGGCCCCAGAGTTCCAGCGATCTTTCTCCCCGACAATAAAGGATGCCACCCGCGTCCCGATAGAAGAAGGCAGGAGATACGCCAGCACAGGCGATAACCCGATCCCTACAACAAGACATGCAAGACCCACCCCTAACAGCCACCAGTTCTGACGATCCTGCTGACGGGACTGACCAATGATATTGGCAAGAACCCGACGTTCCCCCTGAACCTCACCTATCGCTTTCTGAAACGCTGCCTGCATCTCCTGACTGGCAGAAATCCCGGCCTGACGAATCCCTTGCCCATACGCCTGGGGCGTCATCTTCAGCGTCGGATTGGCCTCAATCGCCTCCATTCGTGCACCGACTGCATTCATAGCCTTCACGACACGGGCCAGATCCTCTGTGTAATCCGGAGGCCGATTGTCCCGCCATGCCTGCGGCAACGCTTCCACGCTGCGCCGGAGCACCGTCATTTCAGCGCACAGATCGGCAAATGCGCGCTCAGCCGGATATGTCTCACTCATGACGTTCTCCATTCAGTAATGAAACCGGCACTGGGCAATCTCGATCCGCTGATCCTCTCCCGCGCGCCCCTGAACCCGGTAGACCAGACGATGTTCTCCCGTAATCCGTCGGGACCACCACCCAGAAAGCTGCCCCTTCAGGGGTTCCGGCTTCCCTATCCCCTGAAACGGATGCCGACGCACATCCTCGATCAGGGCATTGATCTTCTCAAGAACCGCATTGTCTGACTGAAACCACGAAAGATAATCCTCCCAGCCATCTTCATGAAAAATGACTTTCACGCTGACGGTTCACCCTGAGGCTCCAGAAGATCATGCTCGGTTGCCGCCCCGTGCTCGATGTCACGAATGCTCCGCAACAGCCTCTCCGCGTTGCGTGGGCTGCTCAGGAGATGCACGGTTTCCTGCCAGCCGGAGAATTCTTCTTCCGACATCAGCACGACACTGCCTTTCCCGGTCTTGCGGGTCACGACAATCGGCGCACGGCTGTTCACTGCTTCGTCCAGATAATGCGCCAGGTTCTGGCGCAGGTCGGTATAGGAAACATAGGTCATGATCGATCCTCCATGGCCACCATAACGTACAGTTTTCTGTACGTCTCCTGTTTTGCATCTCCCTCTCGATACCGCGTGGTCTGGAGCGAGACACGGCCAGCCCCCACAGATTGAAAACCCGCACACCAGCCGCCTCGAAAGGCGACACGTCGTGGCTGGCCAGAACACGCTGCTCCGGGACGGGCCTCCTCGTCTCCATGATCACGTTGGT
>NZ_WOTD01000115.1 GCF_011516885.1 Acetobacter lambici | reverse complement strand
CGTGTAATTCCGGCCATGCGGCCTCGTTGTGCTGGCGTCCACATCCTGCCTTTGAATCACGCGCAAAACCTCTTGAAAACCTATCACAGCGAATTTCCAAAAGGGCTCTTATTGCGCTGTTTTTGACACAACAGCACGGAAGCTATATATTTAAATGGGAAATAATGGAGTAATACTCATCCCCTTTGTTTTTAATAAATATGGAATTGGTTATGACTCTAGAATTTTCGATGACATTTCATGCAATATTTTTGGTTTAATGTCATGAAACGTGTGAGTTATTATTTTCCATTCATTATGGTTTTATTTATTATATCCTTAATTTCTGTTTTTTATGTTCATTTTGAAGATAATATTTATTATTGGGACTATTTAAATTATTACGCTAAGGCATTCCAATTAAATACTCTCTATCACTCTCATCCACTTAAAGCGCTTGGAAAGATATTTTCTTCTATCTGGAAGTCTGATTATAATTATTTTCCAGCGATTATCCCATCTTTATTTATTATGTCTATAGGAAACCATAGGCAAATATATATACAAAGTATAATTTTTATTTATTATGTACCTTTTTGCGTATTTTTTACTTATATTTTTTCAAGAACTTTCAACATCTCGAAACTAAATAAGTTACTCATTCCTTTTATTGTTGTCGCGACAAACTCTGCAATTATTGGTGTGGTTTTACGTGGTTTTCCAGATGTAGGGGGTATGGTATTTATAGAATGTGCCATTATCCTTGCTCTTTCGGTAGATTATTCTAAAAGGGTTAATATTAAAAAATCTGTCTTACTTGGGTTATGCTTGTGGGGGGCTTTTTTGTTTCGGCGGTGGTATGCTTATACTATTGTAAGTCTTTATATCTCCCTACCAATTTTTAATTATTTTTATTTTAATACACGCAGTAATTATAAAAATATAATTAATGAATGTAAAAATATATTTATTTCAGGTTTTTCTTCTGTTTTTATGCTTTTGGTTTTTCAATTCGGGTTGTTAAAGAAAATTTTTAGGACAAATTATTCTATTATATATTCTGCATACCAAAAACCTTTATATGAATCTATATATAATGTTCTTATGGAGTTTGGCTTTTACCTTTTACCATTCCTATTTTTAGGATTTATATTCATATGGTGCGAAAAAAATAGAAATATAAAATTATATCTTTATTTTTGCACTTTTAACTTGATGTTTTCAATCTTCCTATTTTTTAGAACACAGTCTCCGGATATGCAGCATATCATTCCGTTTTCTTTTTGGATGATGATGATTGCTGCATATGGGTTACTCCGTCTGTTTCATAATTTTCAAAGAGGACAGATTTTACAGGTCACTTTATGTGCGTTTTTCTCTACGATGCTTATTATTTCTCTTTTCTTCAATTGGCCTTATCGGATACCTGTCCTACGGGGTGTTTTACCAATGAAGCTAGCTCCTCTCCATATTGATTCATATAAAGTATACAAAAATCTAGTTGATGATTTATACTATAATTACAAACCATATGGAACTATTGCTATATTGAGTTCTAGCCCCGTTCTAAATACAAGCATGATAGAGAATATTAGTGATTATCACCTACATATAGACGATATCGCTCATGTAGATTTACGAGATTCTGGTAATTGGTTTGCATTGAATGCAAAGTATGTCGTAGTTGTCAGCCCAATACAGACACACCTTCCTATCGCATATCAGCATATGGTAACATTGCCTGCTTATGAAATTCTCAATCACGTTGGTGTTGGTGAAAATTATAAAAAGACTGGTAAGTGTTATGAGCTAAGGCTAAATGTAAATGCGTGTATTTATGAGAAGATAGCGCAGTTTTCTCAGAATGAAATTTCTGATTTCAATCAAAAAATTTATCATTACTATCCAGATTGGGAAAAGAGACATTTAGGTTATACTAAGTAGCGACTATATGACCTAAATGCTCTTACGATTCGAAATTATCTGGGCTCACAACTCCAGAGCATGTCGTCAGTTAGAGCCCTTTTGGAAATTCACGGATGAGCGTTTCGGCGTAGCATGAGGCTTCCCATGGCGATGTGGATCATGGCCTCTGCGACGTCGATCCGCTGTTCGTAGTCCTTCA
>NZ_WOTD01000114.1 GCF_011516885.1 Acetobacter lambici | reverse complement strand
GAGGACCAGTTCGTCGTGCGGTATCGCGTCGGCTGCGGCTTGCTCATCTCACCTAGCTACCAGAATGGATTCACCCCGTGAATCCCTCGCTACTATTTGCGCAACAAAGCCGGTGAAGAGGCATATTTCCAAGACAGCAACATCGTTTGGCTCGAAAACGATGAGAGCAAGGTTTTGAACAAGTACCTTTTCTATTTCTACCAGATCGCGAAATGGCACGTTTCAGATGGTGGTGTGATCAAGCGTTTATACAATGACAACATCAAGAAGACATTGATTGCAGTACCGTATCCCGAGGACCCCCAAAAATCTCTCGAAGAACAGGACCGGATTGTCGCCATCCTCGACAAGTTTGATACGCTGACCACTTCCTTCAACGAAGGTCTACCGCGCGAAATCGAGCTGCGCGAAAAGCAATATGCTTGGTACCGTGATCAGCTTTTGAACTTCTCCAAACCGGACGAAGGGACGGCCTAGATGGGACAGACGCTTGAAGAGATTGCGAACAGGCTTCGCACACCTCAGGTCACCCGCAAAACGGTTACCAAAGAGACCAAGCAGATTGAACCCAAAGAAGTGGAGGAACAAAAACCTGTTCCTAAGGTGCAGCTTATCTATGCGTTCAACGCATCAGGCAAGACTCGGCTGTCACGCGAATTCAGGGAGCTGATCGACCCGAAGACCGAGGAACGGAACGACGATTATTGCCCTAAGGTGCTATATTATAACGCCTTCACCGAAGATCTGTTCTATTGGGACAATGATCTGACCGGCGATACCGAGCGGAAGCTCTGTATCCAACCGAATGCGTTCACTAAATCCGCCTTCGAAGATCTTGGGCTGGACCGAAGTGTCATCACCGTCTTTCAGCGTTATACCCAGCCGAACCTGACGCCGATCTTTAATGAGGAATACAAAACAAAAGATAAGGACGATAAAGAGATTATTGTTCCGGCATTTTCCGAAGTTACCTTCACATTGGGGCAAGACCCGGAGACCAACCCTGAGCGTCTCAAAATATCGAAGGGAGAAGAGAGCAACTTCATTTGGAGTATTTTCTACTGCCTACTGGATCAGGTAGTCAGTACACGCAACATCCTCGAGGTTGATGATCGCGAGACGGACCAGTTCAATGACCTCGAATATGTCTTCATTGATGACCCAGTCAGTTCGCTTGATGAGAATCACCTTATTCAGCTTGCTGTCGACGTCGCAGACCTGATCAAGAGAAGCGACACGGTGAACGGCCTGAAATTCATCATTACAACGCACAGTCCGCTTTTCTTCAACGTGCTGTTCAACGAGCTAAATAGCAAAACGTGTTACATGCTGAATCGGTTTGAGGATGGAACGTTCGAGCTGATAGAGAAGAGTGGCGATTCAAACCAAAGCTTTTCTTATCACCTTTACCTTAAGAAGACGTTGGAGCAGGCAATCGCAGCGGATAAGATTGAGCGCTACCACTTCACCCTGCTCCGCAATCTTTATGAAAAGACATCGAGCTTTCTGGGCTATCCCCGATGGTCAGAGCTGCTGCCGAGCGACCAGCAGCTTTACCTGAAACGCATCATTCAGTTTACAAGCCATAGCACGCTCTCCAGCGAGGCCATCGCCGTGCCATCGCCGGAGGAAAAGCAGACGGTGAAGCTCCTGCTGGATCATCTGCGCAGCAATTACAGGTATTGGCAGAAGGAGACCCCGTATGGCTGAGCAGATGACGCCGATCGCCGAGACCAATCGCTTTATCGTTCTCGATAAATATGTGCGCGCATGGGAGGCTGCTGACAGCTACCAGTCTGAGACCGACCTAGAGCGCGAGCTTGTTCAGGACCTGCACAATCAGGGTTATGAGTATCGGCCTGACCTGAAATCAACCAACGCCATGCTGGCGAATGTTCGCGTTCAGCTGCAAGCCCTCAATGATGTTCAATTTACAGATAAGGAATGGGCGCGTTTCGTTGAGACCTATCTGGATCGACCCAGCGACAGTGCCACTGACAAGACCCGCAAGATTCACGACGACTACATCTTTGATTTCGTCTTCGATGATGGTCGTAGGCTCTGTTGCAAAATTCGGGTATTGGGTGTGCTGAACCCTTTTCGTGGGTTTCCCTTACGCGACAGCGTGGGTGACGGGGATTCCGAGCGCGGTGAAGCGGTTGAGTATG
>NZ_WOTD01000113.1 GCF_011516885.1 Acetobacter lambici | reverse complement strand
ACACCCATGATCTGGGCGTCAGTAAAGCGATCACTCTTCATCAGAATCTCCTCAATTCTTACGCTGAGAAAATTCTCATTCAAAAGTCACTCTTTTTATGGGGGGATTACCCCATAAATTAAGGAGTTTTTGGAGGTCTCCATCCCGCCAGCGGAAGCTGAGGCTCGCTTTTATGCACAACAGAAATCACATGCATTAGCTGCGGAGTTCAGATAAAAAGCGTCTTCACAAAACCCGGGGCAATTAAATTTTAAATATAATTAAAAATACACCTGAAACATTGATAAAATACTATCAGAATCACGGTAATTTTCTTTTTGGTAATATTTTGTATGAGAGTAATCCATAGAAATTCGTATGATATCCAATGGATACCAATTTATATTTACACTCCATATATTTTGTTTGCCCCCAGATACATCACTGCTTTCTAAATCCATTTGAGAAAATCTTGTCGCCAGTTCTATGACGCCCGTGCCATGACAGAAGGTAGGGACTTTCTGGTCACATGATGGAGAAGTGAAACTTGCAGATGTAGATTTCCATGCCCGCGGCTCTCCAACCAATGTATATGCCGCAGTAATATACCATCCATAAAAATTTTGACGGTTTATTCTAGAGTTTGTCTTTGTATTAACAATTAAGTTGTAGTATTCACTAGTTAGCAATAGTTTTCTCCATGCAATAGCCCCTTCCAAACCGAAGGCACCAGCATTTTTTGCTGGAATATTACCTGTCTTTATATATTTATCGTTTAATCCATCACCATTTTCAGGTGTATCTGAAAATGATACTCCACCTGCCATAGAACTTTTATGAGACGGCTGAAAAACCCACTCGCCTGATATGCCTATATGCATAAGAAATGATTGGGTATGTATCGGTAGAATGACAGATCTAAAAACAATTGCTCTTTGATTCCCGTCTTTTCCCGGGCCAGCTGTCCCCGCCGTTCCAGAAATAGCTAAATGATAGTAATTTCCATAAAATAACGCTTGCACCGCCTGACGATTTGCGCCGGCGGCAAGCCCACGGGTAATTGTTGCAACGCTTGCCCGTTCAGGAAAAATGCTATCACCTCTGGGCTGCATTGATGACAGTCCAAAACTTGGATTAAACACCCCAACAGAAAATTGAAAATGTTTTAAACCAGTATAGCTAGCAGCACCTTCGAATAGACGCATCTGTCCACCAGGAGCCGGCCCAAAGTCCCAAATGGCACCGATCTTGACATGGTTAGCTATATTAATTCGCACCCCGTTACGGATGTGAGGGCCACTGGCAGATGGAGAAGAGTGTTGACTGCCACATATATTACTACCCACCTCAAGCTGATCTTGAGCAAAAGGGTGAATAATAACTTTCCCCACAACAATGTCTTTAACAGTTTTAGAAAAAGATTCGGAAGAAAAAAAAATCGAAACAAACAAAATACAGAAAATAAATTTCTTATTTTTCCACATGATTTTTCATATAATTTATATCATTTTCTAGTGTAACCGAGTTTATCAACATATCTTTTTTCTGTAAGATCAAGGAATTTCTTGGTTCCGGAACGAACAATAGACAGTCCAATATTGACAAAATCTTTTTGTTTCCAAGGCTTTTCTTTTCCTAAGGACAAACATACAGCATAAGCTGCGCCAGCTAAGTACGAATCTAATTCTTGTACAGTACGGTTTTCTTCAAAACATAATTGTCCGATTTGTTCTCCAACATACTCAGGATCAAATCTGACTCGTAATGACATGACGTAAGAACCTCGCTTGCTTCCATCTGAGCAACATTATCTAACGTGTTTTTATCGTTACAAAAAGGTATTTTAAATTACAAATATTTTTGTATTATTATAATGCGCTATATAAACAAAATATGTTGTTAATATATAATTACACTTCTATTTTGATGTTATATATTATTGTACAAGCATGCATTTATCAACGTAGTACACGCGGCATATTCCCGAAGGAAGACGCTCGTGGACGCGTCAGGACGCCGAGCAGGCTATCACATCCTACATCAATGATTTCTATAATCCGCAGAGGCTGCACTCCGCACTTCAATGGAAATGAGGTGGTCCCGTCCGTTCGGACAGTTTTGCGGGCTTGATAAGCTATACCCGGTTGTTGTTATGCCGCCCTTCTGACGGCGTTGCTGTTGGCCATCTGGTCCGGGGTTAA
>NZ_WOTD01000112.1 GCF_011516885.1 Acetobacter lambici | reverse complement strand
CCCGCCGCCAGAAGCAGAATATCGTCAATATTCCAGATCGGGCTCCTGTGGGATGACTGAATTCTACAAAATGACCCGAAATTGCCTCAAGTGTGAGAAATCCGCGTCGAGCGAAGTGCCCGCCTCTTCCAGGTAGTGGAAGCGGATATGGGTCGTGAGAAAGTTCACATATTCGGGGGGCACCACGCGCGCGAGCGGGAAGGATTCCAGCTCGCGGAGTGATTGGAGCACGGTCTTGTCTGGCGAGCAGACCAGCGCGTTATGGCAGTATTTTCCGTCCTTGGGCCATTTGTTGGCGAGAATGAACTCGTAGAAGATGCAGGTCGCCATGAGGATGGTCTTGCCGGTCCCCATGGTGAGCGCGAAGATGTAGTTCGGATATGTGCGCCGATTGCGCTTCATCATATCGAATACGACCTGGTACTGCTCGCGCGTCACCGCCTCGAACAGGGTTCCCTGGCCTTGCGAGTTGGCAACGCCACCTTCGGTCCGGTCGGCGAACTTGCCCGCGCGGTCGAACCAGTCCTTGAAAATCTGCTCGACGCGCGCGTTGCCCAGAAACTCCTTGAGGAAGACATACATTTCCAGGGCTTCGAACTGCGGGGTACGCAGGAATGTCTTGGGGTTGTGGTCGGGGTCGTTGAAGTCGAGAAACTTCTTGGTCAGATCGCGATACTCGCGCCGGATCGTACCCCGGTTGTTCCGGTAGAACCTCCGTAGGAAGTTGAAGAAGGCAAACTCCCCGAGAACGGCTTCCTGCTGCTTGGCCTTGGTCGCTTTAGCCATCGATCTCGCCTTCCCAGCTTTCAGAAAGGAGGTCGGTGATCTTCACGCGGACCGTGCCAGCGTCTGCCGGGACCTTGTAGCGGCCGATGACAAAATCGTCCTTGCCGGGAACATCGACGACGGTCGGCTGAAGGACAGCGCCGTCGTAGTTCCAATCGACCATCACGCTGTCCACCAGCTCGCGCCATTCGCCCACCTGTTCCTGCTGCAAGGAGAGCTTTTGCAGGAGGTTCATGGGGTAGAAGTTCTCGATCACGAGCTCGCCATCGCGGATTGCGATCTTGGCTTCGGAATCCCGCTTGAATTCAAGCTGCGACTTGTCGCGCAGGATATCCACGACCTCGACATCGATCCTGAATGGCTTGGCCTGGAGTTCGAGTTCTGCCTTCAAATCCGGCTCATGCCCCATGCAGACGAGCAGGATTTTTTCTACCGGCTGGTGGGGTTTCTCATCTTGGCGACGCTGGAAGAGCTTTTGATCGAAGCCAGATACGAGTTCAGCAAGATCAGCCTTCGTTGCAATCCGATTGATGGGCATGATCTTGACCATTCGGCCATCTTTTTCGCCATCGAATACCGCATGCTGTGCGATAGGGTTTACTTCCAAGGCCTCACGGAGAAGCTCTTTTGCCTCCACCGGATTTCGGAATATATCATAATGGTTTACATTAAATATTTCGAAGCCGAGCTTGGGCTCACCTGGCTCTTGCACCGCAGACTTCAATTCATCCAAGCGTTTCGTAGTCGTCTGGATTGCGCCGAGATTGATGTCAGCGCCGATGAAACGCCTACCCAGCTTGGCGGCGACAGCAGCGGTCGTTCCCGACCCGACAAAGCAATCGAGAATCAAGCCGCCGCGATCACTGCCAATCTCAATTACCCTTTTGATTATAGATTCAGGCTTTTGAGTTGGATAACCCGTCTTTTCTGATGAAGGCAATTGCTTGGCATCAAGCCAAATAGTGCCAATTCTCGCTCCAAGAGAATCTTCAAGATATTTCTTATACGCCCAAACGCCACCGTCACTTTTTTGAATTAATCCGTCGTCGAACATCGCATCAAGCGTAGCTGGCCCAAAGCGCCAATGAGCGCCGGTGGGAGGAGGGCTCCCTTTCCACGGTTTTCCTGTGGGGCCATTCCTCTCCCCAGGGGCATGAATAGGAAGCCAGCGGTAGCGACGACCATCGCCCTCCACATGGCGATAGGCAGAATCTACATATTCTTCCCGAAGTTCCTCAAACACCTCGTTGAATGCATACTCAGAATTTTTGGAGTAAATAAAAATATTGTCATGCACATTGCTTACGGCGTGTCGTCAGTTAAGCAGGATAATGATTGAAGCGAACTGCACGGCTGCGAGGAAGGTGGATTTCAGCTTGTCGTAACGGGTTGCGATAGCGCGAAACTGCTTGA
>NZ_WOTD01000111.1 GCF_011516885.1 Acetobacter lambici | reverse complement strand
ACCGCCGAACTGCTGGAGGTCGCGGCACCCCTGATCGAGACGGCTCTCACGTTGGAGCTGGAGGCGGGCGACGTTATTGCCGACAGCGTGGGCGAGACGGGATGCATCTTCCTGGCGGGTCTCTATCGCGCGGAGCAGAGCATCGCCGAGCGATTGCGTGCCTGTGTCGTCGGCCGTCCGCCCTGGCCCGAGATCGACGCTGGAAAGGCCATGACCTGGGTGGAACGGAAGACCGGGCTTGCGCTCGCGCCCAGCCAGCAGGAGGCGGTGCGCCTTGCCCTGAACAGCAAGGTGCTGGTGATCACGGGTGGTCCTGGCGTGGGCAAGACCACGCTGGTCAACGCCATCCTGAAGATCGTGACCGCCAAGGGCACGGACGTGCAGCTCTGCGCCCCGACCGGTCGGGCGGCGAAGCGCCTGTCGGAAAGCACCGGACTGGAAGGCAAGACCATCCATCGACTGCTGGAGACGGATCCGGCCAGTGGCACCTTCAAGCGGGATGATACCAACCCGCTGACCTGCGATCTGCTGGTCGTGGACGAGGCCAGCATGGTCGATGTGCTGCTGATGCGATCCCTGCTGCGCGCCTTGCCTGACAACGCCGCGTTGCTGATCGTCGGCGATGTGGACCAGTTGCCGTCGGTCGGGCCGGGGCAGGTGCTGGCCGACATCATCGGCTCCAACGCCGTGCCTGTGGTGCGGCTGACCGAGGTGTTCCGTCAGGCGGCACAGAGCCGGATCATCACCAATGCGCATCGGATCAACGAGAGCAGGATGCCCGAACTGAGCGCGGAAGAGGGATCGGATTTCTACTTCGTGGAGGCGGCCGAGCCCGAGGTCGGGCTGCGCAAGTTGCTGGCCGTGGTGAGGGATCGCATCCCGGCGCGGTTCGGGCTGGACCCTGTTCGCGACGTGCAGGTGCTTTGCCCGATGAACCGGGGTGGCCTTGGGGCGCGGTCGCTGAATATCGAATTGCAGCAGGCGCTGAACCCGCCGGACGAGGTGAAGGTCGAGCGGTTCGGCTGGACCTATGGTCCGGGCGACAAGGTGATGCAGATCGCCAACGATTATGACCGGGATGTCTTCAATGGAGACCTCGGCGTTATCGGCAGGATCGATGTGGAAGAGGGCGAACTGACGGTCTCATTCGATGGACGGGATGTCGTTTATGGCTTCGGCGAGTTGGACGAACTGGTGCTGGCCTACGCCACCACCATCCACAAGAGCCAGGGCTCGGAATACCCGGCGGTGGTGATTCCGCTGGTGACGCAGCATTACGCCATGCTGGCGCGGAACCTGCTCTACACCGGCGTCACACGGGGGCGGAAGCTCGTCGTGCTCGTGGGCCAGAAGAAGGCGCTTGCTATCGCCGTGCGCAATCAGGGTGGCAGGCGACGGTGGTCGAAGCTCAGGGAGTGGCTTGCGGGTAGTTTTGCATGACGGAGCGATGCCTCCATGTCGGCTTCCGCCCTCATTGCAGACGTGTTCGCATGAATGCAGTCATCCCGTAAGCGGACATTGTTTCATGAGTGATCGGCTAGTTTCAGTCCCGATGACATCGCATAATTTTTTGATTCTAAATTCGAGGCCACCATTCAAATGGCCTATGTTAGCTTTCCCTCTTCAGATCCTATGCCACTTCATCAAAGGTTTTCACCAGACATCAATTTCCGATGCACGATGCGTCCTCGACTGGTAAGGCGAGCGGCAGCACTGCCCCAGCGTGCGGAAAACCCGGCCGCGACATATCCCATCAATATCAATGATCCACGGATGGCGCCGCGATCCGCTCTGGGAATGCCATATTCACCATTTATCGGTAGAGAGAGAATAAAACGGCACTGTTCTTTTGTGAGATCTTTCGCAGCCAGATAGGACCTGGCCGCCCCGTTCTGGATGGGGAAATCCATAACATTACTCATGACCTGTCTCCTCTGGCTCAAACTCTTCAGGAAATCATAGTTTCAGCTTGCATCCACTGACTGACGTCGACCCTCTCGCCCTGAAACAAAGGAGAAGGGCGTAACAAGGAAAATCATGAAAATATTGATACAACTTGCACACGACAATACAGATCCATCGCAGCTTTCTGTGCACCAATCAGATTCTGAACCGCTATATAGGTTTGCACGTAACTTGCTTCCTGCACATGCGCTGGCCTGTCAGTCAGCGCCATCGCCATTTCTATCGCTGTGTCGAGAAGCGGCCTGAAATGTGCTTCCAGATAGTCACCACGCATCTGATGGTCTGTTGGTAATCCCCCCATTTTTAGTCGGGCGTTGAATGAGAATTCAGGCAGCTGTTTTTAGTTTCTGGGCGGGGGTTAGCCCGCTGTTCCCCATGTTGGGTCTGTCATGGTTATATGTCCAGAGCCATTGTGTTGCGACCTC
>NZ_WOTD01000110.1 GCF_011516885.1 Acetobacter lambici | reverse complement strand
TACACCCATGATCTGTGCGTCAGTAAAGCGATCACTCTTCATCAGAATCTCCTCATCCTTACGCTGAGAAAATTCTCATTCAAAAGCCACTCTTTTTATGGGGGGATTACCATACAACTCTGATCTCTCTACAGAATATTATGCCGCCATTCATCTTAGATGTGCTCATGCGATCATTCACGGTGAGTATTGCCTGCAGCAGTCAAGCGTAACCGTGAATGTCGGTTATTGAGGAACTGTTCCGCGCTATTAACGCGAAACAGAGCAACTAGTCGTGCCAGTTCATCTGCCATGGTGACCAAATTATGTGCTCCAGCAGCGCTTTGTTCTGCGACGGCGGCATTTTTCAATGTTGTCTGTTCGATTCCACTAATGGCAGAATTTATTTCTCCCAGACTTGTAGATTGACTTTGCGAAGACGTAGCAATCGTCGTGATGATGCTATTAATTTCACCCACCTGACTTGCGATACGTTGCAGTGCTTCACCCGCGTCCCGTACCTGCTGTACTCCTTCTTTGACGTCTGCCGCTGCCCTTGCAATTAAAGCCGTAATTTCTTTGCCTGCGTCTGCGGATCGCTGAGCGAGCACTCGTACTTCGCTGGCGACCACAGCAAAACCACGTCCATGCCCACCGGCCCTTGCGGCTTCCACGCTGGCATTGAGGGCCAGAATATTGGTTTGAAGGGAAATGTTGTTAATCATGTCGATGATGCTGGATATTTCCTGAGAGGATTTTTCGATTCGACCGATCGCCTCTATTGCATCATTGACAATTTGACTCGCTTGTTTAGCCTCGGACTGGGCGGTTTCAGTCATATGTCGTGCCTTGACTGTCTCGTTCGCAGTTCCTGAGGCGCTCTGGGCAATCTGGCTTAGGGCCGCCGACATTTCTTCCTGTGCTGCTGCCTGCTGCTCGGTTGCACGAGAAAGGCTGTCTGCTCCGTCACGGATGCCATCAGCGTTCGCTATGACGTCCTGACTGTTCTGAGCAATTTTGCTCATACTCTGCTCCAGACGTTCGGCTGTTGTATTGAAATGCTGCTTCAATATCTCAGCTCTATCCGGCATCGTTTCAGTTACACGATAGGTCAGGTCTCCATCCGCCATAGCGGTCAGCGCTGAACTTATGGCTGAGATCGTCTCGCGATCTTCCTGAGCTTGATTTTGTTGCTCTTCTAGTATTTTGGCTCGAGCCGAATCAATTTCATCGAGATAGAATGATACGGTAAGGTCGATTTCGGTCAGAACCGCCTTACATAAGCTGGTCAGACCGTCTGCCAGATCGTTACGCGCCGATGACCTGACTATGAAGCTTTTACCAAGCGCGGCTTCCTGGACTACAGAGCGGATGAGTTCGGTCAGGATGATCGTGTAGCCGCCAACATACCAACGGGGCGTCAGGCCAATCCTCGCATGAACCTCACCGATAGCCCGCACCCTTGCCATATAGGAATCATCAAAGCGAGCCGCCATAATAGCCTGCCAGTGGGACGTCTGCGCACGCTTCGCGTTATCGACGGCGGTCTCAGAAGAGAAAAATTTTCTGACTTCCGGGGTCTTGCGTATCTGGGAATAAAGCGCATCCAAAGCCTTTGGTAGCGCTCGTTCCAGAACCGGACGAATCTTACGTAAAGCTATGAGATCATCTTCTTCCATAGAGATGAACTCGTGCAACTCTTGAATATCCACGTTATTGCGCTCATTTGTATTCATGGCGTCATCAACCATGCTACCGAGTGCAAGACTGAAATTGTTATAACATGAAAAGACATAATTTTCGCTATAGTTATTATCGTTGTTAAATTATAATCGGTGGTTTTTGAACCGTCGTCAAGCACTCATCTCTTTGGCATAGCATTAAGTGTTCAAAAAACCCCTTTTTGGGGAGCATTTGGTGCTGTGATGCGTTGGATCGTGGAGACCGAGACGCCCAAAATATCAGCAATCTGGGCATTTTTCTGGCCGGCGGCTGAGAGCGTCAGGGCATGTGTTTTCTGGCGGTCAGTGAGTTTAGGCCGTCGTCCCAGACGCTTCCCTGCCGCACGAGCGGCTTCAAGCCCGGCGACTGTCCGTTCCCTTATGATCTCCCTCTCAAACTCGGCGAAGCCTGCCAGAATAGTCAAGAACAGCCGTCCGTTTGGTGTGTTGGTTTCGACACCAATATTAAGAATCCTCAGATTGATACTGCGTTTATTCAGTGTCCGAATTAACCCTATGACATCAAGCGTATCGCGCCCCAACCTGTCCAGCTTCGCAGCAATCAGACTGTCTCCGGGCCTTAGTGTCTGACCGAAAATGAGTTGAGTGATTTCAGTGGATTATGATTCATGGGTTTGCGATAACCTGATGAGATCAAGATGGCCTGGACTGAAATCACCCGCGCGCAGT
>NZ_WOTD01000109.1 GCF_011516885.1 Acetobacter lambici | reverse complement strand
GACGCCCACAAATCCAGCGTCTCTTCAACAGACGCACCGCCATTCATCATATCCTGAATCATGGTTACCCATAGATTCAGAACTCAACAAAAAATGCAACTGTAGTGCTAGTGTGGAAACCGCGGTTAGGATCATAATAACGTTTAGATTTCCAGTGTGAGTTCTTCTCCGAGCGCACGGGAGACGCAGGGGGCGAAGCAGTGGCTTCGTTCCGCGGTCGAAAGACAAAGGTCGCGGTGGTCTGCTTTCCCGGCGATCAAACCTACGATGCATGTTCGGCAGGTTCCGGTCTCGCAACTGGACTTTGGCTTATATCCCAATCGGCGGAACACCTCGACGACACTCTCCTCAGCCGGAATTTCGATCACTTCATCGCTGCCCGCGCGACGCACTCGGAACGGGAGATTTCCTGCCTTGCTAAGGGTCCCGCCGGAGAACTCCTCATAGTGGATATGACTTCGCGGCCAATGAATGGTCAGTGCGTAAAGTGCGTCCATCATAGATTTTGGACCGCAATAGTAAAGATGGGCGGCCGCTTGCTTTTGGACATAGGGCCAAAAATCAAAATAACCGGCATCGTCCGAGGCATGAATGGTAACACGATCGCGCAATTCCTCGGACATGAGTTCTGAAAGGTAAGCGGCCTGAGAATGATTCCGCACCAGGTAGATCAGGTGCCAATTTGTATGCCCTTCCCGCTGCAGCTTACGCAAGATGGATATGATGGGCGTGATCCCGATTCCGCCAGCAATCAGGAGATAGCGCTCAGCTGGCACAACCGGCATAAAGTTCTGCGGCGAAGATATATGCACTCGCGCCCCAGGACGTAAATTACGGTGCATGCCCAGTGATCCACCCCGACCATTTTCCTCGCGCTTGACCGCGATGATGTAGCGGTTCTTCTCGGCCTCGTCATTGTTCAACGAATAGCTACGGATCAGACCGTCGGCCACCTCGACCCGGATATGCGACCCCGCGGTGAAGGAGGGCAGAGTCCTACCTAGCTCGGGACCGAATTCAAACAGTGTTACTTCGGGTGTGATATCCTCACGCCGCAGCAAGACGGCGGGAAACAGATCGCCGCTCATGCGAACACCTCCTCAAAATGAATGGCCTCACCGAGTCGGATCTCACCGCCCTCGATGACCTCGGCATAGATTCCCATGTCAGCATGCCCATAGTTTTGCATGATCAGGCGTGGGATTTGCAAATCGCGTCGAGCTGTCGTGGGATCCACCTCAGTCGCAGCGCAACGACGCGTACGCATCATCACGCGCAGACGCGCTGCGCCCAAGCGGAAGGTCCTGCCTACCATTTCCAGCTCGCGGCCAGCAGGCCAGCCGCTGAAGTAGACGTTCGCGCGGAAGCGCAGCGGATCGATCGGTGCCTTTATACGCTCTTCCATATCGCGCACCGAGTCTAGGTTGATCAGCGAGATCGCATTCATTAGCTCCTTGGACACCACGGAGACATCGGTAAAGCGGTGGACGCCCGAACAAGCAAATGTAGGCCGCGTGGCTTCGTCCAGATCGAACATGGTGGCAATGAAGTTCTCGGCCGCACGGATGGCGTCGCCATCGATCAATAGCCGTTCAAATACGACATTTCCCTTCACGAGAATACGCATGTGTCGTGTGCGGGAATCAAAATGGGTCACAAGACCAGCAAGCCGTTCTTCTTTCACCTGAACGACAAAGCGGTCCTTCGGTAGGGGCTGAGGATCGTTTTGGTCGAAGCCGCTATCATGGCGGGCGAAGCCGAACAGCCGGTCGTCCGGGAAGCCGTCACCCGGCCGCAACAGCGCTTGTTCTACGGGTTGGGCTGATAGGCCCTTGATCGGATAATTGTAGAGACGTTCGATTTTTCCGTGCATGTCACTGACTCTTAAATGCTTAGGCGGAAGTCATCAGCTCGCGAGAAAGAGCGTTCGCATCGAGATCAGCCTTGCCGAGGGACCGGTGGATGCAACCCAGATCCATCAGATAAATATTCATGAAGTACCAACTGTTTACCCAGAACGCCTCCAGCCGCGTTCAGTGCCGAGATGGCGTGGCGCGCCACGTTCATCTGTTGGACGCCGTAAATATTCAGATTGCCGGTAAGATCGAACAGTGTGGGACATGTAGCTCACTGCTTTGCGCCCGGACAAGCGAGGACATGGCAAGCGTTGCAGCGGCTGAGGCAACCCCAATCTTAAGAAAATGGCGCCGATCAAGGGCGGGCCTGCGCGGAGCAGACCCTGGATTACAGATGTCCATACTGGAAGTCCCTTTTAAGGAGGATTGAATTGCCTCGGGTTTTGTGGAGACGTTTTTTATCTGATTTAAGCGGCTAATGCATGTGATTTCTGTTGTGCATAAAAGCGTGCCTCAGCTTCTGCTGGCGGGATGTTTCCAATGGAGGA
>NZ_WOTD01000108.1 GCF_011516885.1 Acetobacter lambici | reverse complement strand
GCCAACATACTAGAATGGCTTGCCTTGACTGAAGAGATGGTAAGGCAGATAGGGCAAAACGGCTTGAAGCTCGCATTGTAGAAATGTCGGGTCTTTATCAGTGAGGATATTGATTGTTATGATGGATATTTTAGATCTTTCTAAGAAAGTTTGGTGCTGGATTAAATGGCCCTTTTACATCGTGGCCGGTATTTTAATTTTTCTTATTGTGACACAGTTGGTCGAATGTTTTGGTGCGGATGCTTCAAATAAATTTGCGGGTATATTCACGCCGCTCATTGTTGCAGCAGTCACTATCTATCTGAGCAGGCGCCAACATAACATTGCTGATGCCCAAAGAGCCGTGGCAGAAGAGAGTAAGACCATAGCAGCAGCCAATCGAGATATTGCTGAGCGCAAGTTAAAACTTGAATTATTCGATAAGAGATATGCGGTATATAAAGCCTCTTTAGAGTTTGCTGTTTTTACTTCAGATATGTCTGCAAGCATTAGGTCATATATGGAACAGTTTAATGTTGAATATAATGATGGGCTAATCAATCAGACGTATTCAATTGATGAAAAAGAAATAGAAAAATACAATGAATGTAAAAAATATTTTCACAAAATAGAAAAAGATTTCGATGAATTGAAAGGTCGTAGTTATTGCGTGATTGTTCAGGCAAAGTTTTTATTTGATGAAAATTCTTTTAAATATTTCGATAATTTACACGATTTATCGTTCTCTTTAGGAAACAGAAAAATTGAACTGATAAAGAGACAAATATTACAGAAGAATTTTTATATTAATGAGGATAGAAAACGATACGATATACCGATGATTGCTATCCAAGACGATATTTTAAAAATAATAAATGATGAAATGCCTGAAAAAATGAAACAATATTTGGATATTTCTCATATATAATAAATACCCTTGGTAACATTTAAGCCAAAGGAAAATTGAAATGGCAAAAGAGAAAACACCAGAGGAATTAGCAAAAGAGTATCGTGACTATATGCGTGCTGAGTTCGTCAAGAAAGACGTAGAGGGCGTTGAGCCTTGGTACGTTGATAGTCACGAATATACCCATTACGTCATGCGATACCCAACATGGACTGAAACCATCTCACATATAAACGCGACTATATCAGAAGAAGAAGCCGCAAAAGACCCAGAGAAAGCGAAGCGTAGACTTGATGATTTGATCAAATTGACCAAGGCATGTGTGACGAACCTTAAAAGTCCATCTGACTTTGATAAGGCACCGTTCTATGTCAACAAAGCAGCAATGGACTGGGTGTCTTTGCGTATCGGCTAATTCGTCTCGACTGCAAGTGGCCGGATTACAGATTGACGATAATGAATATGACGGATGCTTTGAACTGGCCCAATAAGGCGAGAAGTGATCCATACTCGCTCTACAATGTGCCACTTGATGAGTTAGCCGAGAATTTGTTTTTCCTACAGGAAAAAAGTCAAAGAGAAAGGGGAGCTGATTAAAGCTCCCCTTTTCTTATGGTTGTCGCAAAGGAGAAAAATAACAACCATGACCACTTGGAAAACGAATAAAACCAGTGGTTCAATCTTATTTATGGTTTAGCTTTGTCACGATAAAAACGGCACATAATATTCAAATTACAATATTGAAAATTACCCTCTGAATCCCTTGCCCTTAGGACATCACGTCTGACTTGCTCTTCAAGCTCACCGTAATTGGTTTCAGCCCTGCTGGAATAGATGTCGAGGATTTCAAACTCGAACGCGTTTTTTCCAAACTTGGAAATTCCTTCGTTCACATACTTAGAACTGCTCGTATAGGTGAGCCAGTTCGACCGACTGACTTCCTTGCGCTTTCTAACCTTCCCCTTAACCGGCTTACGGCGTATCGACTGCGTGAACTTCTTCCCCACATACATGACGCCACTTTCCCTATGGGTAATCAGGTAAGTGAAGCCCGCAGAAGCATTGATCTGGTCTTCCGTATAGGGACTTTGCCAGTGACCGACCTCATACATTGGCATTACCCAAGAACAAGGCACGTTCGGCTTTACGTCTGTTGAGCAAGCCCTGAATAATCTGGCCTTTGCTCTTATCCCACAAGAGGAACTGGTCTGCCGCCTTGTCGAGTTGCTGCTCATTGACCAGGCGAACTAGCGTTGAACCCAAGCAGGCCGACAAGCCCACGTTATAGGCAAAGCTCGTAAGTGCTGCCCATTGATTGGGGGCCAGAGAAGCCCTCACAGAGCTTTTAAGGGCGGTCAGTACCCTCTGAGCTTCCTCGGCTACTGCTTCCCTTGCTTCGCCCTCAGTGACGCTCTCAGGGCTTGTGAGGGTAACGGTAATCCCCCCATTTTTAGTCGGGCATTGAATGAGACTTCAGGCAGCTGTTTTTAGTTTCTGGGCGGGGGTTAGCCCGCTGTTCCCCATGTTGGGTCTGTCATGGTTA
>NZ_WOTD01000107.1 GCF_011516885.1 Acetobacter lambici | reverse complement strand
TTCTGAAAGGCCACATCAACAGGCCTTACAGAAGACCGCACACGATCACACGTCAATATGGGTCAGAAAACTCTTGCATAACGGACGGCAACCACAGAAGAAATCCGCGTCAATGTGGCCAGTTCTACAGGTGTTCACTCCAAGCGTACGTAAAATACACTTTCGTGTCGTGATCCCGGCATTCACGCCGTGGAGCTGAAACACTTTTTTCGAGGTATCCATTCCGATACGGATCAACTGGGGCATGATGGTTTCCTTCTCTGGACAGTCAGCT
This sequence comes from Acetobacter lambici, assembly GCF_011516885.1. GTDB lineage: Bacteria > Pseudomonadota > Alphaproteobacteria > Acetobacterales > Acetobacteraceae > Acetobacter > Acetobacter lambici. Next base: position 2,201 of record NZ_WOTD01000107.1, on the reverse strand, counting down.
CTTCAGCATCCTCTCAGGCCCACTGCGAGCCGTCCACACCATCAGTTCTCAACGAAAATCAACATTCATCAGCTTTAATAACCTTGCCAATACGCATTACGCGGCCATTGTTGTGCCGGGTTACCAGGCGGCAGGCAAACAACTCTCGGTTATGCAGCTAGGGGATGGTTTTGGGGTGTTTGTGGGCGCGTCACTTGGGTTTGACTGACCCCGCCATGTTTTGCTTCAGGGAGAATGCAGCGTGAACCGGTAAAGCCGTTGCTTGTCTGAAATTACTCAAGTGGGTTCATGCCGGGGATAGATGTGTCGGAAATCAGGGTCTGGCAGTATTCAAGGAATGATTCGAGAAGCCTGGATTTGCGCATGCCTTGCAGTGTTGCTATGCCGATGACCATAGGACGATGTTGGCCGGAGAGTTTGATGCGCACAACCCGTCGGCCATCAAGGGCGAGATCTGAGCAAGGGCGAACATTGGAAAGGGAATACCCGTACCCGTTGGCCACCATGGTTCTTACAACGGCCTGATCCGCGACGCGTGCATAAATATTGGGCTGCAAGCTTTCTTTCTGAAACAGGTCTTTGAAATATTGCCGGCTCAGAGGCAGGTCCAGAAAAATCATGGGTTCGGCGGCAAGTTCACCAAGGCTGACGGTTTCACGTTCGGCGAAGTGATGAGTCTCGCTGACAATGACATGAGGAGGGAGACTGGCAAGCGGTGTAAATTCAATGCCTGGCGGTAACTGAAGATCATAGGTGATGGCCGTGTCAATTTCTGCCTGCCTGAGCTCCTCAACCAACCATTCATGATGCGATGCAATTTGGCGGATTTCCACAGCCGGGTGTTTTGTAAGAAAGTTATGCACCAGAGAAGGCAAGATCATGGGGGCAAGGGTGACCATGACCCCCACGGAAAGCATTCCTCTGATCTGATCCGTTGCTTCCGCCGCAACGGAATACAGGCTTTCCGCCTGAGAAATGACCTTTCTGGCTTCTTCCAGCAGGGTTTGCCCTACCGCAGTCAGCGAAAGGCCCTGTGCGTGGTGCCTTATGAAAAGCTGAACATTCAGTTCCAGTTCAAGGTGCGAGATGGCCGTGGAAATGGAGGGTTGGGAAATGGACAGCCGTTCGGATGCGTGCCGGATGGAACCAGCCTCTCCTGCAGCAACAAAATATTCCAACTGACGCAATGTATAACGCATTATGCCATTTTAACCCCATGAAACGCTGACAAGCGAGCCGCAAGATTCTGATTCTAGCCTGAGTTGGAAGGCGCGTCACTCTGCATAATCGGGTTCTTCACGGTCAAGAATGAGCTTGAGTTCCTCAAAGTGCTGGATGGAGAAATCTGTGTAGCCTTCCCAGTCGCGTGCAGTTTTTTCCGCAATTTCATCGGAGAGAATGGAAAGCTCCTTGCCGGTCGAATAGGCTGTCACAAGCAGTTGGCAAGCGCGTTCCAGAGTGTACATGTCATCAAAGGCTTCGCCAATTGTCGGGGCGACAACCAGAACCCCATGGTTGCCCATCATCAAGCGCGTCTTGTCCTTGATCAGAGAGGCGAGGCGTGCCCCTTCGGCTTCACTGTCGGCCATGCCGCCATAGTGCGTATCAAATGCCATGCGCCGGAAATAGCGGGCCGTATTCTGGTCAATCGGGTAAATAGTGGGGTCACTCAGGGTTGAAATTGTCGTGCTGTAGATGGGGTGCAGATGCAGGGCTGCGTGGGCCTTGGGGTGCTGGCGGTGGAGTTGCCCGTGGATGGCCCATGCCGTGGGGTCCAGATCCTGCGTGATTGTGCTGACGGGTTTTGTGGTATCCACCAGAACGAGATCGCTGGCGCGGATCCGTGAAAAATGGCGCCATTTCGGGTTGATGAGAAAGCGTGAGCCATCCTCGGAAACAGAGAGGCTGAAATGGTTGGCAACAGCTTCATGCATGCCAAGCCGGGCAGCGAGCCGGAATGCGGCGGCCAGATTGATCCGTGCGGCTTTCTCATCAAGTGCGGTCATGCGGGTGTTCCCAATAATGGTTATGGAGAGACTGAGTCTCAGTTTTATGATTCTGTTGCGGAATAGAAAAGATAAAATTATTTAAGAGCCTGAATCAGAAAGCGGTTTGATTGATTTTTCGCAGAACTCTGCGGATATGGGCAATCATCAACCACGCGTGGGATGACGAGATTGTTGCCTCGACATCCTTCGTGA
>NZ_WOTD01000106.1 GCF_011516885.1 Acetobacter lambici | reverse complement strand
TCTGTCTGCATCGGGTTTTCTTATAGCTTACGAAAATTTCTTTTGTGCAAAACAGACTTTTTCATAATCTAACCCGATGTACAACCCTTCTGTGAGATTTCCGCGTCGAGGCCACAATCGATCCACAAGAACACGAACGCCATCTATTTCCGAAGGCAGATCGTAAACTCGTTTTATCCGAACGTCGTGTCGAGATTTCATGACAGACTAATCCTTTTTGGTGTCCAGAGACACACTCCTAAAAAGTCTTTGTGTCCATAGCGGGTAAAGCGGATACAATTTGATGATAAAATCACCACTCATGACCAAAGCACCACCTGCAAAGACAACATCACCAGGCAGGCGCATCCATTGCCAGAACAATGTCGTATCATAGAATGCAGCACTCCGTGCATAAGCGTAACCATGCTCGTAAACAGCCAGGAGCTGCGACCAGCCAACGGGGAAGAAATTCAGAACAGTCCAGAGAATGAGGCCTGCATTGTATAGCCAGAATGCCCAGATCCCTGGTCGCTCAGAAAACGTTTTCTCACCGGCATGGATATAGCGCAGACAGAAGTAAATCAGACCAATTGCCAGTTCACCAAAGGCGCCAAACAAAGATGCATGTGCATGATTTAACGTTAAAAATGTACCATGTTCATAATAGTTGACCAATGGCGCATTCAGGATACCTCCTCCATAAACGCCCGCACCAACAAAATTCCAGAAAGCAGCGCCAATAATGTACATATAGCCAACGCGATACAGGAAATCTCCGTGAGCATTGATCAGGCGATAATGATGAATACCCTCCATGATGAGCAGAACCAGTGGAAGCACCTCAATAAACGAAAACATTGTTCCAAATGGGATCCAGATACTGGGCTCTCCTGCCCAATATAAATGGTGTCCAGTACCAATCACCCCACCAAGAAAGACGAGAATGACTTCAAAATACATTCCGCGCTCGGCCAGCTTTCGTGACACCAGCCCCGTTGCCATAAGAGTCCATGCCGTCATGGTTGCAGCAAAAAACTCAAACGATTGCTCAACCCACAGATGAACGACCCACCACCTCCAGAAATCAGCCAGTGTAAAAGATTTCTCGATTCCTGTCAGAGGCACCATTCCACAGACGTACAACAGGGCAATATTTACTGTTGAGGCCCAGATCAGGTGTTCAAGCCGGATACGACCTGTCCAGAAATCACGAGCAGCATCTATCCAGCCAGGCACTGTTGGCCAGAGAGCGCGCATGACAAGCGCACTCCACACGATTAAACCTGCAAAGAAACCAATCTGCCAGAACCGACCAAGTTGGATGTAAGAGAGCCCCTGATTGCCGAACCAAAACCAGTTTGTATCTATCGCTCCCATAATACCGAGATAGTCTCCGACGAGACCGCCAACCACAACAAATGCCGTAACCCAGAATAGAGCATCGACAAGCCATCCCTGACCTCGTGCTTCTTCGCCTCCGGCGATGACCGGGGAAAGGAACAGGGCAGCTCCAATCCACGACAGGCCAATCCAGACTATAGGTGCCTGAATATGTACATCACGCATAAAACTGAACGGGATGTAACGATTGACATCAAAACCATAAAAGCTAGACCGGTCGTAATACATGTGAGCCATGATCGAGCCAACAAGTATTTGTATAAGTATCAAGGCCGAAACCAGCAGAAAATATTTCCATATTTTTCTCTGACTCGATGTTAATGGACGTGCAGGAACCAGAATACACTCGCGTAAACTAGTATCAGCATCATCAAGCCAGTATTCATAGATAAACAGAACGACACCAAATGCGAGAAAAACAAAGCCAAAACTCGCCCACGTCCATATAAATGTGGCCCCCGTTGGTGTATTCCCAACCAACGGTTCATACGGCCAGTTCTGCGTCCATGAATAGGTCTCACCAGGGCGATGCGCCACAGTCGTCAAAGCTGAATACATGAGAAAATCGGCTGTTTTTAACGCAAGCGCTGGCGTGAGAGCCTGTGTCGCATTCCAGCCGGAAGAGCGGTCTGTCCTAAGAAACGACGCCGCTGTTTCATCACGTATTTTTACAAAAGCGTGGGATACGGCATCGGGTAACACAACCGTGTCTTGTGTCAGATCGATGCCACGAAGATCCTCACGCATATGGGTTGTCGCAACCGTCTGCTTTTCCGGAGACAGATGGGAAAAGGTCCTCTCTCCGACATCGTGTGCATAATTTTCCCGTGTTGAAAGCGCAATATTTTTAGTAAGGATGCTGTGTAATCTTCTCCATAATACGAGCCCATACCATACAGACTGCCATAATCCATCAGGTCTGCTTTCTGGAACCCGCCTTTACCAGCGATAATGTCATCTGCAGTCATGATGACATCCCCGGACCGGGAAACAAGTCTCTGAGTGTCTGACCGAAAATGAGTTGAGTGATTTCAGCAGGTTATGATTCATGGGTTTGCGATAACCTGATGAGATCAAGATGGCCTGGACTGAAATCACCCGCGCGCAGTATC
>NZ_WOTD01000105.1 GCF_011516885.1 Acetobacter lambici | reverse complement strand
CGCAACACAATGGCTCTGGACATATAACCATGACAGACCCAACATGGGGAACAGCGGGCTAACCCCCGCCCAGAAACTAAAAACAGCTGCCTGAATTCTCATTCAATGCCCGACTAAAAATGGGGGGATTACCATCCCGCGCCCCACAAAGCGCGGGATTTCTTTTGTTGTCTATAGAATCTCATAGTTTCCAGTCCGCCAACCTACGACTGGCGACCACATGAGAGGAAAGTTCCGCATTAACGATGGCCATCGCGCCAATCACATCGGTCAATTTGGCTCTGAGCAAGGGAGACTTCTCCTTCTGCTCCCTTTCCCGAAGACATTGCATCGCATCCGTTACATCTCCGGTTGAAGGCTGCGTTTTATGCAGCATAGACAAAAAGGAAGGGATCGCTTTCCGGATATGCGCCACAATGTCGGCAGGAAGCGCCTTGTCCGTGAGCTTTGACTCCAGATAAATCAGGTTTCTGCCTGCCGTCATGACCGCGAACGTACTGTGCAGCCACAGATCCACGCGTGCGAGATCCTGAGCTTTGCAGTGGGCAATGAAATTTTCCATCCCCTGAACAATCCCGCCAACCCACACCTGGTCCGAAACGCATTCGGGAAGTGTCGTGATTTCTTTCATCTTTTTACAGATGAACCGATCAAAGACTTTCAGAAAATGCCCCACGCCGAACGGCAGAAGATAGCGAAAGATCATACCGCCAAGACCAAGCCCCATCAGCAACGCCAGTGACGTGTTGAACCATTGGATTTCATCCACCCGGGAATGATTTTCGGGCAGAAGCATGAATGGGAAGAAATTCACGAAAGATGCGCCAACAGCGGCCGTAGCGGCATGACGGTTGACGAGGCCGCCAATGACCATCGGAATGGCCACAAAAAAACAGAACAGTGGATAATCCGAAGTGACCGGCATAATGAGAAATACCGGCACGACCGCCGCAAGCACCGCCCAGACCGCGCCAAAGAAAAATGTTTTGCTTGCCACCAGCGGATTGGGAAAAGCAGCGAAACGCGCACAGACGACGCAAACGAACATCACCACCAGAGAGCCAGTCGGCCATCCCGTCACTTCCCAGATCAGCGCTGCCAGCAGGACGGAGACAAACGAACGCAGACCGTTGATCAGCGCTGCCCGCCAGTCGGGAAAACGCACGAGTCGAAGGCGGGAAACGGTCTTGCGTTCGCTCTCCATCCCGCTGAAACAATGCATGAGGAGACTGAACTCCCGCATGAGAAGCACCAGTCCCTGAAGCACGATCTGTTGCTCGACAAGAAATGCACGATCTGCGCTCGAATCTTCCTGCGCCGCTGTTCTCGCGATGGAGGTTTCACAGTCCGCCACCAGCCTGTCGGTCTGATCACGAAGCACCTGCTCCCCTTCCTGTGTGGTCAACAGATGCGGGACATTCTCCAGTGTGGTGACGAAAGAAGCTATGAGCGGCGAGACTTCGGGCCCATTCTCATGCACTGAAAGAGAAAGTCTGGTTCTCATGCCCAGGCCACGCGAGAGAAACCGCGTCGCCTCTCCGAGCGTCCCCTGCGCATAAGCAGTCATTGATCGGGAACGACCGGTTTCGATCGCACTGAACTCGATCCGATCGCTCAGCGCCATGACATGAGAAAACGTATCGTAAAGGTCTCGCGCGGGAGGAGAGCGTTTCAGCAGGATTTCCCGCACGACCGACGCGGTCATGATGATGATTTCCCGCAGATACTCCCTGATGGCCGCGTGCGCCCGGCTGCTGGCATTGGGCTCGCAGACCAGAGCCACGGTCATCTCACAGATAACGCCTAGAATAATGTACGTGCTGCGTGCGATGGCGATCTGAAAGACGTGATCCGAGTCAGTAATGGCGGAAATTGAAATGATGGCGCAGGTAAAGCCCATCAGCACAAACATGTAGCTTCTGAAATTGGAACAGAGCGTTCCCAAACCCGCGCACAGTCCAATCCAGAACGCCAGCATCGGAAAGAACAGCCAGGGCTGCTGCGGCGCAGCGGACACCAGAACAATGGCGGCGACTGCGCCAAGCAATGTGCCCACTATTCGCCAGTGAGCTTTTGACAGACTTTCCCCAATGGTTTTCTGGGCAACGATCCAGATGGTCATGGCCGCCCATTGAGGCTGACCAAGCTCCATCCACATGGCGATGCTGAGGGCGATCAGGGAAGTGATTGTGGTTCTGAGCGAAAAAAGAAAATCGGAGAGTGAAGGTGCGAAAAGCCATTCCCAATTCCAGATGGCCTGACGGCGTGTTTTCCCCTGCACAGTAATCGTTCACCCTCATCCCAAACCGTTATCAGCGTAGGAATAGCTGAACTACCCAAGAAAACAATCACGATTTTTTCAGGTGGAGGGATCGAAGAACCCCTGATTGATGTGCTTGGCCGGTAATTTCTGGGTTTTGGCGATTTGATTGACGGTTTTTGCGATGGCGTCCAGTCTGCGTTTTGAGCAGATTGGGAGTTGTCTCTTGCTGGAT
>NZ_WOTD01000104.1 GCF_011516885.1 Acetobacter lambici | reverse complement strand
AACCGGCCGTCCAATCCTCAGATCGCAACCCATCTACCCTCGTAAGTTCTCGTAAGTTTCCAGTCACAACGACAAGCCCCCTGCTTCGAGCGTGCCCGGCAATCATCAAATCGTATGGGCCGATGACACAGCCACGCTTTTCCAGCTCTGCCCTGATTTCCGCTGTATGGGCTGCGGCGTCATCATCAAACGGCAAAACAGACAGACGTGCGGCAAAATGCTCAACCTCACGTCGAATCTTTGCCGGATCGTGAGATTTTTCGGCTCCATAGAGAAGTTCGTAAAGCACGACATCCGAGATGCAGAGCGCCTCGGCGTTATCATTGAAACGCTCACGCAAGCCTTGCGGACGATCACGCAGGACACGAATGCAAAAGTTTGTATCCAGAAGATAACGAAGCATCAGAAGCTTTCGCGTTCCTGCATCCTCGGCTGATCACGCTCAGGCAGTGGAGTGCCCGGCGCGGCAAAGAAATCGTCCCACGCGGCATTTGCAGGTGCGATTATACGACGCGCACCGTCCGGGATGATCACGACGTCTTTCAGGTTGACGTCAAATGCAACCGCTTTGGGAAGACGCACGGCCTGGGAGCGATTGGACAGAAAGAGCGTCGTGCGGGTGAGCATCGTAACCTCCATTTGGGATATGCCGACAGTATATCCAAACTCTTGCCGGGTAACAATGGAATTCGCTCGCAATACTGGCCAGACCATTTTCCCCCAACCCTGCTCTCAGGGCACGGCGATCAATGACCAGAATCCCAGTTTGCGCTTATGTGAAGCCTTCAACCGGGTCATGAACGTTTCATGGGATTCCATGCCTTCAGCCATGGTCAACATGGGTGCAAGTCGCTGACAGGACGCAAGATCCTTTGCGGCATAGGCGTAGTAACGGGAAAGCGCCCTGTCCAGCACGGCCTCGACCAGCAGACGGTAGAGCAGCGTCGCTTCGTTGGGATAAGCTTCAGATAGACGTTCCGCTGCCGGACGCAGCGTCCCGTAGTCCCGTCCGTCCAGTTCCGCTGTATGATGCCGCACGAGACGGGCAGCTTCGTCGAGAGCGGGCTATTCCAGAAGAGTAGACAGGACCACGCTTCTATTCGGGAAATTCCGGATGTGATCGAGTGCCTGCTCTTCGGCGTCGATCGCATCATAATCACTGAGATGACGCTGATAGGCTTTCCAGTGCGGCAGGCTCAGGCGTTCCCGAAAAACGTTCCATCGCAGAGCCTGAGCTTTGTCTCGGTCTCCAACGGCCTCGTATGCTTCAATCCGCAGATCGTCGTTTTCCTTGTAAAAGCGAGAGTTCTCTTCAGTTTCCCGGTCGAGCCAGTCAAGTGCCTCCCGGGCGCGCCCCTTGTCCAGCAAGCGGCGTGCGACGTCGCCGGTATAGGCATACTGGCGGTCACTCAGGCTGACAGCTTCACTATACGCATCAACGTCACCCATGGCATCCGCAAGATCCCGCAGGTGCCTGATCACCTGCATACGCGCGATGTCGGTATGATAATCGCTGTTCCCCTTTGACGCAGGAAGGTCGCGCAGTCGTGCCAGAAGCATAGTTCTGAGCATGGCTGCGCCCGTTTCGCCTAATGCCGTGCCGCACGCGGCGAGCAGACGATCACAGGTGCCATACCCGTCATCATCGAGAAGCGTAAGAAGGTCTGTGACAACGATGGCGGGATCCCGGTTGGCCTGTCGTCCCCAGAGAACGCCAAGATCAGAAGCGGCCTCCCGGAAGACGTCCGACAGGTATCCGGAGCTGTCGTCCGAGCGCTCGTAGACGGATGGGGCAATCTCCACAAGCAGCCTCATGGCTGAAATGGCCTGCCCGACATCGGCAGAGGCAACGTCACCCAGGATGGATTGCCGCAAGGTATCAAGTTCAGCAGCCAGAGGACGGATCCGGTCCCAGGGCAGAAACCCACGGGAACGCTGGATCGTGCGCAGTCTCTTTTCGATCTCCTTGCCGAGTTTATCCTTCGCGTGAACCGCTGTCAGCGCCATGCGAAGCCTGCGGGTCAGTGCGGTGTCCTGCCCTGCCAGTTCGATGAGCAGGTCCGCAAGTCGGTCCGCACCAAGCGCCTTCAGATTATCCTTCGTGACAGTCGTGCCGACTTTCGCTGAGGCACGGGACTTGGGCTTTTCAGAGGGATTTCGAGTCATGGAAGCAGGTTATGGCTCTCCCTCAGGAAGCGCAATCGCCCAGTGTTGGTCCGGCGTGTCAGGGCCTTCCTTTCATCGGATACGCCCATCCAAGCCGGACGGACGTATCCGATGTCAGCTATTCACCCCCTGGTTTTTACCCAGAAGCGCCCGGTGGCGGTCCTTCGTGACTCCCATCCTGCATTTTTGAGCATAACAAGCAGCTCTTTTTCCGGCGGCACATCGATCACGTTTTGCATGATTTCTGCAAGGGTCGCCCGTTCTCGCGCTGCCAGGAACGCGGCCAGAGTCACCGCGACCGGCGCTGGCGGCGACAGAGATGGCACAGGAACTGCCTCAATCCGAAGCCCTTCCCGTTCGAGATGATCGACGACGCGATGGAGCCCAAGAAATTGCACCCCGGCCAGACGATCAGCCGCGTCACAGATCATGTCCCAGAGTCGATCTATCACGGTTGGTGGCAGATGCTGAGACATTGTCCTGCGGTCTATGGTCTCCCAGCGCAGAAGTTCATCATCTTCAC
>NZ_WOTD01000103.1 GCF_011516885.1 Acetobacter lambici | reverse complement strand
GACTGAGGCCCCGAACAGATGGCTGACGACGGTGGCGATCAGAACAAGAGGAGCCATACGCAGTGGCACACCGCCACCCGGTTCATGGATCTGATCGACGATCAGATTGTTGCCCCCTTCGGCGGAACGCCCGAACCAGTGATAAGCCAGCCCAACGGCAACGCCTGCCACCGGCAGGAACCACAACAGGCCGGGATGGGCGAAGCGATAGTCGGTGACATGATCAAGCGCCCAGAGGAAGACGGCGCATAACGTGCCGACGCAGGCTGCCATAGGCAGAAGAAGCCCGCTCCAGTGCAGAACGGCGAGAATATTTACTACGATGGAATTCTGAAACAGCGGAAAACGACCCATGACCCTGAACACACTCCTTCCTCACATGCCACTATGGCGAGGTAGGAGTCATCAGCCCTTGGGGCAGTTCGACTTCTACAGGAAGTCAGGCAGAGTCCATTGCCGTTACGTCACACTACGACCTATCTGCTGCCAGATGTCAATATTCTTGGTGCGCTAATGATAACATTATTTTGCTCAATGTGGCTATTTCGAGTTGTCTCATTTCAAGCGCTTACTGACGGAAAAATTCGAAAATGCTTTCTGCTTAATGGCCATATCCATATCTTTGGCGACACGACAGCGGACATTCTGCTGTTCCCCCAACAGCCTGTCCGCTCAACATCAGCGGCGCAGACAGGCGGCAGTCGCCCTCCAATCAGGCGTCCAAGCAGGTTGCTTTTTATCCCAAAACCGGTCAGTCTCTGGCCAATCCTAGTAACGTATTGGCTTGATGGTTGCCTGTTGTCATTCATAGAATATGGTATCAGACAGGAAAATAGATTCCCTTATTTGAATATTTATCACATGGAATTTGCATGTTAAATCGATTTCAGGGCGATAGTGGGCACAGGCTGAAGAAAGATTTGCTTAACCTGCAGAGAATGGTGCAGGGTAATTCTCTAATTTCTACGGAAGTCGCAGAAAAATCAACTATTCGGGAGTTTTCTTCTGGTGAAACGTTGATCGAACAAAATGGACATGACAACAGCATATATTTTATTCTTTCGGGATCGGTAGAAATTTTCGTTAATGGTTATCCAGTTGCTTTACGCGGGGCTGGAAATCACGTCGGAGAAATGGCGGCAATCGAACCAGCCCATAGGCGTTCCGCCACTGTTATCGCCAAGGAAGATACAATTGTTGCTGAGCTTAGCGAACACGACTTCACAGATATAGCCACTCGCTACCCAGAAATTTATAGGCTTATTGCGCGAGAACTGTCCCGGAGACTTTTGGAACGAAACAAACTGGTTAGCGGAGCACGGGAGAAAATAAAGGTATTTCTGATTTGCTCGACTGAGGCGTTGCCGATCGCCAGAGCGGTGCAAACAGCATTTGAGCATGATAATTTTTTGACGACACTCTGGACAGATGGAGTGTTCAAAATTAGTCACTATCCGTTGCAGAGCTTAGAGGAGCAGGTCGATAGTTCAGACTTTGCTATTGCTGTTGCTCATGCTGATGATCTCACGATATTTCGGGGACAAGAATGGCCCTCTTCACGCGACAATGTTGTCTTTGAACTTGGTTTGTTCATGGGGAGGCTTGGTCGCCAACGGGCTATCTTAATGGAACCACGCGAAAGCAAAATAAAACTTCCTAGTGATCTCGCAGGCATAACAACAATCACTTACAGATTTGAAGAAGGTTCCGATGCCGCAGCTCTTATAGCTCCTGCATGCAATCAGTTACGCAATCATATTGTGGCGCTCGGACCAAATAATTAGAGGACATTATGGGGCTTAAGAAAGAACTCAATGATGGTGTGGCGGCTATCTTTAGGGATCAGTGGACTACCAGAAAAGGAAGAAATGTCCCTGAGCCTGAGGATCTCAAGCTGAGCAATGACGCGGTTGATTTTGACAGAGCAACTATTCTATACGCGGACTTGGCTGGCTCGACGGCACTGGTAGACAGTAAAAATTGGTGGTTCTCAGCTGAGATTTACAAGACATTCCTCCTTTGCGCCGCAAAGATTGTTCGTTCTGAAGGCGGTGCTATCACTTCGTATGATGGCGATCGAATTATGGGAATATGGGTAGGAGAGTCACAAACGTGCCCTGCCGTTAGGGCTGCCTTGAAAATAAATTATGCAGTTCATAAGATTATTAATCCAGCTCTTGCTTCGCAATATCCTTCTCAGAATTATAAGATCAAGCAGGTTGTTGGGATAGATACCAGCTCCATCCGAGCCGCAAGGACAGGTGTAAGAGGTGGGAACGATCTCGTTTGGGTAGGACGGGCCGCAAATTACGCGGCGAAGCTTACCGATCTTGATCTAGAACCCCGAACATGGATCACAGCAGATGCGTATAACAAACTCCGCAATTCCGAGAAATTAGCATCAGGGAAGTCAATGTGGAAACAATATAGTTGGACCCAAAAAGATAATATAAAAATTTACGGATCAACTTATTGGTGGCCAATTAATGATTAGTTAATTTGCAATAATAAAAGTATTATTGTATTAAATTAGTGTATATGGTGTAATTTACAAGTAATAATTCTGGCTCGAGTGTGGGGCCAACGAAACCGGATAGTCCGCTTTTCTAAGAGCCCTTTTGGAAATTCACGGATGAGCGTTTCGGCGTAGCATGAGGCTTCCCATGGCGATGTGGATCATGGCCTCTGCGACGTCGATCCGCTGTTCGTAGTCCTTCA
>NZ_WOTD01000102.1 GCF_011516885.1 Acetobacter lambici | reverse complement strand
TCTCGGCGTGCCGACCGATCTTCTCGCGGCAGTCGGGTTTGTGGCTGTTTTTGCGGGGGCGGCCAATACCCCTCTGGCCTGTACCTTCATGGGGGTCGAGCTGTTTGGCGCTACGGACGTCATCTACATCGCGACGGGCTGCTTCATTGCCTATCTCTGCTCCGGTCATTCCGGGATTTACCTGTCCCAGCGCATCGGTGTTCCAAAAGCCGCACATCCTCACATTACGGCGGGCATGGCGCTCCGGCAGGCCCGTGGCTTCATCGGGCGGCGGGTCCGGAAAACCGGCACCCAGACCTCCTCTGACCCAGCAACACAAACCGGAAAATAAGCCATGCACGAGACGCCCACCCTACTGACAGAACCTGCCGGTATTCTCCGGATTTTCATGACGTCCGCATCACGGGCGCAAAGCCGACAACAGAAACCTTTTACCCGCCTGTTCCAGCGCCGTCCTCTCTATCGTGACATCGTCCATGCGGCCCGTGCAGCAGGCTTCACCTGCTCGAATGCCCCCTTTGCACATTACGGCTTCTGGAGAAGTGGGGAAATCCAGCAGACACTGGGGGAAATCCCCAATACGCTTCTGTCGGTCTATGTCGATATTCTGGGCGACCATGAGCAGCTTCAGGCATTCTGCCTCTCCCACGAGGCACTGCTGAGAGATACGTCGCTTTATTTCAAACCCGCCGAATCCTGGCATTTCGCCACACAGTCAACGCCCTGACAGAGAGCAGCGCGACACCATCATTTCAGGAGGAAGACCATGCGCATTCTTGCCATCCTCGATCGCATCGAAACCGCGACCTATACCCTTGAAACTGCCGGGGAACTGGCCGCACGCCTTGGCCACCCACCGATCAGGGTTCTCCACCCTGAACTTCAGGACGATCCCGATTATCAGACGCCAGATGAAGGAATGCCCAGCCCCGAAGAAGAAAAACGTTTTGCGCAGGAAGTCTCCGCAAAAGCGGATGCCCTGCGCGACATCTTCCAGAAGTGGAAAGCCGGGTTGATCGACCAGCAGGCCACCGAATGGATCGAAATCGCAGGGGATATCCGCAAAACCGTCGCGCGTGAGGCCATGAATGCTGATATGACCGTTCTCAGCCGTCCACGTTCGTCAGACCCCGAGGCGGTCTCACAGGCGTTCAGCGGGGCGTTATATGACGCGGGTGCCACGGTGATTGTGGCGTCACTTCAGCATCATGAGACCGTCGGAGCACATCCAGTGATCGCCTGGCATCCGTCCTCAGCCCTTGAGCGGGCCATGGCCGCTGCTCAGCCCTTTCTGGAGCGGGCGTCCCATGTCAGCATTGTAATTGGCGAGGACCGCGCAAACGAGGTAGCGGAACCGCCCATCGCGGAAGAACTCCGGCAAAAAGGCGTTACCGTTGCGATTGATCGCTTTGTCATTGCCTCATCCGATGTGGGGGAAGAAATCCGACAGCATGCCCTGAAGGCAGGTGGTGATCTTCTGGTTATGGGCGCTTATAGCCGCCCGCATTTCATCGAGTGGCTGTTTGGCGGCCCGACGCAGGATATCCTCTCACACGCCACGCTTCCGATCCTGACCCATCATTGACCGCAGATAACAGGAAAGAGGCTTATGCTGCCGAATATTTTTCCGGCACTCCTGATCGAATTGGGGGGGGGCACTGGCACATTGCTACGCTACTGGGTCGGTCTGGCCACCGCACGCTGGAGCCACACCTTTCCGTGGGGTACGATCCTGATCAACTTCACCGGCTCGTTCGCCATAGCCCTGTTTGCAGCCCTGACGGCGGCAGGTGGTCGCATGCATGTTTCCGACACGGCACGTCTGGTTTTTATGGTCGGGATCTGCGGTGGTTACACCACCTTCTCGTCATTCAGTCTTCAGACCTTTGATCTGCTTCAGAACGGCCATCCCGGCAGGGCCTGCCTGAATGTCGGGATTTCTCTTGTGCTCGGCACAATCGCAGTCTTTCTCGGATTCATGCTCGCCCAGATCGTCAATCATACCAGTCATGGAATTAGATGATCGGAAAGAATAATGTCATGTCAGAAGGACGCAGCAGAAAATTCGCTCATTCCTCTTAGTTGAATAAGACAGGCTTCCACACAAGCCCGTAGCATTGCGCTACTTTGTCATAATATTTCTATTAGCGTCTGCTTTTCGGGTGATCGTTTAACATGGCTTGTGTCCGAAATGAGGCGTAAGCAGAAGGTCCGCTTAGCGCGGCGTAAGCAGACAGGCGGCAATCGCCTCATACCGGTCATCCGCTCGGTCGTAGCTTGTTCCGCAAAGCAGACGTTGCCATGACGAGTAGGGAGAAAGCGGAAATGATCTGGTCAGGCGGGAAGGATTACGCTTTTCCCCCCGTCTGCCATTGTGATCGATCCGACCATGAAGCTGGCTTCGTCAGATGCGAGAAAGGCGATTACCTTCGCGATTTCCTCTGGTTGAGCAGCTCGTCCGATGAGGGCGTGTTTGCCATAGTCCGCAAGGGCCGATGGGCCGTCTGCATGAATATGATTGAGAATATTGGTCACGGTATCTCCCGCGCCCACTGCATTCACTCGGATCCCATGATCAATGGCTTCCACTGCGAGTGTCCGGGTGAACTGGGCAAGGGCACCCTTCGATGCGGCATACGCTGCGATTGATGGAAAGGTCTGAAAGCAGGCATAGGACCCGACATTGACGATAGCTCCGTTACCGTTCGGGATCATCGCACGCATCGCCTCACGTGAGTGCAAGAATACACCCCGAATATTTACGGCGAAGATACGGTCCCAGTCCTCAAGAGTCATGTCTACTACAAGCTTGTTAATGATAATGCCTGCGTTATTAACGAGAATATCCAGCCGACCGAACTGCTCGACCGCCGTTGCCACGGCCAGTCGGGCCGCGCCTTCTTCTGCTACGTCTCCGACGAGTGGAAAGATGCCAGGCCGAGCAAGGGCGCTGATACCGGGATCACGGTCTTCCGCAATAACCGATGCGCCACGCGCATGAAGTGGTAATCCCCCCATAAAAAGAGTGACTTTTGAATGAGAATTTTCTCAGCGTAAGAGTTGAGGAGATTCTGATGAAGAGTGATCGCTTTACTGACGCCCAGATCATGGGTGTGATCCGCCAGGCTGAGGGCGGTGTCCCGGTTCCTGACCTGTGCCGGGAGCATGGGA
>NZ_WOTD01000101.1 GCF_011516885.1 Acetobacter lambici | reverse complement strand
CTGGCAACGGTTGCATAATAGACAGATGGTGCAATCGGCAGGATCTTGCAGATTGACCCGACACCATATGTCTGCCGGTGCTCCTCAATGAAGCGCGTCATGGCCTGAACCAGATGGGGTGGACGGCCTCCCTGCGGCATCAATGTGCCATGATGGAGGTTCACTGACCATCAGGAGGAGACCGCCCGTATGAAAGCTAGCATAATTGGCCTTGATATTGCCAAATCCGTTTTTCAGGCTCATGGGGCTGACGCAAATGGAAAGTGCGTTTTCAAGCGCAAGCTTGGTCGCAGTGAAATTTCAGCATTTTTTGCAAAACTTGACCCATGTGAAGTTGTTCTGGAAGCCTGCGGGTCAGCTCATTACTGGGCACGGGTGATCAGCAGGATTGGTCATGATGTCAGACTGGTTCCTCCTGATCGGGTCAAATCATTTGTCAAAAAAGGCAAGAAAAACGACGCTGTTGATGCGGCTGCGATCTGCATGGCGGCGACTCATCCTGATACGATGTGTGTTCCGATCAAGAGCGAAGAGCAGCAAGGCGTGTTGTCACTGCATTCTACCCGCGCTCTTCTGGTCAAACAGCAGACCATGCTGAGTAATGCGTTACGGGCTCTTGCTTCCGAGTTCGGGCTGATAGCCCCTCTGGGCACACGCCATCTGCCAGAACTGATGGCAAAAATAGAGACATCAGCCGACCTGCCGGCTACCATGAAGCAGAGTGCCATGTTGTTATTTGAGCATTATGAAAAGGTCGCTCAGAGCATTGATACTTTGGAAGTGCAGATCCGGGCGCGTGCAAAAAGCGATGAGGATGCGCGTCGGTTGATGACCATCCCTGGGGTCGGTCCCATAACGGCTTCTCTGATTGTCGCCTCGGTCGCGGATATTGGCTCCTTCGCCTCTGCGCGCCATTTTGCCGCCTGGCTTGGGCTTGTGCCTCGTCAGCATTCTACCGGCGGTAAAACCCGTCTGGGCAGGATTACCAAAACGGGCAACCGGCAGATAAGAACGTTGCTGGTTCTTGGTGCGACGGCCATGCTTCATCGTGCCCATAAGTGGGATAGCGCTGCGGGTCAGTGGCTATGCGAACTCATGGCGCGTCGTCCAAGGCGTCTGGCAACAGTTGCACTTGCCAATAAAATGGCTCGTATCATCTGGGCGTTGTTGTCACGTAAAGAGATCTATCGTCCGGCTGGTGTCAGTGTTTCAGCAGGCTGACCTGCACCAGCAGAACGATGGACACCGAAGCTTGCTCCGGTAGATCCGGCAGTATGTACGAACCGACGTGATGGGAAGACTGTCATTCAGCAACAGTTCAGGCCATACCGTTCGACCGTCTGTGCCCCTGAGCACGCGATACCAGATTGGTGCCTGACACGTGAGCGCACACCCATGATGGCCAGCGCATAAAGTCGCATAAACAGGCCGGACATAAGAGCGCATCTGACCGGGTCTTCACGTTAAATCGGTATTCATCATCCAGCCGGTAGAATAATACGTTTTGGAAATTACATCGGGAGAACAATATGAGGTATTGCGCTTAAACGGCCGTCCACATAGGCGGTCGAGTTCCGCCTGGGCAAAATACGCAGAAGCCTTACGCAGGATTTCATTGGCCTGCCGCAATTCGCGGTTCTCTCGCTCCAGTTGCCTGATCTTCTCTCGATCAGGCAGGTCACTCACCGCAGGCGCATTGGCCCGCTCATGCAGACGGGTCCATTTTGACAGCGTGTCAGGGTGAATATCCAGCTTTGGAGCGATCATCATCACCGCAGACCACCGCGAAGGATGGTTCTTCTCTTCCTCCAGAACCATGCGCGCTGCACGGTCACGAAACTCAGGCGGAAAACGCTTCGATTTATTGCTCATAAATTCTTCTTACCTCACGGGTCGTTCTGTCTCCATAAAACCCGGGGCGATTCACCGCCAAGAAGATGCATCCCGTCTCGCCCACGCTGTCGGCAATAACGTCGCCCGCCTCCAGCTCCAACGTGAGAGCCGTCTCGATCAGGGGTGCCGCGACCTCCAGCAGTTCGGCGGTGCTGGTCAGCAACTCCCCGACCGGCAGGCCACAATGCCCCTCATCCATGGCCTCGCCAAGCGCGTAGGAGATCCCGGCCCGCACCCGGATCATGGCGTCGGCCGCAATCCCCATCTTCCGGGCAATCTGGTCGGCGGTCTTGAAGCCGATCCCCCGGATGTCCTTTGCCAGCCAGTAGGGGTTCTCGCTGATCAGTTGGACCGCATCCTGACCGTAGGTCTTGAAGATACGCACCGCCCGCGAGGTGCCGACGCCGTTGCAGTGCAGGAACAGCATGATCTCCCGGATCACTTTCTGGTCCGCCCAGCCACCGACAATCCGTTCGGCCCGCTTGGGGCCGATGCCCGTCACCTCCCGCAGACGTCCAGGTTCCTGCTCGATCAGGTCGAACACCGCCTCGCCGAACGCTTTCACCAGCTTCTTCGCGTAGACCGGACCGATGCCCCGGATCATGCCGGAGCCAAGATAGCGCTCGATCCCCTCAACCGTGGTCGGCGGACTGGCTTTGAGAAACTCCGCCTTGAACTGCAACCCGTGGGTGTGGTCGTTGAACCAGCGCCCCGACATCTGCACGAACTCGCCTGCCGAGATCATTGCGGCATGGCCGACAACGGTGACCAGATCGCGCTGCCCCCGCACCTTCACTCGCAGGACGCAGAAGCCGTTCTCGGCGTTGTGGAACGTCACCCGCTCTACGAGGCCGGCCAGCGCCTCGGATAAGGCAGCCGTGCCACTCAACGGGACGCTCCTGCAGGCGCGGAATCGAGAGGGTCGGAAACCATGATCCATCGTAACACAGGATCGCGCTGCGGACCGTATCGCCGGGCTCCAACACGCCTGACACGCTATCGTGATAATGACCCGATTTCAGCTCAACCTACGCTGGAGTTTCACTCCCATCTGCATCCTATGTGCATCCTGCGGGAGATTTCGGGCACAAAAAAAGCCACCCGCTTGGGTGGCTTTTCTGTTGTCTTTTCAGACACTTAATCATGGTTGCGGGGATAGGATTTGAACCTATGACCTTCAGGTTATGAGCCTGACGAGCTACCGGGCTGCTCCACCCCGCGATGGTAATGAGTGTTGATTTTGATTTGAAGAGTTTTTGAGGGTGGACTGGAAGACCTGGCGGCG
>NZ_WOTD01000100.1 GCF_011516885.1 Acetobacter lambici | reverse complement strand
GAGGGCTGCCCATCCAGAATGCCTCCTTCAGAGAATGGTCAGCATCCTGTGAATCACATTTTTAAACCGATGGGTACCCCGTGAGTCAGGCCAAACAATGGTTGGTATAAGCTCCTGATTGCGTGGGTGACAAAGCGAGGCCGCCTTAGTCGACAAGACCGATTGTCATGGGAATGGGGTTGCGCATGCTGTTTGCAACCGGCGAAAAGTAGTTGGCATGCTGGACAATTTCATCCAGTTCCTTCCGGGAGGCATCGCCTTCTACTGCGATTTTCACACGGATTTTCTGAAAACCCATCTGCTCGGGCTTGCGGTCCGCACCACCGGCACCCCATGCCGCCGTGTTGCTGATATCCCCTTCAATCCAGAGTTCGAGCTTGCTCAGTTTGACGTTACGATAGGTCGCAACCGCCGTAATGCCCACGGCAAGACAGCCGCCAAGGGCCGACAGCACGATCTCGCCCGGGGCGGGGGCCGTGTTCTGGCCGAAAAGGTGCAGGGGTTCATCCACGACGACCGGCGCGTGATCGCCCACATAGCTGAGTGTGCGGTACTGGCCCTCGCACACGGTATGCACCTTGTTGGTGCCGTAGCCATCCGGATTGGAACAACCTTTGTTGCCGAATTCAAGTAGCCCGTCGCGGTCAATCGGGCGCAGGTAGGATGTTACGGTTTCTGTCTTGTTCATTTGTCAGGACGTCCCTTTAAGTGGTCTGCCGGCTCATGGCCTGATCAGATTATTCTCTCTCCCAAACAAATCCACACTTTTTTATAAAAAATAGACAATGCATTGTTTTGTTTGGAAAAAATTTCAGCCTTGCGGGATATAGAGTTCGCCAGTTGTCAACTTTGTCAGCTTTGTCGGGTTACATTTGTGGCGGCAGGGTGTGGAGATAACAGGAGCAAGATATGGTGTGTGAGAGAGGGCATTTTGCATCACCGCTAGTCAATTAACATTTAATTTTGCAGAATAATATAATTCACAATAAAATAAAATTAAAAATAGCAAATGTGAAGCTAAACAATCATTAAAAATAGTGTAATTAGCGATATGATAATTGTTTGAATTTATAAAATCATTTTCAGGGCATGACACATGGAAATTTGTATGTCTGAGAAGAGGCGTAAGCGGACCTGCAGTTAGGAGGAACCGAGGGGAAAGCTTTCACTTCGAACCCGCATAATAGTCTGGCGACTTGTAGAAAATTTTCTGGCTAGTGCAGACACGCTCATACCCTCCGCCAGGTCTTTGAGGACGCTTTGCTTCTCACCTTCTGACAGTACAGAAGGTCGCCCCAGGGTTTTTCCTTCTGACTTTGCTCGTCTGAGGCCGGACTGCGTCCGCTCAATCAGCAGATCCCGTTCAAACTGTGCAACAGCATTCAGAACCTGCATCGTCATTGTGCCGGACGAGCTGGTCAGATCAGCACCACCAAGAGCGAGACAGTAAACCTTCACTCCCATGGCTCCCAGCATTTTAACCGTGGTGCTGACATCCATCGCATCGCGACCAAGACGATCAAGCTTGGTCACGATCAGAACATCTCCAGCTTCCAGTCTATCCATGAGGCGAGCAAAGCCACGCCGTTGCGCGATGGATGTACTCCCGGAAATTGTTTCGGTAACGACGCGACGCGGCTCAACCCGAAAACCGGCTGCTTCAATTTCCTGAATCTGGTTTTCGGTCGTCTGCCCGACTGTTGAGACGCGAACATAGGCAAAGGTGCGTGGCATGGGGCTCATTTCGTCCGAATAGGATGTCCGAAATATGAACTATGTCCGGAATGCTATAAAGGTAATTTACGGACATATCTCTCTACCCCTGTCCGAAAACGATCGTTTTCGGACAGGAGTAACTTATGGCAATGACGCATAAAATGACCTACATTGTAAATATGACCTCGACTGAGGCCTTAACCTTATGGTGCCGGAGATCAGTAATATGATTCGTGTCAATGTTATGCCGAATGGCCGACTTGTCCTGCCGGTGGGTCTGCGCAAGTCACTTGGCGTCGAAAAAGGCGGCCAAGTCATGGCGGAGATCGTGGACGGGGAGGTTCGGTTGATAACACCCGATGCCTCGCTTGATCGAGCCAGAGCATTGTTCCGAAAATATGTCCCGGCCGGGACCTCGATTGCCGACGAAGTCATTGCTGAACGACGCGCAGAAAATACGCTGGATAACCATGACAATAAGGTGCAGCGCTGATGCCGATTTGCGTCATCGACACGTCCGCTGTCTTTGCGGACCTGAACGAAGAAACGGGAGCTGAAGAAGCTCGGCGCTGGCTGAGAGATGCAGCCATCTCCGCCGTTAACCTGCAGGAAATCGTTTCTAAGGCTGTTGATAAAGGCGTCCCGGCCGAAGGAATATCCGAACTTATCGCAGCTCTGCGCCTAGACGTGCGGCCTCTTGATCACAACCTGGCTCTGACGGCCGGATTAATGCGCGATGCAACCAAGCGGGTCGGTCTCAGCCACGGAGACCGCGCCTGTCTGGCATTAGCTAAAAAATTGGATCTCCCTGCGGTCACGGCAGATCGGGCATGGGCTGAAATTGCTGAAGCAATCGGCGTTGAAGTGGTTCTCATTCGATAGACTTACTGGTTGTAAATCTTGTGTAGGTTTTCTGTTCCGCAGCCACCCAAACCCCGGGGGAGCTGCTAGAAAAAGCGGACCTACCGCTTACGCCTCCATGTAGGTCATAAACGGAGCCTTGCGGGTTTCCGGAAAGCGGACAGTCAGCAATAGTTCTCGTTATCCGTCGAGATCCTTTCCAGACTTCTGATTGCTGCATCTGCAGCTGATCAGGAGAAAGTATCATGGAAAAGAAAACGCGTTTTCCATCGCCTACGCTGAAGGCGTCCGTACCTTGGAATGCAGGGAAAATGGTTGGCGCCAAGCGAGCGCTCAAAGAAAAGCACGTCTGGGCTATTCGGTTCTGGCTGGGGAGCGAACAGCGTGTCAGAGACAGAGCTTTGTTTGATCTTGCTCTCGATAGCAAGCTCAGAGGTTGCGATCTTGTCAGCCTTCGTATCGGCGACATCGTGACCAGCGGTCAGGTGCGTCACCGAGCCATGGTCGTCCAGCAGAAAACCCGGCGACCTGTACAGTTCGAAATTACAGAAACAACGCGGGAAAGCGTGCGGGCGTGGCTGGAACATCGCGGTGGTGGCCTGAATGAGTATGTTTTTCCAAGTCGCCTAAGTGTCAGGTTGTGAGACGTCATTGGCGTAATCAAGGATTTCGTCGACCTGTTTCATGATGTCACGACCAGCCAGTTTGATATAGTCTTGATTACGTGACGCGGGATGTTTTTCAAGCCATGAAATGATGCATTGGGCGGGAGCGATGCCGCCCAGAACACGCTGCGGGCGATGATTGTAGGCGAAACAGAAGCCTCTGAGCAGAATTTCCAGATCTTCATGGTTTGAGACACAG
>NZ_WOTD01000099.1 GCF_011516885.1 Acetobacter lambici | reverse complement strand
ACCCGCCGCCAGAAGCAGAATATCGTCAATATTCCAGATCGGGCTCCTGTGGGATGACTGAATTCTACAAAATAACCTGAAATAACCCCAAGTGTGAGAAATCCGCGTCGATCTGGTGACGCAATGCCGGGGGCAGGGATGGCGGATCGAGCGACAACACGGGCAGGATTATTGTTACCCCTACCTCGACGTCCAGCAGATGGTTCATGGCTGGGCGATACCCTGACCAGCCCCCTCGTCGTTTCCTGAGCCATCTTCTCTTGCCCGATTCCGCCGGTGTTACAGGGTCCGGGCGAGCGCGGAGCGGGAGCGGCGTAGCCCGCCCGCAGGGCGCCGAAACAGGCTCCGAAATGGCAGTTTTCCACCGAGAAAAGGGGGGACAACAGGGGGATTAGATTCTTTTCTCTTTCTTAGGGATCGCCACACCCCGCAGAGAACCAAGAAAAACAGGTTGTTTTAAGTGCCGGATTCCGGCACCTATTAGTGCCAGAGCCCGGCACCTAAAAACAGGTTCTCCACAGGGAGCAGACCATGGCCCAGATTATGCGCCTCACTACCCACCAGCAACGCTCCGAACGAGAGGAAGCGGCACAGGTGGCCGAGCAGCTCTCGCTCCTGTCCGAAGAACTCCTGCAGCATTTGCCCGGAGAGGCGCGTATAGCCATCTCAAGGGCCACATACGCGCTACAGAAGGCCGCGCGACCAGACACCACAGAAGGGCTTTGGCCGGGAGGTTTCACCATGTTGAGCCGCAACCAAACTATCGCCATCTGGGATGCTATTCGTGCCCTGCCATCCAATGACCGGCCTCATCAGGTCCGCCATGTTTTCGATCTGGTGTTGGTTAATCTCCGGCAGGATACGGGCGAAGTTCTCCTCACCCGCGACCAGCTCGCCGAGAAAGTCGGATGCACTTCGAACCACATCAGTCGCATGATGGGCACGCTGGAAAAAATGGACGTAATCCGCCGCGAACGCCGCAAAATTGAAGGTATGCAGGGTCGAGGAATGGCCGTGTATTTCATCAACCCGCATGTGGCATGGAACGGCTCACTGGACGTCCGCAAGGCGCAGGCCGCGGAAACCCGCCCACCCATGCAACTCGAACTCCTTCAGGGAGGCGCATCATGACTGAGGCACCGGAAAACCTTGTTCTTGTCCATCTGCGACGGCTAGAAGAGAAGGTCGATAAGCTCGCCCGCAACCAGGTGGAATTGCATCAAGCGGTCACAACCAACCTGCAATATACCCAGCGTCTCGGTACCCGCATGGGCGAACTGCGGGACGATCTGGAAGTGATGCTCAAAGCTGAGACAATGGGAGCCAGCCTCTCATGGCGGCGTGAATTGGAAGGACGTATTGAAGCTCTCGAAAGTGAACTTCTTTCTCGATCCAATCATTGATTTTTAACTATTCCTGTATAACACTAATAATAAATGTTCCTATCTTAGGAGTTTACTATGAAAGTCAGTGGTTACACTAACATCACCTATGACCTACCGGACAACGGTTCCAGAGCTAAGAACACCCCATCTCTTAATCTAGATTTCAGTAATATGACCCCTCAAGAAATGGAATCTGCAAGAAGAGAACTAGGAAATGAAGGAAAAATCTCTCTCCATCAAAGTGTAGAAATGGCTTTAATGGATGGGTATGCGTTTATAGGTGTTAATGGTGGAAAACAGGTTGCTGGATCAACAAATATGTATTCGATGATTGATTCGATGCTGGATTATGAAAAAAAATATGGCACAATTAATGTCAAAGACAACATTGATTCTCTTAAAGCTCTGAGAGAAACTCTTGAACAAAATGACGTACATACCTCTCAAAACCGCTCGATAATAGCTTAACTGGGTGAATCAAACGACTCACCCAGTTACTATATAAAAATCTAAAAGTATTATGGAGAAGTAATCATGTTAGTTAACTCTGTATCACCACCTAGCTACATCCAGAAAAACCTTGCATCACAAAAAACAGAATCCTCACAAGCTACATCCAATAAAACAGCATTTTCATCTAATTCAATTGCAGTTGATTTTACAAATATGTCACGGCAGGAACTTAGGGATTGGTCAAATGAACAAATAAAGTCTGGGAAAATGACACTCGATGACGCCAGTCCGTTTATGTTTATGTCATTAGATATTCCAGTATCTGGAGATTACAATTTAAATCTCAACAAAAAAGTTGATTTTTTCAGTATAGTTAAAAATGGATTAGAAGGAGCAAAATCAAATCATGATTTTGAAAGTTTAGGACTGCTTGAAAAGGCATTACATATTATGAAAAACAATCAAACAAACAGTGTAGATATTACAGCATGAGCATGGGGGCAATTTTTTACCCCCATGCTCAAATATTATTTTATGTTTATTGTCGTGCTTAATGATTGAACTGGGGGATTTGCAGAAATATCCACATTTTTGAATACCCCGCCTTGATACCCATCAGCACTCCATAATTTCACAAATCCAACAACACTATCTCCAGTGTCACACGGCCAATAATATTGATTGTTTTTTACACACATAGGTATTGTCTGGTAATTATTCGTCTTTGGCAATTCCGTATTATTCATAGATGCATATGTTGATTTCCCATATCCAACCTCTATAACAGCAATACGTAGCATCGCTCCACCATGATCACATGTCGTTGATGCTTGATATTTTGCCGTCATATACTCAACGCCGCAATTACTTGATGCAACTGCATATACCCACATATCAGTTAGAGGTGGAGCGATGCTTCTAACTTGAACATTTACAGTTTTCTCTTTTACAACACCTAGTGTTGTTCCGTTCAATTTCAATGGCTCTATTGATTTAATTAAAGATATTTCTTGTTTTCCATTTAATGATTCAGCTCGAACAGATACTGGTTCAAGCACTGGCATTCCAAAAACAAACGACAAAAAAAATACTCTCAGGATAGTATTTTTCATCATCAATCACTCCAAACACTGCCAATTCTGGGGTCGGTACATAAAACGGGCACAGATATACGCTAAGGATTATCGGTGATTGTGACGGCTTGCCGGAGCGGGCGGAGTTTCCAGACCACCAGCGTATCCCCTTCCTTGAGCCAGGCGAGGCACGTCTTGAGGCCAGGGCGATCATCGCGGGCACCAGAGGCCTTGTCGGAATGAATGTGGCGTGCATCGACGCCAGCCGCGATCAGCGCATCGCGCTGGAGATCCACTGACTGGCGTTCGTCGGCTGAGGACACTCGCATATAACCGACCAGCATGTACGACAAACCTCATCAGAAGAGTTTCCGCACAGTAATGCAAAGCGACATGGTTTGTCGTGCAGTTTTTGCTACCTTGGTGGCTATCTTTTCCCGGCAAGAAAAAAATGACGGAAAACACCTGTTTTCCGTCATATACCCTCAGCATCCGACCTTAGCGTATATCTGTGCCCGTTCTATGTACCGACCCCAATCAGAGCGCATCCAGAAGAGGCGCAGGCGGTCGTCAGGTCAGCCTCTGGGGAACGGCGTGACATTCTTTTCAAGGAAGCTCTTGCCCTGAAAGCAGCGGGACACAGCA
>NZ_WOTD01000098.1 GCF_011516885.1 Acetobacter lambici | reverse complement strand
ATCCCATGCTCCCGGCACAGGTCAGGAACCGGGACACCGCCCTCAGCCTGGCGGATTACACCCATGATCTGTGCGTCAGTAAAGCGATCACTCTTCATCAGAATCTCCTCAATTCTTACGCTGAGAAAATTCTCATTCAAAAGTCACTCTTTTTATGGGGGGATTACCGTTGATCAGATATTCCGTCCGCTCATCAGACAAATTGTTGAGCGTCTGGATCACCAGAATTTTGAACATCAGCACCGGATCAAATGGCGGTCGTCCGCCTTTGCTTCCGTCAGAATACGCCAGAGCCTTCCCCAGGTCAGGGCGGAAGACTTCAAAATCCACAGTCCGGGAAAATACTTCGAGCTGATCACCAAGCCCGCTCAGCCGGGCAAGCCGCTCTTCAACGTCAAAGAAACCAGACTGCTTCATATCGCCATTCCCTCAATCAACACAGAAGAAATAGAATCATATAGAAGACCCCAAAACCAGGGGGTTTTTCGAACCCTCCATATTCAGGAGCCGAAAAGCACGCCCATCCAAAAGCCTGTCCGCCATGAAATCCATGGACCAACTCCTGTTGGGAAGGGCTGGGACCGACAGCTTTTCAGGCTTTTCGCGAACCAGACGCTTACGGGGTTTAATCCGCAGATTGAGTTCCAGTTCCCGATAGATCCGATAAACCCGCTTATGATTCCAGACATGTCCCTGCACATTGCGCAGATACAGGAAACACAGGCCAAATCCTCTTCACCATAGATACGGCGGATGTCGCCATGAGGGAGGATAACTCCATCGGTATTGAAGGGTAACAGCTGTTGTTTTTTTCGCGTAAGTTTCAATCTCTTTAATGACAACCTTGTCATTCCCAATCAATGTAACAACATACCAGATGCCGATAGGTATATTAAAGAAATTAAAGCGACCATCCGCACTGCATATTGTATGCCTTGTAGTGCTTGATATGCTGGAAGGAACAATTTTTGTATCATTGATTGTACTATAACGGAACATCATATCTACAACGTGATCAGATGTCTGATTTTGAGGAATTAATTGTACATCGTTTCCTGCACAATTTAGTTCGTTGTTTTTACTATTTGAAAAATGGGTAATCCCTCCATGACCATTAGGAGTACTTTGTTGAAAGAAGGCATGCATAAATGCCGTTCCCGTGATAGTCGCTGTACCTTTTTCATCTGATGTCTCTTGCGCTAATGTGTTTTGTGACATTAATGAAATGACAATGAAAGGAAGAATTTTGCATAAAGTAATATTTTTATTTAAGAAATACATATTATAAAACTCTCAATTAGAAATAAATAATAGGCAACAGAACTCTATAAAAAACACCAAATTCAAAGATAAATTTCAACTATTAATTTTTTTATCATTTCATTTCTCCATAAATTTCTATCCACATATCCCACTCACCAGGAACACCCCAAACCCTGATTGGATTAATATTTATTTTTAATAGAAAGAATATAAAATTTTGTCTATCTATATTTACAAATTTATTGACTTCTATTTCTGATCCCCGACTCATAAAATTATCGATTTTTCTCAAATTACTTTCATCATCAGATAAAAATAAAAAACTTTTTCGTTCTGTTCTCACATATTCTATTATTTCAGGCAAAGTATTGGTGCTTACCAATAATAAACCCCAAAAAAATAGCCCCTGACTAGACTCGTAAACCCCTTGTGATATTACCTTGCAATTTCCATCTATTATCTTTTTCACAAAAGGACGATTTAACAATCCCCGATATTTAGTGATTCTATTATTATCTTGCGCCACAGAGTCAAATATAAAAAAGTAAATATTTTCTATAATTCTCCTTTTTTTTAATTCTATGCTTAACCATTCAGCGGCTTCATGCGATGCTACACACCAGCCCTTAGATGCAGGAAAATTTTTCTGAATTGTCGCGTTTGAGCCGTTTGTCCAATTGCCATTAGTAATCATAATGTTCCTTATATGGTTCTCGGGTATTGAAGTGTGGTCCGCGATTTTGACAAGCATCATCTGAATAAATATGTCCAGCGGCTTCATCACGAATTATTATCTATCGCTTCCCGCCTCCTGATTTTGGAATTTCAAAAATATATATGCGGCTTGGTTAAGGTCTAACCGATCGCGCATGTAATCCTTGATGATCGTGTAGCCGCCGGTAAATCCTTGCTCGTCCCGTAGCCGATCGAACACCCGTTTGGCCGTATGGCGCTGCTTGCGCGGGACCGTCCCCGCAACGGACATCGGCATCCCGTTCTTTAGCTACCAGTCGCACATCTCCATCGACCGGAAGTTCCGGTTCATTCGCAAATGGAAAACGACGCATGCCGCCACTAGTGATGGCGCCAGGCTACGCGAGGGCCTGCTGGATAAAACCAATATGGCCTCAAGTGTCTGGGCTGACACGGCGTATCGCTCAAAAGCAAATGAAGACTTCATGGAAAAGCACGGCTTTGTCTCAAAGGTTCACAGGAAAAAGCCGCATCTCAAACCTATGCCCCGGCATATCCAGCAATCTAATGCAGGAAAGTCCGTTATCCGGTCGCGTGTCGAGCATGTCTTTGCCGATCCGAAATCACAGACGGGGCTGTTCGTCCGAACAGTCGGTATCACGCGGGCCACCATGAGGATCGGGCTGGCCAATATCGTCTATAATATGCGTCGCTTTCTCCTTCTGGAGCGGATTAACACGAGCGCGTAGCAACCCAGAGGATGAACACCTCACTCTGCTCAAAACCAGGAGTAAAAGTCAGAGCAGGGAAGCTGCAGTCAACATGCTAAAAACCTGAAATCAGGCGCAAGAGAAGCCAATCAACGGTTTTTCGAACCCTCCACATTTTCCATCAAATAAAAAAAATTTTTTATGGGTTCATCATTTACTTTCCAGAAATCCAATTCTCCAAATTTATTTTTTTTGTTAATAACAATGTGATAACAACAGGCGTCTCATCTATATCTTTGGTTTCACATGTAGATACAGCATGTACTGGGGAGTATATCGTACAGTAATCTGCTCGTATAGAACCCATCTCTTGGTTAACGACCCATACAAATTGATTACCACTCACATCCATACTCATCGGTATGGCTGAGTATAGTATTTTGCAAAAATACAGTTCATAATTGTTAATTATCCTCATTTATCCTTCCAATATTAAAAGTTCCATCTTTGAGATTATATAAATAATACTGCAACCTAACTCCCCTTACAACTATAAATCTTTCATTTAGCCATCTTTAATATTTTTTATTTTTGATAGATCCTCTAATATTTCATTTTTCACTTCTTCCTTGTTCAACGGAGTTTCTTTTTCAATATGCCGCCATACATGATATTCTTGATTCGGATTTCTACCAAAAGATACCGCTCCAGAATAATTTTGTGAATTATCAATTCCTTTAAGTTGTTCTTGTTCAACAACTTTTTTTGCCGCTTCGGTCAGGTTTTCTGTGGGTTCTTCCGCACTTTTCGTGATGATGTTTTTTGATTATGCGGGCTGAAGGACACGCGCCCTGAGGAGTTCGAAGCCTGCTCTTCCGAACATGGTTCGCTTGATCATTT
>NZ_WOTD01000097.1 GCF_011516885.1 Acetobacter lambici | reverse complement strand
ACCCGCCGCCAGAAGCAGAATATCGTCAATATTCCAGATCGGGCTCCTGTGGGATGACTGAACTCTACAAAATGACCTGAAATTGCCTCAAGTGTGAGAAATCCGCGTCGAAGGCAAACAGGATGCGCTACGCCTGACACTGGACGATCAGGACCGCGCTGGGATCGATATCGTCAGTGACGGTGAACAAACGCGTCAGCATTTCGTCACGACGTTCATTGAACATCTCAATGGTGTAGATTTCGAGAATCGCCAGACGGTCAAAATTCGCAACCGCTACGATGCGAGCGTGCCATCAGTCATAGGCGCTGTAACGCGCGAGAAGCCTGTTTTTGTCGAGGATGCGAAGTTTTTACGCACGCTGACGAAGAAGCCCATCAAGTGGGCGCTCCCCGGTCCCATGACCATGATCGACACGCTCCATGATGGCCACTACAAAAGCCGCGAAAAACTGGCCTGCGAATTCGCCAAAATTCTCAATCAGGAAGCGAAAGAACTGGAAGCGGCTGGTGTCGACATCATCCAGTTCGATGAGCCTGCCTTCAATGTTTTTTTTGATGAGGTCAATGACTGGGGCATCGCCACTTTGGAGCGGGCTATTGAAGGACTGAAATGCGAAACCGCCGTCCATATCTGCTATGGTTATGGTATCAAAGCCAATATCGACTGGAAAAATGCCCTTGGGGAAGAGTGGCGGCAGTATGAAGAGATCTTTCCCAAACTGCAGAAATCCAATATCGATCTGATTTCACTGGAATGTCAGAACTCCCGCGTTCCGATGGATCTGATCGAACTTATTCGTGGGAAAAAGGTCATGGTCGGCGCCATTGATGTAGCCACCAATGCCATTGAAACTCCAGACGAAGTCGCAAATACGCTACGAAAAGCCCTTCAATTTGTGGATGCCGACAAGCTTTATCCCTGCACCAATTGCGGTATGGCGCCTTTGCCGCGTAATGTGGCTCGCGGCAAGCTGGATGCTCTGGGCGCAGGTGCGGAAATTGTTCGAAAAGAACTCTCGGCCTGATAGGTAACTCTGCGGGTTTCTATCGTGGAGGGCAGGCCACAGGTCTAGCCCTCCACGATGCCAGAATTTCCGGAGACATTAGCAGTCTCGCCACGTCTTCCGCGCTGTATAAAGTCAGCGAGAAACGCCCACGATCCTTTATCATTTTCGTTCCAATCGGCCTGAGCTTGCCGTCACACGTCCATCTGATATGTTCCCGACTGGAAATTCCCAATGCATCCTGAAGAGTGGCTGGCGTGAAAGGACGTGTGCAGATGTCCTCCACCGTCGTGATGAGCTTTTCAATATCGCTCGCCCTCTCTGCCATAGGACAGACAGCACCGAGGATGTACCCGAACCGGCGCAGTCGTTTCCGACATTCCTGCTTTCGGCAGCCAATAATCCTGTGATTTCCCGAGAGAAAATCCACAAACCGCGTAAGGCGTTCACTCTTTGAGAGGGCCAGACGTTCAGGTGTCTGGAGATAAGACAGAATATCTCTGGCAAGGGCGTGGTGCATGGTTCGTTTCACTGTCTGAACAGCATATTGCCCGGATCAACGGAGCCACGGGTTCATACAACACGGACATCCGAACTGGGTTTCCTCATCCGGAACGCTGTCCTCCGGGGCATCGCATGCCAGAGAGGCTTCGTGCTGCTTTTCATCACGTGTCGTTTTGGGGGTCGGCACATCACCGAGCAAACAGGCCCCCTCGTCTTGTGTGTGATCATGCCTCATCGTCGGTTCCATAATAGAGCGTGCCAAGCTCGATCGGCGAACGCCCCTGACTGCGGCGATGAGCATTGGTATCACGCAGCGAATAGGCGCAGCCGCAATATTCCTGCTGGTAGAACTTCTCCTGTTTGCTGATCTCGATCATCCGCGAGGAACCGCCCCCTTTGCGCCAGTTGAAATCCCAGTAGGAGAGCCCTTCATAAGGAGATACGGCGCGTTGGCCGCAATCATTGATCTGCGCCATATTCTTCCATCGTGAAATACCGAGCGAACTGGTCATCACGGGGAAATCATGTTCATGAGCGTAAAGTGATGTGCGTTCAAAACGCATATCGAAGCACATGGTGCAACGGACACCGCGTTCCGGCTCCCATTCCATGCCTTTCGCACGAGCGAACCAGTTGTCTCTGTCATAATCGGCATCGACGAAGGGGATACCGTGTTTATCGGCAAACCGAATGTTTTCGTCCTTGCGGAGGAGATATTCCCGCTCGGGATGGATGTTCGGATTGTAGAAGAAGATCGTGTAGTCGATACCCGATGCGGTCATGGCCTCCATCACCTCACCCGAACAGGGTGCGCAGCATGAATGGAGGAGCACCTTCCTGTGTCCCTTCGGTGGGGTCAAAATCTGCCGGGGTTTCTCGCTCATTGGGGATTTCCGTTGTTTCCAAAAGGCCTGTCACATTATGAGATGCGTTCGTCTGCATCGGACGCATCCCAAGGATATGGGCAATCGCGTAAGTCAGACCAGCACGGTTGAGCGTGGAGACATGAAACTCGTTGAGTCCATGAGCCTGCAAAGTACGGATCTGCGCCACCGCCACCACACTGGCGACGACACGACGAAGTTCAGGATTGTTGGCAGTCCCTTCAAACAGATGCCTCAGCCATGCTGGCACCGTTACCCCGCACACAGCCGAAAAGCGCACGATCTGCTCGTAATTTGAAATCGGCATAATGCCAGGAATGATCGGTACAGTAATTCCGGCTGCCCGGCATCGGTCCAGGAAACGCAGGTAGATCTCAGTATCAAAGAAATACTGCGTGATGGCGCGTGTCGCCCCCGCATCGAGCTTGCGCCTGAGATTATCCAGATCGGCCTCCGGGCTTGACGCAGCAGGGTGGGTTTCAGGATAGGCGGCCACAGAGATATCAAAATTCGCGATGCGACGCAGACCGGCGACAAGATCGCTGGCATGAGCATAGCCCTCTGGCCGCGGAGTGTAATCCGCAGCGCCTGTAGGAGGATCGCCACGCAGGGCCACGATATGATTAACACCAGCATCCCGATAGCGACGGGCAAGGTCATCTACCTCCTCGCAGGTTGCGCCGACACAGGTCAGATGAGCTGCGGGAACAAGGTCTGTCTTCCGCTTCAGACGCAACACCGTGGAGAAAGTGCCGGCCTGCGTGGTTCCGCCCGCACCATAGGTGACCGAGACAAAACGAGGCGCAAGTGGCGCCAGGCGCCGGATGCAGTGCCAGAGCCGCTGTTCCATTGCGTCAGTCCTCGGTGGGACAAACTCGAAGGACAGGATCGGGACTGGAGCTTCGGAATTACGCGGCAACAGTCCGTCGATGCGCTTTTCTGACAGCTATTTGCTCAGCCTGTCTGCCATGTCAGTCGCAAATACTCACAGCATCCGACTTTTCTTTGAAAATTTCAGGCGAAAGGTTGAAGCTGCATTTCGATCTACAGTGAAAATGATCATGAGTGTCGACGCGGATTTCTCACACTTGAGGCAATTTCAGGTCATTTTGTAGAGTTCAGTCATCCCACAGGAGCCCGATCTGGAATATTGACGATATTCTGCTTCTGGCGGCGGGT
>NZ_WOTD01000096.1 GCF_011516885.1 Acetobacter lambici | reverse complement strand
ACACCCATGATCTGTGCGTCAGTAAAGCGATCACTCTTCATCAGAATCTCCTCATCCTTACGCTGAGAAAATTCTCATTCAAAAGCCACTCTTTTTATGGGGGGATTACCTAACTCTCTGCCCATGCCAGTATGTCGAGCCATATCCAACTGTCGGTGTGCCCGTAACATCAGCATATGGTCGGCTTCTAAATCCCTCGAATGAACAGATCAGCGACACAGCCTGATCGAGATCACTTGAGGTCATCGAAGTTACCAAGATCGACATCATCTTCAGGTGTGCCGAACTGCTTCTGCGCTCTCTTGCGATCCCATTCCGACAAGCCAAAGCGATTGAAATAGGCGATTAGTTGTCGCCCGGTATCAGCGTTTGTTTTGGTTGCTGGATTGGCTCGAAGGTCTAAGCGGGACTTGTCATCGGTGCTTTCAAGCACGATGCCACGGCTCATAATCTCATCATTGGACTGACGAAAACGATCGAGAAGAACTATGAACTGCTCAACAGCGAAGCAGTCTTGTGGCTTTAGTTCATAGGTCATTCCAATTAAGGGTAAAATTTCATCCCATAAATCGGAAAGCCTCTTATATTTTTTAATGTAATTGGTTTTTTCCATCTGAGAACTCCTATTGGTTCTCAGTATTTAGTCTCCAATAAATACGGACACGGTCACAGTATGGAGGTTCCCTGAACACTCATTCTGCCGCGCATTGGAGATGATTTGTGAGGTATGAATGGACAACTTTATTGATAGAGCAAAATCTATTGCAACACTCGTCGGGGTGACGATCCTGTTTGTAATTTTAGTGGTGTTTCCGATTATCGACTTGCTCGATCCGAAGGCGCACTTGGTTGCCGACATAGCACCGTTAGCCTCGGTTCTATCGTCACTTATCTGAAACTCTAACTAAAGGAGACACCAATGATTCAGAAGCTCAAGGATACCATTAACAAGTATAAAATACCCGTAATCGGTGGGCTGATATTGGTCATGCCAGTGTCAGTCCCATTGGTGCTTAATAGCGTGGGTTTGTCTTGGGAAGTGTCTGTCGCGGTAGGAACATCACTACTCGGAATCAACTATACACTTTTAAGGATGGATGAATGAATTTTTTAAGGAAATCATTAAGTATGGGTGTTACAAAGTCACCCGGAGTTATTCAAGAAACGCCTATTGTAAACTTCCCATTTATCGCCCCAACAACTACGGCATCTGGCGTAACAGTAAACCCTAGAACGGCTCTTGAGCATGAAGCCGTATATACCTGTGTCAGAACGATAACCAGTGATATAGCGAAGATACCTCTCCAGATTGAAAAGAAGAACCCCGCTGGTGGTTGGAAGGTGGATTATGACCACCCATTCAATCAGCTATTGAATTACCCCAATGAACGGCATGTTGCGTTCGAGTTCATTGAGGAAATGGTGCTCAGTTGTATGCTGAATGGTGATGCCTTTGCGGTTGTCATTAGGGACAACAGGGGCATTCCAGAGAAGATCATACCTGTAAATCCCTACACAACGCGAGTTTACGAAGACCCCCAGGACGGAGAACTCTACTACTACGTGACATCTAAAATGCTGTTCAATGAGCGAACAAGCATCAAGACGGAAACAGGTGATACCAGAACCATATATCACCGCGACATGATCAGAATGCGCGGCTTGTCACTCGATAATGGAAAGAATGGTTACTCTGCGATTGATCTCGCGCGAGAAGCGTTCGGCCTTGCGATTGCAACACAGGAAACCGCAGCTCGTGCCTATACCAATGGGGCCAATGTCTCGGGCTATTTTAAGCCCGACCCAACAATGGGCGCAGAGAACGCAATGGCAATGGCCGACAAGCTAAAAACGGCAATCGCTGGCATTGTGAACTCAGGCAAAACGGCTGTCCTGCCGGGTATGGATTATGTCGCGATTAACAAGAATGTATCCGACTTGCAGTTGGTTGAAGCAAGACGCCAAGTCACCAGTGATATCGGACGTATTTTTCGAGTGCCGCCATATAAATTGGGGCTGAACGACAGCGAGAAAGCCGCAAACGTAGCTGAACAAGAGCAGTCCTATATCAGCAACACCTTGGTTCAATACACTAAGCCTTTTGAGCAGCATATGAACCGGGTGTTGTTCAAGCCCACTGAACGTAGCCTCTACAGAATATCATTCGACTTCACCAAGCAGGCAGAACCGAGTGAACAAGTTCGCGGCGATTATTATGCGAAAGCCCTAACATATGGCTGGATGAACCCCGACGAAGTGCGTGAGCGCGAAGGGTTTAGTCCGATACCAGACGAGAAGGGTCAAGAATTCAGAGTTCCACAAAACACAGGAGTAATGGGCGACCCAATGGGAGAGCCACTAACCGGAGACAACACCAATGACAATCAAGACCCTAACAGTTAAGGAGTACGCCAACCTAAGCAAAGACCAGAGACAGGACACCATCGTCGTCAAAGACGTGATGAGTTCTATCACTGCCAATGACGACCGTACTGCTACATTCATCATCACCACTGGGACGCCAGACCGTGACCAAGACATTGTGGTTCCACAGGGGCTATCAGTCGCCCACTACCAGAACAACCGTGTGGTTCTTTGGGGCCATGACCAGAGCATCTTACCAATCGCGAAGTGCATTGGAATCCAACCCATAGAGAATGGCTGGCAGGCAACCGTTGAGTTTGCGACTGCTGAAGCTAATCCAATGGCCGAACAGGTTTACCAGTTGGTCAAAGGTGGTTTTCTCAGTGCAGTTTCGATTGGCTTCATTCCTCTAGAACTCGAACTCAATGAGCTGGGGGGCTACACGATCACTAAATCAGAGCTCTTCGAGTTCAGCATTGTGAACGTGCCAGCTAATCCAGAGGCATTGGTCGTTGATGATGAGGAAGCACTCCTTATGGATGAGCAGATAATCGCTCAAGATATTTTATCGAACATAAATAAAACAGCAGAACGCAAAAAACTCAAGATGCGTCTTGAACTGCACAAATTATCTGGTTCTAGAAACTGATATTTAAGGAAACAAATATGGATAAAGAAATAAATGATCTAGAGGTTAAACGCCTAGCTCTCATTGCTTCCATGGAAAAGACTTTAGCGAATTCAGAACTATCTGAGGACGAAGCCACCGCGTCATTCGATGCTGATATGGCCCAGGTCAAATCAATAGAAGCAAGAATGGCACGTCTAGAAAAAGTAAAAGCTCTCAAGGCAACTAAGGCCGTCAAAGAAGCCGAAGAAGATACCGACAAAGAGGACGAGAAAGACGAAGCCTCTGAGGAACTTGAAAAGGACGATGACGACAAGGAAGAAACAATGAAATCATTCCACATCACAAAGGGATATGTGCCAGCCGGAACTGAAAAAGGCTTATATGTTCAGAAGATGATTGCTCGTGACATCGTGAAAATGCACGGAGAAACTGGCGCACGTAATATCTTAGCTACTTCGACTTCCAAGAACTACGCTAATGGCTTGATCAAGTCCGCTCTTAGAGCCCTTTTGGAAATTCACGGATGAGCGTTTCGGCGTAGCATGAGGCTTCCCATGGCGATGTGGATCATGGCCTCTGCGACGTCGATCCGCTGTTCGTAGTCCTTCACA
>NZ_WOTD01000095.1 GCF_011516885.1 Acetobacter lambici | reverse complement strand
AAAAAAAATGAAACAAAATCATAACCTAATCAAAAAATCCCTGAAAACCGCCATATTCCATCTCAACCATTCCTCACGCAAAATAAAAACGGGCCCATAAGGCCCGTTCTTACTCTATCCGCCCCCTGTAATCTGAGGTCAGATGACGTCTTCCGTCGGCCCTTCGGACAAAACACCTTCCCATTTGGCAGAAACTGCGGCCGCGTAGCCATTGCCCAGCACATTTGTGGCCGTGCGCAACATATCGAGAAAATGGTCGATCCCTAGAATGAGCGCGATCCCGGCCTCGGGCAGCCCAAACTGCGGCAGCACGGCAACCAGCGTAACCAGTGATGCCCGGGGAACACCCGCAATGCCCTTACTGCTCAACATCATGACAAGCACCATCAGCGCCTGCTGTGTCCATGGCATATGGATACCGTATGCCTGAGCAATGAAGATGGCACCAAAGGACTGGAACAAGATGGAGCCGTCCAAGTTAAAGCTATACCCCAAGGGCAGAACAAAACCCGCAATACGCGACGGCACTCCAAAGCTTTCCAGCCGTTCCAGCAGCAGCGGGTAAACAGATTCACTACTGGCTGTAGCGAACCCAAGAATGACCGGCTGCACCAGTTCGCGGATCAACTCCTTGATGCGCGGGCCAATGACACAGAACGTAATACAGGTCAGTACGATCCAAAGGGTCATGATCGTTCCGTAGAACTGGAACAGAAACCGTCCGAAATGCATCATCATTTCCGGCCCGCTATGCGCAAGGCTCCCCATAATGGAGCCAAAAACAGCGATGGGAGCCAGAACCATGACCATGTCGGTCATGCGCAACATGATATGCGCCAGCTCCTCCGACCATGAGAGCATGGTTTTGCCCGCCTTACCTGCCGCAGGCAAAGACACGCCAAACAGGACCGAAAACACAACGATCTGGAGGATGTCATTACGTGACATGGCATCCAGAATACTTGTGGGCACAATATGCAGCACAAAGTCGATCGGCTGGAAAGGATGCCTGAGCGAAGCGATGTCCGCTGGGAGTGGTGCGGAGAACCCTGCCCCCGGCTGCAAAATATTGGCTGCCAGCAGACCGATTGTGAGCGAGATAAAGGACATGGCCAAGAACCAGAGGATGACCTTGCCGCCAACACGCAGCACAAGCGTATCATCCCCCAGCTTGCCTATGCCACTGACCAGCGTGGCAAACACAAGTGGCGCAATAACCATGCGAATCAACCTGAGGAACAGGCCCGTAAGCAATGTTGCGACCTGCTCTGCGGCGCTGACATATGCAGGCGCCCAGACATGTATGGACAGACCACACACAATACCCAAAACGAGAGCAACAAGGATGGCGTATGTCCGCCGTCTGGTATTTCCGAACTGCGTGGCAGCTGCCATCAGCGTAATTCCTCTCCCATTTTGACTGAAAACTTCCGTGACAAAGACGCTCCTAATAGGAAAGACTGGTCCGGTCGTCAAAAACCGTGTTGTAGGAGGGGCCGGCCCTTGCCGAGGGTGCCGTTAAAAACGGGGTTTGTCACAAAGTTTCGGCATTGCCCTTTTGCTCTTTCCATGACATGTCATTTTCTTCACTTTCCAGACGTCTGGCAGTTTTGTTCATGTCCTTTTTTCGCTCCGGTGTTGTTTCCCTTATTGTGGCCTCGACCATATCTGGTCAGGCCATGGCCAAGACCGCGTGCGATACCGCGTCCGATGGGCAGATTGAAATTTCCATGAAGGAAGTTGGCGCCGCTATTGGTTATATGTGGGGGCGTGGAACCCTGACATATGGCGGGCAGCGTTACCCTATTTCGGTCAAGGGGGGCGGCGCTCTGGCTCTGGGTGGCGCGAATGTCACAGGCACGGGTTGCGTTAGAAACCTCTCCCGTCTGGTGGATTTTGAAGGCACTTACTGGACTATTGGCGGAGACGCAGCCGTAGACTCCGGCCCTATTGGTATTGTGATGGAAAATGCCAAAGGGGTTGATATGTCCTTTTCAGGACATGCCCACGGTGCCCATCTGTCTGGCCAGATTTCACGCCTTTACTTCAAGATTGATTCGTTCTGAATAACTGGCGCGTCCGCCATTATTGCTGGATTAGTTCAGGCTGTGGGTCTCGCTCACGCATGGGGCTGACGCAGGTTGTTTATGCCGCCCATAATTAAAAATTATTTTATGCATGTGTTCCAATAAAAACGGCCTGCAGGGAAATCCCGCAGGCCGTTTTTTTAGCAACTTATTCAACAGATGGTTTTATCAAACCTGCTGAGTTCTTTTCCGCAAAGGGTCAGAACGCCCAGGTCGCGTCACAGCTGAACCAGAACATGTTGTTTGTGCCGTTATTGACGACCGGATTGTCAACCTTACCAGCCTGGTTGAACGGATGTGTGCCATTGAGCGATTTGTCCAGACGGATTTCCGGCCGAATAATAAAGCCACCCAGAGCCAGCTTTTTGTTGATGAACTCGGGCTTATAAGTCACGCCAACGGTGAGTTCACCATACGTTGTTGGCATAGCATTGTAGTAGGGGTAAGGCTTGTTGGTAATCGCCTGCGTAAAGGAGTTGAAGCTGGAATATTCTGCAATAACCCCACCGGAGTTGTCGCGGAAAATTTCTCCACGCGCATTCAGGGTCAGCCACGGGTGGAATGCGTAGGAGAAATAGGTGCTCACACCGTAAACGTCATCACGCAGACCATCATCATGCAGATAAGTGCCGTTCACGGAAACAGTCATCTTATCATTAACATGATAAGTCGCCATGAAGTCCCCATTATACTGCATCAGGCTGTTGGCAGCCTTGCCCATGCCAGCGCTCAGCCAACCCTCGGCAGAGGTTACCTGACGACCATTGTTCCCCTGCGGACCAAAATGGCCGATTG
This sequence comes from Acetobacter lambici, assembly GCF_011516885.1. Lineage (GTDB taxonomy): Bacteria > Pseudomonadota > Alphaproteobacteria > Acetobacterales > Acetobacteraceae > Acetobacter > Acetobacter lambici. The sequence continues at coordinate 801 of NZ_WOTD01000095.1, read as the reverse complement.
CGTGCATGTCCAACTTGCCATCAAGCAGTTTGTTCCATGCAAAGCCAAAGTAGCCTTTGGGCTTGTTGTTATTGCCCGATGAACCGAATGTTGTGGAGTTACCCGCATCCACCCCAAGGATCCAGTCCATGTGCTGGGTTACGTGCATGGTTGCCAGAACGCCAACCGTTTCGAACGGTACAATGTAATCGGACGCATAGTTGAAGCTATAGAACGGACGGGCCTGTGAAGGTGTACCTTCCGCCCCCATAATCCCGTACATCTGACCAACCTGAACGTCGATCCCGCGTTTGAAAATCCACGGCAGATGCGCATCAATATGAGCCTGCGTTGGTGCCCACTGGTAAAGACCATGCAAAGAGCCAGAGCCCATGCCAATGGTCGGGTCAAAACGGGCATCCGAACCATACATGGCTTCAAACACGAACCCCAGACCGTAGCCTTTGCCAACAGATGTCACAGGGTGGGAAATGGAGCCCATGATCTGGTTAAGGGTCGCGGTATTGGCGCGATCCGTATAGTACTGCGCAAAGTTGCGGCCTGAACGCGTCCAGGGGTTACCGGTTACACCCCCTTCGACCGACACATGCGCTTCCAGTCCCTGCCAGTAGTTGGGGGTCTGCCCGGCTTTGGGATGAAAAAGATTGCCCACGGTGGGCTTCATCGCATCATCTTCACTGCTCACACCTGAGTGTCTGACCGAAAATGAGTTGAGTGATTTCAGTGGATTATGATTCATGGGTTTGCGATAACCTGATGAGATCAAGATGGCCTGGACTGAAATCACCCGCGCGCAGTATC
>NZ_WOTD01000094.1 GCF_011516885.1 Acetobacter lambici | reverse complement strand
ACGCTGCCGTCGCCTCACGAAGGATGTCGAGGCAACAATCTCGTCATCCCACGCGTGGTTGATGATTGCCCATATCCGCAGAGTTCTGCGAAAAATCAATCAAACCGCTTTTTGATTCAGGCTCTGAGGCTGAGGTGGAACACCCTGATATGTCCTGAGTGTTGTCCAGAACAGCAGCATCGCGGTAGCAAACCCGACAACAAGTAAAACCCACTTCAGGACAGTGCTGACAGGATCCCTGTCAGCACGATTGACTAATGACGTCTTGGACATCCTGAACGGACTTTCTGGCTAAAACTTTAAGAAAACAGAAAAAAAGCGACCAGACGACCTCCTCCTTTCTGAGAAGGTCGTCTGACAGGTTTCAGATCACCAGAGCCGGATCAGATGCGGAGCCAAAAATCTCATAGCGGATCTGAGAGCCTGACAACTGCTCGTTACGCAAAGTTTCAATCATGTCGCGCATGAAAGAATCCGGGCCACAGATGTAATAGGTCGCTGCGTGATCAAGGTTTTTGCGCAGCCAATCTTGTGTAATATGACCTGAATGAACCGTAATACCCGCAGAAGAGACAGCTTCTGGTATTGTTCTCTTGCTACCTGTCAAATGACTGAGTGTTCTATGCGGCCATCCTGATGAAGCAACATTGGATTGCGCAACAGGCTGTCCTGGAAGGTTTCCCGCAGGAACATTGCCCTTTGCAAAAAAGAACTCAGCTGTCAGTTTTCCTGCAGTCGCCAGAGACGTCACAAAAGGCACAAACGCTGCCAGATCAACTGTGTCGGCTCCCAGAACATAATGTATTTTACGACCAGAATGTGTTGCGACAAGATCTTCAATCATAGAGATCAGCGGCGTGAGACCAACGCCTGCCGCCAGAAGAACGACCGGGGCATGACTGGCTTCATCCAGAAAAAAATCACCCGCTGGATTAGCGGCCTGAAGAATGTCACCGACCTGCACACTGTCGTGAAGCCACGTTGAGACTACCCCCTGATCATGACGCTTGACAGTAATACGGTAATGGTCGGCCCCAGGTGCTGAAGAAATACTGTAATTACGTCGTTGTGACCCGTGACCCGGAATATCAAGTTTGAAGCTCAGATATTGGCCGGCCTTATGATGAAAAAGCGGCTTTCCATCGACTGGAACCAGATCAAACGAAGTAATGAAAGGCGTTTCTTTGTGCCGTGCTCGGACCGTGAATTCACGCCACCCCTTCCAGCCTCCAGGAGCATGTTCGTGCTCGTCATAGATCTGTTTTTCTCGACCGATCAGGACATCTGCCAGAAACCAGTAAGCTTTACCCCATGCATCAATAATTTCCGGAGTCGCCGCATCGCCGAGAACGTGCTTGATAGCACCGATCAACGCGTCTGCAACGAAAGGATAATGCTCAGGCAAAATGTTCAGGCCAACATGCTTTTCGGCAATGCGCTCGACCATGCCGCGCAGCTTTCCAAGATCATTGATATGCTCGGCATACGCGAGAACAGCCAGCGCCAGTGCTTTGGGCTGCTCCAGATCCCGCTGATGGGAGAGATTAAAGAGATCTCGAATTTCGGGGTGCGACAGAAGACGCTTGTACATTTCTTCCGTAATCGCAAGACCGTGCGCTTTGAGAGCTGGAACTGTCGCAACAACGAGAGCGCGTGTTTTTTCGTCGAGTGGGGCGGACATTGTGATTCGATCCTTTAAGGTTCATAGTCCATACACCTTTTGTGTCAGACATCTTGGAAAATCTGTCAAGTAGATGCATGCTGTAGGTATGAAACTTAATTTGCAGACCGATTATGCGCTCCGTGCACTGATCTTCCTGGGTAGTCGAACTGATCGACTGTCTTCCATTCGGGAGATCGCTGAGACCTACAGGATTTCTGAAACTCACATGGTCAAAGTGATTCATCGTCTGGGTAAAGGTGGTTTTATTGAAACCCTGCGTGGTCGCAATGGTGGTATCCGTTTGGGAAGGTTAGCCGAAACGATACGTATCGGTGCAGTCGTAAGTTATATGGAAGAAGACATGAGCTTGCTTGATTGCCTCAGCCACAAAACTTGTGAAAGAGAGGGCACGTGTATTCTTATGCCCTCATGTCGACTCCGAGGGGTTCTGTCAGAAACAATGCAGGCGATGATGTCCGTTCTCGACCGCTACACTCTGGCCGATATGATTACTCCGTTTGAATGTGAACGACTCATCAGAAATGAAACAAAGGATTAATATGTCAGGATTAATGGAATACAAAAAGTGGATGGATGAAAATCTGATTACATGTCTTATGAATGCAGAAAAGTCAGGTGATCAGGAAATCGTCGAAACAATCCTGTTCTGGTTAGCACATATCAATATTGTCGACGAGATTTTCCGCGCACATCTAACGAAAACGAAACACGTTTATTCAAAAACTGTAGTTGATAAACTACCTTCAGCGACCGAACTGATCACAAGTGTTCGTAATACAGACAATTGGCTGATAAATTATGAGACAAATCTGTCTGAACATGATCGACAGGCAGTATTTGACTTCACATACACCGATGGAGAACCTGGTCAGTTAACCGCACAAGGCATCCTGACTCATCTTCTTACTCATGGTCTATATCACATAAGTGTCGTTGATGACAGAATCAGCAAGCGCGGATACGATGTCAATGGAATCCTGTTCACCACTCATATGAAACATAGAAAACAGCTAGGACCTGTTAGATCTTGAAACTCTTCCCATATTACGAGAATGGAAGAAGGGGACGGAACAGGCACTTTTACGAACGAGACATGGTTGATCTGGGAACCTCTGATTGAGACGCTTCGCCCAAGAGATAAGACGCCGCCCATGACCTGCGGCGTACGATAGCAGCGATTTTCTAGCGCCAATGAGAATGGCACGAAATGACGGTGTATCCGCGCTGAACTGGGTGCGTGGTGGCGGGCAACGCAGCTTTTCATCCGCCGGGTGAAACTCGACGGATGGGAGCGTCTGCTCGAACTGGTTCAGGAACAACACGGAGTGACGCTCGGAATGACTTTTCTGGATAACACGAACATCTGGGCTCACGGCAAAGCGGCAGGAGCCCAAAAAAGGGACCTCTTTCGAAGAACGAGACCATCGTGAAACACTTGGCCACCCTCGCCGCGGGTATGGCACGAAAGTATGCGTGATCACTGATAGACAAGAAAAAGCCTTCGGTTTTGCTCTGGCCCCAGAACAAGCTCATGAACTGCCTCTGTCACCAGCTATGCTCGACAGCTTTCCCGTCATTCCCCTGTGGGTCGTGGCGGACAAGGGTTACGCGCCAAACGCCTTTAGTGAACGGAGATGAGGTATGGAAGCACGACCCGCCATCCCAGCGAAACAACGTAATGGAGCGGTCGCCTGCCCAAAATGGGTCTATCGGTGCCAACATCTCGTTGAGAACCATTGGGCTCGCCTCAAGGAGTGGCGCGCTGTCGCAACTAGCTGTCAGGTTGTGAGACGTCATTGGCGTAATCAAGGATTTCGTCGACCTGTTTCATGATGTCACGACCAGCCGGTTTGATATAGTCTTGATTACGTGACGCGGGATGTTTTTCAAGCCATGAGATGATGCATTGGGCGGGAGCGATGCCGCCCAGAACACGCTGCGGGCGATGATTGTAGGCGAAACAGAAGCCTCTGAGCAGAATTTCCAGATCTTCATGGTTTGAGACACAG
>NZ_WOTD01000093.1 GCF_011516885.1 Acetobacter lambici | reverse complement strand
CACCCATGATCTGGGCGTCAGTAAAGCGATCACTCTTCATCAGAATCTCCTCAATTCTTACGCTGAGAAAATTCTCATTCAAAAGTCACTCTTTTTATGGGGGGATTACCATGCGACCTCCATCAAAATGGGCTACTACACGCCGTCCACAGGAGGCTGGAAAGTCATACGCGCCTGCGCTACACTCTGTCTGCATCGGGTTCGTTTATTGCTTATGAAAATATCTTTTATACAAAACAGACTTTTTCATAATCTGACCCGATGTACAACCCTTCCGTGAGATTTCCGCGTCGATCATATGAATCGATGAAATCCCGCAATCAAAAGATGTATTGTATTTACATTTTTTGAACACCAGAGTATTCTGCACGTTATCTTGATTTAAGCAAAGTAGTGGACACAATATGAGCCGTTTTATTTCATTACGTGCTTCTATTGGCGGGTTTGTCGGTATAATAGCATCTTATTCTGCTGGGTTTATCTTAATGCCAATTGAAAGTGCCGCCATTGTTGCACCTATGGGTGCATCGGCCGTCCTTGCATTCGGTGTTCCAGCCAGTCCTTTAGCAACACCTCGAGCTGTGATTTTAGGAAATGTTCTTTCAGCAACGATTGGCGTCATAGTTTCACTTATTCCCGATGTACCACTTCTCATCGCCTGTGCTCTTTCAGTAGGGCTCGCAATCGCTGCAATGAACGCCTCAAAATCACTTCATCCTCCGGGTGGCGCATCGGCACTCACAGCAACGCTCCTCCATCCTGGCAATCATGATCTCACGACTGGTTTCTTATTTCCTTTTGTGCCAGTCGGCCTGAATGCTGTCGCTTTGACCATCGCCGCTATTGCTTATCATCGGATTACCGGTCATACGTATCCACATCGTCCTCAGGACGTCGAAGCTTCCACAGTAATTCAAAATTACTTTACACGGGAAGATATTTACAATGCGTTGCAATCAATGCCCGATACGCTTGATGTCGAGCCCGGTGACATTGAACAATTATTAGCTATCATTGATAAAAATAAATGCGACTTAAAATAATATATTTTTATTCTATATTTTTTCTTTCCATCATTAAGCCCTAATGTGCCCGCAAAGACTAATTAACTGAGCATAATTTAAAATCACTATTTCCGAACCGTTTACTTCTAAAATTTCACCACGAAACCGTGTTATAATACGGGATAAATTTTCAGGTGTCATGCGAAGCTCGGCTGCCACCAAAGATTTGCTATGCGGAAGTACGACTTTTTTTCGATTGTCCTGTATAATGGAAAGTTTCACGAGATAACAGACCAAACGCTGTGAACCACTACAATGATAATAACAACTCGTCTGATTGATGTTATTCCTAAATTGTTTTGCAACATATTCCAGCATAATACGCGCGAACGATGAATGAAGAGAACACAATACGTCTATAATATTTGCATCAATCTGAAGCATCGTCGCTGCTGAGGCACAATAAGCTTCCAGAAGATAAGGTTGTCGTGTTACGACCGCTGCAGGAAGAAGAAAGTCACCGGTTATCATACTCATAACAGTGATATTTTCTTTCTTTTCTGGATGCGGACTCCTTAAGTGTATGATGCCATCAAACACAATCCACAAATTTTTTGGTTTATCGTTTTTTTTAAACAAAATTACACCGGGGGCAAACATCGTTTTTTTCACAGATGACAAAAGAACGCGTTTTTCACGCTTTGAAACACCATCAAAGAGTCTCAGAGCGCTGAACATTTCTTCAGGTTCCGATGGAATATTCTGATTTTTATTATGACTTCTCATCATTTTGGACACATACGGACTCTGGAAGAGGATACGTTAAACAACCTGTTGGTTCGACAACAGCACCAGGCGTAAGAACGCCTTCCTGCGTGTTCGTCAACGACAGGATATGGATCACCGTCAAACCTTTAGAAAGAAGATAATCTGAAATAATGCGCCGATGACACCGCCACCAAAGAACCTCTGCGCACATTAAAACAACCGTTTCATATCGGCTCGCTTCGATTAAAGTTGCTAGACCTTTCTGAAATTCATCGCTTAAAGCATAGTCGGCATAATTATGAAAACTTTGCACACGCCAGAATGCATTAATCGTAGGTGCAACGGTTCTGGACCGCGGACGTCTCCCGCCTAACTCCGGAAAATGACGATAAATAACGTTTACTTTCCCAAGCGCTTCAGACAGGACATTACCATTGTAATCCCGATTACGCCTGGAATACGGAAACGCACGAACATCCGCCACGAATGTAATATGATAATGACAAATAAGTGTTATAAATTCGTCAAGGGAATGCGTAGAGTGACCAATCGTATAAATCGTCTTACATTTAACCTTGGTCATTTTACAGTGTCTTCGGTTGCATAAGGAAAATTACCATGTCTTCACAAACCTTCAGAATTGGCGACATTGTTTCATGGAACTCTGAAGCCGGTTATGTCACAGGTAAAATTACGAAAATTCACACATCACCATTTCTCGTCAATGGGTATCATCATCATGCGTCAGGCCAGGAACCTCAATACGAGATTGTCAGTCAGAAAACTGGGCATATAGCATTTCACAAAGGGTCGGCCCTACAGCTACAGATGTAAGTGTTCATATACTTCACAAAGAATGAACTGGATCAGAATCGTAAAACTCCAGTTTTAGCCGGACCAAACCAGATAATTTTAGGTAATGCGTCTGCTCCGGTTTGATAAGGCCTGGTTCACAAGGTGTCAGATGCCTGACTTCTCAAGTGTCAACGTACACGAGCGTCGCAGTTCTTTCCAGAATACGGATAACTGCCCATACGCCAGCCTTCGTGGCATGACGCTGACGCAGACCTGCGGGAAGAGTTATCGCATTGAACTCCGACGTAATACGATACGGTTTCATGGCTGCTTCCTGATATCACGAAAAACAACCTTTATCGCATCGATATTTCCACTATGGTTTCTTATGATATCCATATTGAATACAACAACAATCTGCGAACCATTCCGTCTTAAAGCCGGCACGGTGAGTGTACGATCTGAATTAAAACCTGTTATTCCCTGCTCCACGACATAAGACCAACCTTTCCAGTGCCGTTCACGTAATTTTTCCGGTATAATCAGATCAAGTGACTTCCCAATAGCTTCCTCCGCCGCAAAACCAAACATCTGAACTGCGTTGTCATCCCACAACTCGATGATGCCTGAGCGATGGACCCGGACAATCGCATCGTCACAAATAATGGGAGAATTCTTTTGATCTGTTTCAGCAAAACTTAAATTCGGCATGGAACATAATTCCTAAAAACGTGATAACGGATGAATACTTTTTATACGTTAGCGTCAATACCTATATGTCCTGCTCATCCAGAAATTTCTGGAGAACAAGAGCGTGATTATGAAGCGGATCATGCGCAGCATAAAGAAGAGTGATCCTCCCTTTTTTCATAAGGTTCTCAAGTTTTTTGATGTCGGAATTTCCTTCAGAAAGCTCATGACGATACCTCAGTTTGAATTCATCCCAGTGAGCCGGGTCATGAGCAAACCAGTGTCGAAGATCGGAGCTTGGGGCAGCATTCTTTAACCAATAATCCATTTTAACATCTGATTTGTGCAACCCTCGACGCGGATTTCTCACACTTGAGGCAATTTCGGGTCATTTTGTAGAATTCAGTCATCCCACAGGAGCCCGATCTGGAATATTGACGATATTCTGCTTCTGGCGGCGG
>NZ_WOTD01000092.1 GCF_011516885.1 Acetobacter lambici | reverse complement strand
GCGTAAATGCTTCCCAGTTCAATCGGCTCAAACAGGCTGGTCATGACAGATCCTTCTTAAAAGACGCAGTTCCTATGAATTTGGGAAGCCTCACGAGGAATACAACAGAAGGCTTACCACCTCGTCTGACTTGAGGTGAGCACTGCCTGTCTGCTTAATTGGTGAAGCCGACAGGCAGATTTGGAGGGTAAACTGAATGTCGGCTATTGGGGAGCAATAACCAAAAGCAGCCTCACCCTACGCCCATGCTCATGAGGCCTACCGACCTAGACCATGACATTAGTTACGTTTCGCGTGAACGTCCACTCTCTCGAAAAGCAACCGGCCGAGTGTCGGCGGTCACGACCGGTCCCTTCACGCCCACCCGGATCCATGAAAAGCGACTTCGCCGGTTCCCAAAAACGGACACTACGAACGCCAGAACTTATCGTCATGGTTGCACGGTGAGCGAGCGGTTGCGCGACGATTTGCGGTCGGGTTGGTAACCGGTCTCAGTGACTAGTCCCATGACGGCCGACGCCGAGAGCTCCGGTTGAATCATAGAAAATCACTGACCAGTAGATTTTATATGACAAAAGCCGAATTTCCACCTGGGCAGTGTCGCGCAGCCCGCGCTTTGCTCGGCTGGTCACAGCAGGATCTGGCAAAAAACACGGAAGTTGTATACACGGTCAGGCTCGTCGCTATGGGCTTGGAAGGGGATTTCAAATCCGATGCCGCAGAACAAGAGCCATCACTTCGTGCCACAGTTCCTGCTGCGATTTTTCTCCGTCAATGGCTCATCGGTTGGTCTTTACAACTTACGCTCTGGCAGAATCGTCACAGGAGCGAGCCTCAAGCATCAAGCCTGCCGGGATTGGTTCTACGGCCGCGACGGAAAGGCCGAGCACGCTCTGGGTCAGATCGAAGGCGGTGCCAGCTCTGTCCTGCGACGGATGATCGCGACCGGCTTACCCCCGAAGCGATACAGCGACGATCACCACGTGTTAGCGACCTTCCTGCTCATCCAGTCGGCGCGGACGGCACAGGCCGCCGCCGCGGCTACCGAGATGGCCAACAAGGTCGGCAAATTGATGCTACGGTACACGCTGACCGACCCCGAACTTCTTGCCGTACTCGACGATCTAACTATTGAACTCACCGAGCCCGCCGCGGAGGCGCTCCGGCTAGCGGTCCTGGAAACTCCTGTGATTCTCGATCTGAAGATCAAGCTTCTCCACAATGTGAGCTCGACGCCCTTTGTTTTGGGCGACCACCCGGCCGTCAAGCACAACGGGCTCTACAGCGGCGCGGACGTCTCGGTTCTTGGCTTGGCGAATCTCGGCCTGCAGTTTGTCATGCCCATCTCGCCCGAGTACGCAGTCGTCTTGTACGACGAAAAAGCCTATTCGCTGGGTAAACCGGCCAGTAACGTCGTTAAGCTGCCCTCGGCGAGCATCGTGATGGCCCTCAACGAGTTCCAATGGGCCAACGCGCTGGACAACATCTACTTCAGGCCCGGCGACGATCCGCCGCGCTGGACGCCGGATTACGATCGACTTTCAGAACTTCGTGGGAATGAGCGGGTGTCGGTCTGGGAGGACGAGGTCCGGCTCGAAGGAACCAAGCGGGCGAAGGTCATCAATGTGCAGACGCAGCGGCCAAGCCGGGCCCTTAAGATGCCTCTGTTTCGGAATCGCATGTCCCCGCCGCCTCTCGTGAACGTAGGCAGGTTGCCGTTGCGAGATCCTGACTGGGCCCTCCACGTTCATCGGATGACCGCCGCATTGAACACCGGGGTAATTCCGCAAGAGGAGTTTTACGTCCGCACCATGCCGCCTCAGTTTTTGCGCCGAATCCTACGAGAACGGGCGGGCACAAACTCGGCGACAACAGGCTGAACGTGGGTGCCCTTACCCTTGACGGCTCAAACTCGGCAGGAGGCTCTCGTCGTTCAGCTTCTGGGCCTCGAACTGCACTCGCCCGTTACCGATCATTAAAGGCTCTGTCTCGGGCGTGCTCTCCAGACGCTTCGAACACCAAATTTTTGGTAGGACGCCAAGGTCGTCTTGGTCAAACTGAGATGACATCTAAGCGGTGCGGACGTCCGTTTCCACTCTCGACCACCGATAGCCCAGGACCGCATTCGGCCAGCCTTGCACATTCCCATGGAGCGGACGACACTTTCTCTATGTCGGATGTCGTGGATATAGCGGCCATTCGAGGCACAGCCTCGGAACGGCCGGTTTGTCCCAAACTCTGTCTATCGCGGTTCGCCTGACAATGTCGGCTTTCGGGCGACCGCCATCACCACTTTGATGTCTGCGTTGAGGCGTAAGCGGAATGCCTGGATCTGTCCGCATGGTTGTCGGAACTTCTGCTTGATTGGCAGATTTATCATTATCTTCTGGCTTTCGACACACCTTTCCTTTTTCCGTGCGCCCGCCTACTTGCGATAAAGGGAATTAACGCAAGTAAGTATGGAGAAGGAGGCCTGTTTCGGATAAAAGATGGAGTTTGAAGTTATGTATGAAATAAAGTAAGTCCATACGGCCACGCGTGGGTTTGATGTTGCGTCGTTTGGATCTAAATGATAGATATCAATGATACCTACTCCAAGGAGGTGGACATGTCTGATACAGCCAAAATTTTTATGACCGGTCGCAGCCAGGCCGTGCGTCTTCCTGCAGCTTACCGATTTGACACATCAGAGGTCACAATCCGCAGAGATCCACGTACCGGTGATGTCATTCTCTCGCCGCGTCCCCTGGGGTGGGGTAAGGCACTTTCTGCCATCCGGCAGGCCAAAGGGACTGAGCTTTTCCCTGAAGGTCGCAACCAGGATCAACAGGACAGGGATCCATTTGCTGTGTGCCTAACGTGATTTCTTATATGTTCGATACCAATACAATAAGTGATATCATACGCGCGGACGAAAGAGTGCTCTCACACGTGGAGGCGCTTGATCCAGGCCGGTGTTGTGTCTCGGCCGTAACCGCCGGAGAAGTTGCGTATGGACTAGCCAAACGCCCATCGGCAACTCGATTACTGCGTCTGACACGCACTGTCATGGATCGGCTGACCATACTGCCCTGGGATCATGGCGTAGCGGAGCGCTACGGCAAATTACGCGCTGAGCAAGAGCGGCATGGTCAAATTCTTGGGTCTTTGGACATGATGATCGCCGCACATGCCCTGACAGAGCATCTCGCGTTAGTGACCAGTGATCAGGCTTTTGCTCAGGTTCGGGGACTTACTGTGCTGAACTTTCGAAATTCGTGAAAACTGAACAAACGCTTATTACATTGTCTCTCAACAAACCAGAAATCAGAACATAGCGTTGACTGCAAACTGCGGGGAAACCTGTATACTTTTGTTGTGACCTGCAAAATAGAACGCAGAGCCGACGATTACCCCCCAATTTGCATTCCAGTTATATTCAAATGCAGGCGCGATCTGCCAGTCTGTTCCGGCTGTTCCTGTTTTATGAATATACGTGCCGTTATTATCATGCTCCCGCAAGGTAGAGCCGTTAGACCATTCTCGCGCAAGGTCCATGGCCAGCACCCATTTCTGGCTTACATCGTTTCCGGCTGTAAGTTATTGTTTTTTTCTGAGAGCCATTTGTCTAAGAGCCCTTTTGGAAATTCGCTATGATAGGTTTTCAAGAGGTTTTGAGCGTGATTCAAAGGCAGGATGTGGACGCCAGCACAACGAGGCCGCATGGCCGGAATTACACGCA
>NZ_WOTD01000091.1 GCF_011516885.1 Acetobacter lambici | reverse complement strand
GAAAATGATCAAGCGAACCATGTTCGGAAGAGCAGGCTTCGAACTCCTCAGGGCGCGTGTCCTTCAGCCCGCATAATCAAAAAACATCATCACGAAAAGTGCGGAAGAACCGCAGTCTGTTCTCCCGCTCACCCTGTGATGTTTGCACCCGTTTCCGGAACGTGCAGCCAATGGAAACTGGAGACTTGTAATCAGGGAACGAGTGGGACGGATTGCGTCAGCTGCAGGTAATTATCACCCCATCATCCCTGATCCGGCCAGAGGAAAAACAGGCCAATCAGCAGCGGCACCGGAACCAGAAAGAACCCCGAAGTCGCCCCGCGCGCAAAAACCGACACAAACGCTCCGGCGATACACCCGGTCCAGCCAAGTCCCGGCAGCAATGAAGCCAGCGAAAACTCTCTCTTTCCCCGCCAGATCCCACAGAGAAACTCCGCAATATTATCAGCGAATTTTACAATATTATTGGTGACAACAATCGTCTGCACGGAAATACCGGAAAAGCGTGAAAGCGCCTCGCCCTGCATCGCCATCGCAACCGCCAGCAACAGCGTCTCAATTCGAGCACTGCCACCTGCGGCATGAGACCAGTGGACGCCCTGAGCCAGAACCAGCAATCCCGCCATCCACAGCCACTCATGCCGGTATGCCGGCAAAGCCCGCCGCAACAGACTCGCCGCCAGCGCTCCGAAAAAAAACAGCCCCAGAACCGTGCCGATCGCGCCGGCTCTGGCCAGATCCCGGTCGGCCAGGGAGATCCCGAAGGTGGTCGAATTTCCCGTCATCGCGGCCGTGAAAATGCCGTGGAGTTCAACATACCCCACGGCATCCACATACCCCGCCACAAGACTCAGCGCGAGAACGCGCAGGGCCGAGCGTATCAGCGGTGTCATCAGACGATCAGCGGTTTGTCCTGCCGCAGTTTCGACAACGTTTCATCGTCAAGATTGAGATGTTCCTTCACCATCTGACGCGGCGACAGGCCCAACCACTGATTGGCCGAGAAATCGGCGAAGTGATCGCTCTTGAACGCTTCCAGAAAAACCATCGGTTCATCGCCGATATTTTCCAGATAATGCCCCATCCCGAGCGGCACATAACCCACATCGCCCGCACAGTAATCGAAGGTTCGCGCCTTCCCGCCCGATGCGAAAACCGTCATACGTGCACGGCCACGAACGAAATACTGCCACTCGTCATTGTTCGGATGCCAGTGAAGTTCGCGCATCCTCCCCGGTTCCACAACATTAATTGCAGCGGCAATGGTCGAGGCCGCCGGAAAGTTACGGGAATCGACAACCCGCACGGTTCCGCCAGCAGCTTTCGCAGGCTCCTGCTTCAAAAACCGATGCGTATACCGGATCTGCGACGGACCCTGCGGACATTTGATCGCATCTTCCTTTGCAACCGTCGGTTCGGTTCCATTGAAGATCCAGCGCGTTTTTTCCACATCTGTTGGCAGATTGGCGAAAACGGATTCCGGCACACCGAAATTCTTCGCCAGAACATGTCGCGGCGTATGAGCGAACCAGTCGCTGATCAGGAAAGTTTCGTTTTCAGAAAAATTCGCGTCATCAAAAACAAGAAGGAATTCGCATCCCTCATCGCCAAGTCCCTGAATGGAGTGAGGAATCCCGGCGGGAAAATTCCAGATATCCCCGGCTTCAACATCATCAACAAAAGGGTGTCCGCTTGTATCCAGCGCCGTGACCCGCGCTTTCCCAGCGATCATGAAACCCCATTCAGCTTCCTTGTGATAATGAAGCTCTCGATACCCGCCGGGTTTGAGCCGCATGTTCACTCCCGCAAGCGTTGTAGCGACCGGGAGTTCGCGAATGGTAATTTCACGCGCCCACCCACCGGAGCCAAGACGATTGCGTGCGTCGGCATAAGAGAATTTCAGATTGGGAATTGTCCCCGCATCCGTGTCCGGTGACGCCAGCAGATCGGGAACCTCGCGTTCACGTGGAAGATTGCGCGGTCCAAGAATGCTCGCCCCACGATCACCGCGAACGGGTTCCGGGGCCTCACGTTTTGAGCTGGTCCAGGGAAGGTCTGCCATTGGGGTATTTCCTGCCTGATGTGAATTGCGACAAAATATGTCACTAGCAGGAGTGAAGCATTGATGTCCATCAAGAATTCTGTTTATGGTTGAATACTCACAACAATGTGAATATTCACGAAGGTAAAATACTCACAGAAAGCATCTGATTAATTTTATAAAATATATAAATTATATTTAAAAATTCTCGAAGCAATTATTATTACAAATAGACGGATTTTGTGGACAGAACGAAGAGATATGTCCGTTTCTGAAAATAAAAGCAGCAATACGGACAATTCTTTATGGAAGCACCACTGTCCGATTGACGAAGATGCCCCCACTCAGCATGCAGAGTTCGTCAACCTGAGCCGTGCCATGGCTTTTCGGGAAAAGGGCCGCAGACGCACTACCTGTTCGTCTGTCAGCCAATGCAGGTCGCCATCTTCAATCCCCTCACGGAGCCTGAAACAGATTTGAACGGAAGTCTGCGTCTGACTATCGCCTCCATGCCTCGTCATGACGATCCTGCTGACATATTTTTATTCTAAAACATACCGAGATCTGGAATAGTATGCGGATCAGACTGGATATTTTTTATCGCATTGTACACAGATTGTCTGTTGTTTGCTTGCCCTGCCGTATCCGCACATCCTGACAGACCCAGAAGGATCGTGACGAATGCGGCAATGCAGCACGCGTGTTTGCAGTTTCTAAAGACCATTTACGTTCTCCAAAGCAAAAACCCTATATGCGCTCCATAAAAGAAGTGCATACTCTACGTTTTTCGAAAAAAGCTGGGTGTCCTGCACTTTTTCCGAACGGAATAAAAAAGTATATTGCTCCCTAATTTATTTTTATTTTTCTGTTTCAACCGGAGTCAGACAGGATTTTTCAATGGCATGAGCGTAGTCGATTGCTACAGCAGTGCCCCAGGCACGAGATGCAAAAGTCGTTATCGGTTCGTCCTTCATCCTGCAAAGACCAATGAAACCTGGTGAGAACCCCTGAAGAGCCCGCTTTTGCAGCTTTTGTTCACCTGATATGCGCAAGGGAAAAGAGGCGATGGGAAGTATCGTTACGACATTACCAAGCATCAACTCGGCGTGTATGAGTTCCAGAGAATCTGATTCCATTTGTACATTGGGAGTAACACCAGCGATTTGAAACCCGGTATCAATCAATTGCCGACAATGCATACCTTTTGTCAGTAATGCCAACGGAAGAGTCGCTGCTTCTTCCCAGGTGATTTCCGGTTAAAGCGGAAGCTCAAAATCATCTACGGCAGCCAGAACCTGATGTTCCGCGTAAAGTGTACGCACCTCGAACGAATTGGCCTGAGGCATTTGATCCGTATACATAATGCCGAAATCAATTTCCTTTGAAATCAACTTCGAAATGATGTCTTCATTTGGAATGACCTGTACGGCACTGGCACATGGTCCAGCATCTTTCCTTATATCCTGCAGGATCAGGGGAATAAGATGAACTGCCGTCGGAATGACGCCAATACGTATGATTCCGAAAAGTCCCTGCCTTGCCAAGGAAGCATCCTGACGTAATTCCGTGATCCCACGCAGAATATCGTGAGCCCACCGGATAACCCGCTTCCCTTCTTCTGTAAGCGTAAATGCTTTTCTCTTTCTTTCAACAATCGTCACGCCCAAGTCCGCTTCAAGCTGACGAATGGCGCGTGAGAGCGCGGGTTGCGAGACGTGACAGGCCTCCGCCGCTTTCGACGCGGATTTCTCACACTTGGGGTTATTTCAGGTTATTTTGTAGAATTCAGTCATCCCACAGGAGCCCGATCTGGAATATTGACGATATTCTGCTTCTGGCGGCGGGT
>NZ_WOTD01000090.1 GCF_011516885.1 Acetobacter lambici | reverse complement strand
ACTCTGTCTGCATCGGGTTTTCTTATAGCTTACGAAAATTTCTTTTCTACAAAACAGACTTTTTCATAATCTAACCCGATGTACAACCCTTCTGTGAGATTTCCGCGTCGACCAGTTCCTCTCCGTGCAATTTCCAGGGCGACCACAGGGTCTCAGGCTGTGCGAGCCATGAGGGTTTGGGCAGACTACCAGCCGTTGAGGTGGGGAGCAGTGTTTTCATGAGAGATGACCTTGTCTTTCTGATGGATCAGCCGGCGTCACTGGCAGACCACTGTTCGAGGATATCGTGATATGGCCAGATGAAATTTTCTTCCGTATATTTTCCCTGAGCGGTTGCCAGTTGGCTCCGCTCTTCCCGGTCGTAGACAATTCGGGTGTTTGAATAATCCTGATGATTCAGGCTTGGCTGATAACAGTCAGCCGCCGCAGAATTGGCATTGTAAATTTCAGGACGGTAGACCTTCTGAAAAGATTCCATCACGCTGATGGTGCTGATCAGTTCAAGGGCAGAATAGTCAGACAGCAGATCGCCAAAAAAATAGAAGGCCAACGGTGCAGCACTATTGCGCGGCATGAAATAACGAACCTGCATACCCATTTTTTGAAAATACTGGTCTGTCAGGGAAAATTCTCGCTGCTCATATTCAACGCCGAGAACAGGATGCTGATTTTCCGTCCGATGATAGGTACGATTGGTCGAAACACTGAGGCAGATGACTGGCGGTTTTTTGAAATTCTGCTTGTAAGCAGACGAGTTCATAACGCTTTTAAAGAGATTTCCATGTAAGTCCCCATAGTTATGGGGGACACTGAATTCGGCTTTCTCTTTATTGTAAGCCGGTAACAACACGCTGAAGTCGTAATCCCGCACATACGAGGAAAAACTGTTCCCGGCGAGGCCCTCTATCCGTTTGTTGGCGTTTTTATCAACAATTGTTGTGTAGAGGACTTCGATCAGAGGAAAGCTGCCGCTTTTGCCAGAAAAGGCGAGATCCATCTCGACAGAAACGATTTCAAGTTCAAGAGTGTAGCGATCTCTGTTGGCATTATCCCAGTGCGCCAGATCATTGAACCGGTTGTCGATCATGCGCAGCACGTTGCGCAGGTTTTCCTGACGGCTTTCCCCTCTCGCCAGATTGGCAAAATTGGTCGTAAGGCGCGTCCTGTCAGAAGGATGATAGTTCTCATCGAAGCGGAGCCTATGGATACTGAATGTCGAGTCCTGAATCATTGTGGTCCTGTGTCCCTTTTCCACCCCAATCCAGAATGAGGACAATGGTGATGCATGGCATCCCCAGTTTGGCTTCTGCCTCTCTCAGGCGGTGGTGGTCATCGTCATCGCAGCTTTATGCCTGAACGTATCCGTGAGTAGAAATGATTTGATTTCATAAACACATCAATTTTGTTCATGGTAAAATGTGGCGGCGTTGTCCCCGGAAAGAACGACACCGGAAACTGATCAGCGCACTGTTTGTCTTCGGGAAATCAGGTCAATCAGACGCATGGTCTACATGCGAAAAACTGATATCTGCCTTCCGCCGCTCCATGATGTTCCAGCTTGCACTCTGGATGCGTTTGGCGGCATGGTGCAAAGGCAAACGCTTCAATGGTCCCGCGCGAGCGGGTTAATAGGGAACTCCGTTATGTTCTGGTCAGACATTCGGCCAGAAGCAAAGTCGGAGGCTGCTCCCGCAACTGTAGGCGGTATGTCACTGGTTCGTTCACTTTGAACGTGAACCACTGTTCTCATAGGAACGGGAAGGTTGGAACCGGTTGGCCATGATCCGTGAGCCAGGAGACCTGCCATTGCTCAGCCACCAACCGTCGGGCGGGATGACCGAAGGGAGGAGAGAATATATGCCTGTCTGCCTTATGCCGCGGTCGTTCCTGATGAATCAGGCGGTGGCCTCTTGTCCGGACACGGTCTTCTGCTCTGTTATTCCTGACCGATATATGGACAACGCTTTTGTGCTGCTGACAGCATTGATCCGTTAGAAACTTTCGGTTCAGCCGGCGGACACTGACGCATTCTGTCCGGTAATTGATAACGAGTTATACCTGCTCAGACAAAATGCGAGAGACGACATAACGCTCCATGACTTGGGTTGCGTTGTTTCCTTTGCGCTGAGCCAGTTGAAGTGTCGAGGTAATGGAAAACGAGCTCCACCAAATTTCAGACCATTCAGCGTGCGCGGTACAGATTGATTTAAGACGTGTCAGAACCAACCCGGATTTCTGGTATCCTGTCGCCTGGTCCCGTGAATTGGGAGGGGAAAAGGCAATCGATGTCCGGTTTGCAGGACAGCATATCGTCATCGTACGTCCTAAAAGCGGCGTTCCTTATGCGCTAGATGGCCTGTGCGCCCATCGGCAGGTTCTGCTTGGCAAAGGAAAGGTTTGTGGTGACCAGATAAGCTGTCCCGCTCATGGTCTGAGATATAATCGGGACGGCCAATGTGTTTCGCCCAATGTTTCTGCCGAAGCGCAATGTCTGCGTCTCAAAAGTTGGGCCTGTCGCGAAAAAGACGGGCTTATTTTTGTTTTCATGGGGGATCAGTCTCTTGCAGAGATTGTCCCGCTCCCTGACTTTCCAAGGGTGAGAGATACGCGTTATCGCACGCGACGTTTCGGGCAGATGGTGAACTGTCATTACAGTTTCATGCATGAAAACCTGATGGATATGAATCACCAGGTCCTGCACAGTCGGTTGGTCGGAAAAATGAAGCCGCGGTTTCTGGGAATGGACCACGGTGATGATTTTGTTGAAGCCCGCTACACCTTTGCACGAACCGGCGGCAAACAGCCTTTGAGTGAGGCGCTGATCTACGGCCAGAGACGCCGTGATGGTCGGGATTTTGCCTATCGGGACGTCATGACCATCAGGACACACTATCCCTATCAGAGCCTGCGTATTGAAACGCAGGGGATTGAGGAACCCGTGATGGAGTTGTGGATCTCGTATGTGCCACAGGACCGTGAGCAAATGACCAACCGTGTTTTCGGTCTGTTGTCGATCAAACGATTGAAAGTGCCTTTTTTACTGGATCTTGCCTGGCCAATACTGGTCGCATTCACGGAGCGCGTCTTCTTTGAAGATCGCGAGATTGTCGAGCTGGAACAGGCGGCATGGAAAGACCTCGGTGGAGATCACAATCGGGAAGTCTTTCCTGTTATCAATCAACTTCGCAATCTGCTCAGGCGATGTGGTCAGGCACCGGAAAGCGCAGAAAAGGCAGCACTATGAGATTGCCTTTTATAGCACCACCTTCCCACGCTTTTCATCCTTTGCTGGAAAAGATCATTCTTCTGGCGCCTGATCGAACCTGTGTCATTTCTTTACTGGGGACAGATGCAGTTTTACCTGAAGAAGAACAATTGCAGCAGAATGGCTATGATCTTTTCCAGATGACTGTTTCCAATCTACCAACAGGTAATCCCCCCATAAAAAGAGTGGCTTTTGAATGAGAATTTTCTCAGCGTAAGGATGAGGAGATTCTGATGAAGAGTGATCGCTTTACTGACGCACAGATCATGGGTGTAATCCGCCAGGCTGAGGGCGGTGTCCCGGTTCCTGACCTGTGCCGGGAGCATGGGATCAGCAACGCCACGTTTTACCGGTGGCGCGCGAAATATGGCGGTATGGATGCTTCGATGATCAGTCAGATGAAGGCTCTGGAAGAGGAGAACCGTCGGCTGAAGCGCATGTATGCGGATCTGAGCATGCAGACGGATATCCTGAAGGAAGCCCTTGGAAAAAAATGAAGCGGCCAGCCCAGCGCCGGGAACTGGCCGCACAGGCTGTGGCGCATCATGGGGTCAGCATTGCGCTGGCCTGTCGGATTTTTGGGATATCCGAGACCTGCTTTCGCTATCGTCCGCGACTGGCAGCGGAGAACGACAGGATTGCC
>NZ_WOTD01000089.1 GCF_011516885.1 Acetobacter lambici | reverse complement strand
CATACTCAACCGCTTCACCGCGCTCGGAATCCCCGTCACCCACGCTGTCGCGTAAGGGAAACCCACGAAAAGGGTTCAGCACACCCAATACCCGAATTTTGCAACAGAGCCCTCTTCACCATCAAATATAACTGTCCGACCGATTGTGCCGCTTGCAGATATCAAAACGTCACCAATCTTTGGGTAGCTATATTTTTTTTTGAAATTCTCGAATAGCTCTTTAGAAATATAGGCATTTGGTTCTCGCCCAAACGTCCCGATTTTGAAAAACGGGATGTCACCTGCCTCTGATGTTTGGTTCTTCATCACTCGTTTGCACATACGTACTTCACCAACCCAGCCAAGAGGCTTCCATGCCATGTTTCCAGAAGGATGGCTTAAAAGCTGATCGCGGTAGTGGTTGTATTGCTTTTTGCGCTGGGTAAGCTCGGTGGTAAGCTCGGTGGTAAGCTCGGTGAAGCTGTCGAGTATCCGAACAATCTCCCCCTGTATCGCCAGTGACTTCTGCGGATCATCGGGGCAGGGGATGGGGACAAGATATTGTAGAATGTGAGTTTTGCTTCCACGAGGCATCTTTGCGCCCTTGGAGTGCTGAATATTGTACGCGAAGAAATTTTCGTCGGTCAGAACCTGAAAAAGATAGCGCGAGTTCAACACAGAGTCTGTTGGATGAACCACCAGAACGTCCCCATTGGTTCCACCTCTCCGATCTGCGTGCCAGATTTTCCTGAGGTAGGGACGAATGTTACCTATTAGGACGTCGCCCTCCTTAAATTCTGTAAGATTGCCGGACGTTGGAACGTAGTTTGAATTTACCCTCCCAGCTCGGTTTTGAAGAAGGTTGTCCACTCCGACATAGTTTGACTGATTAAGCTGATCGGAACCGATGCGGGTCGTTGAATACTGAGCAATATCCCCTAACGGCTTCCAAACCACCTCAGCTCCGTCCAGCAGCTTCTCCAGAAATTCCGCTGCACTCATGCGTCAATCTCCGCAATGATGGCATCGATGTCGGCGCGCAGCTGGTCGATCCTCAGAACCGTGGTTCTGATCTCCTCATTCAGCTCACCAATACTGACAATTTCGCGCGTGTCGCGCGGCTCGATATAGGAGCTGACCGAGAGGTTATAGCCGCGCTCCACGATGGTCTCATACGACACCAAGGCGGCGACATGATCGACGTCTTCCTTACGACCAAAAATCTCCATCACCCGCGCGATGTGATGGTCCGTCATCAGATTGGTGTTGGTAGCCTTCTTGAAGAATTCTTCCCCGCTGGCGTCGATGAATTGGATGGCCGTGTCGGTCTTGTTCTTGGCGAGGACCAGGATCGTCACCGCGATGGTCGTGCCGTAAAAAAGGTTGGAGGCGAGCGCGATCACCGCTTCGACATAGTTGTTATCGACCAGATATTGCCGGATCTTCTTTTCCGCCCCGTCGCGATAAAAGATTCCCGGGAAACATACGATCGCCGCGCGACCCTTCGCCGAGAGATAGCTGAGCGCATGGAGCACAAAGGCGAAATCGGCTTTTGATTTGGGTGCCAGCACGCCCGCCGGAGCAAAGCGGTCATCGTTGATCAGAGTGGGATCGTCCGAGCCGATCCACTTCACCGAATAGGGCGGGTTGGAAACGATGGCATCAAAGGGCTTGTCGTCCTGGAAATGCGGCTGGGTAAGCGTATCGCCGCGCTGGATATTGAACTTGTCGTAATTGATGTTGTGCAGGAACATGTTCATGCGGGCGAGGTTATAGGTCGTGTGGTTGATCTCCTGCCCGAAGAAACCCTCTTCAATGATGTGTTCATCGAACTGCTTCTTGGCTTGTAGCAACAGCGAGCCAGAGCCGCAGGCCGGGTCGTAAATCTTGTTGACCTTTTCCTGCCCGTGCATAGCAAGCTGCGCGATGAGCTTCGAGACATGCTGCGGCGTGAAGAACTCTCCACCAGACTTGCCCGCATTGGCGGCATAATTCGAGATCAGGAATTCATAGGCATCGCCGAACAGATCAATCTGACTGTTGTGGAAGTCCCCGAAATTCAATTCCGCAACGCGCTTAAGCACCTTAGCTAATCGGCTATTCTTTTCCGCGACGGTATTACCAAGGCGCGTGCTGGTCGTATCGAAATCGGCGAACAGGCCCTTGATATCTTCCTCAGACGGATAGCCATTGGCTGAGGCTTCAATAGCTTTAAAGACCTGCGCCAGATCAGTGTTCAGGCTGTCATTCGTGTTGGCATCGTCCGCCACATTGGCGAACAGCTGGCTAGGGTAGATGAAATAGCCCTTGGTCTTGATAGCGTCGTCCTTAATGTCATCAGTGATGACGTCATCGGATAAAGCCGCATAATCGATGCTCTCGTCATCCGCCTCGATATATGAGGCGAAATTCTCGCTGATGAACCGATAGAAGAGCGTGCCAAGGACATACTGTTTGAAGTCCCAGCCATCGACCGAGCCACGCACATCGTTCGCGATGTCCCAGATTTTCCGTTGTAGCGCTGCGCGTTGTTCTTGGCCGGTCATCTCTTTTTGTCCTTCTTCGGATTGGCTTCATGCTCGATCCAATCCTCAATATCCACGCGCCGAAACCGCCACGTGCCGCCAACCCTGAATCCGGGCAGCTTGCTGTCGGTCGCAAGGCGGTAAGCGGTTTTCCTGTTGATCCTGGAGACAGCGTCTTCAACCTCAACGGGATTCATGCATAAAATTCCATACGTTCGAAAACCAGATCATACACCTCATGCACCACCGGACACTTCCAGGAAGAGGCGGACCAGAGGTGCGTTGATATAATAATTGCTCCGTCCTGAGCGGTGCTTGGACAGCAGACCTTTCTCTGACAGCTGATCGAGATATTTCCCTGCCGTCTGACGCGCGATGTTCAGATCTGCCTGGACATACTCGATTTTCGTGTAGGGATGCCGGAACAGGTTGTTCAACAGCTCCTGACTGTAAATCTTGGGCAGTTCCGTGCGCATCCGCTGCTTCATGGTGGCCATCTGCGCCCGCATGCCTTCAATCAGATCAAGGGTAATCCTGGATGTCTCAGCCACGGCACGCAGCATGTGGAGGATCCACGCCTCCCATGCGCCTTCATCCCGCACCTTCTGCAACAGATGATAATATTCATCCTTGTGGCGGGTGATGTAGCGCGACAGGTAGAGGATCGGGATATCCAGAAGACCAGTCCGGGTCAGATACAATACATTCAGGATCCGCCCGACACGGCCATTTCCATCGGGGAAGGGGTGGATGCTCTCAAACTGATGGTGGATCAGAGCCATCTTGATGAGCGGATCCAGATCACAGAGCCCGTCATCATTCACGAACCGCTCCAGATCCGACATATGCCGGATAATCTCCCGCCCATCCTGCGGCGGCACAAAAACCACTTCCCCCGTGCGCTCGTTCTTCAGGGCCGTTCCTGGTGTGTTTCGAAACCCATCCGCCCTCTTCTTGAGCCTCTGGAAAATCGCGATCAGCCCCTTGTTCAGGATCAACCCGTCGGTTTCCTTCAGCTGCTGAAACCCAAGATGCAGCGCATCGCGATACAGGGCGACCTCCTTGGCCGCCACTGAGTCCGGCCCCTCAGGAAACAGATCGGCCTGAAAGAGCTCATCCTGGGTGGTGACGATATTCTCGATTTCCGAGGACGCCTTGGCTTCCTGCAAAGCCAGCGTATCAATCAGGATCCCCTGATTGGGAATAGTTGCCGCCCGCCCCTTCAGTTCCGCCAGAGCCTTATTGGCCTCGACCAGCGCCCTGAGAACCGGAACCGTTTCTATGTCCGTCTGAGGCGGCAAAGGTCGAATAAGGTAGGTTGGCGTTAACATGACATCCTGACGTGGTAGCAATATGTGTTTTTTCTAACACGTCAGAATGATCCGTCAAAGAAATCCGGTTTCTTTGACATGTCATATTCTGCTGTCGGCTTTTATCCCCTGAAGACTATTCCTGCTCTGCCGAAACAATGATGACACAGGGTTTCTGAGT
>NZ_WOTD01000088.1 GCF_011516885.1 Acetobacter lambici | reverse complement strand
TGCACAACGCAGCCTGCCCGTCGCCCACATTCTCAGATGGTCAATCTTCAGACGGTCTCACCAAGCAGCCGCACAACGCTCATATATCAAATCAAAATTGCAACTGTAGTGGTAGGGGGATATATTTTGAAATTCATTCATTCTGCTGACTGGCAACTTGGAA
Source organism: Acetobacter lambici (assembly GCF_011516885.1). GTDB lineage: Bacteria > Pseudomonadota > Alphaproteobacteria > Acetobacterales > Acetobacteraceae > Acetobacter > Acetobacter lambici. The sequence continues at coordinate 4,125 of NZ_WOTD01000088.1, read as the reverse complement.
AACCCTTTGGACGCTTCGATTCCGAAGTCCGAGCTGGACTTAGTGAGGCGCGGTTCGATGCAATCGACACACTTGGGCGCATAGCGGTCGACCACGGGGCAGAGCACGTCGTCGTTGCCGGCGACATCTTCGACACCGAAGGTCCGGAGGATCGGACGATCATTCAAGCTATATCCCGGATGAGCCGCCATAGTTGTCGCTGGTGGCTGCTCCCAGGCAACCATGATTTTGCTCGCAATGGCGGATTATGGGATCGCGTCCGTCAACGAGTAAGCGAGAACATCGTCATCTTATCGACGCCTGAGCCAGTCGAGATGAAACCCGGTGTCTGGCTGCTACCCGCCCCGCTTGAGCATCGCCACAATCTCGAAGATCCAACCGCCTGTTTCGACTTCATGGAGACGCCCGGTGCCACCCTGCGTATTGGCCTTGCACACGGTTCGATCCGCGACTTCGGCTCACAAGGTGAAACGAAGAACCAGATCGCGCCCGATCGCGCACGTCGATCGAACCTTGACTATCTGGCGCTCGGTGACTGGCATGGGACACTTCGTGTCGATAGTCGAACCTGGTATGCTGGTACGCCCGAAGTCGACCGCTTCCAGCGGGACGATCCCGGACAGGCCCTCGTCGTAGGGCTGTCGACCGATGCGGAGCCGTCCGTCACGCCGATCCGCACGGGCCGCTTCCAATGGCTTTTGCGGGACTGGATGGTCAGTGATCAGGCTGCGTTCGATGCCGAGTGCGAACTGCTTCTCGGCGCGATCGACACGCCCACAACGCTTTTGCGCCTGACACTGGCTGGCATCACCAGTCTCGGCGACCGAATTTCCATGCTGGGTCGGCTTGAAAACGATATTGGCCATCAGCTGCGGTATCTCGACGTGCGCGCGGATCATCTGGTGGGGCGGCCGAGCGAAGAAGATATTGCGAACCTGGCAGTCGAGGGCATGCTCGGGGCGGCCGCGGCGATGCTTAATATCAGGATCGAAGGCGGTGGCGAGGATGCGGCGGTCGCGAAGCGGGCCCTTGAGCGCCTCTTTGTCGAATATAGCCGGGAGAAGTCGGAATGAGCCTCGTAATTCGTCGTATCTCGGTGGAGAATTTCCGGAAATTCCGCACCCCCGTCGTGATCGAGGGGCTCACCGACGGCCTCAACGTTGTCATCGAGCCGAATGAGACGGGCAAGTCGACGCTTCTCGATGCCTTGCGCGCGGCCTTTTTCGTCCGCTTCAACACGCGCAATCAGCTGGCCCAATCCTTCGCCCCACATGGCGATTCGGTGGGTCCTGAGGTCCAGGTCGCTTTCGAAGTCGATGGCGCGCCCTGGTCGGTGACCAAGCATTTTTTGCGTAGTGCATCGGTCGAGGTCTCGGGGCCTCAGGGCCGTGCGCAAGGGGAAGAGGCCGAGGCGCGCTTGAATGCGCTGCTCGGTTCGGTCCGTGACACGAGCCGGGGCGGCGACGTCGCGACTTATGGCGCGCTCGGCTTGCTTTGGGTTGCCCAAGCCGAGGCCTTGTCCGCAACTGCGCCCGGCCAGATCGTGCGCGACACCATCACCTCCACGCTCGAGGCGGAAGTCGGGTCGATCATAGGCGGCGCTGCATATCGCCGTGTCAGGGATCGGGTCGAGGCTCAATATGATCTCTACTGGACGCCGACCGGCCATAAGCGTGGCCGGCAAATCGATGCATATGAGCGGCTCGAGGCCGCCGAGGTCGCCGCGCGCGAAGCCGCGGATCGATTGGCCACGCTGGAGCGCAGCTTCTCAGATCTCGATGCGGCTCGCGCCCGCCTGAAGATCATCCAGCGCGAGATGGCAGACAACACGGACGTGCAGACGCGTAGCAGCTTGATTGCTTCGCTCGATATCGCACGAGTGGCGGCCCAGATCCTCACTACCCGTCGTGCCGAGCAGGAAGCGGTGAACGGCAAGGTGAAGGCGCTCGCCGACGTTCGGCAGCGCCACGACGAAGCGACGCAGGCCCGGATGAAAGCGGACGCTGCGTTGACCCAGGCAAGGGAACAGCGTCTCGGAGTTGCCGACACATTGTCGGTGGCGAAGCGGAAGGTGGGGGATGCACGCACCGCACTCGATTCCGCGCGTACGGACCGTCAGGCTGCACGAATGGCCCTGGCTGAAGGCGAAGAGCGGATCCGACAAAGCCGTCGTGGTACAGCGATCCAGGCCGCGCGCCAGCGGCACGCCGACCTCCTGAAGCTCGAGGAACAACGCAGCGCCGCGAAGGCGCTCGCCGACACAGCGATCGCCCCGAAAGTGCTGACGTTGCTTGAAGAGCATGATCGCGCTGTTGCGGAAGCGCAGGCAGTGGTGAACGCCGGCGCAACCCGGATAGCGCTGAGCGGCTCAGCGGACGGAATCACGATTGATGACCAGCCCATGGCTCTCGGCGCGCGCACTCTTGATCGCGAGGTCCATATCCGTTTCGGCACCGCCGAGCTTCAGATCACGCCGCCGGTGTCTGCCGCCAGCGCCGCGGAGGTCTTGGCGTCTGCGCTTCGTAAGCGAAAAGCGACATTCGACGATCTCGGTGTCGTCGATCTTGCTGCCGCGAGAGCCAGCAACGAGATCGCCAGGGATGCCGCAGCGGATCTGCGAACACTGGAGGCGCGCATCGAATCGGCCACGCCTGCCGATGATGTCCTTCAGCTTCCCGCTGGATCCGCCGCGCTCAAACTATTCGTCGCCGAGCTCGGTACAGAAGAGGCCGTCGGGGTGGGGGGAGTTCCCGACATCGCGGAGCTCACGAAAGCGATGGAGACGGCCGATAGCGCCGCTGCCCGTGCCGAAGGGGCCCAGGACAGCGCAATCGAGGCTCTGCGTCGGGCCGAGCAGCAGGAAGCGCCGCTTGCGACGGCAGAAGCCAGAGCTGCTAGCGATGTTGCCAACGCGGTCAGCGCGCTTGAGGTGATTGAGCGGCGACCTGAATGGCCGACGCTTACCGAAGATCTGGCCAAGGCGCGCGAGCTAGCCGCCGAGGCCTCGGTCAAGGTTGAAGACGCGCTCCGCGATGCCTCTGCGCACGACGTGGCAGCTATTGCGCGCAAGATCGAATTGATCGATGCGAGGGTGCGCACGGCCGGGGAAACCCGAACGCGGCTGGAGACAGACATCGCGCGCCTCGAAGGGACAATCGAGAGCGAGGGCGGGCTCGGCCTCGCCGATCGGACAGCTGCCGCCTACGAAGAAGTCGAGGCGGCCCGTATTGCTTTTCAGCGCGTCACCGATGAAGCACAAACGCTGAAGGCACTGCGGAGCACCCTCGACGCCGCCCGTAACGAGACGTCGGCCAAATTTGTCGGTCCGGTGGCGGCGCGGGCGAAGCGTCATATCGAGCGCCTGTTGCCTGGATGCGAGCTCACTTTTTCAGAGGATCTCGGTCTTGAAAGCGTGATCCGTGCCGGCGTGAACGAAAGCTGCGCGAGCCTGTCGCGCGGCACGCAGGAGCAGCTTGCCGTCCTCACCCGGATTGCATTTGCCGATATGCTGTTGGAGGAAGGGAAGCCCGTGTCGCTGATTCTCGACGATCCGCTGGTCTATTCCGACGATGCCCGTCTCGACACGATGATCGAGATTCTGTCGGAGGCCGCGACCCGCATGCAGGTCGTCATTCTTACCTGTCGCGATCGCGCTTTCAGACATGTCGCTGGAAATCGGATCGCGTTGTGACCATGAAGTCTCCAATCGCCGATATGCGATCATCGAGAAACGGAAGAGGTCGAAAAACGGAAATTCCGAAGACGAACGAATGCGAACGCGATGTCCGCGTGGCAGATCATCGCAGGGGGTAATGGTGGCCGATCGGAGCGCAGTTTCGACAATTTCTGGCTATTTCTATCAATTCGATCGCTCGATCCTCAGCATCCTGGAGCTATCCGATGCGAATGACTCGGTGGCGATCGAATGCATCGAGGATATCGACGTCCACACCGCTACAGAAACGACCGCCGTCCAGTGCAAATATTATGAGATGGGGTGGTTGCCGTCCTCCTCGCACGGCATCGCAATGTGCCAGAATGGTCGTTGGAAGAAACGACTGCGCGAAAGGACGGCAGATGAAGGATACAGTGATAGGCGTTGATCTGGCAAAGAACATTTTCCAG
>NZ_WOTD01000087.1 GCF_011516885.1 Acetobacter lambici | reverse complement strand
GAGAACATGTATGCGACTGCACGGAGACCCCGCAGGGGGCTCCGGGTGAGGTTGGCGGCTTGCCGCCTAGCGAACCTAGTGTGAACGCACTCGGCGGAGCCGAGCCGCCCCAGATCCTTATTCCTGATGCGACAACCGTATTCACAACCTGATGGGTGATGATGGTCTTAGGACACTTTGTCCTGAAGCGGCATGAGGATCTAAAGAGATGTGTATTCGCAAGACACTAAGAATTTTTGGGGTATATGGGCTCTTTACGTTTTTTATTACAGGTAACGCTCAGGCATCCGAATATGGATTTGCCAAAATTTCATTAAAGGATGGGACGGTTCAAACTGTCCATCTTGAGCTAAACGGTCCGAAGCAGACGCTTACTTCGTTCCGGAACGACCTGTATTTTCCTGATGTGAGAACCAGACCTTCAGGCACAGGGACTTCGATTTCCACATTGCCGAGGCCTGAGTGCTTCAACAACTGTGATCGTCTGGAACTTGAGGCGAAGGGCACGTCAACCGGGCGTGTCATACTAAGGTTCAATGTTGAACACCGAGACGTTCCGAAGCTTCGAGCCTCCCGGCTTCAGAGTAACGGATCGATTTATAATGCTGAAATTACTGGCTGGACCATTGAAGGAGCTGTTCTGATCAGGGATAGACAAGTGCTGCCACTGGTCCTGACGTCGAGCGGAGAGCAGGTTGGGACTCTGACGTGGACGAACGAACCTTCTGAGCGAAGCAACTGAGGTGGCCCGCCAGGGAGACCTTTTTGGTTGGAAGCGGCCGCGGCGTAAGCCGCGCAAGCTTGCGCATCTGATTGATCTTGGAGACCACGGGTGTGTTTACCCGGCTGGGAAGCATATGGTTGGCCTGTTCCGGTGCGTGCGCTGCGCGTGGGAAAGCGGCTGGGTGGAGATGTCCACTGTCACGGAATGCCACCGAGGCATACCGTGCGAACGGTGTAATACAATTTCAGAAGGTATTGAAACCGGCAGATGCGTGCCCGGAATAAAGTAAGTCTCTATAACTCTTATTCCGGGAATGCCGCTAATATATTAGCAACCTTCGGATTATCACTGAGATGTTATAGAACAATTTATTTCGGATGTGTTTTTATTTATCCACGACACCCACAACACAATTCCTTCTGTTATGTGTGTCGTGGACATAAGCACGGAATGGCTTTTCCCAAAAATCATTCCACACTCCTGTGGCTTTCTATCTGCCGTGTTAGCGGAAGAGGAATGAGTGTAGTGAACCCATTAAAGACAAAAGCCATTTCCAGATTACGGAATGGCCACTGGCTTTCGATTGTGTCTACTGAGGAAAAGAGCGGCACAGGCTATGCGCATATTGTTCGTGTTGTGGAAACGACCGATGGTTGTTTTTACAACACGGGAGAGGACAACGTCGTTGCGATCCACTCCATACATCGCCGTTGTGTTACGGAGCACGAGGGCTGCCAGTGTTGCTCTAACTGTCATCAATACGTGGTTTCACAAAAACGGGCTCAAGAGATTTTCAACCGTATCTCTGCACGAGAGGGCACGCCGATCCGCCGGGCATCCCAGACGTAAATTCTATTAATCCCTGCGCCTGGCTATTGCTAGAGATGATTTCTTTCTCTTCTGGCAAGATAGTGCCAACAACTTCCGAATTCGTTCCCGTTTGTCGTCAGGAATGAACCTACTCTCGATGTAGAGAGGGTAGGTTTCATCAGGTAGGACGAACCACGTGGCATATCCTCTGGAGATTGGGTTTCCCTTTTCCCCTTCGTCACCATTCCAGCGTTGTGCAAGGACGTAACGCGTTTCCTCAACATCGGACCACTGACCAAAAGCCATAGACCACCATTTGGATACATGCAGAATATAGATCAGCTTCCATTTGTCTCGTGGAGAAACAACCTCCCGAGGATGGGTGCCGATCACGTTGTCGGTCACGGTGGAGGTCTCAATCATTAGCGAGATCCTTTAGAGTGATCATTTACCTATTAAGGCGCGGGCTTTAGCACGAATACTCGACAGTTCTGTTTCAGAAACGCGACCTTTGCGTTTGGCCCCCCGAGCTTGCCAATCGAGGGACTTGACCTGATCCGCGAGTACAAAGCTTTTTGTTTTACCCTCGACCATGACTTCAAAGGGGTATCCTTTGGATTTTGTAGTCAGAGGACAGCACAGCAACAGGCCGATGCGGTTATACGCTGCTGGCGAGAGGACAACAGCTGGCCTATGGCCGGCCTGCTCATGGCCTGATTGTGGGGTGAAATTCAACCAGATAATATCGCCTTCATCCGGCACATAATCAGCCATAGTTAAAGCAGTTCCTTGCCTACGGCTGGGCCGAAATCGACCTCATGATGCATGTTGTCAGGCGTTATCCCTGCGAGCAGTTCTGCCAGATCGCATTCAGTGGCAACAACTGGCTCGATAATGATGCGGCCCGCCTCTTCCCGCACATCGACCGCTTGGTCGAGACGCAAGCCAACTGCATTCATCACAGATGATGGGATACGAATGGAGGCGCTATTTCCCCATTTTTTAACGAGAACCTGCATGGACTTTTCCTCTGCATTATTCCTCTCAGATTACAGCCACCGCACCAAGAGTGTCAACAATGTATCAACTTCCATCTGCGCCTGAACCGTACCGACAGAGAGAAATCAGAGAGACGGGAAGTTCACAACTTCACTAAAAACCCACTGAGCCGGTGAGACCAATTCCCCATCAGTCCACTGCTCTTCGCTGAGTTCGTAAACTGTACCATCGAGGGCCAAAGCGAACCACACACCCCCCTCTCTCCACACTGATTTGAAATCCTCCATACCGGATATTCCTCTTTTAATTGGGCGTTGCCAGAGATAAGGGAGGACTTACCACCTCCCTCAGTTGCTACCGTTAAATTTCCAACATGAGTTTGTAGTTCAGGTCGTCAATCTCATCATCATGACTGAAACCTGGCACATACTTAAGCTGTCTGCTCGGCGGTAATCCCCTGCCCGCAACACATGTGCGGCGGGCTTGTGCAGGAACGGACTATAACGGCACGAACCCGAACAGACATGGTGGTTCTCAGAACGGAACTTCGTCATCCAGATCACCGGAAGCCTGCGGAGCAGCAAAGCCACCGCTGGCTACGCCACCTTGGGGGCGAGGAGCGTAGCCCTGCCCGGCTCCATAACCTGCATCACCACTCTCGCCCGTGTTGCGGCTGTCCAACAGAACCAACTCGCCACGGAAGCGGTCCACGATTACTTCGGTCGTATAGCGTTCCTGCCCGCCCTGATCGGTCCATTTGCGGGTTTGCAACGCGCCTTCAAGGTAGACCTTGCGACCTTTGCGCAGGAAGCGTTCAGCTACATCTGCCAGCCGGTCGTTAAAAATAACAACACGGTGCCATTCTGTCCGGTCGCGCTTTTCGCCCGAGGCGCGGTCGTTCCATGTATCGCTGGTGGCAAGCGAGAAAGAGACGATCTTCGCGCCGCTCTGTGCATGACGCACTTCGGGGTCTTTACCAAGATTACCAACCAGAATGACCTTGTTAACACTGCCTGACATTTGCCTGTTCCACTATAAATTTTGAAAAGAGAGTTTCTAATCTGAAGGACGATTTAGGCGGTTCCCAGTTTAGCCCGCTCCGTCAAAGAGTACTGCACAGCCCATTCATTCACTTTGGCGGCAATCTCTGCTGGCGTTCCTTCCCGGCCGTCCCAATCTTTAAGCAGGTCAGGCCCATAATGCAGTGCAATATACCGACGGCTTTCCGGGTCTGCGGAATAATTGACCCCAAGATACCGTGCGCCATTAGGGATCATCATTCCATCAGGAGCAATCCCTACGAACAGCCGTTTCACACCATTCTGGAGGTGCTGTGCATCGCAGTATTCCCAGCTGTGATTGTTCACCAAGGCTTCAAGCGTTAGATCTGAGTAATGCAGCCTTTCCACATTCCCTTGCGATGATGATGGCGAAATGGCTACAGTATTTTCACCGTCGGACATGAAAGACACCTTTTCTGTTCTACGCAGTCCCGGTCTGGTGTTAGAGCACTGACCGGGGCGCTTTGTTGTTTGGGCCTATTCCCTCTCAACAAGTAAAGAATAGTACAGCCACACAGTAAACGCAAGCAATAAACCCCCAAAAACGGCAATAAACAGCCATTCATTATTGTTTTCTCGCGCATATAATGCTTGCAAGAGAAGTATAGACGGAATGTTTTACTAGACCATATCCTGCCGGGGTTCGGGGCGGCGAGCGCCCGAGGCGGTTTCGAGAGTGGAGGGGATGGAGGCGTTTTTCTGAGCCACA
>NZ_WOTD01000086.1 GCF_011516885.1 Acetobacter lambici | reverse complement strand
TGGAAGCATTCAGACCCTTCAAAACACGGGAGAAGTGAAGCTGAAGGAGCAGGAGCTTTCTCTCAAGCAGGACCAGCAGGCGCTTTTCAGTCACTTTATGAAGTCACTTGAAACCGGCCTTAAAGAGCAGGTTTTTGAACGCATTCGTGAGCGGCTTCCGACGCAGGAATATACCCTTTACCGGGAAGCCCGTTGGCATGCTTATGCCAGATTGGTGCTTATGGCTGGTGGCCTGATTCTTCTTGGCGCGTCTGTATCCCTCTTTGCAACATGGGACCAGAGCAGCAGGGGCCGTTATTGTCTTGCACACACGTACCATGATTCCAAAACTGGCCAACTGTGGTGCGACCTGAGCGACGCCCCTTGATTCCTGCCGGGTTGTCCAGCCCGTTCCGGCCTGTCCAGTTCAGAGCAGCCTGAGCCTGACGGAGTGGCCTGCGTCCAGCGCGGGGCTATTGCCCTGCGATGGGGGCGGGCCACTTCGTCCTGGCGAGGGTTGCGCCGCCGCGAAGCGGAGCCGAAGGCTGACTGGACAGGCCGGAACGGGCGATACGCTGTTTTTTTGCGGACAAGAAACACATAAGGCGGCCTATGGCCGCCTTATTCCGTATGACCGGGCGCAGAATGGGCAAGTTATGCTGCCCACTCGCTGGCTAGGGCTGTTCGAGGCGCTTTCTCAAAGCTGCAAGGCGTTCGGCAATCGGCCCGAGGGCAAGAGCAATCAGCGCACTGAAGAACACGAAGGGAAGCGCGAGGTAAAGAATACTCTGCGTGAAACCATCCATTTTATTCAGTCCTCCTTGTCTGCATCATAAGGGATCAGGGCGAGCAACACCAAAGAAATAAACTCGAACAGAAGAGCCGCACATAAAGCGGCAAGTGCCGTCTGTAGGTTGAGAGCGCCAAAATTTGAAAATAGGGGCGTTACCAGCCCCACGCCTATAATTGCCAGCGCCACGGATTGAGTCAGGGAGGCAACGGCCTTGAGTCTGTCCTCTTTGTGTTTCCTTGTTTGTTGTGGCGGCAGAATTACCCGCAAAAGCGGGTGGGGGTGTTGTGGCATTACGTTTTGTCCAAAACTGCACGGAGTGCCGGGGCTATCGCCCCGGCTTGGATTTTAGATGCCCAGTGCATCGTCCATCAAAGCGCTCGCTTTTGCATCAATGGGCTGTTTGTTGCGTGTGTTCTGGTATGCTGTCCATTCGGCCCCCATGAGTTCCTGATAAGCACGGCAGGCTCCTTCTGCGATGCACACCAGAGAATAGGCTTTCACTGCGTTTTCAGCAGCAATTCGGCGCATGTTTTCCACACGATTTGCCCCGCCATCAACGCCCATACGGTCTTGGTCACGGTATTCGTTGGCCCACTGGTCTTTTGCGTCCTTGGCGACCAGACGGCGGGTTTCATAGAAGTTTGCGGAACCCATAGCGGAGCGGACCAGAGCGTCAACAGTCCGATCAAGGTGCATCTTGAGGGCCGTCAGATTGTCGTCACCGCGAATCTGGTTAACCAGCACAGGATAAAGGATAGTGAACTGTTCGCGCACAATACTGTCACCCACTCCGATCAATTCGTCAGTGTCAGCAGATTCCAAACCAAACATGGAAACAATCTGAGCAATCTGCAATTCCTTAGGAGCGAGGTCTTTTGCGGCCTGAAGTGTGGGGGCTTCCATAGCGGCCTTACGTGCTTGTGCTTCCTGAAAGCGGCGGACCTGTTCGGGGGAAGCCTTACCAGCTGCGTCACCCTTGCGAGGAGCGGATTTCTGAGCGATTGTGTTTTTACCGTCGGACATGAAACTCACCTTTTCTGTTCTACGCAGTCCCGGTCTGGTGTTCGTAGCACTGACCGGGGCGCTTTGTTGTTTGGGCCTATTCCCTCTCAACAAGTAAAGAATAGTACAGCCGAGCAGTAAACGCAAGCAATAAAGCCCCAAAAACGGCAATAAACAGCCATTTTTTATTGTTTTCTCGCGCATATAATGCTTGCAAGAGAAGTATATACGGAATGTTTTACTAGACCATATCCTGCCGGGGTTCGGGGCGGCGAGCGCCCGAGGCGGTTTCGAGAGTGGAGGGGATGGAGGCGTTTTTCTGAGCCACATCCTGCCATCGGCCAAGACAGCGCTTTGACCAGCTCGTCAACACCGGAGCGTCCTGAACAAGCCGGTCAGCGTGCGGGCAGCGCGGGGCTCATGCCCTGCGATGACCGCACGATGGCCAAGGCGCGGTGAGGGTCGCGGAGCCGCGCCAGCGGGGGCCTTTGGCCCGTGTTGATGAGCTGGTCAAAGGGTTGTCATACTGAAGCTGGATGCTCGGCCGTAATCCCCGCAACGTGCCCCCCTGTCGCGCCGACAGGCGTGACAGGGGGGTTGAGGAACCGCCCGCTCCCCTTCCCCGCCATTCGACATCCTTCACAGCAGCACAAGACCGCGGGAGAACATGTATGCGACTGCACGGAGACCCCGCAGGGGGCTCCGGGTGAGGTTGGCGGCTTGCCGCCTAGCGAACCTAGTGTGAACGCACTCGGCGGAGCCGAGCCGCCCCCAGATCCTTATTCCTGATGCGACAACCGTATTCACAACCTGATGGGTGATGATGGTCTTAGGGCACTTTTGCCGGGTCTAAGGAAATGGATTGCCATGTTTCATAATGCAGAGGCCTTTGGCCGAAACCTTCGTATTTTTTGTGGTGTAATGGGGGCTGTTATTGGCCTTTGCACAGAGCCCTACAGTGTAAATGCTGCCACATCAGGGATGACTAAAGACGGCAAAGGCCTGCCGCAGGACACGAGCGATGACATTACCCTAACGGTCCAGTGGGAGCAGTTTTTTGGTGCCACAAATAATGGAGTGGCTGGCGGATCAATAGTGCTCCCCCAAACTGAGGTTTCTGAGCTTCATAGTTATATAAAAACAAACGGTGAGAAAGTAGTTTTCCTGCATAAAGGCAAAAACATTGCCTATCTTTCCAAAGTAATTCGCTCGAAAGACAAGAAAACGGGTCTTACCCATATTGACCTTGTGCCTGGCACGATCGAGACAGGTATCCTTGGCGCCAGCACTGCCACACGTTTACCGAACGGCAGCATAAAAATTGATGTCACGGTAACGGACATCAATTTAGTCGACATGCCGGACTGTTCGGATGTCCAATGTCCAGTAACGGTTGGCCGTCAAACAAGCCGCACGGTGGCATTATCTCCCGATCAGGCTGAGACCATTGATCTTCCACTTAGTGACAACAACGACCAGTCGATCAGACTCATCTTTTCCCGGAAGCAACGTCCGTCACAGGTAAAACAGACGGTGTCTGGAATGTCCAATCACCGGGCCTAAAGTGAGTTTGCAGATCTACCCTTTAATGAAGACAAGGACGACTGACGTTGAAGCCTTCCGTCAGTCCATTTGAGGATCCAATTATGCCAAGTCCTCTCACTACGAATACCGTCATCGTGCCAACTGATGTGTCAGCAGCGGTGCGCGATCTTACCGCTGCCTGCCGTGCGTGGCCATCTCCCCTCAATTTTCATGGAGGCCCGGATGGTGGGCCAGTCTTTTTGCCTCCTGACGTCGGGCAGGTCAATGAGCTTTGTCGCCACATTCTGGATCCGCACCAATATGATCATTGGCTTTACGTTTTGATTGCCTTCGCCCTGTTGGGCTTGTTTTCGATACCGATGTGGTTGCTTTGGACCTGCAGGTTGGTGCGGTCGTGCGCTCGGCGGGTCAATCGCAGTCATGAAACCGCGCCACATGAAACAGGTTCTGGGGCTCAAGATAACTGGCTGCTGGGACTGCTCCCGGCTGGTCTGGCCGTGTTGCTAGCTATCCTGTCATTTGGGCTTGAACATCGACGTTATCTGAATCTTACTGTTGGATTAATCTGTGCCATCGGTGTGCTCTCGACGCTAGCATCAACGATATTGTCGCGGAAAGGTCCACCACTAGTCAAAGACACCGCTCTTATATTCGGGCTAATGGCAGGCATTACAATACTATTTGCGCTGCATTTGCTGTTTGCAGGTTTACTCGGAGTTCATCGATGACTTGTGAACAGGAAAATACAACGCCGACTGCTCAGGGAACACTGGAGACAATCCTGAAGGATCCATCGGCCTCTTTCTGGCTCAAAGCCAGTCTGCAAACAGCTTTAGAGCGGATGCTATTGATGCGGCGAATGATGCTGAAAGACTGGCAGAACTCCTCAGGCAACGTGCAGAAGCGTATCTTTGTCCAACGGTTCCGACCAACATTTGCGACAAGGGCCAAAGTCGGTTGTCCAACCCCTAAACCGTATTCACAACCTGCTGTGGGCATAATGGAGAGAAGCACTACTGCTTCAATCCTACGGCGGCACAAAGTGCCGTCGTGCTTTAAACAATGAGATTAAGAATGCGGTT
>NZ_WOTD01000085.1 GCF_011516885.1 Acetobacter lambici | reverse complement strand
GATCAGGTTCGCAGTCTTGATTGGCGCGCCAGACGAGCAAAGCATAAAGGTCGGGTCTCCGAAAGAGAACTGGAAGCGGTGCGCGAACGAACAAGACTACTCGTCGGGTGACTGGGGGAAGCGGAATGTCCGGTGTCGAAAGTAAAACCGAGAAATCGGACATTGTAAAAGAAAAACACGAGGAGATTCCAAGCGTGAATTTTGGAAAATTACTTAAGTTACCAAAGAAGGTAAAGCAGCGAATTCGATAAAGTCCTGCAGATATCGGACCTCTTCATCGGTTTCGCGGCAACCAAGAAATATCTGCTTTGCAATGCCCTTTTTACCAAGCTTCACCGGGCAAAGGTCAAAGCGTGGGGCATACTCTTCCACAAGCCAGCGTGGAAGTGCTGCAACGCCCCTTCCATGCGCCACCATCACCAGCATGATATCCGTGGTTTCAATCTGTTTCTGCTGTCGTGGGCCAATACCAGCAGGCTGTAGAAACTGCGTATAGATATCCAGTCGCTCGGACGGAACAGGGTAGGTGATCAATGTTTCGCCAGCAAGCTGTTCCGGCAAGACGAACTTCTCATTCCGAAGAGGATGTTCAGGGCCAACGGCCAGAACGAGTTCATAATCGAAGACCGGTGTGAATTTCAGGCCGGGTTTGTAAAGCGGATCAGGGGTGACCACGATGTCAATCTCATTGCTGAACAACGCGCCAATACCGCCAAACTGGAACTTCTGCCTTACATCCACGTCAACTTTGGGCCATCGCTCCAGATACGGGGAGACGACTTTCAGAAGCCACTGATAGCAGGGATGACACTCCATGCCGATGCGGAGTGTACCACGCCCGCCATTTGCGAACTGTTCAAGGCGGCTTTCCGCCAGCTCAAATTGAGGAAGCAGGCGGTTCGCCAAAGCAAGCAGCCATTCGCCTGCCTGATTGAGCACAAGGGAGCGTCCCTCCCGCCGCCATATCTTTACTCCAAGCTGCTGTTCAATCTTGCGGATGGCGTGACTGAGCGCCGGCTGGGTTAGGTTCAGACGCATCCCTGCAGCCGTCAAAGAGCCTTCTCGCGCGACTTCCCGAATAATTGTCAGATGACTGCGCTCCAGAACGCCCATGGTCTACCTCGCGAATGCACAGGATTCATATAATCATAAAAACATATCATTTTAGTTCACTCTCATAAAATTTTATCATGATGGTGTACATGATTCTTTTGGGACAGCTTTCCATCATCCCGACCAATAATCGTGGCCTCTTGTGCACTGAATCTGAATACAAATTCGACCTCCTACATGAAACATGCAGGGAAAGGTCCGGAGACTGTGTTTTCTTGACCACCGACACGAAGCGTCTCCTGCTTGCTCTGGGAAGACCGCATCGACATGGTCGCTTCTGCGTTTCTCCCTCTCTTGGCGTCCAGCTACGGCAGGTTGTCAGGCCGAAAGTTCTCTGCGAACGATTTCCGCACCCGCGCCCAGGGCATTGAGCTTGCCCCGCGCCACGTCGCGTGGCAAAGGAGCCATCCCGCAGTTGGTGCAGGGATAAAGCTTGTCGGCATCGACAAACTGAAGCGCTTTTCGCAGGATATCAGCGACTTTTTCGGGCGTCTCAATGGTGATGGTGGCCACATCAATGGCGCCCACCATCACCTTTTTCCCACGAATGAGTTCGATCAGATCCATCGGAACACGGGAATTCTGACATTCCAGCGAGATCAGATCGATATTGGATTTCTGGAGCTTGGGGAAAATCTCTTCATACTGCCGCCACTCTTCTCCAAGAGCATTTTTCCAGTCGATATTGGCTTTGATACCATAACCATAGCAGATATGGACGGCGGTTTCGCATTTCAGCCCTTCAATAGCCCGCTCCAAAGTGACGATGCCCCAGTCATTCACCTCATCAAAGAAAACATTGAAGGCAGGTTCATCGAACTGGATGATATCGACGCCAGCGGCTTCCAGTTCCCTCGCTTCCTGATTGAGGATTTTGGCAAATTCCCACGCCAGTTTTTCGCGGCTTTTGTAATGGCCGTCATAAAGCGTGTCGATCATGGTCATGGGACCAGGAAGCGCCCATTTGATGGGCTTCTTTGTCAGCGTGCGCAAAAACTTCGCATCCTCGACAAAGACAGGTTTCTCACGTGCCACAGCACCGACAACTGATGGGACACTGGCATCGTAACGGTTGCGAATTTTAACCGTCTGACGGTTCTCAAAGTCGACGCCGCTGAGATGCTCGATAAACGTCGTGACGAAATGCTGGCGCGTCTGTTCGCCATCGCTGACTATGTCAATGCCGGCCCGGTCCTGATCGTCCAGGGTCAGGCGCAGCGCATCCTGTTTACCTTCGACAAATTCCTCACCCTGCAATTTCCAGGGCGACCAGAGGGTCTTAGGTTTGGCGAGCCAGGACGGCTTGGGCAGGCTACCAGCCGTTGAGGTGGGGAGCAGTGTTTTCATGAGAGATAACCTTGTGTTTCTGACTGATCAGGCGGCGTAGCTGGCAGACCACTGCTCAAGAACATCGTGATACGGTTCGATGAAATTCTCTTCCGTATACTTACCTTGTGCGGTTGCTAACTGACTCCGCTCTTCGCGGTCGTAAACAATGCGGGTGTTGGAATAATCCTGATGCTGCAGACTTGGCTTGTAACAGTCGCCTGCCGCAACATTGGCGTTGTAGATTTCAGGGCGGTAGACCTTCTGAAAAGACTCCATCACACTGATGGTGCTGATAAGCTCAAGAGTCGAATAATCAGAGAGCAGGTCACCAAAAAAATAGAACGCCAATGGCGCTGCGCTATTGCGGGGCATGAAATAGCGGACCTGCATTCCCATTTTATTAAAATACTGATCTGTCAGAGAAAATTCACGCTGCTGGTATTCAACCCCCAGAACAGGATGCTGATTTTCAGTCCGATAATAGGTTCGGTTGGTTGAAACACTGAGGCATATAAGGGGAAGCTTCCTGAAATTCTTTCTGTAAGCGGTGGAATTCACAACGCTCTTAAAAAGATTTCCGTGCAGGTCTCCGTAATTTTGAGGAACGGTGAACTCTGCCTTGTTTTTATTGTAGTCGGGCAGCAGCACACTGAAATCATAATCCCGCACATATGAGGAAAAACTGTTTCCTGCGAGACCTTCTATGCGCCTGTTGGCCTTTTTATCGACAATCGTTGTGTACAGAACTTCGATCAGCGGAAAGCTTTCGTTCTTGCCGGCAAAGGCAAGGTCCATCTCAATGGAAACGATTTCAAGCTCGACGGAGTAGCGATCCCCCATGGGGTTGTCCCAATGCGCCAGGCCATTGAAACGATTGTCAATCATCCTGAGCACGTTGCGCAGGTTTTCCTGACGGCTTTCTCCTCTTGCCAGATTGGCGAAATTGGTCGTGAGACGCGTTCTGTCGGATGGATGATAATTCTCATCGAAGCGAATGCGCTTTATTTCAAATGCGGTTTCCCTGATCATTGAAGCCTTCATCATGCCTGCTGTTAAGAGCCGTGCCTGCCTTATGCCGGAAAACTTCATTGAGCAGAAATGATTTAAATTCATTAAACCATAAATATCACTCATGGAATGATGTGATCAGGGTGACGGCGAAAATGGATAAGATCAGAGACTGACCTGCTATCTAGCATGTAAAAAATCGATATCTGCCTTCTGTCGCTCCATCTTGCGCGCTATGTGCATCTGGCGGCATGGTGCAAGGGCGAACGCTTCGATGGTCCCGCGCGAGCGGGTTAATAGGGAATACCGTCACGCACTGGGCAGATGACCGTCCAGAGGCATAGTCGGTGGCTGCTCCCGCAACTATAGGCGGTATGCTGCTGGTTCGTTCACCTTGAACGTGGACCACTGTTCCCATAGGGGCGGGAAGGTTGGAACCAGTCGGCCATGATCCGTGAGCCAGGAGACCTGCCATCGTTCAGCCACCAACCGTCGGGCGGGATGACCGAAGGGAGGAGAGAAGTCTATGCCTGTCTGCCTCGTGCTTCCGCCATTCCTACTGAAGCGGTCAACCGGATCTTTTCAGGCCACAGTCCCTTGCCTCATCAGATCTGACCGATATGCGCGACACATGTTCGTGCTGCTGAAAGCCCCTGGTCGTTAAGCACTTCGGATCCAGGAACCGGGCACTCACGCGCCTTGTCTGGTAGTGATAACGGTTACGCTTGCTCAGACAAAATGTGAGAGACGGGACGGCACTCCATACTGGAGCGTTACATCCTTTCGCCCTAGTCTGAGCCGGATGAAATGCCGAGGCAATGGAAAACGAATTTCATCAAACTTCAGAACATCCCGGGTGCGCAGAACACACTGATTTAAGGCGTATCAGAACCAATCCTGACTTCTGGTGTCCCGTTGCATGGTCCCGTGAATTGAGAAGGGAGAAAGCAATCGATGTCCGGTTTGCCGGACGTGGAGGGTTCGAAAAACTCTCTGGTTTTGGGCCTCTCTGTGTGATTCCATCACTCCTATATTGATTGGGGTATGGAAGATGAAGCAGCCTGGTTTTTTTGATGTTGAAGA
>NZ_WOTD01000084.1 GCF_011516885.1 Acetobacter lambici | reverse complement strand
GAAGGATGTCGAGGCAACAATCTCGTCATCCCACGCGTGGTTGATGATTGCCCATATCCGCAGAGTTCTGCGAAAAATCAATCAAACCCCTTTCTGATTCAGGCTCTGAGAAATTGACCAATCTCTTGAGCGATTATTTTTTATCTTGCGATTAATCGAATCTTGAACACTATAACCGTTGAATTTTATCTGCTGATATCGTTCTTTTTTATCATTATCAAAAGATAACTGAAATTCATCGTCATCTCTAGATAATGACAAAATACGTCTAATATTAATGCGATAACGATTAGCTTTACGTGTTAATCTGGTTTTTGTGATTCGCTGAACTTGTAATAATTCTCTATATGAATAAGAAGCTAATTCGAAAGAATCTAAAATATTTTTATCTATTGAATCAATGAAATTGACAACAGCATAAGCCAGCGTTTCAGCATCACAGATATCATCTAAGTTACTGATTTTCCTAATTTTTTCGTATAATTTGTATCTATAAAATTTATTGAGAGTATCTAATTTGTCATATGTTGAAGTGTTAATTTCGTATATATGTCTCTCTAAAATATCATAATTCATATGCTCCTTTTGCCAACATTCTTGAAAAAACTTATTGACATCGGGAACTTGTGATATTATATAAACATCAACAAGCTCCTGATGTCGTTTTTTTGTCGTGATTAAAATTATATCATGGATTTCGGAAGGAAGTGAATGTTTTTTCACTTCCTTTTTCAGTTTTAAGCAATCAAAGCCAGTTTTTCCCTAATATCAGACTCTTTCGCGTTTATGTAACGCAACAACATTTGGCTTGTTTTGTGTCCGCTCATGCTCGCCAATGCACCTAATGACAGCCCTGCATCCGCTAGTCTGCTAATAGCTTCATGCCGTAAATCATGAATACGCAAATCAGGACAGCCTGCACGCTTACGTGCTGTTTTCCACAAGTTGTCTACCGTGGTGGAGCATATAGAAAAAAGTCTATTTCCGTAGGTTTTTCCGTGATTCACGTTAATCAGTTTCAGAACTGCATCCGTTGCTTTTTTGGACAAGTGAACAGTGCGATTTGTTCCATTTTTTGTATCATTCTTTTTTATTGACCACCCCATTCGTCCTTCGATTACTTCATCAGCGGTCGCCTGCAAGATTTCGCTCTTTCTCATTCCTGTCGCCAGTGAAATCTCGAAAAAACAGGACATCTCTAGGGGATGACAACCACTTAATAACGCTTGTCTTAATCTGCGTTCTTCATCGCCTTGCAATCTTCGATCACGTCCAGCAGGAGGTGAGGGGAGTAGGATTTCTTTGACTGGATTATGTAATTCAGTCAGTCCCCAACCGTCCTTCGTTCGTGCTGTTCGAGCGGTTTCGAAGATGACGGAAAGCCTGTAAAGGTCGTTGCGAATGGTCGAAGGTGAGGGAATTTTTCCTTTATTCGTTCGCCTGTTAATTTTCCATGTATGAATCATTTCCGCCGATATGTCTTTGAGCGGAACGTCTGCAAATTCAGAGCGCATCCACATTTTTAGGCGCAAAAGTGCCTGTTTGAAGCCTTTCAGCTTCTCCAAATCCTCATACATATATTTTTGGATAGCTTTTTTCAGAGGCCAATCAATAGAAGGTATGCTGTCATTCTTCTTTTTTTCGGCTTCTAATTCTTTGATATTTTTAGGTTTTTGGGATTTTTTTGCGATAAAATCTTCACGCTTGAATACGTTCGCGGGATTAACGATTTCGTCACGGATTGCGATTTCCACCCTGTCACACCATTCCTTCGCTTGTGACTTTTTGGGAAATGTAGATGTTAAAGAATGGCCGTTTAATCTAACTGTCGCGGTATAGCGTTTCCCACGCTGTTGCACCTGTTTCATGTATATACGCCTGTCCGCTGGCATTTTCCTTTCAATTAATTGCGGTAGAGATAGCAATACAGCAACAAGTGAAAAAAGTCAATATCTAAGTAAGATTTAACTTGACTTTTTTAGAACTCGAAAACCGTTGTGCGAGCAATCGTACCGAGGGTTCGAATCCCTCCCTCTCCGCCAAGACTAATTCCCATAAATTCTCATAAGCTATCAAAAGCCTTGATCTTCAGGGCTTTTTGCGTTTTTTGTTTTCTCACGTGTTCTCATTTTGTTTCATACAAGCTCAACGCTTTGTGGGTAACGAGTGGGTAAAATTTTCCTATGTGTGGGTAACGGAAAGCATGCTGACAGATACCGGGGTCAAAACAGCAAAGGCTAGGGACAAAGCTTACCGTCTGGCTGATAGTGAGGGGCTGTTCGTTCATATCATGCCAACCGGCAAGAAATTCTGGCGTATGCGTTATAGGTCAGGTGGCAAAGAACAGACCCTGACCTTTGGTCCTTACCCGTCTGTGTCTCTGCGGGAGGCCCGTGGCATGCGTGATAATGCCAAGGACATGATCCGCCAGGGGGTTGACCCAGCGCAGGCTGGGAAGCTGGCTCCGGTTTTGTCTGCAGCGCGTGAGGAAGATAGCTTCGAGAGCGTTGCGCGTGAATGGTATGAGCAACGCAAGGATCTATGGAGGCCTCGGCATGCTCATGATGTGATCCATAGCCTTGAGCGGGATGTATTCCCCTTGATTGGCACATTGCCGCCTGGGCAAATGACAGCTCGCGTTGTTCTGCATGTCCTGAAGCAGATAGAGGACAGAGGTGCGGTTGAGACTGCGCACCGAGTCCGCCAGCGGATGAGTGATGTGTTTGTCCATGCCATCGCTACAGGTCGGGCTGACAATGACCCTGCATCTGTGGTTAAGGCTGCCTTGCGGCCTGTCCAGCGTGGGCGCCAACCCGCCATTACTGATCTTGACCAGGCACGGGAAATGATCGGCCGAGTTGAGAGTAGCCCGGCCCACCCTGTAACACGCCTTGCATTCAGGCTTCTCTATGTCACGGCAGTCAGGCCGGGTGAGGTGCGCGGTGCATTATGGGAGGAGTTCCATGAACTGGATGGATCAGAGCCAGTATGGATTATTCCAAAGGAGCGGATGAAGATGGGAAGGGACCATATTGTCCCGCTCACACCGCAGGCAGTCGCGGTGGTCAATGCGTTGCGCCCATTCACAGAACGTTGGCCGCACCTGTTCCCTAACACACGCCGACCCAAGACCATGATGTGTGAGAATGCCCTCGGCTACCTGTTGAACAGGGCCGGATACCATGGGCGGCATGTGCCGCACGGGTTTCGCTCTACGTTTTCCAGCACGATGAATGAGCGTTATCCGCAGGACCATGCTGTCATTGAGCTGATGTTGGCCCACGTATCGCGGGATAAGGTGGCGGGTGCTTACAACCGGGCATTGCATCTGCACAGAAGGCGAGAACTTGCCCAGTTGTGGAATGATCTGATTTTAGAAGGACAACTGCCAGTTGAGGAATTAGTTTCTGGTAAACGAAAGCCCGTTAACTAATCAGTGTCATATTTTAATAGGCCGGTCGTTGCGCACCTCTGGGATGGTTATTGTTTCGGGAGCAGCTTGCGGGGTTGCGTTGGGCGAAGTGGGGCGGGGTTGCCAGTGGGTTATTTCACCATGAATTTCATGGCCAAATATTCCATCAACCCAGAAATTTCCTTCTTCTGGGCAGCTATCGCAATACTGGCCATATTCTCCGCATGTATGTGGAATAGGGCCAAAGTAAGCATCGGTAATTCTTCGACTTTCTCCATCTGAATTAATAACCCACAGATCAACATACGTCCCATCCCTTGGCGCACTCTCAATCGGTCTCCAAGCCGCTGCGTCTGCTGCTGCGAGGGCGGAAACGATAGATTTACGGAACTCTCCGCCCTCATATGGTTTCCGCTTACTGTATTGGTCGAATGTTTCTCCGCTGGAGAACTGCGTTGTGTGGCTCCATGCAGCATCAACAGCCGCCTCTATGCGTGGGTCAGTCATGCGATCCACCTAAAGCTTCGGCCATCTCTTTCCTGCGCCGTTCATTTTCAACCTCTATCGTCCGGTCAATATCTGAAAACGGCAATTTCTTGCGAGACCGCTGAAGCGTGTAGCCATGCCGGGCCATAACCCACAGGAAAATGTCGATCGTATAAACTTGAGCAGTTCGCCAGTTTACACTGTCGCCCCGATCTCCATTCCGGCTCTTTTCGATATTCCGCTCTTGCACTTCATCAAGAAACTTAAAAATATCTTTCTGGTCATGAAAGTCTCTCATGAAGCGCGGCAAATGCATGCCGCTTTCAAGATATCCCTGCACTGTATTCATCACCCCACCTCTCGCGCTGCGTCGATAGCTTGGCGGAATGGAATCCCGCCGGTCTGGGTGAAAACAGCGTCTAATTTCTTATCTGGGGCAACAGGCGCTGGACCTTTTACGAGCGCCATAAGAATGAATTGCCGCTCCAACCAATCCAGCCGCTCACTATCGCGATCAATCTCCGCCCGCACGCGCCGTTCGGCCCGGCGTTCAGCTTCGAGGATGTGAGCCAGCGCTGCTGTTCTTGCGCTCAGTGACAATGCATTGGAAAAGATGTCCTCCTCCAATGCGGAAATTTGCTCCTCTCTCGTCCTCATGGCGCGTCTCCTAGTAGGAGGATTTCACGGTGCGCTTTTCGAAAAGCCCAAAGAATATCAGGCGTTTCCTTTCCATGGATTTCCTTTTCTTCTTTAATGAGGGTGAGGATTGCTTTCGCGCACCGCTCCCGTTCCACCGCCAGCATCTCGGTTAGCTGCGCGGGACTGATACCAACCATTGTTTGGCCTGACTCACGGGGTACCCATCGGTTTAAAAATGTGATTCACAGGATGCTGACCATTCTCTGAAGGAGGCATTCTGGATGGGCAGCCCTCTGT
>NZ_WOTD01000083.1 GCF_011516885.1 Acetobacter lambici | reverse complement strand
CACGTGTCAGAATCTGAAAAATCCTCATGGAAAATTCAAGGACTATACGTGCTCCCATGGTGGCAGTTTATGATCAGGCCAGTTCTGAAGCAGACATTCGGCTTCCCCCCCATTGCAGACTAACGGCTATTCTTTCGTATTAGACAATTTTGAGTTTATTAGACCTTCCAACCTCGCTTCCCTCGCCATGCCTCATTAATCAAAGCTGCCAGAACCCCTTGATCAGTTCTGGAATAGATCAGATCAGGATGCTTTGTAAGAAAGTAATAAACTGACTGCATGTCCGCGTGTCCCCAGTTCGGCCGGTCATCAATAAACTGCCTCAATCCATCAAGGGCATCCTGATTAATATCTTCAACACGTCGCCGAAAAGCACGATACTCCTCACTACTCTGGCAGTTTTCAGCCTCACGCTCCATCGACATCAATGGGGCAAGAGTTGCAATCAACTGCTCCATTTCCATCACATCATCTTCCATCACGGCCTTCTCCTGTCACAAGCCCGGCTCGGCGTTACGGCTTCTGCCTCTATCTCGCACCTGCTCCTGTTGCCGTGCATGCTTTTCCTTCTGATCACGCTTCAGACCATCAACTGATTTCTTGATAGATTCAGCCATATTCTGGGTCTGGTAAGCCTGTCGACGGAGTTTGCGGCTCACATCATCCCATTGTTCAGGCGTTATCGCGCGTAATCCCCGGCTCGCCTGTCGTGCACGTTGCTTCTCCCCAGGAGACTTTCCTTCCTGCCTTGCCTTCTCATTGACATGGGCCTGTGTAATCCAGCGCCGCAGATCATCCTGATACTTCAGTTCAACGCCTTCCAGATCAATTGCCAGAGCCTTATATGGGTGCTTACCCATATCACCAGCAATACGGTTCAGAATATCCTCAATCGTGACGGGCGTCTTATCTCCCAATGCTCGGGAAAAGGTTTCCGCTTCCGTAACCGGAGCTTCAGCGATCTTCGTCCAACAGGTCAGAACGTGACGGCTCTCAGCCACATAGGCCGTGAACCCCGTCATTGCCGTTGTGCCGCGTGGCATGGCGTTAATATGTTCGTCTGAAGTAATCCCTTGGGCTGCATCAATGGTCATAGCATGACCAAACCCTAACTTGATCCGCCCTGTTTTCCTGTCGGCCAAACGGTCCCATGGAACGAAACCTTCGACGCCCTGACTATTCTTCAGAACGATACCTTTGTCATTCCATCCTTTGACATCGACAAAATCACCATTGTTGCCCAACTGGCGCCAACGGTTGCGATCATTCGTTCGCACCAAACAGTTTGTCCGTGAAAAAAGACGAACCCTATCGCCAACTGAGAGGGGTAAATCATATTCCTCATCTCTCTGGTCTATGGCAGCCCGAACGATCTCTTCTTTTCCAATTTCACCTCGAATACGCAGTCTTTCACGTACAGCAATACTGAGGGCCATGACATCTTCATTGGTGGGAGCTGACATTGTAATGCCACGCTTTGACCCTGCCGCCGTCAGCATGTCACGGCGTTTAAGGTAGAAGTCCGCGATATTTTCCACGACCTGCGTATGATCACCCCCGACAAGACTGAAGGTGCCGTCCTTACGCTTCATGTCTATCGCCTGTCGCGCACGCTGGGTGTCCTGCTCTTTCTGCTTTGCTTCCGAAAGCGTCAGATCACGGCCGGGGCTTCGAAACAAACCTGCAATTTCACGTCCGCGGGCCGTTTTCTGGCGAACCGTGCTGAGAAGTGCCGGCTGTGCTTCTTTGGGGAGCACACGCATGAGCAGCTCTACAGCATCACCTGCCTCAATCGCCTGCGCCTGTTCACGGTCCGCCAGAATACGCAAGGTGAATCCTGCTTCCTGTTGATAACGCAGGATCTGTAACATCTGACCTGGTGCAATCTGGCTCGCTTCATCCAGGACCAGAACGCTATCCGGGTCGAGGCTAAGGCTCCCATCCTCAATTTTTCTCAGAAGGGGCGCAAGGGCATGGCGTTCTTCGATGCCTGCATCCGACAGGGCGTCAGCCTGACGCCATGCCAGCGCTGCTCCGACCATGTGCCGCCCATCCTGTTTCCATGCATCCACCAACGGTTGAAGCAGGGTGGTTTTCCCTGCCCCGGCAACACCCGTCAGAAAGGCAAGCTGGCCAGCCTCCCCCATTGCATAGATGGCAGCAAGCTGTGCCTTGCCATGGTCCGGCTCGCGCTCAAAATCCAATCCCGAACGCGCAATTGCCGCCGCAATCTGCTCGCTCGACAACACCCCTGTTTGTGTTCTGGACGCGAGGCCAGCCAGATCAGCCATTTCCTCTTCAAGCGCCACCTGAGCCGTGGTCGCGACCTGAACCAGACGGTCGCGTTCCTTTTCAACAAACAGGACCATCTCACCATTCATCATGATGCCCCGTTCTTTAATCATCTCCGCCACACGGTCGATATCCGCACTGGATGCTATCCCTGACGCGATCAGGCCATGCGCCGCGTGAACTCGGAACATGTTCTTGTCCAGCACGGCTGCAGTACGAAATTCCTCAGCAAGCAGTCTAGCGGCAACCTCGTATGCCTTTTCAAACCGTTCCTGTTGAGATAGTTCCCGAGGCTTCTCATCAGTGAGAACGGTCTTATGCTCCCAGCCCATTTCTCTGGCCTGCTCGCGCCATATCTCCCGGTCATTTGTTCCATCGTATTTTTTGGAACGATACGCCAGATTGGCCTGATGCAACACCTTGAACTTCTGGTCAGCCGTCATAGTGTTCCAGTTACCACCCTGACGTTTCACAAAGGCCTTGGCCTGCTGTTCTGCCTGTCGTGATCGTTTTGAAAAAGCCTCGCAGGCCTCCTTGGGGATAGCTTCAATGACGACTGCTTTTCCACGGGCATCTGGGGCAACCTGTACACCAAGCTTACGCAATTCCTGCGCCAGCTCCGCCTGGAAATACGCCCCATAAAGATGGGCCGTAACATTCGTCAGGCGCGCACTGTCCAATGACCCAAGGTGCCCGCTCTCGGCAGCCACAGCGTTAAGCATGACGTTATGGATGTGCGCCTGCGGATCACCGGGAACCGGTATTTCCACCGATGCAGTCGCACCCGCCTCACCATCCTGAATATGCAGCGCTGGACGGGCGGTATAATGACGGAAGGAAATCCATGCCACCTCACCTTCCTCTTCAAGACCTGCCCCTGCTTTCCCCCGGCGTGCAATGCCAATCTCGCTACCAATTAAAGCCAGCGCCCGATCGTTTGCGAGATGGATAGCCTGCCAGATCAGGGCCTGCTCCGCTTTGGTCTCAGCAAACTCGGCCGCGAGTGTAACTGACTTATCCGGCGAGGCTGTGAAGTCAAAACCCGATATTTTCCGACTGGCATGGTCTCCAGCCCATTTTTCACCCGTATCGGCCCTCTTACACTCAAAAAGGCGCGCCAGTCCCTCATCAGTGGGAGGCTTGGTTGTATCAATGCCTAACTGGTCGGCAATCCTGCCGCCGATATGAGGAGCCCACGCGCCCTTGCCCTCACGGCCAGTGTAATAAGAATTGAGCCGTTCGCCGCTTTCCGTGTTTTTCTCCAGATCACGGTCGGTCCGCACATCGTTTTCTGGCTCCAGCTGATGTTCGCGCAGATATGCGACAATCAGTTTCCCTGCGCCTTCTGCTGTCAGCTTACGGAAGGTAATCATGACGCGCCATGATCTCTGGTGACTTTAACCAGGTCGTCGACCGATGCTTTTACACCACTCAGCGTGTCAGAAAGCCCAGAAATAGCATTGGCCATTTGAGCGAGGGCCTCAGAGATCTTCGCACTTTCGTCATCATCGTCTGCGGGACTGACCAGCTTAAGGATATCTTTGATATCCTTCCCCATGACATCGCCCTTTGACAGAAGGGTCACCAGAAGATCCGCTATTTTTTGCTGACCTGAATCCACCACGTCCAAAGCTCCATTCCAATAAGATGGAATGAGTATGGCCGGTTCAGTTGTGAATACGGTTCTTCAGTCCGTTCTGGAGACGAGAACCTTGCGCGAACGCCTTGCTTCACTCACAAAAGCATCCCTGATCGTGCGGTACAGCGATGGCGGCAGAACGCCGTAAGCGACCGTAGATCGGTCTTTTCCGATTGGTCTGAGGTCCGGGCCGGGCCAGATAAAATCATTTGCCTCGGTAATGACGACCCACGATCGCGCATCATCCAGTCCAAGCCTCTGCTTGGTGGCGTGTGGAAGTTCGATGGCGGTTTGCCCGGCTACAGGGGGTGAGTGTGTAACAGGCAGGACAATGACCCGTGTCAGGCCCGCATCATTCTGGGTTGTGAGAATGATGGCACATGGACGATCCTTTCGGCCTTCCTCCTGCCCTTGATCTGCTTCCCGACGCCACAGGTAGGAATACCGAATTACAA
The DNA here is from genome assembly GCF_011516885.1 of Acetobacter lambici. Classification (GTDB taxonomy): domain Bacteria; phylum Pseudomonadota; class Alphaproteobacteria; order Acetobacterales; family Acetobacteraceae; genus Acetobacter; species Acetobacter lambici. The sequence continues at coordinate 551 of NZ_WOTD01000083.1, read as the reverse complement.
GTCCCGGTATCGGGTCCGGGAAGCTCACTGGTTGCTGATCTCTGCATCCAGGTGGGCATAACTATCTGGCACCTCGGTCGCTGCGATAGCTTCAATATCCATCTCGCTCAATTCGTTAGGCAGAACAACACGGCGGGATCTGGCGAGCAGCCTCTGGTATTCAGCAGCAGACAGCACCACCAGCCTGTCCTTCCCATTACGGGTAATCGTTACGGCTTCTGATAGGGCCTGATCGGTCATGATGCCATAATTGCGGATGAACTCTGCACTGGAAACACGCACTGTCAGCTCTCCTACTGGTCAGATGTAAGGGTATGTAACTTTCGCATTATACGAACCTTACAAACCATAGACCAGCGCAATTTCTTCGTTCCTCATGATGTTTTTTTAATCCTCCTGAGTGGCCCCGCAGGGGCCGCACCCAAAAGGGTGCATTTGTATATGGAAAAGTTTTTTTGTTGAGACTGATGTGATGTAGACCTGATGTATTGCGACAGCAGAAGCGAGAATGAGTTGATGTAAGACTGATGTCTTGATATAGGTCTTGCGCA
>NZ_WOTD01000082.1:2500-5478 GCF_011516885.1 Acetobacter lambici | reverse complement strand
CCTTCAGGTTATGAGCCTGACGAGCTACCGGGCTGCTCCACCCCGCGATGGTAATGAGTGTTGATTTTGATTTGAAGAGTTTTTGAGGGTGGACTGGAAGACCTGGCGGCGACCGACTTTCCCGCGACTTAAGCCGCAGTATCATAGGCGCTGGGGGTTTTCACGGCCGAGTTCGGGATGGGATCGGGTGGAACTCTCCCCGCCATGGCCACCAGGTCATCCAGACCACCCTTAAGGGTGTGTGGATGCGGTTGGTGCGTTATTTTGGTGTGTGACGTGGTTATGGATGATTTCTGTGCACGGGCCATCGTTAGATGGTGTGAGAGTGAGCCTATTGGGTGATTAGGACCAGTTAGCTGCACGTGTTACCACGCTTTCACATCTGGCCTATTAACGTGGTGGTCTACCACGACCCTCAGGGAGATCTAGTTTTGAGGTGGGTTTCCCGCTTAGATGCTTTCAGCGGTTATCCCGTCCATACTTAGCTACCCGGCTGTGCCGCTGGCGCGACAACCGGTGCACCAGAGGTATGTTCATCCCGGTCCTCTCGTACTAGGGACAAATCCTCTCAAATCTCCAACATCCACGGCAGATAGGGACCGAACTGTCTCACGACGTTCTAAACCCAGCTCACGTACCACTTTAATCGGCGAACAGCCGAACCCTTGGGACCTGCTCCAGCCCCAGGATGTGATGAGCCGACATCGAGGTGCCAAACCTCCCCGTCGATGTGGACTCTTGGGGGAGATCAGCCTGTTATCCCTAGAGTACCTTTTATCCGTTGAGCGATGGCCCTTCCACGCGGGACCACCGGATCACTATGGCCGACTTTCGTCTCTGCTCGAGCTGTCACTCTCGCAGTCAGGCGGGCTTATGCCATTGCACTCAACAGCCGGTTTCCGACCGGCCTGAGCCCACCATCGCGCGCCTCCGTTACACTTTGGGAGGCGACCGCCCCAGTCAAACTGCCCACCATACAGGGTCCCGGACCAGGCTTACTGGCCGCGGTTAGACATCAGAAAAATTCAGGGTGGTATTTCAAGGATGGCTCCACAAGAACTGGCGCCCCTGCTTCAAAGCCTCCCACCTATCCTACACAGAATGTCTCTGATGCCACTGTAAAGCTACAGTAAAGGTTCATAGGGTCTTTCCGTCTGACCGCGGATACCCCGCATCTTCACGGGGAATTCAATTTCGCTGAGCCGATGCTGGAGACAGCGGGGAAGTCGTTACGCCATTCGTGCAGGTCGGAACTTACCCGACAAGGAATTTCGCTACCTTAGGACCGTTATAGTTACGGCCGCCGTTTACCGGGGCTTCAATTCAGTGCTCTCACACCTCCTCTTAACCTTCCGGCACCGGGCAGGCGTCAGACCCTATACGTCGTCTTTCGACTTCGCAGAGTCCTGTGTTTTTACTAAACAGTCGCTACCCCCTGGTCTGTGCCACCCACAAATGGTTGCCCAAATGTGGGTCTCGCTTATCCCGAAGTTACACGAGTAATTTGCCTAGTTCCTTCAGCATCGTTCTCTCAAGCGCCTTGGTATGCTCTACCAGTCCACCTGTGTCGGTTTAGGGTACGGTCTATACGCCAGAGCTATTTCCTGGAATGCTCCAAAAGCCGGTCCAATCCGTTAAGGACCAACAACATATCGCATTCGTCACTTCTGGCAGGTTCAGGAATGTTCACCTGATTCCCATCGACTACGGCTTTCGCCCTCGCCTTAGGGGCCGACTAACCCTGCGTGGATTAACCTTGCGCAGGAAACCTTGGACTTACGGCGACAGTGTTTCTCGCACTGTTTGTCGCTACTCATGTCAGCATTCGCACTTCCGATATCTCCAGAAGGGGTCACCCCGCTTCCTTCACAGACTTACGGAACGCTCCGCTACCGCGCATATCATAGATATGCACCCACAGCTTCGGCACGTGGCTTGAGCCCCGTTACATTTTCGGCGCAGGGTTTCTAATAGACCAGTGAGCTATTACGCTTTCTTTAAAGGATGGCTGCTTCTAAGCCAACCTCCTGGTTGTTTTGGAATCCCCACATCCTTTCCCACTTAGCCACGATTTAGGGGCCTTAGCTGGTGGTCTGGGCTGTTTCCCTCTCGACAATGGACCTTAGCACCCACTGTCTGTCTGCCAGGCTAAACTTCCGGGTATTCGGAGTTTGGTTGGGTTTGGTAAGGCTTTGGGCCCCCCTAGCCCATCCAGTGCTCTACCCCCCGGGGTCAACACCTGACGGTCTACCTCAATAGATTTCGCGGAGAACCAGCTATCTCCGAGTTTGATTGGCCTTTCACCCCTAGCCACAGCTCATCCCCGACTTTTTCAACAGGCGTGGGTTCGGCCCTCCAGTGCGTGTTACCGCACCTTCAGCCTGGCCATGGCTAGATCACTCGGTTTCGGGTCTTCTGCCAGCAACTATGCGCCCTATTCAGACTCGCTTTCGCTACGCCTACACCTATCGGCTTAAGCTCGCTGCAAACAGAAACTCGCTGACCCATTATACAAAAGGTACGCCGTCACCCCATAAGAGGCTCCGACTGCTTGTAGGCATTCGGTTTCAGGTCTATTTCACTCCCCTCGTCGGGGTGCTTTTCACCTTTCCCTCACGGTACTTGTTCACTATCGGTCACCAGGGAGTATTTAGGCTTGGAGGGTGGTCCCCCCATGTTCAGACAAGGTTTCACGTGCCCCGCCCTACTCAAGAATTCATGCAGACACTACGCATACGGGACTATCACCCACTATGGCAGACCTTTCCAGATCCTTCTGCTTCTTCCCCATGAACTACTGGCCTGTTCCGCGTTCGCTCGCCACTACTAGCGGAATCTCAATTGATGTCTTTTCCTCCAGGTACTGAGATGTTTCAGTTCCCCGGGTTCGCCTCATCACCCTATGTATTCAGATGATGATACCCATCGCTGGGTGGGTTGCCCCATTCGGATATTTGCGGATCAATGCCTGCTCGCGG
>NZ_WOTD01000081.1 GCF_011516885.1 Acetobacter lambici | reverse complement strand
GTTCCGCTGGAGCACGAATGACCGTGCGCCTGTGTTGCCCCATCAGCGCGGATACTCTTGTCCGCCGTCTTCTCTCACGTGTGCAGAACACCACAAAAGGCACGGCCCTTATCGAACTGACGAATACCGCGCCTCTGATCTGGCGTGAGGTTGACGTTCCGACCTCGCTGACGCTCAGGACACTGCATGAGGTCATTCAGGTGACCATGGGATGGCTCGATTACCATCTGTGGGAATTCACGCTCGGTGATCAACGCTACGGCTTACCTGATAACGAAGACTGGGGTGGGCTGCCACGTCGTAACGCCGCAAAAACCCGACTGCGCGATCTTCTAACGACATCCCGTCTCGAAATGGTCTACGAATATGACTTCGGTGACGGATGGCGCCATCGCTTCCTCATCAACAATGTCCGGCAGGGAAAGGCCGGAGAAGGGTACCCCAAATACATCGCCGGACAATATGCCTGTCCGCCAGAAGACTGCGGCGGCATTCCGGGATTCTATCACATGCTTGAATCCTGGGCAGATCCCGACCATCCAGACCATGACGAAGTCAGTGCCTATCTCGAAGATTGGAACCCCAACGAGATCAATGAGCTTCCACTCAGAAACGCCCTGAACCGCATCGCCAACAAACGCAACGCTGTCCGCACAAGACTCAACAAGACCATGAAATCTAGTTCCTGAGCCGCGTCTCACGCAGGATGCTTACTTCAGGCGACCATTCAGCGGCTCATGTGTTTCAGCATACCCGTCAGACGCCACAGGAAGGCCGGACAGGCATTATCAGATGTGGTGGCTGGTTGGGTGTCTGTAATGAGAATTGCGCTTTGTACGGCCTCACACGGGGTTCTGCGAGCTTTGTCAGATATTGATGGGCTGTCCATTTCGGTCTGACCGTCCAGATATTCTGCTCCTGACCTTCGGCGGGATGGTTCTAATTGAAAAACCCAAGCGTTAGGGATATTGTGCATTATGCCGACGCTTCTACGCATCAATGAATTTCGTGTCGTGATTTACACGGCAGATCATGTGCCCAATGCACGTTCACGTTATAAACGCGGATGGAGAAGCGGTGATCGAAATTGGCAGGAAAGCCCGCCTGATATGGGCAGGTGGCATGAAAGATAAGGTCATACAGGAAGCCCTTGTCATCGTGCAGGACCACGCTGAGATGCTGACTGAAGCATGGGAGACGATACATGGCGAATGACATGAACTATCAGACCGCTCGTGAAGCAGACACGCTTCATCGAGCAACAGTTCCTCATGCGGTCTCCGCACGGTTGATCCGTGCGCGCCGCGCCCTTCATGTCACCCTCTCCAACGGTGTTGAAATGAGCGTGCCGGTGGATCTGCTACAGGATCTGCACGGCGCTTCACTGAATGATCTGGCCGAGATCGAGATCACCCCGCTGGGGAATGGCCTTCACTGGCCACGTCTTGATGCTGATGTCCTGGTCGAAGGTATGATCCACGGTATCTACGGTTCCCGAAGCTGGATGGCAGCACAGATGGGACGTGTAGGCGGATCTTCCGCCAGTCCCGCAAAGGCGGCGGCCGCACGTCGGAATGGTGCGAAAGGCGGTCGTCCCAGAAACGTCGCGTAAGTAAGCTCGGAAATCAGGCGTTAACGATAGCAGCAATTTCCTGTAATTCCCGGATGACAGGACCGGGTTCATCACTCAAAATCTCTCTTTCCGTCATCATGACGACCCCACGCATGAGCTTTGTCTTATCGAGGTTTGTTCTGTCCATGATCTTATGGACATTTTGATTGGTGGCAGGAGACAGCTTGAAGGAAATGCGACGCTTGGGAATTTTAATCCCAGCAATCTGCTTGCTGAGGGCCTGACGCTGCGTGAGCCACGTCCTCACGTCTTCTTGCAGACGGTCCAGTTCTCCCGTTTCACGCTGCCATTTCGACAGGTAGTAAGCAAAAAGGCTCTTGCGAAACCGAGTGGTTGCCCGTGGATCAATCCGGTATGCCGCTGCGTCCAGAATTTCCACTTCTGGCGCAGGAATGCTGACTTCTAGCGAAATATCAGCAACGTCACGTGCGTTTCTGATTGCAGGTGTGGATTGAGCCGGAACAGCGACAACCTGTGCACATTCATCACAGACCGCTGTCAGAATATCCCTGACTGTCCCAGAACCGTCATCAAAAGGGACATCGCGATAGTTAAACGTGGTTGTCACCAGTTTGGCGCAGTGAGGACACACGGCACGGCTTTTATCGCCGGGTTGATAGAGCTTCACCATATTTGTGCTCATTTATGTGCGCTTATGAAAACAGTATCCGGGTCTACGAAGTAGAATTTCAGATACCATCCATCACGCTTGATGATGTGGACAGTGAGTGAGGGGGCATGGTGGTGTGGGGATGAGGAGTGATCCTGCCCCTGACTGTTCATGAGAACCTGACAAATCTCTTCGGGCGTTACATCTCCAGTGAAAAGCAGGTTTTTGGTGTCTATGGCTGATCGATCTGTTTCATGCTGATAGGTGCCCTCACGTAAGGCGGCGATAACTTTTCGCTTTACCTCTTTGAACCCTTCGGGCTTCATATATACGAATATCCTCGTAAAAAATCAATCAGACTTTGTCACGCATATGGTCATGGATATGCGCAGATATGCCATGGGCAACCAGGGGCTATTGCCAGAGCTTTCTGCGCACAGATTATTCGGTTCTTGAGAAGCGCTTCTTGCCTTCCCACACAGACAGTCCGGCGTATTCAACCGATCCCTGTGCCATGCGGATATCCTGACGGGTTGAATTCGCACGCGTCAGAAGCAGGATTTCCAGCACCATAGCCGTCAGCTCGTCCGGGATGCCCTCTGGCTCCTGTGAGCCGGTCGCGTCCGGTGCTGTGGGTGTGCCCGCAACCTTCTGGTTCAGGTCATGCAGCAGGTCGGTGACCAGCCTCATATCCTGACCAAGGTCCACCAGTCTTTCATTCATGCTGACCAGTTTGCGGTCACTTTTGGACTGTCTCAAAACGGTGTCCCGAATATAGCCAGACACGTTGCCATCAAGAGCAACCTCCTGAAGCCACTCAGCTTCGTCTTCGGTGAATCTCACCGTGTATTTGCGTTCGCGCATGACGGTTCCAGACCAATGGATATCATTTTGTCGGACGTATTATTGCAGAAAACTGCCATAAAATCAATAAAATGTCCGACGCGCGTCGGACGCACAAACTGTATAGATCGAATAAAGCCTTTTGTTTTCAATACGTTATGCAGTCCAGCGGACTGCGTCATGTGTATAGCCAGATTAAGGAGCAAAAACCGTCAGAACAGGACAGAAAAAAGACCTTTCCCACACCCATTTATGCAGAAAACAGCGTCCTCTTGCAGCGAGCGTGAGCGAGCAGACCCGAAAAAAGCGAAAACCACCAGAAAACAACCAGAAAAACACCAGTTTGCAACCAGAAAAGAAGCATTCTAAACTAGAAAAAATTCTAGAAAAGAAGCAAAAAAGAAGTGGAAAGAAACCATAAGAATATTGGGAATGGGGCAGGAAGCAGAAAAACACCAATTTGCCACCAAAAAAGAAGCAAATTAGCTGGACAGGTGGCAAAGCATTTTATTAGGTGGAAAAGATCAGCACCGGAGAACGTCAGTCGTGTCAAAATCCCAAAACAAAACAGGTTGTACACTTTCGGGACTTGTGCGGACCTCTTTGAAAGAGATCGAAAGTCAGCAGTATGGTGGACTCTCACGAGAGCATGTGTGGGAATGGTTCTGTGCAAAACATGGTGTGACGGTCACCAAAGCCACCTTCGTCAATCTGCTCTATCGGGCACGAAAACGGGCCAAAAAAGAGCAGATAAAAAAGGCGCAGCTAGCGGGGCTATCTGTCCAACCAGCCCAGTCTGTAGCACCTGAACCAGCGATCCTGACGTCCTCTAAGAAGAGACCGAAAAAGCATGTCGAACGAGCCGCAGACAAACCAGAAGTCAGACACGAAAATGTCCTCCCGGAAAACGCAACCGGACAGCAACGTCTCCGTGTAGCCCTCGCAATCGGAAAAAAAACCCCAGTCCTCGATTGGGAGGAAGACGACAGGTTCGCCAAGTATCTAAAAGGGAAATAGCCACGGGTCTGCCCCATGAATAACGCGGCTCAAACGGTTGAGAGTATGTCTTCTGAATGACTCAGAAGGCGTCGGGTTATCCTCGTATGGTAGCTGGCAGCGTGGGAAAGATAAACAAATCCCGCCAATAAGGCGGGATCTGCTTCGACCCTTTCTGTACTCTCTAAGAAAGGTAACCTGCCTTATCTTACGGCAGGGGGGCTGACAGGAGAAGGGGGTGGATCTGTCTGCGTGTCAGATTTGACACTCCGCAGGAATTCGTCCGGGGTTGTTTCAAGGCAGTTGGCCAGTTCGAACAGGGTGATGACCGTCGGATTGCGATGCCCTTTTTCCAGCCCGCTGAGATATTGCTGACTGAAACCTGAGCGGTCTGAAACCTGCTCTTGTGTCAGGCCCCGCGCCTTGCGCAGACGTGCAAAATTCTTTCCCACAAGGCGGCGCTTATCCATGCATCCGCAATGGCAGATTACATATTATAATATTATCAACTATAATATGTATTTTTGGTGTATTTTGAGGAACGGGTCTCATGAAACAAGAAAGTGGTTCATTTTATCCCCAAATCTGCATTCTTTCGGCAGCGGGAGGCTGTGGGAAAACCACGCTGGCCGTGAATCTTTTCCAGCCCTTTTTACATGACCCCTGCATGATTTTCATGGGAGCATTTCAAGAGGAAATACCTTTTCTTAAAGAGGAAAAAGCACACTTTATACGACAGTCCAGTAGAAATGAGGTCGTGGATCTGGCGGGAGAGCATGCAGACCGACCTGTCATTATTGATATTTGCTCAAATGCGGTGGAAGCGTTTTTGGCAGGAGCAAAGAGGTGCTTTACTGCAAGAGACACATTTTTTGACCTGTTTGTCATTCCGGTGAGAGCAGAGCGTTACACTTTGCACAGAGGGATGTGGACAGCAGACCGTCTTCATGAGGCCAATGTGCCGTGGGAGCAAATCCTGTTTCTGCCTGCGCGGGTGAAGGAGGGCGCAGAAAAGGATGCACTGAGGGATCACTATGCTGAGGGCACAGGTCCCCTGATCCCTGAAGAAGGTTTTATCGAGGAAAACCCGATTTTTGACGACATGTATGGTGCTGGTGTCTGTCTGGCGGATCTGTCAGAGATTCCTGATGCCCCAGGACGGTGGTCGCTGTGCAATCAGTCTGAGCGTGCGGCGGAAAAACGCGCTCCTGCTCTGGTCCGCCTTGAGGGGGAGATGGACTATCTTCGACCCCGGATGGAACGTGTCTTCAGAGAGGTGATGACGTATCTGCCAGAGTCTTCTCGGTCCTGAATGGGGGCATGGATCCAGAAGATCTGCGGGCGCTACGTGTTAACGAAATTAGGTTTCGTTAACACGTTTTCCTGACGTGTCAGCGAAAACGCAGACTGCGACCACGTTGGGATATTGGGGTAATTGTCAGGTTGTGAGACGTCATTGGGATGATGTAGTGTGGGCGATACCGCGTTATGCTTCGTTGTTTTCTTCCGTTTGCAGGGAGACCGAATGATGCTTCAGATCCACCCACAGGCACGCACGACACCGGCTGTCCGGGCTGAGATAGCTCGTTCGTC
>NZ_WOTD01000080.1 GCF_011516885.1 Acetobacter lambici | reverse complement strand
TCAAGCAGTTTCGCGCTATCGCAACCCGTTACGACAAGCTGAAATCCACCTTCCTCGCAGCCGTGCAGTTCGCTTCAATCATTATCCTGCTTAACTGACGACACGCCGTAGCACTTCCTGAAAACCGGTCTGATGGAGACTCATTTTACGCGCACCAATTGTAGCGGGCACGGCAGAGCCTTCCACATGATGCAAGGTGGCGGGGGGAAGACCAAAATCTATGGCGTCCACAATAATCAGGGTTTCAAGGTCCTCCAGCACGGGCAGCAGATACAGGCCCTGCGTGCCACCATCCATGACCTCCACATCCGGACCAAAGCTGTAGCGGGCAGCAAGGTATTCAACAGCCCGAACACCAAACCCCTCATCCGCCCACAGAATATTGCCGATGCCCAGCACCAGAATTTTCCGCTCACTGCCATATAGAACCGCGTCTAACGCCACGTGTGCCGCCTCCTGTTCCCCATTCAGGGAACCGTGGCCCCACCCAAGGCAGGCCCACGCTTTCCCTGCCATTCAATAAAAGCAAGAAACATGCCAACTTCCAGAATGGCAGATGCGCGACCGGCCAAATGCAAAAATCCCGCCAACACGTAAATGTGATGACGGGATTTTATGGACTCTTACTTTCCAGAACGAGCAGCTACATGGTCATAGACCTATCACTTTGGTCGATCATCCCGGTAAGACCGATACCCATTGGTCATTGCTGACAGCAGCGTCTGGCGGGACATAATATCCTCCCGCGTGACGGTATAAATATGGATCATCACAAACAGGATGATCACCCACATCCCCCAATGGTGGAGGAAGTGCGTGCCCAGATCACCCCCAAGCCAGGGCATAACCCAACCAAATACTCTGCCCTCCCAGCTATCCATGCCTGTTCCTTCGGAATACAGCGCAAACCCGCTGATGATCATGAACAGGCCGGTCAGGGTAAAGCAGAAAAACAGGGCCGTGCGGGCAAGCGCATTATGCCCGATTGTTTTTTCACCCTGTTTTTTAATAAAGGCATAGACCAGTATTTCGTCCAGCAGGCCTTTCCAGTAGTCCTTGCGCCAGATGGGAATATAAAACAGCTCGCGCGTATAGATATTCCCCATAAAGGTCCACACGATACGCCCGGCAAAGCCCACGGCAAAAATCCATGCCGCAGCAAAATGCAGGTACCGGATCCAGCCCATGAGAAAATGGTTACTCGGCTCCCCCGAAAGCGTAGGCAACGGCGTGCCAATAAAATACTCGGTAATAGCCAGCACAACAATGGACGCCGCCGTAACCCAGTGCCAGAGCCTTACGGGAGCCTCATACACGTAAATCGTGGTGAGCTTGCGCGCGCGCAGTGCCCGCGCGTTCTGCCCCTGCAGGTTTGTGCCCTGCAGGTCCTCATCGGTCAGGACGTTCGATTTGGATGGAACCATCGGGCTATCCCCCTTAGCGCACGGTTACGCGGGCGAGTTCATCCCCATCGGGGGCCATGACATGTGTGGCGCAGGCCATGCAGGGGTCAAACGAATGCAGGGTGCGCAGGATTTCCACCGGCTGTTCAGGGTTAGCCATAGACGTTCCCAGAAGTGATGCCTCGAACGCACCAATATTGCCCTTGGCGTCCCGTGGGCCTGCGTTCCATGTGCTGGGCACCACGCACTGGTAGTTTTCTATCCGGCCATCCTTGATTTTGATCCAATGGCCAAGCCCACCACGGGGTGCGGCCACAAGACCAACCCCCTTGGCCTCCTTGGGCCATGTTGCCGGATCCCAGCGCGACATATTGGCTGTTGCCAGATCCCCATTGCGGATGTTGGTGATCAGGGCATCATAATCATCCAGCAACTGCTGGGCGCAATAATGCCCTTCCAACGCGCGGGTGAGCGTACGCCCGATTGTGGTGGGCAGCGCCTGTTGTGGCGTAAAGCTGGTGCCAGCCAGAGCGTTAAAGCGGCCCAGAGCATCGTCCACCTGCGCTTTAACGTAAGGCACACCCTTGGAATACGCCAGAATATAGCGCGCCAAAGGCCCGACCTCGCACGCATTGCCACGCCAGCGCGGGGCCTTGACCCACGAATATTTGGCGTTTTCGTCCACGGCTTCAATATTAGTGCGTGTGCCCTTGGCCCCACTGCCCAAAGCATAGTGCGGATCGGTCACACCATCCCACGGATGCAGACCGACATCCTCGCGCCCCTGCCCGTAGCTATACCAGCTATGGGTTACAAATTCCTGCACCTGCTCGGGGTCACGGGCATCAATCGGGTGGATTTCGTTCCAGTTACCATTCAGGATCACGCCACCGGGCAGGCGGTCGGTGGATTTATCACCCTGTATGGTTGGGTAGTCGCCGTAATCCATAAGATTATGGTTTGCCAGACCACCACCATAGAGCCAGTTCTTATAATAACTGGCGATGGCGATAACATCGGGCACATAAACATTTTGCGAAAACTCGTAGGCTTCATCCAGCTTTTGCTTGATGAAGTTCAGACGATCCATGTTCAGTGGAGCGCCAGCCGCCATGTCCCCATCAATATTGATGGCGCAGGGCACACCCCCCACCATGTAGTTGGGGTGCGGGTTTTTGCCACCCAGAATGGTGTGGATTTTTACAATTTCTTTTTGGAAATCAAGCGCTTCCAGATAATGGGTTACAGCCATCAGGTCGGCTTCGGGCGGGAGCAGATAGGCTTTGCTATCCCAGTACCCGTTTTTGAAAATACCGAGTTGTCCGCTTTCAACAAACTTTTTCAGCCTGTTCTGCACGTCACGGAAATAGCCGGGGGAAGACTTGGCGTGGTTGGGAGAAACAGATTGTTGCAACATGGACGTCGCACGCGGGTCTGCCCTTAGGGCGTTGACCGGATTAACCCAGTCCAGCGCGTGCAGGTGGTAAAAATGCACCACATGGTCATGCCATGCCAGCACCTTGGCCATGATCTGGCGAATCAGAAACGCATTGGTGGGAATACGGATATCCAGCGCATCTTCCACCGCGCGCACGGAGGCAAGCGCATGACAGCCGGTGCACACACCGCAGATCCGCTCCACAAAGGCCCATGCATCCCGCGGGTCACGCCCACGCAGAATAACTTCCAACCCGCGCCACATTGTGCCGGTGGATACGGCATTGCGGATGATGTTCTGCTCATCCACATTCACCTCAACACGCATGTGCCCTTCAATACGGGTCAGCGGGTCCACCACAATGCGCTTTCCACCGTTATCAAGCGCAAAACCGTTTGGTGTCTGGAGCGTGGTCATTGGGCGTCATCCCCTTTGTATCGTGCGCGGCTGAGCGCGCTTATGGCGGCATGGGCGGCAAGGCCCGCACCTACGGCTCCGGCGGCAACCATGCCAACCTTGTCGGCACTGGCTTCAACACCAAAACCGCCTACATTCTGGAGCCTTGCGTACCATGACCCCTTGTCCCAGAACCCATCTTCGGAACAGCCAATGCAACCGTGACCCGACTGGATGGGGAAGGACACGCCATCATTCCACCGCACGATGGAACATGCGTTATAGGTCGTTGGGCCTTTGCAACCGACCTTGTACAGGCAGTACCCCTTGCGCGCGCCTTCATCATCAAAGCTTTCCACATACTGGCCCGCGTCAAAGTGGGGGCGGCGGTAGCATTTGTCGTGAATCCGCTGGGAGTAGAACATTTTGGGCCGCCCCTGCCGGTCAAGCTCGGGCAGGCGGTCAAAGGTCAGCATGTAGGTAATAACGCCGGTCATGACCTCGGCAATGGGCGGGCAACCCGGCACCTTGATAATGGGCTTGTCCAGAATAACCTTGTGCACGGGCGTTGCCTGCGTAGGGTTGGGACGTGCGGCCTGCACACACCCGTAAGAGGCGCATGACCCCCACGAGATAATGGCCTTGGCCCCGCTGGCTACTTTTTTAAGCTGTTCCACAAACGGCTTGCCGCCGATAATGCAGTACATGCCATCTTCATTAAGGGGTGGGTTCCCTTCCACGGCCAGAATGTAGTTGCCGTGGTATTTTTCCATCACCTCGTCCAGAATGGCTTCGGCCTGATGCCCGGCAGACGCCATGAGTGTGTCGTCATAATCAAGCGAGATCATGGACAGAACCACATCCTTGACCAACGGATGGGCAGAACGAATAAAACTTTCCGAGCAGCAGGTGCATTCCAGCCCGTGCAGCCACAAAACAGGCAGACGGGGTTTGGTTTCCATCGCACTGGCGATCTGGGGCACAAATTCCGGCCCCAGACCAAGGGCCGCAGCGGTAAGCGAACAGTATTTGATGAACGACCGACGGGTAATGCCCTGCCGTCGCATCACTTCATAAAACGTTTCAAGACCAGCCATCAATGAAGACGTCCTCCTCAGGCGGCGAACCGGAACAGGTCCGCAATTACCCTCAAGGAGAAAGCAAGAAATGTGCCACGCCCGAAAAAGGCCAGACTAACCCGGTCCCAACGCCCAGATGGACACAGTCTGGCCGCCACAATTGGCTGCCAGCTTTCCACTTTATACCCGGTGTATTGAAAAAATCAGGTGCACCTGTGCCTGTATGCCGCCACTGCGGCCTGCCCGAGAGCCAGCCCGCCGTCGCCTGCGGGCACTTGCGCTGGCATAAGCACCTTCAGCCCAGCCCCCTGCAAAAGCGGGATGAGCATGCTCACAAGCACCCCATTGTGCATAACCCCGCCAGACAGCGCCACCGTGCCCAGCCCCGTGCGCACGGCTAGTTTGCGCATGGCGGTGGCCAATGCATGCGCAAGCCCGGCATGGAATGCATGGGCCAGTTCGGCTCCGGTGCACCCGCCTTCCAAGCGTTGCAGGGCCGCACGCCACATGGGAGCCGGGTCCATTTCCAGCAGGTCACCGGTCATACGCAGGTCAAATACCAGTGGGGCCGATATACCCTCCGCCTGTTCGGCCAGAGCCTCCAGCCGCATAGCGGCCTCTCCCTCATAACTCAGTCTGGCAGGCGCACAGCCAGTCAGGGCGGCCATGGCGTCAAACAGGCGTCCGGCTGAACTGGTCAGGGGGGCATTCAGACCCTTGCGGACCATGGCCCGTATCGTGTCCACCGGTTTTTCGTGTAACGCGCGCACTACTGCCTGCGCTTGATCGGTGGCCTCCGCCCCCAATGCGCGGTCCATGTGCGCCAGTAACATGCGCCATGGCTCGCGCGCTGCTTTTTCACCCCCTGGCATGGGAACAGTGCTCAGGTGACCCATGCGGGTCATGTGTGCATAATCACACACCAGCATTTCGCACCCCCATAAGGTGCCATCTGGCCCATAGCCCGTGCCGTCGAGCGCCAGCCCCAGAACAGCCCCCTGCTCCCACCCGTTTTCGGCCATGGTGGCGGCAATATGCGCGTGATGGTGCCAGACTGTTTCCAGCAGCCAGCCATGATCGCCTGCCAGTTTTTGGGTTCTTCCGCACTTTTCGTGATGATGTTTTTTGATTATGCGGGCTGAAGGACACGCGCCCTGAGGAGTTCGAAGCCTGCTCTTCCGAACATGGTTCGCTTGATCATTTTCAGTCGGCTGATCTGTCCTTCAACCGGGCTGGTTGTCCAAGGTGTGACAAGAGACGCTTCAATGGCAGCCGCATCCCGTTCAAGCGCGGGAATCAGACGTGACAGCAGCGTCGTCTTTCCTTCTTCCAGCAGAGCCTTCAGATCGCCTCCCGTGCA
>NZ_WOTD01000079.1 GCF_011516885.1 Acetobacter lambici | reverse complement strand
CTGTCCGGCCGGAGTGTTGGCCCAGGACGCAGCCGCCTTTTCATCACGAGCGGCCTGATACCCTTCCGCCTGCCCTTTTTCGGTTCCGGCCTGCTGACCGAAGAAATAACCACCGCCAAACGCTACCAGAACGATCAGGAAGGCCATTAGGCCCGTCCAGAGTAGAGATGAGCGTATTTCCGTCTTGGCGGCCTGTAGCGCCTTCTGTGAGGCTCCTGTGGCCTGTTTGAGCGCGGTTTGCATTTCTGCCGATAGGACATGTTCCTGCTGGTTCCGGGTCGTCTGATCGGACCGGACGGTCCGAAGCAGCCGGTTTGTCTCCACCATTTCCCGGCCGAGCTGGTCGAACGCGGCCAGCCCGTCATCCAGCTCGCGTTCGTCGGTCATGACCGGTCAGGCTCCGGTTTCTGCCAGTCCTTGAACGCCTTGTGGTCATGCTCGCGGGTGATGCGTTTCATCAACTCGTCAATGACCCGTCCGAAGCGTTCATCCTTCCCGGCCGCCTCGATCAGCAGCCCCCCGAGAATGACCTTGCGCCGGGTGTCCAACTTGCGTTCTTCAGCGTTCTGTCTGGCGAGCAAAGCCTGATACCGGGCCTTGGCCTGTTCGACCTGCTGTTTTGCCTTCTCGATGGGTGTCATTTTTCCTCCCGCACCAAGTGGGTGCAATGGTCTGTCGTTATTTCTGTCCCCGCATGACCCTGTTGATAATACCATATTTTTCGGAAGTTTCCTTGATTCGTCGTGGAGCGCAAACAACCCTTGCGACGAAGGAGTGAAGGGCGCACTTTAGCATTGCTTCGCAATGCGTGCGTCAGTGATGTTCCTTCCCTGAACCCTTCCTGAACGGAGAGAGTCGTGGCGATCTACCACCTGTCCGTCAAATCCATCTCGCGTTCAGCCGGTCGCAGTGTCGTGGCTGCTGCCGCCTATCGTGCCGGTCAGGAGCTGACGGACGAACGGCAGGGCCTGACGCACGACTACACCCGCAAGCAGGGGGTAGAGGATGCGTTCATCGTGGCCCCGGATGGTGCAGACTGGGCGCAAGACCGGAACGCCCTGTGGAACGCAGCGGAAGCGGCCGAGAAGAGGAAGGACGCCAAGACCGGCCGGGAATATGAGCTGGCATTACCGGCCGAGCTGGACACGGACGCACGGAAAGAACTGGCCCGGGATTTCGCCCGTGAACTGGTGGAGCGGTACGGGGTGGTGGCCGATGTGGCGATCCATGAACCCGGCCGGGAAGGGGATAATCGGAACCATCACGCGCATATCCTCACCACAACCCGGACGGCCGGGGAGGATGGTCTGGGGGCCAAGACGCGGGTTCTGGACGTGGCCAGCACCGCCTCGGCCGAGATCGAGCATATGCGGGGCGTGTGGGCGCGCCAGGTGAACATGGCCCTGGAACGGCACCAGGTCGAACAGCGGGTGGATCACCGGAGCTTCGAGCGCCAGGGGAAGGAACAGGAGCCGACCCGGCACATGGGCGTGTCAGCGACCGCCCTAGAGCGTCAGGCGGCCCGCGAGATCCCCGGCCGAGATCCTGTGACGGATCTCGGGAAGCAGAATGCGGAGATCCGCGAGCGGAACCGTGTTCTGGAAACGGCCCGCAAGGCTATTGAGAAGGCGCAGGAGCTGTTTTCTGGCCTTGAGAAAAAGGCCCGGCAGGCGGTCGGTCTGGCCCGGAAGATCGGGCAACGGATGGAGCAGCAGCGGGAAGCCGAACGCCAGAGGCAGGAACTGGCGCGTCAGGCCGAGATCAGACGCCAGCAGGAAATCCGGGCGGCCGAACAGGAAAGACAGAAGCAGCTCCAACAGGAGTTGGGTCGATCCTTGGGCCGCTCACGAGGACGGAGCAGAGGGCGGGATTATGATAGCGGGCCAGATATGGGATTTTGAGTAGTCAGCGAAGGTGTCGGGGTTGAGGTGTTTGTGGATGCAGATGTATTCTGCTGCGCGATCTTCGGAGATTTAACCGTTTTTTTGTCTGAAGAACTAAATAGTTCTTCGACAATTTCTTTGTCTAATTCTGCATTTAAATCGCTAGTTTTTCCAGAAACAGATAGGATTTGGACGTTATTTCCTATTGATGCAGATGTAGAGGAAGTTGATGTATCTAGGGTCGACGCATGAGATGTTTTCAAGGGAATATTTGAATGACTATTGAAATTAGATGATAGTTGGAAACTGGTTACGTCTCCGCTATCAGTGTGAATAGTTGTTTCTTGAATGTTGATGGAGAAAGAGGATGAACCATAGCTTTCTTTACTTAGTATTTCTCCTTCTTTTCCCCATAAATTGAACAGTTTTGTCGCTAGAGGGTTGGCAGCAATATCTTTGCCACTATTGATATAATCATTGGTGGCATTTATTTTTTGCATAAACGGACTATTTTCAGTTTCTTGATCAAATGAGAGATCAAGTCCGTTAATACCATTGTTATCCATATATTCTGAACGTAGTTCATCGGCTGCTTCAAAGGCATTCCATTTTTCAGAATCTGATGTTGTGGAGCTGCTTATTATTTTTCCTAGAGAATTATATATTTCTTGTATTGTATTGGTTGTATCTGTTATTTGGCTGCTATTGTTATTTGTGTATTCTTGTGCTTCTTTTGATAAAATTATTTTATCGCTATTATTGTCATCATTAAAAATACTTGAACTTTTTGATGTATCGCTAACGACACTATGTCTGGAATTGATGTAATCAGATGGATCAGATGTAGCAGGATTACGGGACCATGTAGCAGACCACGACAGGTCGGTAGTTGTAATGGTAGTCATAAAACACTCCTACTACATGTATAAAACTCTATGCGATCTAATGACCGCATAGAGTAAAGAGAAGGTTAATTAAGGGATGGTTATTTTATAGAGAAATATCCCCCTAAAACACCAATGGCATTCCATGGGCCAGAAGCTGGTGCTGTGCATGTTGGGAAATATGTTTCATTTTGATATGAAATTGGGAATGCTTGGTAGTTTGCGTAATATTCATTAAGTGATGAAGAGTATGTTAGAATAATATTATAACTACATCCAAATTTTTGAGTAGAAGAGTTTGATTCTGCTGAAAATTGTATTGTAAGATTTTTCTTGTCTGGTCCTGATGCGTTAGCAACAGT
Source organism: Acetobacter lambici (assembly GCF_011516885.1). Lineage (GTDB taxonomy): Bacteria > Pseudomonadota > Alphaproteobacteria > Acetobacterales > Acetobacteraceae > Acetobacter > Acetobacter lambici. The sequence goes on along the minus strand of NZ_WOTD01000079.1, from coordinate 2,580 downwards.
ACCTGTTGTTCCGGCTAAGACTGTGAGGCTGGCAGTGCTTGGAGAGATGCCTGAGGTCGCAGAATAGCCAGTGATCTGAACACTTTGTGGAGAGCCATTAAACAGTTGGATCGTGCCACCTGACGCATGGGCCGAGTTGGTGAATGAGAGAGCGGAAACGCCAATAACGCCGAGTGAGAGTAAGAGATTTTTGAGAAACATGGGAATATTTCCTATTCAATTACTCTTGAGCACTATCCTGGTAAGGCAACCGATGCGCTCAAGACAGGATTATTTTAGAAAGATAATCTTAAAGTATTCAATAAATATTCCAGATGATTTTAGCATATCACCTAGTCATGAGCATAAACAGTTAATGTTGAGGTCGGGTCGAAGGCTTGCCTGCCCCCTTTGTTAGGCCGTCGAAATCGAGGGAAATTGGGACGGCAGCGTCTCTCTCGGTATGTGAGAATTTAACCGGGGAACTGGCGGCGGGCATGAACCACATTGATGATTTCAACGCGGGTTGCCGTCACCCGATACAGGATGATGTAATTTGGATGCGCTACGACTTCGCGGAGTCCAGGAATGCGATCGCTAATCGGGTATAGGTAGGGATGAGACGATAAAGGCAGAACGCAGGAACGGAGACGATGCCACATCCGCTCCGCTGCACTGATATTGCTTTCACCAATGTATTCCGTGATTCCGGCAAGGTCTTCGTCAGCGGTTTCGGTCCAGACGATGGGTAGCATTATGCAACCTTGCGTTTGCGCAGCTTGGCAAGCCGTTCGGTCATACGCCGTTCAACTTCATCATGCGGGATTGGCGGGCGCCGATCGGCCAGACTTATGGCAACTTTGGCTTGAAGCCATGCGGTATAGGCCGCTTCCTGTTCGACCGTCTCGAACTCGGAGACGATGGGGGAGAGTGCTTCACTCATCATGTGACTCCTGTTGGTTGGTGTGGAATTGAGTATAGCACATTCATCACCAGAACCACCATTTGCGTGGTCGTGATTCAGCCAGCTTCTGGGCTAATTCGCGCCAGTGATCTCGGTCAGCCTCGATGGTCGCCCGGAGCGTCTTCTCGGCTTCGAGTTCAGCTTTCACACGCATCAGTTCGAGCGTATTTTTGGCGATCAGATCGGGGTGTGCGGGGGTGTGCACAGGGTGTGCATCGACCTCTTCCTGCACAGTGTGCGCACACTGTGCAGGGTGTGCAGAGAGCCATGCGTTCAGATCGTCAGATTTGATCCGCCATTGGTTCTTGTTGTCCCGAAATGCCTGCAAATCTCCCGATTTTATAGATCGCATAATTGTCCATCTGGAGACATCAGCTACCTGTGCAGCCTGTGCAGGCGACATGTGCGCAGGAGTGTGCGCGCTCACTGTGCAGGATCGTCGCGGCTGGTGGCGGGCAAGTCAGGTTCCAGACCGTCAAGAGATGGCTGGGAAGGGGGCGGCATACCGGGGCCGGTCGGTAACTGGCGTTCGCCAGGCTGTAGCGATGGAATGTGTTCCAGAGGTGGTTGCATGCCAATGTCAGCATTGTCGGGCTGTTCGTTGTCGGAGACCAGAACAGCGGCTGAAAACAAGCTGTAGCGAATGCCATCCCGTGCACCAGACCACGCCACCCGGTCATTCACGATGTAGGCGTTAACTGTGCCAGATGCACCGACTTGACGGATTTCGATCCAATTTTCCTCTTTGAGAACTTGGAGAGAGCGACGGACGGTTCGAGTGCTGCACTTAGTCAAATTGGAAAGTGTTTCTTGACTGGCGACCAGAGCGTTGTGTCTGCCCATTTTGGCAATGATCACATGCAAAAGGGCTGCTGCACGAGGGTTTTCCACTGCGAGAATAGACCATCGCTCATGTGCTGCACGTTCAGTTTGGACCCATGTCCCGGTTGGTGGGGTGGCGATCTGAATTTTCGGTTCTAAAGGCATTCGCGGTGTCCAGAATCGTGACATGGATGTCCTGACCCTAGGCCAAATGAATGTCCATATCAACGACGAATTTGTCATAATATTGGACAAACCTAGGACATAGCTGGTGTCCGGGGGGTAGGACATAGCTGGTGTCCTACCCCCCCCCTTTAAGTATTTGAAATATAAGGGATGATGTGTTTTTCTCTTCTATGATCTTAAGAGCCGTCCATGAAGCCCACGGGACGAGGCCGGCGAACGCTCTTGCAAGCGGTAGCGGGCCTCGGGTCCTGTGGACCCTCGTGGGCGGATCAAAGGCATTTTAAAGGGGTGTTATCCACACTAAACATCTTTGACGCCTCCGCTCCACGTTCGCCCAAACCCTGTAACGCTGGTAGAACCGGGCAAGAAAAAATGGCTCAGGAAACGACGAGGGGGCTGGTCAGGGTATCGCCCAACCATGAACCATCTGCTGGGCGTCGAGGTAGGGGTAACAATAATCCTGTCCGTGTTGTCGCACGATCCGCCATCCCTGCCCCCGGCATTGCGTCACCAGATCAAGGTTGCCGAGCTGATCGAGACCATAAGCCCGCTGTCCGGCCGGAGTGTTGGCCCAGGACGCAGCCGCCTTTTCATCACGAGCGGCCTGATACCCTTCCGCCTGCCCTTTT
>NZ_WOTD01000078.1 GCF_011516885.1 Acetobacter lambici | reverse complement strand
GCCTTCTCAGGCCGTGACACCCTCACTGCGTTCAGAACCCGCCGCCAGAAGCAGAATATCGTCAATATTCCAGATCGGGCTCCTGTGGGATGACTGAATTCTACAAAATGAACCGAAATTGCCTCAAGTGTGAGAAATCCGCGTCGACTGGGTAGAATGCGTGCGCAAATCCGCTATCCGCCTTTGCCGGCAGAGCGTCGGATGGATTCATGTCGGCTTTCGGGAAACTCTCCCAACCGCCTGTATGATCGGGATGAGGCGAATGCCGCCTGTCTGTTCTGGTTCTCTTGGGCCGACAGGCGAGTTAGGGGGGTGGAATGTCCGTTGTTGGACGCTAGGATAGAGAACCAGATATTGCCACATAAGTAATGTTCCGGGAGTGGATTGATAGCTCACGGAGCACGGCACCCACATGCAATTCCTTTCAGCGCACCGGTCGAAGCCTTTTTTCGTGGGGCAACATGTGACAGGCGTGAACTTCATGGACGTTGAGATGGTCAGCCGCAGCGGCGGTATACTCGCATAGCCGACCGTCGGACGTCATCGCGGGAACGGCAAGCAACTCGTCCGCCACATAACGACTCTGACCGGTCTGAAGCACGCGATTCCATCCTTCCCGCTGCCGTACCTGTAGCTTTTCGAGAATGATGATATCAAGCGAGCGCCCAAGAGCCTGATCTTTGGTGAACCCGAAGTTTCTTACCGCGCCCGGGTTCCAGAATCGGATGATCCCCCCGGGTCGGCGGCGAGGATCGCATCAGCGCGCGTTTCAAGCAACGCCCGAGTGAGGCGTTCTGCGAAATCAACGTGTTGTGTTATGACTGATCCCCTCGTCCATGGCTCGAAGATTTAACCGTCGCGACATCGCACAGAAAATCCCGAAGAACGAGTGCATGGTTATGGAGAGGATCATGCGCCGCATAAAGAAGCGTGATCCTGCTTTTCTCCGCCAGTCCCACAAGACGGGCGATCTCGGCATTTCCGTTTGAAAGCTCATGACGGTATCGCAGCCGGAATTCGTCCCAATGCGCCGGATCATGGCCGAACCAGTGACGCAGGTCCGGACTTGGCGCCACGTCCTTCAGCCAAAAATCCATCTTCACGTCGGCTTTGTGCAGCCCTCGCGGCCAAAGGCGGTCCACCAGCACGCGCAGGCCGTCGCTGGGCGCGGAGGCATCGTACACGCGCTTGAGCCTCACATCCGGAGTGTCATGTTGCGCCGTCATGACACGTTCTCCCCCGGACGGCTCGCGGCAAGTGTCCTCGAACCGGGAATGAACCGCCGCATCCAACCAGGATAGACCGGCGTAAGCTTGACAAGAAAATCCCACGCCATAATCAGTGCACCAGCCGCAAAGACAACGTCGCCCGGCAGCCGCATCCATTGCCAGAACAGGGTCTTGTCATAGAATTCGGCGCTGCGGGCGTAAGCATAGCCATGCTGATAGACTGCGAGCAGTTGAGGCCAGCCGATTGGGAAGAAATTGAGCAGCGTCCACAAAACCAGTCCCGCATTGTAGAGCCAGAATGCCCACAGGCCAGCTCGTTCGGAGAAACCGGCTTTTTCAGCATGAATGTAACGCAGGCAGAAATAGATCAAACCGATCGCTAGTTCGCCAAACGCGCCGAAAAGAGACGAGTGCGCGTGGTTGAGCGTCAGAAAGGTGCCATGTTCATAATAGTTCACCAGTGGCGCATTCAGTAGACCGCCGCCATAAACCCCGGCGCCCACGAAGTTCCAGAACGCAGCACCGATGACATAGATGGTCCCGAGACGATAGCGGAAATCCTTCTGCTTCCTGATTATTCGATAGTGGCTGATTCCCTCCATGATAAGCAATACAAGTGGCAGCACCTCGATGAAGGAGAACATCGTGCCGAATGGGATCCACAGGCTCGGCTCGCCCGCCCAGTAAAGATGGTGCCCCGTGCCGATCACGCCACCGAGGAAGATCAGGATGACTTCGAAATACATGCCTCGCTCGGCGAGGCAGCGCGATATCAACCCCGTGGCCATCAGCGTCCAGGCAGTCATCGCCGCCGCGAAGAACTCGAAGGACTGTTCAACCCACAGATGGACGACCCACCAGCGCCAGAAATCCGAGATCGTGAAGGATTTCTCAATGCCCGTCAGCGGAATCATGCCACAGGCATACAGCAGTGCGACATTAACGGTAGACGCCCAGATGAGATGTTCCAGCCGGATATGACCGGACCAGAAACTGCGCGCCGCACGAGTCCACAATGAAACCGATGGCCACAGAGCCCGCATCACAAGGACGCTCCACAAAAGCAGTCCTCCGAAGAAGCCAATCTGCCAGAAGCGGCCGAGCTGGATATAGGACAACCCCTGATTTCCGAACCAGAACCAGTTGCCGTCGATCACCCCCATGACACCGAGATAGTTTCCCACCAGGCCACAGACCACTACGAAGACCGTTGCCCAGAACAGCGCGTCCACGAGCCAGCCCTGACCTTTGGCTTCTTTTCCATCGGCGATGACCGGTGCAAGAAACAGCGCCGCGCCGATCCACGACAGGCCGATCCAGACAATAGGCGCCTGAATATGAAGATCACGCATGACATTGAACGGAACGTATCGATTAATATCGATACCGTAAAAACTCGTCCGGTCGTAATACATATGGGCCATGACGGAGCCGACCAGAATCTGCACCAGCAGCAGTGCCGCAACCAGAAGGAAATATTTCCAGACTTTCCTCTGACTCGGTGTCAACGGATGAACGACGAGAAGCTCCGCGTCCCGAGCCGCCGTGTCTGCGTCGTTGAGCCAATATTCGTAGATAAAGAGCACGGCACCAAAAGCCAGAAAAACAAAGCCAAAGCTCGCCCATGTCCAGATGAAAGTCTCGCCCGTCGGAGCGTTCTCCACCAGCGGCTCGTAAGGCCAGTTCTGTGTCCAGGAATAGTTCGTGCCAGGACGCCATGCGACGGTCGTCAAAGCCGAATAGATCAGAAAGTCGGCCGTCTTGACCGCGAGCGCGGGTGAGAGACTCTGTGCTGCGGTCCAGCCGGCCTTGCGGTTCGGATGGAGCAGACCGTCCGCGGTTGCCTTGCGGACGGACACGATCGCCGCCACAAGCTCGCCAGGCAGCGTCACAGTCGAGGCAGTTAGATCGAGATGATGAAGATCGTCGCGCATTTTCGCCGTAATGGCGTCCTGCCGCTCTTTCGGAAGATATGCGAACGCCGCACCATCGTCTGCGCTTGCGATGTTATCGCGCGTGGCGAGCGCCAGCCGCTTCATGATTGACGCAGTGTAATCCTCGCCATAATAGGAGCCCATGCCATACAGGCTACCATAGTCCATCAGATCGGCTTTCTGGAAACCGCCCTTTCCTGAAACGATATCCGCACCTGTCATGAGAATGGAGCCGTCGGCCGAGACGAATTTCTCCGGCTGCGGAGGCGCACCCTTGTAGGTCGCTTGTGTCGTCCAGATGAGAAGCGCCGCAGTCAGAAGACCGGTCGCAAGGAGAATCCATTTCAGGACGGTACTGACCGGATCCGCGACCGGCCTGACAATGGAAGATGAGTCCGACATCGCACTAGCTCCTGATAAGGTCGTGTGAGGGGGCGCGCCCCCTCACTGTGAACGCCCAAAAAATATCAGGCTGCGGAGAGAACCAGATCGGGGTCGGCGGCGGAGCCGAAGAACTCGTAACGGATCTGCTTCGCCGGCAGATTCTCGGTCCGTAGCGCGTCGACCATATCTCTCATGAAGGAATCCGGCCCGCAGATGTAATAGGTCGCGGAACGGTCGAGGTTCTGCTTTACCCAAGCGGTCGTGACACGCCCAGCGTGGGCGGCAACACCATGACTGACAGCGGGCACGCTCTCTTTCGCATAGAAGAAATCCGCCGCCAGAATACCTCGGCTGGCAAGGTCTTCGATTTCCGGACGGAAAGCTGCCAACGCCTCGGTATCCGCGCCGTGAACGTAGTGAATCTTCCGCTTCACGGATGTCTGCGCCAGCTCGCCGAGCATCGACATCACGGGCGTAAGACCAACACCGGCCGTCAGGAACACGACAGGAGATTCACTTGTCTCGTCGAGGAAGAAATCACCGGCGGGATTGGCAACCTGGAGTATGTCTCCCTCCTTCACCGTCTCATGCAACCATGTCGAGACGACGCCGCCATCCTGTTGTCGCACGCTAATGCGGTAATGATCCGCGCCGGGTTCCGAGGAAATGCTGTAATTCCGGCGCTGAGAGCCATGACCGGGAACATCCAGCTTGAAGCTGAGATACTGTCCCGCCTTATGGCGAAAGAGCGCGCCGCCGTCGACGGGAACCAGTTCGAACGAGGTGATTGTCGGAGTCTCGGCGCGACGTGAGCGAACGCGAAAAGCGCGCCATCCGGCCCAACCTCCCGGTGCGTCCTTATGCTCGTCGTAAATCTGCTTCTCACGGCCGATAAGGATATCCGCCAGAAACCAGTAGGCTTTGCCCCACGCCTCGGCGATCTCCGGCGTCGCGGCATCCCCGAGAACATGGCCGATCGCGCCGAGTAGCGCCTCTGCTACATATGGATAATGCTCGGGCAGGATGTTCAGACCGACATGCTTCTCAGCAATTCTCTCGACCATGCCGCCGAGCGCGCCGAGGTCGTTGATATGTTCGGCATAGCACAGCACTGCCAGCGCCAGCGCCTTGGGCTGTTCGCCATCCTGCTGATGGGAGAGATTGAACAGGTCGCGAATGGCCGGGGTGGAGAGCAGGCGCTTGTACATTTCTGTCGTGATGGCCGTTCCGTGCGCCTTCAGCGCGGGGACGGTCGCGGAGATGATCGCGCGCGTCTTGTCGTCGAGAGGAGCGGACATGGTGCCCTCCTTTAAGGTTTACGTTCCGCACATATTTTGACCGTAATTGGAAAACATGTCAAGTTGGTGCATCTTTACCCGACCATGAAACTTACGTTGCAAACCGACTATGCCTTGCGCGCCCTGATCTATCTGGGCGCCCGGACCGAACAACTCTGCTCCATTCGTGAAATCGCCATGGCGTACGGGATCTCGGAGGCACATATGGTCAAGGTCGTCCACAAGCTGGGCCAGGGGGGATTCGCCGAAACCCTGCGCGGTCGTAACGGTGGCCTACGGTTTGGACGGCCAGCGAAGGACATCATGATCGGCGATGTCGTATGCTATTTCGAAGAAAACATGGCTCTGCTAGGATGTCTGGAAAAGAGCGCTGAGACGACGCTCTGCAAGTTAATGCCCGCCTGCCGCCTGCGGAGCGGCCTTAATCAGGCAACGCAGGCGATGATGGCGGTTCTGAATGACTGCACTCTGGCAGACGTCATTACGCCCTTCGAGATCGCCCAACTGACGAAACGTGAAACGTCTTAATCATTTATTATTATTGGCCAGATGTTGAGTGTTAGATGGCCCTCAAGCGAATTGCAGCAATCAGATATATCCTTTGAACCAGGAGCATGGCGCCAAGATTCAAAAGTCCCGTTTACCTATAGCGACGCGTTCGCGAAGCTGCAGGACAGCGAAGTCGAGAAAGCCCCTGATCTTCAATGGCAGTAGATCATGACAGGTATAAAGAAGGCTGACTGGAACGGGGTTTGACTGTAAAGCCGCAAGCACAACTTGCAATTTTCCCTCTTTGACGGCCTCCATTGCCTGATAGAATAGCAATCTTGTCGCACCCACCCCGCTGTTATCCCGCATATCTCACAGAAATCTTGAGGACATGGCCAACGCTACACTCTGTCTGCATCGGGTCTCCGATCTCGCGCGCGGATTTTCCTTTTTCAACAAGAACTTTCACCAATTTCAGAGCCCGATGCACCCACTCGTGTGAGATATGCGGGCTAGTCCGCCATCGCCCCAAACTCGATAGTAAAGTTTTGAACCAATAATGTCTGCTTTACGAAAGGCCAAACTCTTACCTAAGTGTCCGAGAAGAGGCGGAAGCGCAATGTCTGAACCTATTCGTCAGGCTATTAAAGTTTCTTTTCCCCTTACAGATTTATCATTGACATGAGGCAACGGATAAATCGTAGTGTGACGTAACGGCAATGGACTCTGCCTGACTTCGTAAAGAAGTCGAACCGCC
>NZ_WOTD01000077.1 GCF_011516885.1 Acetobacter lambici | reverse complement strand
GCAACCAAACGTAAGTCCTTGATAGGACACGATAAACCCGCCCGTTTGAGGCGGGTTTTTTGTTGCCCGAAATCCCGCGCAGGAAACACATAGGAAACAGACGAAAAGGTACCGGGGCGCAGTTTTGTCCACTTTCACAAATGCGTGATTGAAGAGCGAGGCACCCTGTCGCCTGTTTCGGGGTATCATTCTAGGCTTGTCGAGTCAGGACAGTCTGCCCCTCTGCTGTCCGTATCAGGAGACGCAGGAGCAGCCATGGCCGCAGACGAACTCACGGGACTGATCCGTTATCTCGGTCAGGAGGACTGGCAGGAGTGTTTTGGCGAAGTGCTCGGCGATCACATCGGTCCGGCGCTGGAAGCGGGCGACATCTCCTTCGAGGATCTGGCGGAGATGATCGGCCCCGACGTTGCCATGACGCTGTGGGGCTGCGCCTTCGAGGATTTTCTCGGGCAGGACTGGGATGATGGCCGGAACTTCGTGGACGTTTACCTCAAGCGTCGGGGCTGGAAGGAAGGGCCGCGTAACAGCGCCTATATGCGTGCCCTCAAGGCTTCGGTCATGAGCCTGTATGAAGTCTCGGACATCAAACCCGGCCAGAGCCTGATGGCGCGAGACCTGCTGCGGGGTGGTGATCCGGTTCTGGTGCATGAAGGCACGGCAACCCGGACACTGGAACAGTGGGACCGGATTGCAGCACGTCTCGTGCCGTCCGATGGAAAGACCATTCTGGCAGGCGGGCTGCTCGCCTATTCACGGGGTGCCTGCGAAGATCTGGCGACGCACCTTTACAAGGTGCTTCGGAAGCGGCGGGGCAAGGCCGAGTTTCCGAAAGTCGATACGCAGACCCTGCGTGAGCTTGCGCCGATGTTCACGCTGACCTGGCTGTTCCGGACACTGGAGGACATGGCCCGACTGATGGAGGGGCCAGCGCTGTTCAATGGGGACGGAGAGGATCTGATCTTCCATGAAGTGTGTTTTCCGCTGGCAAAGGGCGTGACGCAGAAGACAGTGGCGGACGTGCTTGACGGGATCATGGCCCTGCGACCGGAAAACCGGTCATTCTGGAACTGGCTGAAAGAGCCGATGAGCGATCCCGTGCGCAAGGCTGGACGGGATGAAAACGGGCGGTTCCTGCGCACGGAGATGGATGATGGTGCGATCGTGCTGGGCACGCTGGATCTGAAGGGGCGGCAGTTGCGGCTGCAGGTGAACTCGAAAGAGCGTGCCGAACGTGGTCGTGCCATGCTGCAGGCTGGTCTGGGAGATCTCGTGCGCGCTCCGCTCACGCAGATCATGACGCCGGCGCAGGCGATGGAAGACCGGGGGACGCTTGGACGGGAGGTCTCGCCAGAACTGCAGATCCCGCCCGAGGAGGAAGCCCGGATTATCGGGCAGATGCTGGAGCGGCACTATCGGCAGGTGCTTGATGAGCCAGTCCCGGCCCTGGGGGATATGACGCCGCGCCAGGCCGTCCAGACAGCTTCAGGACGTAAAAAGGTGGCCATCTGGTTGAAGGATATCGAAAACACTACGGTCCGCGCCCAAGGGAGTGGCGGTGCCATGGCTGCCTACGATTTCGGGTGGATGTGGCACGAACTCGGAATCATCAGGCTCAGGAAATAGTCCGCTTACGCCCTCATCTCAGACACCGAAGCTGTTATGATGGTTTCCCAAAAGCCGACATTGTAGGCGAACCCAATTACCCCGCTTTTGGAACGAAGCCGGTGTTTCCGAAGTGGCTATTGAACGACGCCTTTTGGCAAGCGCAGACGCTCCATCAACTCGTCCGTCAGCCAATACATGTCACTCATCTTCAGTCTCATAATGGAGCCTGCATCACATCCGGCCGCCCATATCAATGGGTCCTGAGCTTAGCACCGCAGCCCCCGCAGGCTGGACCAGCGTAAAAAAACCTTTCTGGATAAGTATGTTTTCCTGCAAGTCCGGCAAAAATCCGGCTCCCAAAGGCTGGACGTAACACTTGCTCCAGCTCCTCTGAGCAAAGAGCAACTTGTCCAGTTTCTACGCCCCGCAGGCTTGCTCAAAACAGCAGAGAACCTGGCCTTTCTTAACAGCGCAGATGCCTATTACTTTAGCCGCCCGACACATCAGCGGAATTTCCCCGTCTGGCGTGCGCAGGTCGCAGACGGTACCTTGATCTATCTGGATGCACAGTCCAGCGCTGTGCTTGCCATGCTGGATAAGCCCGCTCGCCAGTCACGCTGGCCAGTTTACGAGTTTTCACGATCTCGATTTCTGGCCGTGGTTACGCGATGCCCCCACACATTGGGGCGTAGCCTTGCCGCTCCTGAGTGGTGTGCTCTGCCTGTTTCTGTCAGGCGTCCTTATCGGGATCCGACGCCTCCGGTTAATGCGCCACAGTCGGATGAAGAAACTCGTCGGACGAGCCAGACAGAGTTTTAAAACAGAGCCCTTACTGCATCACAGTAAAATCAAGCTGATAGGAGGCCTGATCCGTTGATCGTTTTTGCCCCTGCACCTGAACACCCTGGTCCTGCGGTTGCAGGCAGTTCACCAGATACACCGTATCAGGCCCGGCCCCGTGATTGGTATAGGCCAGATGATAAGTCCCTTTTTGCAAAACACCGGACACAGAAAACTGAAGTGCAATAACCCCCTCTCCGCCTTTTATGGCAGAACGCGTGGGAAAACTGCCTGACTCTGCACGCAGGGAAACCGACTTTCCATTCAGCGTAACACTCAGAGACTGTGCAATTCGACCCGCATAAGCCTGCTGCTCCTCCGCCGAAATTACACCATCCCCATTCCTGTCAATCTGCGGGATCACCCGGCCCGCTACATCCACGCCGGGTGTCAGGCGTAGACGGAGCGTCACGCCCTCCCGCGCCAGATCAACCGTTGTGGCCTGCAAATATTCGTCCAGCCGATGGGCCGAGGCTGGATGAACTCCGGCCAAACACATCAGTCCGCCAATAAGCACTACTTTGGGTAAGGTCACGCGCACACTCATTTGACGGTAAACCGGCTGCCGTAACTGTTGGTCGGGTCCCGATAAATCGTATGCACATGCAGGGTCGGATCACCCCCTACGCCCTGTGGAGAAAACTCAATCACCAGATGCGGCCCCTGAATACGGTAGTAGGAAGAGCCGTTACGGTTCGGCGCATGGGTGGTCGGCTCGCTCCATGCAAACCATGTTTCATTGAGATCACTCTCAATTTCTTTCAGACGCGGGGCGGCATAAACCGGATTGATAATGCCCGCCCATTCACTAATCACATCCAGCAGCAGCGTTTTCTGTGCGGGCGTCATGACTGAGCCTTTCAGCCCTTCCGGCACAATGGTTTCCCCATCATGCCCCGGTCCCATCACCAGATCCTCCACCTTGTAAGGCAGAATGGCCTGTTTGCGCTGGGCAGGCGTCAGGGCATCCAGCAGGGCGAAAGCTTTGTCGTTCTCGCCGGCCAGAACACGCACGGCTTTGCCACCTGTCTGATACACCGCAGGTTGTGCGCCTGTCAGCGTGGGCGTCATGACACCATGTGCGCCATCAATCACAATATTCAGGCCCAGATGGTGGCCACCAAACTGGACCATCCACGGCGTTGTGGCACTCGGTTCTCCAAAAATGGCGATGGTGTAAACGGCTTTCCCGGAGGCAAAATTGGTGCCCGCATCCGTCAGTGCCTGATCCGACCCCATGATGTCCTGCACTTTCTGAAACCCTTTCTCACTCAAAAGGGTTTTCAGAAGCGCCATGGCCGCCGCGTGCTGTGGCTCCGTCAGGCTGCCCATCTGGCGACCGGAGCGAGGCACGTCGCTCACTGGGAAGTTGGACCACATGGCCTTGCCATATTGCTCACCAATAAAGCCGCCCGGCGGCCCCATACCCGGCCCGCGCGCGGCGGGAGCGTTTGCATTGGCGCTCGTCACCGGTTCAGCCGGGCCGCCCGGTGTTGTGCGACGGAAGCGCGCCAGCACAGCAGATTTTTGCGCCACAAACGGAAACTGCACCGAAGCCTTTCCCTGCGCATCGAACGTGCCGAGAAAAGCCTGCGCTGCGGCCACGCCCTTTTGTGTCTGCTGCACAGATCCCTCCTCCTCAATGGAAGCCGCAACTGCTGGCTTCACCGTCTGAGCCGCGAGAGAGGGTGCAGCCAGTAGCAAGCCTGCTGCCACAACAAAAGTCTTTTGCATGAAACGCACTCCGCGCCCGCAGCCGGGCAATTTTAACATCTCTTCTGTGCCGTGCAGACTGCCTCCCAATTCTGGCAGGATCAAGAGGCTTCTCCTATGGTCTGTCAGGCGTAGCGTTCAGTCTCGTAATAACAGGAGCTTCCCATGCCTTCCCGTGCTTCTCTGAAGCCTGCTCTGGCCCACCGCACACAAACACTGTGTCTGGCGGCGGCTGTTCTGGCGGTCTCCGTTCCCCTCCTTTGTCCGGGAAACGCCCACGCCACCAGTTGTGCCGATCTGGCCCAGCAGGCCTTGCCTGACACGACCTTTACAATCGTGCAGACGGTAGAAGCCGGGCAATGGCAAGCACCCCAGACGCAACTGACACGCATTATGTCAGCACCCGGCATGAATGTGGCGGGCAAACCCACACGCGGCAGCACACCGGCCTTTTGCCGGGTTGCCGCGACGCTGCATCCCTCGTCTGACTCCGCCATCCGCATTGAAGTCTGGATGCCGCTAAAGAGCTGGAATGGGCGTTTTCTGGGCGTTGGGAATTTCGGCTGGGCAGGCTCCCTGATGTATCAGGGGATGGAAACCGGTGTGAGAGAAGGCTATGCCGTAGCCAGTACGGATACCGGGCATGACGACAGCACGCCGGAAGGGAAAGGCGGCCGCTTTACCCTCGGCCACCCGGAAAAAATGGTGGATTACGCCTACCGCGCCGACCACCTGATGACCACCACCGCCAAAACGCTGATCCATAGTTTCTATGGCCAGAACGCTAGCCATGCCTACTGGATTGGCTGCTCACTGGGCGGGCTGGAAGGCCTGATTGAAGCCAAACGCTTCCCCGAAGATTACGATGGCATTGTTGCCGGCGCACCGCCCAACCCGATTGTGAATTTCAATGCCGAGCAGCTCTGGGCCGGGTGGATGAGCTACCATAACCCTGCCCTGCGGGTCTCCCGCGAGAAATTCCAGCTTTTGAACAAGGCTGTGATGAATGCCTGCGCAACACCTGTTGGCAAAAAGCAGGGTTTTCTGGATGAACCAGATGCCTGCCATTTTGAACCCAAAAACCTGCTCTGCAAGTGCGCGGACACCTCAAACTGCCTGACAGCATCTGAAGTGCAGTCTGCTGAACAGATTTATCAGGGCCCGCTTAACCGGCGCACGCATCAGGTTATTTTCCCCGGCCCGGCCAAAGGCAGCGAGGACGGTTTTTCTGCGGACGGCCAAGCCTTCCCTGTGGCACTTGATCTGTTCAAATACGCAGCGTTCCAGAACCCGAACTGGGACTGGACAACCCTGAACTGGGATACCGACATTGCCAAAGCCACGCAGGCCGCTGGCCCCCTGTTGCATGTGGATGACAACCTGACCCCGTTCTTCCGGCACGGTGGCAAACTGCTGATGTATATTGGCTGGAATGACGGCCACAACCCGGAACAACTTGCAGACTATTATCAGGCCGTGATGAAAAATGCCGGCGGCAGCGCAAAGGATACCATGCGTCTGATAACCATCCCCGGCATGGGCCACTGCTATGGCGGCGCTGGCTGTGACACATTCAGCAAACTGGGCGCGATTGATAACTGGGTGAGCCACCAGACCGCCCCGGACAAACTGATTGCCGCGCGCGTGCAAGACGGCAAGGTAACCCGTACCCGCCCCCTCTGCGCCTGGCCAGCCGTTGCCCGCTATGACGGCAAAGGCAGCATGGACGATGCGGCGAGTTTTGCGTGTGTGGTGTTCGAAAAAGACGCAGCACATTAAGAATTGATCTGCTTAATATTTTTAGTGTGCGAATAGACTTTATTTGCACACCCACCTGCCTATCTTAATTTTATAAATAACGATTATCTAGGTATTTAGTCCCGGGATTTGATGGTGTGATATTTTCACGTGAGTGGAAGGAAGTCTTAGTGTCTGACCGAAAATGAGTTGAGTGATTTCAGTGGATTATGATTCATGGGTTTGCGATAACCTGATGAGATCAAGATGGCCTGGACTGAAATCACCCGCGCGCAG
>NZ_WOTD01000076.1 GCF_011516885.1 Acetobacter lambici | reverse complement strand
GACGCCCACAAATCCAGCGTCTCTTCAACAGACGCACCGCCATTCATCATATCCTGAATCATGGTTACCCATAGATTCAGAACTCAACAAAAAATGCAACTGTAGTGCTAGACAACTGGTCCTCCGCCCTTTTTCTGGATGCGCATAACACCGTTACATACCCAGAAAATGCCCCACTCGTTGAACTGAGGGCAGAGAACTCAAGAATTCTTCTACGATCACAGTGTGTCTTTGGTGGGGTGCAAACCTGAATACTGCAACACTCCAAATGTCATGGTAGCATCGGGCGTAGGGAGGTCTTTCTGGCGCCACCCTCCTCCTAGGGCGCGGATGAGTCCAACTGTGCTCTGTAATGCACGGGCCTGGACCTGCACCCGGTCAATCCGCGCGTCCAACGTGTTGACTTGCGAGATCAGCGCATCCAGATAATTGTCTGCGCCACCTTTATACAATGTCATTGTCAGCGTCTGCGCTTTTTGTGCAGTTTCCACACCTTGCTCCAGACGTTCGACTTCCGCACGCAGGCGATTGGTTAGTGAAAGCCCGTTTTCGACATCTCCAAAGGCGGAGAGAACTGTTTGGCGGTAATGATCCAACGTTTCGCGGTAGACTGACCAGGAGTGCTGTAACTGGGCACGGCGCAATCCACCTTCAAACAGGGGCATGGAAACCGATGCCCCGTAGGACCACATGCTGTTGGCCAGATTGGCAAGATTGAACCCATTGGAATCAAAACCGCCATTGGCACTAAAAAATACATGCGGATAAAACGCCGCCCGGGCAATGCCAATAGCCCGGTTTGCCTGTGCCATGCGTCTTTCTGATGCAGCGATGTCTGGCCTGCGTTCCAGCAGGTCGGACGGCAGGCCGGTGGGAACAATGGGCTCTACATTGCTCAGTTCATCCACCGGCGTGATGTGGAAAGTAGAAGGTTGTTCATTCACCAGCACGGCAATACCGTGTTCCAGTACTTCCCGCTGGGCCTGTACGTCCAGCAGGCGGGCCTGTGTCATATAAAGCTGGTTTTGTGCTCGGGCCACATCAATACCGGTCGCATTCTGGTTATCAAGCCGTGTCTGGGTAACGTGTAACGCCTGCTGATAATAGGCGATGGACTGGGCATAAATGGCGTGTTGTGCATCCAACCCACGCAGGGTAAAATAATCTGTAGCCAGTTCCGCCTGCAAGCTGAGCCGCGCAGCAGCATAGTCGGCAGCTTGCTCCTGTGCGTAGTATTTCTGTACTCGCACCCTGTTCCGAATACCTGACCAGATATCCGGCTCCCAGCTGGCAAGACCGGAATAAAATTCATCCGATGCGGTTATGGGGCCTTTGTAGCGGAACAGTCTGTCTGCTGAACTTTTGTTATCGCTGGCACCAAACGCCATACCAAAATGTGGCAACAAGTCGGAGCGCGCCTCCATCACAATAGCGCGGGATTGCGTAAAACGCTCTGCCGCAGCCTGAAGATCAGCATTATTTGCAAGTGCTGTCTGCTCAAGCCCATTAAGTGTCGTATCACCAAACAGTGTCCACCAGTCTGGCCTCAGGGCGACTGTGCCGGGTGTCGCATCCTTGAAAGGCCCCTGCCCGTGCCAGGAGACTGGTACAACATAATGTGGTGGCGCATAACGGGGAGCCAGATCGCACGCACTCAATGCTGTCAGGGAAAGCAGCAGAGCCCCTCGTGCTGTCAGACGACGCGCAGACAGGGAGCCCGAATGTGAAAACACCTGTTTCATTCGTCATCATCCCCCTTTGTCGCTGCGGCTACATCTGATGTGCTAAGGTAGCCCTGTTCCGGTTCCACGGGCCTGACTTTCCCTCCCTCCATCAGATCGGCTGGCGGGTTGTTAATGATCCGGGCATCGGGGGAAAGACCAGCGCTGACTTCCGTATAAGCATCCGACATGCGCCCCACAGTTATATTCTGGTAGTGCGCTATTTGCATGGCATTGACCGTGGCAACCTGCATACCATGCTCTTGGAACACCAGTGCACCGGTGGGAATGGTATAAACCCCCTTACTGGCTGGGGCTGTCAGGGTGACGGAAGCAAAACTGCCCGGCCACAGTTTCTGCTCCGTGTTGTCAATCGAAAACTCCGTAATAACCGTGCGTGTATTGGGATCAAAACCTTTAGCAATGGTTAGGAACTTGGCCTGAAACACGGCATTGGGGAACTGTGGCACGGTAACCTTTGCCACCAACCCCGGCTGAAGAATGGAAGAAAACGTTTCCGGCACGGATACGAACAGACGCATGGCATGGGTGTCTGCTACGGTAAACAGCTCGCTGGCGGTACCGTTTGCGTTCATGCTGCCACTACCGGCTCCGACATAATCGCCCACGTTGATATTACGCGCTATGACCACACCATCGAATGGCGATTCAATGCTTTTGAAGTGGATCATGGCCTGATACTGGGCCACCTTGTGTTCGGCGGCTTCCAGCTCTGCCTTGGCGGACTGTTCATTGGCGTTCTGCACAGAGACAGACTGGCCAGATACAGCCTGCGACTGGCCCATGGCCCGCCAGCGTGTAGCCGTTATGGCGGCAAGACCATATTTGGTCTGCGCGACCTTCAAATCGGCCTGTGCCTGCGCAAATTCCGCGTCCAGTCTGGGCGTATTAATTTCGGCCAGCATATCGCCTTTTTTTACGACAGCTCCGTAATCACGGTACCACATTTTCACGTAGCCAGAGACCTGTGCATAAATGGGGGCTTCATACCATGCGCTGATTGTACCCGGCAAAGACAAGGTTATTGTTGGCGGTGCGGGCATGGGTTGCACCAAAGCAACATCGGGTACCCGGTCATAGGCGGCATCCTGCTGGATACGCACGGTATTATGGGCGCGCTGCACTAGCAGATAAGCAATATCCGCCACAATGACAGCCGCAAAAAAGATAATGACAATTCTGCCTTTGCTAGCAACAAACATCAGACAGTCTCCTGCCGGTTGGCGGCATCCGTGGTGGATGGCTTTTCCCGACGATGGTGGAAAATTGCATAAACACAGGGGACAAAAAGCAGAGTGGAAATAGTAGCCACAACCAGACCGCCAATAACTGCCTTGCCAATTGGTGCGTTCTGGGAATTGCTTATGGCCATAGGCACCATGCCTATGATCATGGCAGATGCCGTCATGATAACAGGGCGGATACGGCCAATACCTGCTTCAACTGCCGCAGCCACCGCACTGCGATGCATGGCAAAACGTTCCTTGGCAAAAGACACGACCAGAATAGAATTGGCTGTAGCTGTTCCCATGCACATGATCGCACCTGTTAGCGCAGGCACGGAAAGGCGTGTCTGAGTCAGAAACAGGCTCCATGCAATACCAGCCAGTGCCCCGGGCAATGCCGAGATGATAATGAAAGGATCAATCCATGACTGGAAGTTGATCACGATCAGCATATAGATCAGCAAGACTGAGACAACGAGGCCGGCAATCAGTTCCACATAAGCGCTGTGCATAGTAGTGGCCTGCCCCCGGATATCCACGGCCACACCACGTGGCAGATCGCTTTTTGTGGCAGCGATCTCCTGTTTGACCTGCCTCAGCACAGACCCGAGGTCCGTAAACTCGGTGGAAACATAAACATCAATATCGGGCATAGAATTATAATGGGACACCTGCCCCGGTGTACCGATGGGCGTGATGGTGCTGATGCTGCCCAGCAACTGCATATCCTTGCCTTCGGGGTCATTATCCCCTTTATCGACCGGTATGGTCAGCAGGTTGTTGTAATGTGTGAGCTGGTCCTGAGAGACATAGACATTCAGGGGGAAAGTAATACCGGTCTTGGGGTCAAGCCAGTATTGCGGATCTACTGTCTGGCTGCCTGAGAGTGTCATCAGTTCGTTGCTGGCAATATCACCCTCGGTCATGCCTGTGGCCTGCCCAAACGTACGATTACCCTGCACAAACAGTGTTGGCGTAGCCATGGTCTGCTGAATAACCGTATCCACTGCACCAGATATGTGCCGCAGATGGTTAACCAGCAGGCGGGCATAACGGTAGTTATCCCGGATATCCGGACCTGATATCTGGACATCGACTGGTGCAGGAGATCCAAAATTAAGGATTTTTTCTGTCAGATCCGCAGGTTGAAACGTAAAGACCGTGCCGGGAAAACTGGCTGAAAGCTCACGCCGCAGCAAGGCACGGTCGTCCCATACGGGGGAAGCCTCATTTTTGAGCGTGATGCTCAGGTCACAATCCTGCGTGCCGATTGTGGGAGTTGGAATGAACGCCTGATTATGTGGCCCCTCTGGCAGGCCGCAGTTGTTTATAATCCCCGCTACCCTACCGGGCAGTATCTGCTCGATACGGTCATCCACCAGACTGCCTATGCGTCCTGTGGTCTCAATCCGGGTGCCAAGAGGCGCACGCATATGCATCTGCAACGCACCAGATTTGACCTCGGGAAAGAAGTCCTGCCCCACCACCACAAACAGGGAAAGGGAAAGAACAGACAGACCAAGGAACACTGTAACAAATTTGCGACGCTGGTTAACCACACGTTCCAGCACCCGCCCATAACGAAGCTTAAAATTGTGAAAAGCATGCTCAAACCTGTTCTGGAACTGCCCCAGAAAACCCTTGGGCAGGGCTTCATGCTCATCACCGTGCAGGCCAGAATGTACCTGCCCTTCCAGCAGATATTTAGCCATGGTCGGCACCAGTGTACGCGACAGGATGAATGACGCCAGCATGGCAAAAACAATGGCTTCAGCCATAGGCATGAACAGCCAGCCTGCAACACCACTCAGGCGGAACAGCGGGGTCCACACAATGCAGATGCATAGGGTGGCAACAAGCGTGGGGATAACGATCTGGTTAGCCGCGTCAATAATGGCTGTTTCCAGATCCTTCCCCATTTCAAGATGAGTATCAATATTCTCGATCATGACGGTCGCATCATCCACCAGAATACCAACCGCCAGAGCAAGCCCCCCCAGCGTCATGACATTAATGGTCTGACCGGCCCATAGCAGGCAGATAATGGCCGCCAGAATGCACAGGGGAATAGATGTGGCAATGATGATGGTGGAACGCCAAGAGCCAAGAAACAACAGCACAACCAGGCCTGTCAGTGCCGCGGCTGTCAGCATTTCACGAACGACGTCACGGATAGCATCCTTAACGAAAACGGACGCATCGTTCAGGACTGAAATATGCACATCCGGCGGCACAAGCTGCTGAATGCGGGGCAATAAGTCCTTGGTTCTGGAAACGACATCAAGGGTTGAAGCATCACCACTTTTCATGACAATGACCTCCACCCCCTGCTTGCCTTTTACGAGCACGAGGTTGGTCTGCTGGTGTCCGCCACGGTACACATCGGCTACGTCGTGGACATAGATAACGGAGTTACCCACGCGCTTGACGGGAATATCTCCTAGTTCCTGCATGGAGCGAGGGGTGGCGTTAGTTTGCACCATCCAGTCTGTGCGGTCTATTTTCTGATCCCCCGCTGGCAGAACAATGTTCTGCTTGCGCAGGGCATTCTGCACATCCATGGCAGAGAGATGATGAGCCTGTAGCTGCGTCTGATTGAGCGCAACCATAATAAAACTGTCCATCCCCCCATAAGCCTGCGGCAGAACCGCTCCTGGAACCGTAACAAGAATGGGGCGGATACGCGTCATCGCGATCTTGAACAGGTCAGACGGGGTCTGCCTGTCCGATGTGACCTGCAAGGCCAGAACCGGCACCGAGGACGCATCCAAACGCATGACCATGGGTGCAGGAATATTATCAGGTAACTGCTTGATAACAGTCTGAGAAATAGCCGTAACTTCGGCCTCTGCCTCGCCAATATCTGTTCCGGGCTGGAAGTAGATATTGACGATACTACGACCATAGTACGAACTGCTTTCCATGTGTTCTATGCCCTCCACGGTGGAGGTCACAGCCAGTTCGTAATTATAGGTTATGCGTCCGGCAAACTCCTCTGGCAGCATGCCACCATATGTCCACACAACAGACACAACGGGCAGCTTGATATTTGGAAACACGTCGGTTGGTGCGCGCATTACTGACAGCACACCAAACGCTAGAATGAGCAGTGAAAGGACCACAAAGGTATAGGGTCGTTTCAATGCGGTTATGACAATAGCATTCATGCCTTCCCAGTGCTCAATGGAATGTGGTTGGGATTGGCCTGACGCTATAAATTTTTTATTTGAAAATCTTTTAGAGCCTGAATCAGAAAGGGGTTTGATTGATTTTTCGCAGAACTCTGCGGATATGGGCAATCATCAACCA
The DNA here is from genome assembly GCF_011516885.1 of Acetobacter lambici. Lineage (GTDB taxonomy): Bacteria > Pseudomonadota > Alphaproteobacteria > Acetobacterales > Acetobacteraceae > Acetobacter > Acetobacter lambici. The sequence goes on along the minus strand of NZ_WOTD01000076.1, from coordinate 39 downwards.
CGCGTGGGATGACGAGATTGTTGCCTCGACATCCTTCGT
>NZ_WOTD01000075.1 GCF_011516885.1 Acetobacter lambici | reverse complement strand
GGCGGGTGCCATTGAAAGGCTGTTTGACCGATTTGACGCGACCCTGCGGAACGCCGGTTATCTCCCGATGTCCGGCCAGATCCTGGATGCAACACTGGTGGCTGCTCCAAAACAGCGCAATACGAACGCTGAGAAAGCGGATCTCCGGGCAGGACGTATTCCAGAAGACTGGCAGGACAAGCCCGCAAAGAGGTCGCATAAGGATCGTCATGCACGATGGACACTTAAGTTCACGAAGGCGAAGCGGCAGGACGATGGAACCATACCGTCGAGCGATCTCGCCATCCCGTTCTTTGGCTACAAATCCCACGTCTCCATCGACCGGAAGTTTCGGTTCATCCGAAAATGGAAGACGACGGATGCCGCCGCCAGTGATGGTGCGCGATTGAGAGAGGGGCTGTTAGATAAAACCAATACGGCCTCAAGCGTTTGGGCTGATACAGCTTATCGCTCGAAAGCGAATGAGGACTTCATGGACAAAGAGGGTGTTGTCTCAAAGGTTCACAGAAAAAAGCCGCATCTCAAGCCTATGCCCCGACATATCCAGAAATCGAATGCTGGAAAGTCCGTGATCCGATCGCGCGTCGAGCACGTCTTTGCCGACCAGAAATCACAGACGGGGTTGTTCATCCGAACTGTCGGTATCACCCGGGCCACCATGAGGATCGGGCTGGCCAATATCGTCTACAACATGCGCCGCTTCCTCTTCCTCGAAAGGTTGAACGCGAGCGCGTAGTCATCCAGCGGGACGGCAGTCCCCGATCTGCTCAAAACGCAGATCAAAAGCTACCCCAAAAACCGTCAATCAAATCGCCAAAAGCCTGAAATCACGAGCCAAGCGCATCAACCAACGGTTCTTCGATCCCTCCAATCTGCATTCCTGAAATGGACGCCCCGATCTGGAAATGTAGGTTTTTTCCTGACAGCAGCCATTACGATGGTTCTTCTGGACATGAACGATGCGATCGCGAAGCCTGCCACGGAGTGGCTCGATGACATCACCCTTGCAGGGCAGATCGAGGGAGGAATAAACGCAAACGTTTCTCGCCCTGCAAATGGGATTAATTTCGGACAGTTCTTCGGTGACAGGGCCAATCAGGCGCAACTCGACCAGCTGACGCTGACGGCTGCGCGTGCAGTCGATACGACAGCATCGTCTTACGACGTGGGCTTCATGGTCCGGCGGCTCTACGGTGCCGAGGGGCGGTACTTTAATATTGCAGGCATCACAGACCGGTTAATGACCAGTCGTTACCAGTTCATTGTGCCTCAGGCCCATCTCGACGTTCACCTGCCTTGGTTAACCCGCCATGGTCTGGACATGCAGGCTGGCATACTGGCCTCCCCTATGGGCGTGGAATCCCTTGACCCCTCACTCCGTCCTTTCTATACCCTGTCCTATACGACTGAGTATTCCACGCCGTTCGAGCATGTGGGCGCAATGTTTCAATAGCACCTGACCGACCATATCGACGCATTATTCGGAGTGGACACGGGCAATCAGGTCTCGTTCGGGGGAGGTGACAACAATCATACTGCTGCGGGATATTTCGGTCTGACAGCGTCCAGTCTGGCAAATGGCAAACTGTCTCTGACATACCTCGGTCGCGTCGGTCCTGAAAACTCTACCCGGTCCCTCGGACAGCGTGCAAACTCGGCTCAACGTTACTGGAATGATCTTAGCGGAAGTTACAAGATTTCAGACCGACTGACCTTCACCGGTGAGCTGAACTTCCTGCACGATGAAGGGCTTCATGCCAACACCTACAGCTTCGTAAGCTACCTTTCCTATCAATTAACTCCCACACTTCTTCTAAATTACCGCGGCGAGATCTATCGTGATGATACCGGTCTGTTTGTAACATCCTTCATCGCAAATAATGCCTACATGCAAGCGACGCTCGGTAAACCCACCGTCACGCAATCAGCACCGCCGACGACGTACGGTGCCCTGACACTGGGTGCTACCTGGCGTCCCGTGCTCGGTCATTCCGTCAAGTTGTTCGAGATCCGTCCTGAAGTCCGGTTTGATCGCTCACTGAACGGAACGAGGCCATTTAATGACCTTAGAAATGTTGGTCAGTTCACTTTCGGAGCTGATGCGGTATTAGGTTTCTAACTACGCAGACATAGGCTAAAAAGGACGGCAAAGGCTATGATTAAAAACATACCAGGATTTGAGAAGATTTCTTCTATTTTCGATCTTTTTGAAGAGATCGCTATGCTGGTTCTTACGCTCTGCATCATGGTCGTCGCGGCCCTTGGTCTCATACATGTGCTATACGCCGTTTTTGAAATGCTCCGAACAGCAACCCTTTCCCCGACCAATCCTGTGGTTCTACAGAGCCTTTTTGGTCTGTTTTTTACAGTCCTGATTGCACTGGAATTCAAACACTCTATTCTTGTCTCGCCCGACACACCCTCGCACAGCATGGTCAGAATGCGGTCCGTCCTTCTCATCGGTATGATGGCGACCGTTCGCAAATTTATTGTCCTGGATCTCAGCGGCCTCGACGTCATGGAGGTTCTGGCACTCTCGGCGGCAATCCTGGCCTTGGGGATCGTCTATTGGCTCGTTCGTGGCAATAATAAAATAACGAGTTAACTCGGAGATCTCAGCATTTTAATTCTAGAGATAACGTCCGCTTTCGGAGCATTGTTTGGCTCTTTTCTATGTCTGACATGAGGCGAAAGCAGTGTGTCCGCTTAGTGCGCGACAAGCAGACAGGCGGGTTCCGCCCTCATCCCGGACATACAAGCCCCCATTCGCCAAGCTCCTAAGCGGACAGTCCGCAATCACCATGAGCTGATGGAGTTTCCTCCCACCCGAGTGCATTCTCCGCTCGGCTGCATAAAAGCAGCCCCTTCTGAGAACGTATCATAGAACAAGACATGTCAGATGGGGTGGAAGGCCTCCTTGCGGCATTGATGTGCCATACCGGCGGTTGATAAACCTTCTGAAGGAGACCGCCCACCCCAACTGACAGCTAGCGGCGCGACCACGACTGGTAGTGGAACGACAATTGGTGGTCCAGCATAAATCCACGGCCAGGCCTCCGCCGGAGCGGCACTCAGCATGGTCGCGGCGAATGCCGCGGCTAGCAACTTCCATCCGATGCTATCAGGCATTGTTCTGGTCCACTCTGAACACGCGAACGATTGAGGACGCCCAAACCTGCCTTTCTGCATTTTTGATACCTCTTGACACCATGCACGGAGTGCCCAGATTGAATCTGCCGGCCGCCAAAGGGGTCGGCAGACAGAACTATCAGTTTTGATCTTGTGTCCATGTTGCTCAAAGGAGGATATGGCTATGAGAGCCACCGTTGATTTTGCTCCCCTGTTCCGTTCGAGCGTGGGCTTTGACAGAATGCTCAATGCCCTTGATCTCGCCAGCCGGATTCCGACGGTCGATAACTGGCCGCCTTACGATATCGTCAAGACCGGTGAGGATGATTATCGGATCGACATGGCGGTTGCCGGACTTGCCGAGGCCGACCTTACGATCACACAGGAGCGCAATACTCTTGTCGTGACAGGACGAAAGGTACAGGAGCCGCAAAGCGCCGCCGAATATCTCCATCGGGGTATTGCGGGCAGAGAATTCGAACGCCGCTTCGATCTGGCCGAGCATATGAAAGTCACCAATGCGCACTTCGAGAACGGACTTCTGTCCATTATCCTGAAACGTGAGATACCCGAAGCGATGAAGCCGCGTCGTATCGCGATTACGTCCTCTACATTACGTGCGGAGGAAGCCGTGCCCCAGATCGAGGCGCGGAAAGAGGCAGCCTGATGGCATGACGAAACCTCTCCCCCGGCTATTCATCCGGCCGGAGGAGAGTCTCGAAAGGTCATGAACATGAAGAGGATGAAAATATCTCTGTCGTGCGCTGCTCTGGGCTTGTCTCTACTGAGCCAGTCGGGCGCACATGCTGGTGATATTGTCCGGACGACTGCAACATCGTTCAATGCGAGGGCGACTGAGGGACCATCCACAGTCCCCAAAACCGGGGCTCGCACTCATTACGAAGACGGCACGGGTGATATGCTGGTCGACAGCTTGAACGCAAGCCAGTTGGATCAGAACTACAAGGGGCCGGTCTATTATCCCGGACAACCCATTCCGCCGTTCCGGCCCATCGACACAGATCATCTGGCACCGTCAGGGCCAGAGACGCCGGAGAAGACGTCCTCATCGCACGGGACGTAGTGGGGATTGAGTAAAGGCGGCGTTATAGACCGCCTTTACCTCGATTCTTCAGGATGAAGACCCTTCAGGCTCACAGCGGGCCGCAGGATTATCTTCGAGATGCGCCTGTTCCCTGGCATCGCGCGCGACACGCGCATCCTGCTCGCGGACCAGCCAGTAGACGATGCCCAGCGCCAGAACAGCCGCCGAGAGAGCGAACAGTTCCATGGCAGTCACATCATGCAGATCCAGCAGGATGAATTTGCGGGCAATCGCCAGGAGGGCGATCAGGACGATGGTCCGCACCCGGATGACGTTCTCATGCTGGGCAAGAACGACCAGCAGGGAGTGTTTGAACTCAAGAGCGATGATAACAGTAAAGATCGCGCCAAAAATCGCCTGGAAGATCGTCTGGTTGATCGGATCGATTCCGACATCGACGACCAGATGCCATACCGCGCCGATCAGATGAATCGTCGCGATGGCGGTGACCAGCATGATGAGCGCAATCAGGGTCAGAATGATCGCCTGTTCAAAACGCTCGTAGAATGTCAGGCCCCTGAACAGCTTGATAAAGCGGGACCAGTCCCTGCTCTGCCAGGAACGTTTCATGGAGAGGTCTTCCATAGCCATTTTCCCATCTATGAATTGCGTTATAGTTCCCACGTGGGTCTGGTTTTTCTTTTAGTGATGGAGAATGTCCTCATGCAAGACACGTTACGGATCATGGGCGCCCACCGCCCGTTCGAACCGCCTCCGCTTCCTTCTCGGGAGAAGGAACAGCGCCGGCGTCCGGCGCCTGACGAAGAGGAGCCACCAATCGATCCAGATAAGGAAGGACTGGCCGAACTGCTCGCCCCCCGGATGCGGACCTGCGTGCGTAATGAATCAGTCTGCGGAAAGGCGCCGAGGTTGCTTGGCAATCTGTTCCGCTTGCTCCGTCTCTCCTACGGAGTGTGACCAAACGGGCCGCATTGTCCCCAGTGAACCGGGCACGGGGGGATGGATGTGGAGGGTTCGAAAAACCCTCTGGTTTTGAGGTCTTCTGTATGATTCTATTTCTTCTGCGTTGATTGAGGGAATGGCGATATGAAGCAGTCTGGTTTCTTTGATGTTGAAGAGCGTCTTGCCCGGCTGAGTGGGCTTGGCGATCAGCTCGAAGCGTTTTCCCGAACTGTGGATTTTGAAGCGTTCCGTCCTGATCTGGACAAGGTCCTGGCGTATTCCGATGGAAGCAAGGGCGGACGACCGCCATTTGATCCTGTGCTGATGTTCAAGATCCTGGTGATCCAGACGCTCAACAATTTGTCTGATGAGCGGACGGAATATCTGATCAACGATCGCCTCTCCTTTATGCGTTTCCTTGGGCTGGGACTTTCAGATCGGGTGCCTGATGCCAAAACGGTCTGGCTGTTTCGCGAGCGTCTGACCCAGGCGGGTGCGATCGATGGGCTGTTCAACCGCTTTGATGCGACCCTGCGCAACGCCGGGTATTTGCCGATGTCAGGCCAGATCCTGGATGCCACGCTGGTAGCGGCTCCGAAGCAGCGGAACACCAATGCAGAGAAAGCCGATCTTCGGGAAGGACGTATTCCTGAAGACTGGCAGGACAAACCCGCAAAGTTGTCGCACAAGGATCGTCATGCGCGCTGGACGCTAAAGTTCACCAAAGCGAAGCGGCAGGATGATGGAACCATGCCATCCAGTGATCTCGCCATCCCGTTCTTTGGCTATAAATCGCATGTTTCCATCGATCGGAAATACCGGTTCATCCGGAAATGGAAAACAACGCATGCCGCCGCCAGTGATGGCGCGAGATTGAGAGAGGGGCTGCTGGATAAAACCAATACGGCCTCAAGTGTCTGGGCTGACACGGCCTATCGCTCAAAAGCCAACGAAGACTTCATGGAAAAGCAGGGATTTGTTTCCAAGGTTCATCGCAAAAAGCCGCATCTCAAGCCTATGCCCCGGCATATCCAGAAATCAAATGCTGGAAAGTCGGTCATCCGCTCGCGTGTCGACGCGGAAATCTCACAGAAGGGTTGTACATCGGGTTAGATTATGAAAAAGTCTGTTTTGTACAAAAGAATTTTTCATAAGCAATAAACGAACCCGATGCAGACAGAGTGTAGCGCAGGCGCGTATGAGTTTCCAGCCTCCTGTGGACGGCGTGTTGTGGCCCGTTTTGACGGGGGTCGCATGAGTTCGGATGGGGGCGTC
>NZ_WOTD01000074.1 GCF_011516885.1 Acetobacter lambici | reverse complement strand
GTCAGCGGCGCCATGAGAATTCTGTTTTTGGCGTAAATGCTTCCCAGTTCAATCGGCTCAAACAGGCTGGTCATGACAGATCCTTCTTAAAAGACGCAGTTCCTATGAATTTGGGAAGCCTCACGAGGAATACAACAGAAGACTTACCACCTCGTCTGACTTGAGGTGAGCACTGCCTGTCTGCTTAATTGGTGAAGCCGACAGGCAGATTTGGGGGGGAGAGCGCAATGTCAGCTTTCAGGAAGCTGACTTGAAAAGCGGCCGTGCGGTAGAGGTTTTTTCATCCAAGTTGACTTATATTATTCGGCAGTGAACCTAAATCGTAAAGTGCATTTCTCTCGACAACTTGGTGCTACAGTGGCTGAGAATAAGTGGTTTATCGATTTTGGAGGCAAGTCTTGATCTTTGACGGAACGGAAGCATTTTACACCGATGATTTTATGTTTGATGTGATGGGCGTTGAGGAGCTCCCTTCGGTCCTATATCAGTATACTTCTGTCGATAGCCTAGAGAAAATCCTTGTCTCGCGTACGCTGCGCTTTTCACGTCTAGATACCGTGAATGATCCCGAGGAGGCAACGGCCCTTGACGTGGCGCTTGCCGCCAGTTCCGTATTCGTGTCGTGCTGGTCGGCGACGGAATCTGAGCAGCTTCCGATGTGGGCGATGTACGGTCAAAATTTGTGTGGAGTGCGGATTGGACTTCCTACCAACATGTTTTGTGGACGCAAAGAACCTGTAATATTCGAGACGGGAGGCGCCCTAATCACGGTTGATAGTTGGCACTCGATTACTCGAAAGTCGCCGGCGATGGACACAAACAGCTGCGCCATTATAGGTCCGAACAAGGTCTACTACAGTAACGACCCGGACTACCGGAACCGTAGGCTGGTTTACAGGCACGGCGGAACCGCTCATTTCTGCCCTTACGATTTAGGTATGGTGAAAGGCAAGCATTGGTCTTACGAACAAGAATGGCGCTTCAAGATTTCTGCGCTCAACTTCGGGGCTCAATTCCCGGATGATGATTACTTCAATAAGGTGACGCTTGATTTCGCCGCTTTCCCAGTCGAGCCTGAAGCACTGTTCATCCCACTGGACCCTTCCTGCTTAGATCAACTGGCGGTGACGCTCGGCCCAAAGGGCGATGACGCTGTCGCCGAGAAGGTCAAGCATATCTTGGCGGAGCATGCACCGAAGGCGACTTTAGTCCCCAGCCAAATCAGCATTCGCTGATCTATGAGTTGCTTTTTCAACATCTCGCCACCTTAGTGAAGATAGTTGCAATAATTAGTACATGCGCTTCCCTTTGTGCAGGTCTCAACCCATACGATTTGCTCAGACACCAATCGGGACGATTGCTTTTGACCTTACTGCGAACATGCCCTCAGTTTTGAGTTGGCGTCTGTGGGTTGCGATCTGCCATTCGTGTGCCAATTCGACCAGCGTCGACTGACGAACGGGACAGGCGAGTTGTCATTCGTCGAAGAATCATCGGGAACCAAAAGCCATAAGAGCCCACTTCCCCGTCAAATATCGAAAACTCCGCTTTAGCCGTGGGTTGTGTCCGTCAACATGTCGGTCGGAGTTAGCCCATATTTTGCACAGAAGCTTGTTATCGCAGCATTATCGGGGCGCAGGCCCCAATTTGGTTCCTCATGCTTTTCGTTATTACACAGGAACATTATCTGGCTAAGAGTAGTTCGATCGCACCACATCACGAAGATGTCGTCATTCTGGATCAGATCGGACGCATCGTCACGGATGAACAGGATGCGGTCTCCACCAAACTTGGGAGGCGTCACATCGACAAGTCGGTTGCCGTCATCCCAGACACTGTGATGCTCGGCAACGAGAAAGTCGCCGATTTTCCAAACAGCCCATCCATGCACGCGTCGGCCGCCCTTGGTCATCGCGCAATGTTTCGCCGCCAGATGGCATTGGCTTGCGGGGTAACCGTAGTCTGTAAAGGTGAGATGGAGCGGGGAGCTCGTCAGGTAATAACGGCTTGAAAATTCCACCAGCAGCGGATCGGTCAGGTCTGGCACATTGGCCCTGTGATGTTCACTCATGTGCCGAACATAGCGTCGCGGCTGTCGGCCCTCAAGCTACAGAACCTCTCCGCCTCGTTCGAATAGGTCCATCGTTCGAATCCCGCTATCCACTCTTTGTCATCAGAGATGAGAATAAGTCACTTCCGCTATACGGAAAGCGACCCGAGGAAATGTATGACTGAGATGAGGCGACTGCCGCCAGTCTGCTTAATTCTTGAAGCCGACAGTCAGATTTGGGGGGAAAGCGGAGTGTCCGCTATCGGCAAATAGTGGAGAAAAACTGACAGTAATTCGTTCGAACTCAGCGAAACCTCTACAGCCACGTTTTCCCTAGGGCAGAATTCATTTAACAGACAGCAAGCACATCTATTCATAGAGTTCGTCGGACAATAAATCTGATCCACGGACAACTCTGAGACTGGCAACCGGCTGCGAGTATCGTTTACCCGATCAACAGTCGCGCACCGAGTGCCGTGAAGAGCGCAACGGGCATGGCCACGGCACCAAGCCTGAGAAATTGCAAAAACCCGACCTCTTCGCCTTCTCGACGGATCACCTGCAACCAGAGGATTGTGGCCAGAGATCCCGTCACGGACAGGTTTGGGCCAAGATCCACACCGATCAACAGGTGATCGATCACCAGTCGCGGGACATGCGCCTGCGCCACTGTCTCACTGGCAATCAAGCCGGCAGGCAGGTTGTTCATAATATTGGAGATAAAGGCCAAAAGAGCGCCAGCTCCCCAGGCAGCAGTGACAGGATCGCTTTTGGCGGCGTGCTGAAGCAGGCGGGCAAGCACCCCGACCACTCCAGTACTTTCAACGGCGGCCACCAGAACGAACAGGCCGCCGACCAGCGGGAGAACGCCCCATGAAATATCCCGCATGAGCGCAATCGGTGATCGTCGCACCAGCACCGACACGCCCAAACCTGTTCCAATGCCAGCAAGTGCTGTTGGCAGGCCGAGAGACAGATCAAATGCGGACACTGTGACAAGCAGAAGCGCGGTCAGGACGATGCCGACAAAAGCCGCCTTGCCGCCCAGTGTTAATGGGGTGGCTGCAACCTGTGAGGCGCAGTCCTGACGCAGGTGTGACCGTTCCATGAGGCGCAAAACCAGATAGGTCGTCATGATTGCCAGGAGCGATGGTAGCGCGAATGACCTCATCCATGATCCCAGCGCGGGGAGTGCGCCGTCATACAGAACCAGGTTCGCCGGGTTGGAGACGGGCAGGACAAAGCTTGCCGCATTGGCGACGAGTGCACAGGCAAACAACGGCGGAAGGGGATCAGCTTTTGCCTTTTTTGCTGCCGCGAACACGGCGGGAGTCAGCACAACAGCCGTCGCATCGTTGGACATGAACGTCGTCACCACGACACCGGCCAGATAGACCAGTGTGAACAGCTTTGCCGTTGAACCTGCGGCATGATTGACGGCCCAGGTGGCTATCCAGTCGAACAGCCCGTTTGCACGCGCCGTTTCACTGAGCAGCATCATGCCGATCAGAAACAGATAAACATCGCCACCTTTCAGAAGGCCGGCCTCCGCCATTGTCAGAGGGATCAACCCCACCAGCACAAGAGCTGCGGCCCCTATGACGGCCCATATCCACTCCGGGGTCCGGAACGGTCGGAGAATAACACCGGCCGTCGCCAGAACAGCGATCGTCCAGATCGCCTCCTGGTGAAAGGTCATGCCGACACCTGATCGGCAGATCGCAGGGTCGATGCCGAACCTATCCAGAGCCCGAGCGATACGATTGCAAAGCAGCCCAGAGTATAGAACGCCACGGGATATCCCAGATCTTCGGCAAGCCACCCTCCCAGCGCCGGAGAAAGGCTTGCTCCAATGCCCTGCGCCGTCATGACGACGCCCTGTCCGATATTGATCCGTCCGGTTCCGTTCAGCAGTCTGGCCACCAGACCCGGCACGGCGACACTCTGAAGCCCCGCACCGATCCCATCGAGGATCTGCACCGGCCACACCCCCCAATGCTGGATGAAGCTTCCCGCGATCAAACCACGCAGCGGTAGGGCGGCAAACGATATCAGTAGGACGATCCAGTAACCACGGTCCCTGACGAAACGTATGGCCAGCAGGCTCACGATGATCATCACAGCCTGTGCGACCATCACGGTCATCGCCGTGAACATGGCTGGATTGCCTTTGCCTGCACTGACGACCGCCATGCCATACAGCGGGAGCATCGCGGCGTTTCCGAGATGGAAGAAACACAGACAACTCGCGAGAATGAGAAGATGCTTGTGTCGCAGAAAGGATCGTAACCCCTCGGCCGTTCCCTCATCGTCAGCGGGTTTATCGTCCAGTCCGCGTGCAGCCTTATGATCTATGGATTTTTCCGGGATCAGGAGCACCGCAGAAATGGCGAACAGACCGAAGGCCACTTCAAGAAAGAAAATCGCTGAGAGGCCAAACTGCCATCCCAGCCAGCCGGACAGTCCGGCCCCGGCCATATTGCCAGCGTGGTTCCAGGCCTGGTTACGGCCGATCTGTATGTTGAAGCCTTTCTGGCGCACGATCCCGAGCGTTATGGCCGCCATCAGAGGGCCGATTCCGGCTCCGGCCAAAGCGGTTGCAAGCTGACTGACTGTCACAACGGCCACGGATTGCGAACTCAGGAGAAGAAGAGAAGCGGAAATCGTGCAGAACGCGGCCACAATGACAAGCAACCGCTTTTTCGTGGTGTGATCAATCAGCGCGCCCGCGGGAATGGTGGCGAGCATTCCGGCAACTCCACCCACGGTCATGACGGTTCCGATCGGCCCCGTCTGCCAGCCGTGACGCTGAAGAAAAACGCCCAGAAAGGGCCCTATCCCGGCCTGGACGTCCGCCATGAAAAAATTGAGAGCGCATAAGGCGAACAGAGCCCGATTGAGCCCTGGAATAGCAGGAGTTTCGTCAGCAACGACTGTGGCAGTACGAGGCGGGGTCATCACGTTCTCTTCGTTCAGCAGCAAGCTTTAACTGAGTTCGAGAGAATAAGTTACAAAACTATTTTCCTAGTGCTTTCTGCCGAATTTATTGAAGTAATTATCAATGCCACTCTTCAGACAAAGTCGTTCAAGCAGGAAAATGTCCGCTCTCGGAAAATGCTTTTCTACGCTTTTACGTCGTGAGTGAGGCGTATTTCGTCTGTAGGCAATGCTCCCAAATGGCAGATCGTCTGACTTGCTACGGTCGATAGCCCGTAGCCCCATAAACCGGCCGGAAAACCGAACCAGAAAAACCCGGTTTTGTGTTAGGGAGGGGTATGTCCGACCGCTATTATTCTGATCTCCGCGCGCTGTGCTGTATTATTGATCAAGGCAGTTTCGTCGCCGCTGCCAGAGAACTTTGCGTGTCGCGTTCGGCGCTCAGTGAAACGATCCGCCGACTGGAAAACTTTGTTGGCGTTCAGCTTCTGAACCGGACGACACGCAGTGTCAGCCCCACGCTCGCCGGTGAGCGTCTGGCTGCGCGGTTCGGAGTAGCGTTTGGAGAAATCCAATCAGCTTTAAGCGAAGCCGGTGCGATGGGTGGCGAAATCGCTGGTCCGGTGAGGGTTCACGCGCAACGTCTTGGGTACGAGCTCTTTCTAAAACCGCTCTTACCCGATTTTGTCCGACGTTTCCCGAGGATCAGCGTCGAGGTGCAGATCGACGATGCTGGCGTGGATATTGTACAGGAACGGTTCGACGTAGGCATACGGCTTGGGGAGATGCTGGATCAGGATGTTATTGCTTTCCCGCTTCAGCCCGGTTTGCGACAAATCGCCGTTGCCGCCCCGTCCTACCTCGATCAACACGGGGCGCCACTCCATCCGCGTGAGCTTCGCGATCATCTCTGTATCGGTTTTCGCTGGCCGGGACATGATGCCTTGTACAACTGGGAATTCTGCGAAAACGGCGTCTGGTTCTCCGTGGCCGTATCCGGTCCGCTGACCTTCAATGATCAGCGGGCGGCTCTTGATGCCGCCGTTGCTGGTGCCGGCATCGCATTATGGGTTGAGAGCGAGGTCCAGCCACTTATCGCGGCCGGCCATCTTGTTCCCCTGCTGACAGAGTATTCCGCCGCTTTTCCAGGCTTTGCGCTCTATTATCCCCCGCATCGTCATCGCTCGACTGCTGTAAAGACCTTCATTACCGCCGTGCGCGGTGCGAATAAACCGTGACAGATTGTACCTGCCACGCCACATAACCCATCCAGAATATGCAGTATTAAAATAACGATACGGCCATGCCAGATGATGTTCTCGACATCACAGGAGGTTTGTATGAATCTGGAAAACACAGCAGGAAATTTTGCAGGCAAAGTCGCGATTGTTACCGGCGCCGCAAGCGGGATCGGTCGCGCAACTGTGGAATTACTTGGTAATCCCCCCATTTTTAGTGGGGCATTGAATGAGAATTCAGGCAGCTGTTTTTAGTTTCTGGGCGGGGGTTAGCCCGCTGTTCCCCATGTTGGGTCTGTCATGGTTATA
>NZ_WOTD01000073.1 GCF_011516885.1 Acetobacter lambici | reverse complement strand
TCTCGGCGTGCCGACCGATCTTCTCGCGGCAGTCGGGTTTGTGGCTGTTTTTGCGGGGGCGGCCAATACCCCTCTGGCCTGTACCTTCATGGGGGTCGAGCTGTTTGGCGCCACGGACGTCATCTACATCGCGACTGGCTGCTTCGTCGCCTATCTCTGCTCCGGTCATTCCGGGATCTACCTGTCCCAGCGTATCGGCGTTCCAAAGGCCGCACATCCCCACATTGCCACAGGTATGGCGCTACGACAGGCGCGTGGCTTCATCGGGCGACGGGTCCGGAAAACCGACACACAAACATCACCTGGCTCAGAAACACAAACCGGAAAATAAGCAATGCACGAGACACCCACGATTCTGACAGAACCTGCCGGTATCCTCCGGATTTTCATGACATCCGCATCACGGGCACACAACAGGGAACTGAAGCCACTGGCCCGCCTGTTCCAGCGTCGGCCTCTCTATCGTGACATCGTCCATGCGGCCCGTGCGGCAGGCTTCACCTGCTCGACGCTCACTTCTCACATTACGGCTTCTGGAGAAGCGGTGAAATCCAGCAGACACTTGGTGAAATCCCTAACACGCTTCTGTCAGTCTATGTCGATATTCTGGGCGACCATGAGCAACTGCAAGCATTCTGTCTCTCCCATGAAGCACTGCTGAGAGACACGTCGCTTTATTTCAAACGCGCTGAATCCTGGCATTTCAAAACGCGGCCCACACCCTGACAGAGAGTGCAACACCATCATTTCCGGAGGACAGACCATGCGTATTCTTGCCATCCTCGACCGCATCGAAACTGCGACCTACACTCTTGAGACCGCAGGAGAACTGGCCATCCGCCTCGGTCATCCACCGATCAGGGTTCTCCATCCTGAGCTTCAGGACAATCCCGATTATCAGACGCCTGATGAAGGAATGCCCAGCCCCGAAGAAGAAAAGCGTTTTGCGCAGAAGGTTTCTGCAAAAGCTGATGCGCTGCGCGACATCTTCCAGAAATGGAAGGCCGGACTGACCGACCAGCAGGCAGTTGAATGGATCGAAATCGCGGGGGATGTCCGCAAGACAGTTGCACGTGAGGCCATGAATGCCGATATGACGGTTCTCAGCCGTCCACGCTCCTCAGATCCTGAAGAGGTTACTCAGGCCTTCAGCGGAGCGTTATATGATGCGGGTGCCACGGTGATCGTGGCGCCGCTGCAGCCTCATGAGACCGTTGGGAGGCATCCGGTGATTGCCTGGCATCCTTCATCAGCCCTTGAGCGGGCCATGGCCGCTGCTCAGCCCTTTTTGGAGCGGGCATCCCGTGTCAGCATCATAATCGGCGAAGACCGCGAAAACGAGGTGGCGGAACCGCCCTTCGCGCAAGAACTCCGGCGGAAAGGCGTGGTTGTCGTCATTGATCGCTTTGTCATTACCTCATCCGACGTGGGAGAGGAAATCCGACAGCATGCCCTGAAGGCAGATGGTGATCTTCTGGTCATGGGCGCCTATAGCCGCCCGCATTTCATCGAGTGGCTGTTTGGCGGGCCGACGCAGGATATCCTCTCACACGCCACGCTTCCGATCCTGACCCATCATTGATCGCAGGAAAGAAGCGTCATGCTGTCCAACATTCTGCCGACACTCCTGATCGCGTCGGGAGGTGCCACAGGGACGTTGCTCCGATACTGGATAGGCCTTGCCACCGCCCGCTGGAGCCATAGCCTTCCCTGGGGCACAATCCTGATCAACTTCACCGGTTCGTTCGCCATAGCCCTGTTTGCAGCAATGACGGCGGCAGGAGGACGGGTGCATATTTCTGACACGACGCGCCTTGTATTCATGGTCGGGGTCTGCGGTGGTTACACCACTTTTTCCTCTTTCAGCCTCCAGACCTTTGACCTGCTCCAGAACGGTCATCCCGGCAGGGCCTGTCTGAATGTCGGGATTTCACTCGTGCTCGGCATGATCGCGGTTTTCTTCGGGTTCATGCTTGCCCAGATTTTGAATCACGTTCATCCCGGAATCAGATCGTAAAATGACGCCGTCGCAACTTCCGGCGGTTCGCTGACGCTTCCGAAATTCTCAACTCTCACGGTCAGGACGAAAACAATGCCGACGAGCCCGTCAGTCCCCATGAAAACACGCGATCCTGTATGCGGCATGATGGTTGATCCGGCTACTAGCCGGTTCAAGAGCGAGCATAATGGGCACAGCTATTCATTCTGCAGCGCACATTGCGAGAAGAAATTTGAAGCCAATCCGGCAGCCTTCATCAAGACTGATAGCGCACCTCCCATGGTGTGGACGTGTCCCATGCACCCCGAGATCAGGGAGGCACATCCCGGCACATGCCCCAAATGCGGCATGACGCTGGAACCTGTGAAAGAAGTGCAGGAAAAGGCGGTGCCTTCCATGCGGGGCATGAGCTGCCATCATGCGCCGCAACAGCCTTCCGCCGCCGGAGAGGGTACGCCGGGGATGATCTGGACCTGCCCGATGCATCCGCAGATCCGGCAGGATCATCCGGGGAACTGTCCGCTCTGTGGCATGGCGCTGGAGCCGGAGGAACCGACGGGAGCAGAGACGGAAAACCCCGAACTGCATGATTTCAGACGTCGTCTGATCGTCTCCGTGCTTTTTGCGGTTCCTCTGATGCTCATTGCCATGGGGGGCGATGTCGGCCTGCACCTTGTTCCGGGACCATGGTCTCCCTGGGTTCAGCTTGCGCTGACCACTCCGATTGTCTGCTGGGCAGGACTGCCTTTCTTCCAGCGTGGACTCGCCTCACTGCGGACCGGTCACTTCAACATGTTCACGCTCATCATGTTCGGCGTCGGCGCCGCGTTTGGCTATAGTCTGGCCGCGACGTTCGCACCGGGGGCGTTCCCGGCCAGCTTCAGGATGCCCGACGGAGCCCTGCCGGTCTATTATGAGGCGGCGGGCGTGGTCGTTGCGCTGGTTCTGCTGGGACAGGTTCTGGAACTCCGTGCACGTGCCGCCACCGGTGATGCCATCCGCGCCCTGCTGGATCTCTCACCAAAACAGGCTCACCGTATCGGAGAGAACGGGCAGCCGACAGACATAGCCGTGGACGCTGTCGGGGTCGGAGACCGACTGCGGGTGCTGCCGGGAGAGTCGATCCCTGTCGACGGCAGGGTTCTCGATGGCACATCCAGCGTTGACGAAGCCATGATTACCGGGGAGCCAGCACCCGTTGCCAAAAAGATCGGCAGCACGGTGACTGGCGGTACGATCAACGGCAATGGCAGCCTCGAAATCGAAGCGCAGGCCGTCGGCAGCGATACCATGCTGGCGCGGATCGTGAAGATGGTTGCCACCGCCCAGCGCAGCCGCGCACCCATTCAGGCCGTGGCCGACCGGGTGGCCGGATGGTTCGTCCCGCTGGTGCTGGCTATTTCCGTGCTGACTTTCATCGTATGGTACGCCGTTGGACCGGCTCCGCGCTTTGGGCATGCTCTTCTGAATGCCATCTCGGTGCTGATCATTGCCTGTCCCTGCGCGCTTGGGCTGGCCACGCCCATGTCAATCATGGTCGGTACAGGGCGGGGCGCACGCGAGGGCGTTCTGGTCCGCAATGCCGAAGCGCTTCAGGCGCTCGACAGGGTGGATACGCTGGTTGTGGACAAGACCGGCACGCTGACGGAAGGACACCCCAAGCTCATCGCCGTGGAGGCAGCCAATGGCTGGCCGGAAAACGATGTGCTGTGTTATGCCGCCTCTGTGGAGACACACTCCCAGCATCCTCTGGCACAGGCTATCGTTCAGGGCCTGAAAGACCGCCATGGGGAGCCCGGCGTTCTTACCCATTTCGAGTCGCAGCCGGGACTGGGCGTGAGCGGCAGCGTTGAGGGCCATGTCGTCGTCGTGGGCAATGCCGAGTGTCTGAAGCAGGCTGGCGCTGATGCGTCCCCTGTTGAAGCTAGCGCGACGGCGCATCGTGAAGCCGGAGCCGGGGTGATGTTTGTGGCGGTAGACGGCAGGCTCGCCGGGCTGATCGCCGTGGCGGACCCTCTCCGCGCGGATACGCGGGCCTCTCTTGCGGCGCTCCACGCCGATGGTCTGCGGATCATCATGCTCACGGGTGACAGCGATGCGACGGCGAAGGCTGTGGCGGCGCAGGCGGGAAATATCGCGGAAGTCCATGCCGGTCTGAAGCCACAGGACAAAGCCGATATCGTCAAACACCTGACGGCGCAGGGCGCACATGTCGCGATGACGGGCGATGGCGTGAATGATGCTCCAGCTCTTGCGGCCGCATCCGTCGGGATCGCAATGGGAACCGGCACTGACGTAGCGATCGAAAGCGCCGGGATCACTCTGGCGCATGGCAGCCTGGAAGCACTGGTCCGGGCCAGACGGCTTGCCCATGCGACCATGCGCAACATCCGGCAGAACCTGGCTTTCTCTTTCCTGTTCAACGGGATCGGCATTCCGATCGCCGCCGGTGTGCTCTATCCGATCTGCGGGCTTCTTCTCTCACCGGTTATCGGCGGCGCGGCCATGGCTCTGTCGTCCGTGACGGTTGTCACTAACGCGCTTCGGCTTGGTCGGGGGAAAGACTGAACCTAGCGTTTTTCGGCCGCGGCGCGGGTGCGTAATGCCTCATAAATCGGTGCTTCCCCCATGCCGTCGGCCACGAACATCGCGGCAAAACTGCCCGAAAGCAGCGGAAGCAGCAGGCTGGGCGTATTTGTCATTTCCGTCACAAGAATGATCCCGGTCAAAGGTGCCCGCACTGCTCCCGCAAACATTGCCGCCATACCAACCACAACAAAGGGTGTGCTCCGCACCGCCAGCGTGGGCGCCAGAACATGGGCCAGATCTCCGCAGCCCAGACCGGTCAGAGCACCCAGAGCCAGCATGGGAGCGAAGAGGCCACCCGGCGTTGCTGCGGCATAGGAAATCGAGCCGAAGAACAGACGCAGGACATACAATCCTGGCAGCGCTGTCCAGATCAGCGTTCCATCGATGGCGCTTTGCGTGATCCAGTCGCCTCCACCAGCAAGGTGAGGTGTAAGCCAGACGATCAGCCCACCGATCGCGCCGATTGCCGCAGCCCGGATTTCCACGCTGGCATTCATCCGTTCAGCCAGCCGTAACGTGGTCAGAACTGTCCGGTTGTAAACGACCGAGAGCAGGCCAACTGCAAGCCCCGTCAGCAAGAACAGCAACTGCGTTGAAACGCTGATGACCATGGGACTGTCGGCCACCACGAAATCAGGATCACCGCCCAGCAACGCGCGGGCGACAAGGATGGCGGACACGGAAGCACCGAGTGCGGAACAGGCGGTTCGCGCCTCGAATTTGCCGACCAGCTCTTCCAGCACAAAGATCGCGCCAGCGCCTGGCGCATTGAACGCTGTCGCCAGTCCAGCTCCGGCACCAGCCGCCAGCAATGACCGGCAATCCGCCGGTCCCAACCGTAACAGCCGACCGATCGTATTGGCAGCCGTGGCACCCATCTGCACGCTCGGCCCCTCACGCCCCAGCGCTAGTCCTCCGCCGATGGCCAGCAATCCTCCGATGAACTTGACCGGGATCAGGCCGACAGAAGCTGGTGTTGCAAGTCCGGCCAGGACGGCCTCGACATGAGGGATCCCACTTCCAGAAGCCAGAGGCGCCAGCCGCCTGACCATCCAGGCCGCGATGAAGGCCGTGATGCTGCCGATCGCAATAATCATCAGACCGGCGGGAAGCGGGTGCAGGACATCAAGCGCCAGCGTCGTTCTCAACCCCGCAGCATGTTCAAGTAACAGCCGGAATGTCCCACAGACCGCTCCGACAACGACACCTGTCAGAATGGAAAGAAGGGAAAGCACAGTGAGACTACTAGGCGGCTGGATCATCACCGCGTGCTGTGTTTCCTGACTATGAGTGGTGTCTGCCATCGCCTTCTTGCCGGATTATCATCGTTGCAAACCCGACCCCGGAGTCTGAGAAAAGTTTAGCATCTTTGCTCTTATGCCGATAACAACATCAGATCGGTGTCAAAGCATGCGAAATCGCCTGGACAGGCTTCAGTCCGTGACCAAAGCGGGCGATAGCTGCGCGATCCTTCTCCAGCGCCCCATAAGGTAGATACCGGACTTTCAGATCGGCAATCCTGCTGAAGGCCGGTCGCTTCAACTGTTCGCGCACATCGGCTTCCCGCTTGTCTGGAGCAACAAGGAACAGTCCTTCCAGAGCCTGCGCCTCCGACCCAAGAGCAAGATCCAGCATGCGCACGATGCCTGAATAGATGGTCGTTGAATGCTCGACCTCGAAGGCTGCCACAATCCTGTGGCTGTCTCGGTCTAGCCATAGGACATCGATCAGACGCACGGATTCCGCTCCCTGCGTTTCCGTCGTGAACCCTGGCAACACCGACAGGCAGCCATCCCCCAATTTACCGTCCTGCCATGGACGACTGTGATCATTGGCCGCAATCCAGACATCGTAACCCAGAGAATGCCCCAGATCGCGAAGCCAGCCCTGAATCTCGGTATGGGTATGATCCGTTTCCCGCTCTGCTGCCAGTATCCGAGCCTCTTTTGCGCTCTGCTCCCTCACCTGGTGAAGATCGGCTTCCCAGAGTTTCCGCGCTGTTTCGTTATCCTCGAGAGGTGGCGCTGTATAGCGTCCGCTTCCGAGATCAAACAGCAGTCCTCCGATAGCGCCCAGATCATTGGACAGCAGCGAACGATAGGTCGCATTCAGCTTCAGAATGCCCTGCCGCATGGCAAGATATT
>NZ_WOTD01000072.1 GCF_011516885.1 Acetobacter lambici | reverse complement strand
TGGAAGCATTCAGACCCTTCAAAACACGGGAGAAGTGAAGCTGAAGGAGCAGGAGCTTTCTCTCAAGCAGGACCAGCAGGCGCTTTTCAGTCACTTTATGAAGTCACTTGAGACCGGCCTTAAAGAGCAGGTTTTTGAACGCATTCGTGAGCGGCTTCCGACACAGGAATATACCCTTTACCGGGAAGCCCGTTGGCATGGTTATGCCAGATTGGTGCTTATGGCTGGTGGCCTGATCCTTCTTGGCGCGTCTGTATCCCTCTTTGCGACATGGGACCAGAGCAGCAGGGGCCGTTATTGTCTTGCACACACGTACCATGATTCCAGAACTGGCCAACTATGGTGCGACTTGAGCGACGCCTCTTGATTCCTGCCGGGTTGTCCAGCCCGTTCCGGCCTGTCCAGTTCAGAGCAGCCTGCGCCTGACGAAGTGGCCTGCGTCCAGCGCGGGGCTATTGCCCTGCGATGGGGGCGGGCCACTTCGTCCTGGCGAGGGTTGCGCCGCCGCGAAGCGGAGCCGTAGGCTGACTGGACAGGGCGGAACGGGCGATACGCTCATGATTAAGCGGACAAGAAACACATAAGGCGGCCGAGGCCGCCTTATTCCGTTTAGCGCGTGAAGGGTGGACAGGTCTGGCCTGCCCGTTTGCTCATTAGGAACGCTCGAGAGTCTGCCGTAACTTGGCCAATCTCCCCATGAGAGGGCCAATACCCAATCCGGCCACTAGCGTAAACAGCGCCGCAGGCAGCAGAATATAGAGGAGAGACTGAGTAAAAACATCCATGTTAAAAACCCTCCTTCTTTTCGTCATTAAGTTCTGTCCAAAACTGCACGGAGTGCCGGGGCTATCGCCCCGGCTTGGTTTTAGGTGCCCAGTGCGTCATGGAGCAGAGCGGTTGCCTTCTCGTTGACGGTCTGCTTGCAGCGTGTGGATTTGTGGATAGCCCGCCGGGACAATGATACGGCCCTTTTTTTAACTGGCCGGAAAGAAACAGAATGAGAAATGGAGGCCAAAACGCATTGCGGCGGGCATAGCCCGCCGCTCTGTTTCCCGATGATAGTCTACCAGCTACCCCTTGTGTTCAGGAGACTGTCGGGCTGGCAACAGCCACCGTGCAATCCACCCGCTCGCGGCAAAGGTAACAGCAAACACACCGAGCACCATGACTGTGTTAGTTAGGAAGGCGTTTGTCATTGCTTGTCCTCCTTTGAGGTTTCCTTTGCAGGAATATAACTCAAAAACTCAAAAGCTGCACGTTCCAAAATTGCGGCAACCATGACTGCGGGCAGTTTGCGCCATGACCACCCACCTGCCGCGAAGAATGGGGAAATAAGCGACAGACCCACCAACGTAAGCGCAAGATTCTGGCAAGCAGCCGCCGCCAATTTGAGCCGCTCTGTGAGCTGTATCTCATTCTGTGGGGGCTTTTCCGGGATACCTAGCATTTCTAAAACCGCTTCGGAAATTGGGGTTGGCCGGGCCTTTTGGCCCGGCTGATTGTTGTTCAGATGCCCAGTGCATCGTCCATCAAAGCGCTCGCTTTTGCATCAATGGGCTGTTTGTTGCGTGTATTCTGGTATGCTGCCCATTCGGACCCCATGAGTTCCTGATAAGCACGGCAGGCTCCTTCTGCGATGCACACCAGAGAATAGGCTTTCACTGCGTTTTCAGCAGCAATTCGGCGCATGTTTTCCACACGATTTGCCCCGCCATCAACGCCCATACGGTCTTGGTCACGGTATTCGTTGGCCCACTGGTCTTTTGCGTCCTTGGCGACCAGACGGCGGGTTTCATAGAAGTTTGCGGAACCCATAGCGGAGCGGACCAGAGCGTCAACAGTCCGATCAAGGTGCATCTTGAGGGCCACCAGATTGTCGTCACCGCGCATCTGGTTAACCAGCACGGGATAAAGAATGGTGAACTGTTCGCGCACAATACTGTCACCCACTCCGATCAATTCGTCAGTGTCAGCAGATTCCAAACCAAACATGGAAACAATCTGAGCAATCTGCAATTCTTTGGGAGCGAGGTCTTTTGCGGCCTGAAGTGTGGGGGCTTCCATAGCGGCCTTACGGGCCTGCGCTTCCTGAAAGCGGCGGACCTGTTCGGGGGAAGCCTTACCAGCTGCGTCACCCTTGCGAGGAGCGGATTTCTGAGCGATTGTGTTTTTACCGTCGGACATGAAAATCACCTTTTCTGTTCTACGCAGTCCCGGTCTGGTGTTAGAGCACTGACCGGGGCGCTTTGTTGTTTGGGCCTATTCCCTCTCAACAAGTAAAGAATAGTACAGCCGAGCAGTAAACGCAAGCAATAAAACCCCAAAAACGGCAATAAACAGCCATTTTTTATTGTTTTCTCGCGCATATAATGCTTGCAAGAGAAGTATATATGGAATGTTTTACTAGACCATATCCTGCCGGGGTTCGGGGCGGCGAGCGCCCGAGGCGGTTTCGAGAGTGGAGGGGATGGAGGCGTTTTTCTGAGCCACATCCTGCCATCGGCCAAGACAGCGCTTTGACCAGCTCGTCAACACCGGAGCGTCCTGAACAAGCCGGTCAGCGTGCGGGCAGCGCGGGGCTCATGCCCTGCGATGACCGCACGATGGCCAAGGCGCGGTGAGGGTCGCGGAGCCGCGCCAGCGGGGGCCTTTGGCCCGTGTTGATGAGCTGGTCAAAGGGTTGTCATACTGAAGCTGGATGCTCGGCCGTAATCCCCGCAACGTGCCCCCCTGTCGCGCCGACAGGCGTGACAGGGGGGTTGAGGAACCGCCCGCTCCCCTTCCCCGCCATTCGACATCCTTCACAGCAGCACAAGACCGCGGGTGAACATATATGCGACTGCACGGAGACCCCGCAGGGGGCTCCGGGTGAGGTTGGCGGCTTGCCGCCTAGCGAACCTAGTGTGAACGCACTCGGCGCAGCCGAGCCGCCCCAGATCCTTTTTCCTGACGCGACAACCGTATTCACAACCTGATGGGTGATGATGGTCTTAGGGCACTTTGTCCTGAAGCGGCATGAGGATTTAAAGAGATGTGTATTCGCAAGACACTACGAATTTTTGGGGTATATGGGCTCTTTACGTTTGTTGTTACAGGTAACGTTCATGCAACCGAATATGGATTTGCCAAAATTTCTTTGAAGGATGGGACGGTTCAAACTGTCCATCTTGAGGTAAACGGTCCGAAGCAGACGCTTACTTCGTTTAGGAACGGCCTGTATATTCCTGACGTGAGAACAACTATTTCAGGCGCACGCAATTCGATTTCCACGTTGCCGCGGCCTGAGTGCTTCAACAACTGTGATCGTGTTGAACTTGAAGCGAAGGGCACGTCGACCGGGCGTGTTATACTAAGGTTCAATGTTGAACACCGAGACGTGCCGAGGCCTCTCCCGCCACTCAACGAGAGTGAGGTATCAATCTCTCGACCAGAAACAACTGGCTGGACCATTGAGGGGGCCATTTTAATCAGGGATAAACAGGTCGTACCACTGGTTCTGACGTTGAGCGGAGAGCAGGTTGGAACCCTGACGTGGGCTAACGAATCTGCCGAACGAGTCAACTAAGGTGGCCCGCCAGGGAGACCTTTTTGGCTGGAAGCGACCGCGGCGCAAGCCGCGCAAGCTTGCGCATCTGATTGATCTTGGAGACCACGGGTGTGTTTACCCGGCTGGGAAGCATATGGTTGGCCTGTTCCGGTGCGTGCGCTGCGCGTGGGAAAGCGGCTGGGTGGAGATGTCCACTGTCACGGAATGCCGCAGAGGCATACCGTGTGCGCGTTGCAACCGGGTCACTGTTGCAACAACTGGCAGCTCCAAGAACGCGGATGAGGTATGAATATGGGCAACCCATCCAAGACCAAAGCCATAGCCCACCTTAAAAACGGCAACTGGTTGTCTGTTGTGTCTACTGAAGAGAAGCGCGGCAACGGGTATGTGCATGTCGTGCGCGTTGTGGAGACAACCGATGGCTGTTTTTGTTCAGTTTCTGAGCGTAATGTCGTCGCGATACACTCCACCCATCGGCGTTGCATAACGCCGAATAAAGGGTGTCAGTGTTGTTCAGCCTGCCACCAGTATGTTATATCACAACGCAGGGCACAGGAGATTTTTGAGCGGATAGTCTCCAATGGTCGAGCGGCAATCAGGTTTCGGGAGTAGCCGCGATCTTTTTTGGATTGGATGGCTCTGCGTTTGCCTCTTTTTTGTCACATATCAAACCCAATGCCTGTCGGACCGTTTCCCGTTCTGCATCGGGAATAAACCTGCTCTCGATATAGAGGGGATAAGTTTCATCCGGGAGGACGAACCAGGTAGCGTGTCCACTGGAGATCGGGTTCCCCTTTTCTCCTTTTTCACCGTTCCAACGCTGCACCAATACAGGTCAAGAACCGTTTTCATCTGTCCATGTACCATAGGCCATGGACCACCATTTGGACACGTACAAAACAGCGGTGAGTTTCCAGTTTGCCCTTGGAGAGAGAACAGTCCAAGGATCAGTACCGATCACGTCTTCATTCATTGCAAGAAACTCCGCCATATGACTGTTTAGCGCGACGAAAGGTCAGCGTCTTTCAACACCTTGCGTAACACGTTCAAAGCCTCTTACGCGCGTTCGTCCGGCACATATCTGACATCATTGAAGCAGTTCCTTGCCTACTGCTTCGCCGAAATCGACCTGATGATGTATGTTGTCTGGCGTTATCCCCGCCAGAAGTTCTGCCAGATCACATTCAGCGACGACTGGTTCGATCTTCACTTTTGTTGCTTCTTCTCACTGAAATGACGCGGGGCAAATCGTCCCGCCAGACAAACACACAGGTGAACACGTCAGGCGGGAACGGACTGTAACGGTCGGATTACTGGCTGTTCGTGCTGCGCTGCATTCCAAAGGTCATAATTGGCCTGCATCATGGCCCAACTCCGGGCAGAACCCGCTCCAGCACTTTCGAGGCGCAATGCCAGGACAGGGCTGATCGCCGCCTTACCATTCAGTACGCGGGACAGAGCAACACGAGACATACCAAGCCGTTCAGCCGCATCTTTAACAGAAAGACCGAGTGCGGAAATGACTTCATCCTTGAGGACTTCCCCGGGATGGGGTGGATTGAACATCATTGGTAGCACCTCCTAGTGATAATCCTGATAATCGACCAGCTCCACATCAGAACCGATAAATCGGAACGTAATGCGCCAATTTCCATTCACCCACACGGACCAGTAGTCTTTAAGCTCTCCCTTTAAGGGATGGAGCTTAAATCCGGGCAGGTTCATGTCGTCCGGGCCTTCTGCCACGTCCAATCGACCAAGAAGATTCCTCAGTTTTTTTGCATGAACTGGTTGGATGCCACGAAGAGAGCCGGTGTGATAAAAGCCTTCGAGACCCTCATGGCGGAAGCTGATTATCATGTAGTTTTGTATCGCGTAGCGTTACGGCGGTCAACGAGAAACACCAAACACATGCCGAACGGGCAGCAAGCCCGCCCGGCACGAACTCGAACATGCTTAGCGGTTCTCAGAACGGAACTTCATCGTCCAGATCACCGGAAGCCTGCGGAGCAGCAAAGCCACCGCTGGCTGCGCCACCTTCGGGGCGAGGAGCGTAGCCCTGCCCGGCTCCATAACCTGCATCACCACTCTCGCCCGTGTTGCGGCTATCCAACAGAACCAGTTCGCCACGGAAGCGGTCCACGATCACTTCGGTCGTATAGCGTTCCTGCCCGCCCTGATCGGTCCATTTGCGGGTTTGCAACGCGCCTTCAAGGTAGACCTTGCGACCTTTGCGCAGGAAGCGTTCAGCCACATCTGCCAACCGTTCGTTAAAGATCACGACGCGGTGCCATTCTGTCCGCTCGCGCTTTTCGCCCGAGGCGCGGTCATTCCATGTGTCGCCGGTGGCGAGAGAGAAAGAAACGATCTTCGCGCCACTCTGGGCATGCCGCACTTCTGGGTCTTTACCAAGATTACCAACCAGAATGACCTTGTTAACGCTGCCTGACATTTGCCTGCTCCACTATAAATTTTGAAAGAGAGTTTCTAATCTGAAGGACGATTTAGGCGGTTCCCAGTTTAGCCCGCTCCATCAAAGAGTACTGCACAGCCCATTCATTCACTTTGGCGGCAATCTCCGCTGGCGTTCCTTCCCGACCGTCCCAATCTTTAAGAAGCTCAGGCCCATAATGCAGTGCGATATACCGACGGCTTTCCGGGTCTGCGGAATAATTGACACCAAGATACCGTGCGCCATTAGGAATCATCATTCCGTCAGGAGCAATCCCCACAAACAGACGTTCCACACCATTCTGGGGGCGCTGTGTATTGCAATATTGCCAGCCGTGACGTTCAACCAGAGCCGCGAGTGTCAGATCTGAGTAATGCAGCCTTTCCACATTCCCTTGCGATGATGAAGGCGAACTAGCTACAGTGTTTTCACCGTCGGACATGAAAATTACCTTTCTGTTCTACGCAGTCCCGGTCTGGTGCTCGTAACACTGGCCGGGGCGCTTTGTTGTTTGGGCCCATTCCCTCTCAACAAGTAAAGAATAGTACAGCCACACAGTAAACACAAGCAATGAAACCCCAAAAACGGCAATAAACAGCCATTCATTATTGTTTTCTCGCGCATATAATGCTTGCAATAGAAGTATAGACGGAATGTTTTACTAGACCATATCCTGCCGGGGTTCGGGGCGGCGAGCGCCCGAGGCGGTTTCGAGAGTGGAGGGGATGGAGGCGTTTTTCTGAGCCACATCCTGCCATC
>NZ_WOTD01000071.1 GCF_011516885.1 Acetobacter lambici | reverse complement strand
TCCGTCCGCTCATCAGACAAATTGTTGAGCGTCTGGATCACCAGGATCTTGAACATCAGCACAGGATCAAATGGCGGTCGTCCGCCCTTGCTTCCATCGGAATACGCCAGGGCCTTGTCCAGATCAGGACGGAACGCTTCAAAATCCACAGTCCGGGAAAACGCTTCGAGCTGATCGCCAAGCCCACTCAGCCGGGCAAGATGCTCTTCAACATCAAAGAAACCAGACTGCTTCATATCGCCATTCCCTCAATCAACGCAGAAGAAATAGAATCATACAGAAGACCTCAAAACCAGGGGGTTTTTAGAACCCTCCACATGGGTAGATAACCGGCATGCCGCAGGGTCGCATCAAAGCGGTTGAACAAAACATCAATTGCTCCCGCCTGTGTCAGACGTTCCCGGAACAGCCAGACGGTCTTGGCATCAGGCATGCGGTCAGACAGCCCCAGACCAAGGAAGCGCATGAAGGACAGGCGATCGTTGATCAGGTATTCCGTCCGTTCGTCGGACAAATTGTTCAGCGTCTGGATGACCAGAATTTTGAACATCAGCACTGGATCAAACGGAGGACGCCCGCCTTTTCTTCCGTCTGAATAGGCCAGTGCCTTGTTCAACTCCGGACGGAACACCTCAAAATCCACAGTCCGGGAAAATGCTTCAAGTTGGTCACCAAGCCCACTCAACCGAGCAAGCCGCTCTTCAACATCAAAGAAACCAGACTGCGTCATCAGCCACTCCTCCAGTCATCACACAAGAGAGGGAATCACACAGAGAAACCTAAAACCAGAGGGTTTTTCGAACCCTCCACCTTTGTATTCATCCCGCCCTTGGTCCGCCCTATCAAACGGCCTGTGCCTCCTTTTTCAACCGCAGGCTCGAAGCCGTGCGATGGGCCTTGAGAGACGATCCAACGGAATTTTTTTCAAACATCAAGAAGATGCAGCCATTTTTCTATAATTCTATTGCAGGAAAACGCATCAGCCCGCATTTGGGTTGCGACAGAAAAGCTACGGCGGAGTTCCCTATCATCTATCAGTTTCAACACATCCTGCGCAAAACATGCTATGTCACCATCCGGCACAAGAAACCCTGTCTGTCCTGATACAATAATTTCCGCAGGCCCTGTTTCGCAATCAAACGAAACAATCGGTATTCCTGCAGCGCAGGCCTCCAGCAAAACCATGGGCAACCCCTCATACCGTGAGGTGGAAACCAAAATGCCCGTACGAGCATACACAACACTCACGTCTTTTTGCGATGGCAAAAACTGAACATTGACAAGAGGTGCTGCCTGCTCCACCAATTTTTTCAAAGCCGGTCCACTTCCTATAATTTTTAGAACCCAATCTTTGGCCCGCTCATCCTGCGTTATTCTGTTCCATGCTTCTAAAAGTCGGTCTAATCCCTTTTGAGGGGTCAAGCGGCCAATAGCTACGACACTCCGTGCGTCCGGGTCATAGTGCACAGGGGGCAGTGCTGGAACCATATTGGGAATACAGACCAGTTCAGCTTTCGGAGCCATGTTTTTACGCCAAAGCGTAATATCCCGGTTAGTCAGAGTTACAACCGTATTTGCCCACCGTGCGGCAATCTGCCGCCCCCATTTACGTTTGCGCTTACCCAGATCAACATTGCAATTAAAGTGTTCCCACACAATACAACGAATGCCAGCCAGTTTACAGGCCGCAACACCATAAAAAGCATGTGTGCTTTCTACAACCACCAGAACATCCAGACGCAATGCCAGTATCTGCCTGTAGCAACGCCAGACCAGACGTGCCCAACCACTGACCATGGAAACATGTTTGTCGAAAAGAGATACAGTCTGCACCCTCTGGTCCAGCCCATAAACCGCCGGACCTTGAGAATAAAGTTCAATCAGGATTACGCTGGTGTGGTCGGCCAGTCCATTCATGACGGCACAGGCAGTTCGCTCAGTCCCCCCCAGACTATTAATGTGTTGAATCAGAAACCCTACACGCATACCAAGCCGACCTTACACACCCACTACAAAGTGCGCACCCTCCGGCCACGCAACCTTTGCAATAATTACAAATACGTTTTAATATCATCTATTTGGTGGTCAGACCAATCCTTGCTCTGCCCGCAGCGCACAGGCAGCAGCAACAAACGGAGCCACGCGCAAGAATAATCCAGAATAGAAAACAGACTTAAGCGCGACGTGCATCCGTGCCAGACAGCAATAAGGACAGATAATGTCTGCCGCCGTATGCAAGATGGAATGGCCGCACGGTTGCCGCTAACTTCTCACACGCAGGAGGCGGTTCGGCCTGCAGGCGCAATATGGCAGCAGCCATGGCGTATGGGTCACCAACCGCCACGGCCTCCCCCACCCATGACGCTTTCATCAGATCTTCTAAGGCAGGAGTACAGCGGGTGCTAACAATCTGGCGCCCAGCGGCCAGCGCCTCAACCAGCACAGCGCCATAACTCTCTGCGTGGGATGACAGGACAAACAGACGACATGTGTCCAGCCATGGGCGTATACTCGCAACATACCCGGGCAACACCACGTTATCCTGCAACCCAAGCACATTAATCAGCTTTTGCAGGTTATCCCGCTCCGGCCCCTCCCCGCAAATGGTCAAACGTATTGCAGGGTGTGTGTTTTTAACCAGAGCAATGGCCTTGATAAGGATGTCAAACCCCTTGATCGGCACCAGCCTGCCTGCTGCCAAAATATCCAGCACACCATCCGGTACGGGCTTTAGCTCCGGCTCATCCCACACGACTGGTAGAGGAATGACCTGCACATCATGCCGCATCAGCACCATCTGCGCGTCATGCGCCAGTGCACGGCTAACAGCTACAACATGGTCACTCTTCCGTAGCAAAAAGTACATACGCATATTATATAGCCACTGTCCGAAGGCGTTTCTCCCTTGCCTGAAAATCGGCGAACTGATTTGGGAGACAATAATCGGTCGTATCCCATCCGGTAACTGCGCCAGACGCCGGGCAACCGGCCAATGCCCATTACCAGGAACATAGCAGGCCTGAACCGAATGAGCCCGAAAATGCTGCCGTGCAGCACACGCCGTCTTTTCTCCCAAATACTTATCCGAAACAGAAGCCGGCACGGACGCGGAGTAAACAGGAATGTTGGGAGATAATAGATTCCGCATCTCACCTTCATTCCGTCCTGCAAATACAGAAACAGCAAACCCCAAACTGCTCCAGTAATTTGCCAGCCCTATGGCAACACGCTCACTACCACCCAGCCTGAAATCCCTTAAAACGATACCTATTTTGTAACATATATTATTTTCAAATAAATCAATCATAACCTTAATTATTTTCCGAAAAACAAAAAAGCCTCAAAAAACAAAAAAGATACAATGCATGCGCACTAAAGTCAATTATATAAAATTATTTTCTCAAAAAAACGTCACAACGGTTATTTATAATAAATTTATCTTTATCCTCAGTGTCTGACCGAAAATGAGTTGAGTGATTTCAGTGGATTATGATTCATGGGTTTGCGATAACCTGATGAGATCAAGATGGCCTGGACTGAAATCACCCGCGCGCAGTATCGCCGGGACGACCTGGAGTATGCAAGCGACCTTCGCGATGCGGAGTGGGCGCTGATTGCGCCTTTGATGCCCGAGAAGAAACGACTGGGGAGACCACGACGTACGGATTTGCGCCGGGTCATGGAGGCGATCCTCTATATCGTCACGACCGGCTGCCAATGGCGGCAGTTGCCCCGGCACTTTCCGGCCTTCACGACCGTACAGGGCTATTTCTACCGTTGGATCCGCGAGGGAAGATGGGAAGCCATGAACCATATTCTCGTGATCCTGTCGCGTGAGCAGGACGGGCGCGACGCCACGCCTTCAGTGGGCATTATCGACAGCCAGTCGGTTAAAACCGCTGAAAATGGCGGCCCACGCGGTTATGACGCGGGCAAGAAGATCAAGGGACGCAAGCGGCATATCGCGACCGACACGCTGGGTCATGTCGTGGCGGCTGTTGTACATCCCGCCGACATTCAGGATCGTGATGGTGCGCCGCTGGTAGCGACCAGAATACGCTCATTGTTTCCCTGGCTTCGCCATCTGATCGGTGACGGGGGATATGCTGGCGAGAAGTTGCGGGGTGCGCTGGCTGAACTCGGCCGATGGACGATCGAGATCGTCAAACGTAGCGATCGGGCCGAAGGCTTCGTCGTCTTGCCCAAACGCTGGATCGTGGAGCGTAGCTTTGCATGGCTCGGACGTTGCCGTCGCCTCACGAAGGATGTCGAGGCAACAATCTCGTCATCCCACGCGTGGTTGATGATTGCCCATATCCGCAGAGTTCTGCGAAAAATCAATCAAACCCCTTTCTGATTCAGGCTCTCAGACAATATGAATATTTTTAAATAAATTCTTCGTTGTTGATTTTGATTTTTACTCACAACACGTCCCAAATACCGATACCCTATCCCGAATACCGCATGTCAATTTCCACCCACCACCAATTTGATGTAAAAGGTCCAGCCTTCAAGCTTTTGTGTGTGAGATTGCATGGACCACAGCCCTCATTCTGTTTTTGCACGTATTCTGGGAAATACAGGCATCCTAATCGGAAGCCGCGTGGTCAATGCCGTGTGCAGTTTTGTGTATGTTGCATGGGCCGCACAAGCACTGGGGTTGCAGAATTTTGGCATTATGCTGCTTGTAACCACATTTGCGGCCATGATCTGCGATGTAACGCACCTGCAATCGTGGCAGTCCCTGTTACACTACGGCACCAGCTACTTTGAAAAAAAGCAGTTTGACCGCTTTAACGACGTGCTCATATTCTGTATTCGAGCCGACTTTTTAAGCGGGCTGGTGGGAATGCTGGCCGGACTGGCTGGCGTTGCACTTCTGGGAAGCAGCTTTATGGGGTGGAGCAAGCACATCCAATTTGATGCTGCTTTGTGTATGCTTACTATCCTGTGCATGAATACTGGCTGGTCCACTGGCATGCTCCGGTTGTGCAACCACTTCAAACTTGTGCCTGTTTATGAATTTCTAACCAGTTGTGTGCGCACCGCAGGCACAGGTATCGGTTTCTTCTGCCATTTTGGCATTGGCTACTTTCTACTGGTCTGGTCATTAAGCCAGTTGACCATGTTCGTGTCCTGTAGCTGTGCTGGCATTTACCTTGTTAAAAAGCATATTGGCCACTTCCCGTCCCTGTCCAGCATTCTGAGCACCAAGACACGCATTCCCGACATCTGGTCCTATACGGTCAAAACAAGCATCAATCAGGTTCTGGAATCTTTCTTCTCGCAAGGCGCCACTCTCCTCATCGGGGGCCGTCTGGGGGCTAGTGAGGCCGCCGTTTACAAAGTAGCGCGCCAGATTAGCAATGGTCTGGCCAAACCGGCCCAGTTGATGATCCCGACACTGTACCCCGAATTCATCCGTATGCGTGACGCGCAGGACTGGAACGGCATACGGAACGTTATTCTTAAAATATTTGGCATTATCATTGCCTTTTCGCTCATCTCTCTCACCCTCACGGCACCGGTTGGCAACCGCCTGTTTTCCTACATGCTGCATGATGTATGGCCAGGTCAGCAAACCATACTCCTGTTGCTTGTCGGTGGGTCTTTGCTGGACATCTGCCTTATTCCACTTGAACCCTTTCTGGTCATGGTTGACAGAATATCCATTCTCCTACGCTGGCGGGTTATTGTGATGTGCCTCTACTTCCCATTGCTTTTTGTGTTTATGAGAGTTGGTGGCATTAAAGGAGCATCGCTCGAAACACTTCTGGCTTCGCTGATGATGTTTGTTGTCTGCGCACTTCCCGTTCTGCGCCTGTTAAACCAAAAGGTCGCACAGACACCCCAGATGCAATAAACCACCACACCAGACATATATAACGAACCACGCCTGAAAGACGAGAACAGCAGGCCGAAAAAGGAAGGATGACGTTTATGGGACTGCACAAAGACATCTGGCGCGTTGGCATTATCAACAGCCCCATGCATACCATTCTGGAGCGCGGATCGCTTGAGGATATGCCGGTTGTCTGGACGCCTCCCATGCGTCGTTTCTGCTTCCGTGCCGACCCATTTGGCCTATGGCGCGATGGCAAGCTGCATGTCTTTGTAGAAGATTACGACTACCGTGTGCGCGTCGGCTCCATAGATGTTTTTATCTACGATTCAGCCTTCAACCTGCTGGAACAGCGTAAAGCGCTACAAACGCCGTGGCACCTCTCCTACCCCTATGTCTTCGAGGCCAAGGGGGAGACCTGGATGCTACCCGAGGCCCACCATTCCGGCCGTCTTACGCTTTATCGCAGTGTCCGCTTCCCTGACCAGTGGGAGGAAGCAGCGGTGATCCCCCTTGGTGAAGACGTTGCCGTGGATGCCACTCCCTTCTTTCATGATGGCTTGTGGTGGCTGTTTTATACCCCAGCCATGCGTCCCCCAGCCCCGGTGGGTGAACTCCACCTTGCCTATGCCCCCACCCTGCTTGGCCCGTGGACACGCCACCACGCCAACCCGGTGCGGCTGGACAGCGCCAGTACCCGTCCCGGTGGCACACCCTGTGTGCTTCATGGTAAGGTGGTTCTGCCTGTGCAGGACTGCACCTATACCTATGGTGGCGCCATACGCCCCCTGACCTTTGATGAGCTGACGCCAGAACGAGTCCGTACGCACGCAGGGACTCCCATTCAGCGCCCTTCCAGCTACGCACCTTATACAAAGGGTATGCATACGCTTGCTGCCGTTGACGATATCACGCTAATTGACACAAAATATACAGATCTTTCTGCCCGAGGCATCGGGTTGCAGGCATGGCGGGAAGTAAAAAAACTCTCCCGCAAGATTCTATCCCAAAGCTGTTGATTTTCACTGAGAACTGGGTTCTTCCGCACTTTTCGTGATGGGTATCTTGTACTGAGGTTCCGGAACTGGGAAATCCAGAAAGTCGTTCACTTTCATGGATAT
>NZ_WOTD01000070.1 GCF_011516885.1 Acetobacter lambici | reverse complement strand
CTCAAGCAGTTTCGCGCTATCGCAACCCGTTACGACAAGCTGAAATCCACCTTCCTCGCAGCCGTGCAGTTCGCTTCAATCATTATCCTGCTTAACTGACGACACGCCGTAACAAAATTCCTCGACGGACTGAGAAATGAAATTTTTACACGTGTAAAAGTTGCGCGGCACTCGGTAAATAATATATTGGTGGGTGGAAAACTTATCGGGAGACTGACAGTGCTTGGGAAAACCATTTTGTTCGCTAGCGTGAAAGGAGGAACATCCAAATCCACACTTTCCGAATGTGTATCTGTCTATGCTGCAAGAGATGGAATGAAAGTTTCTGGAATCGATTTCGACCCTCAATCTACATTTCGTAACTGGGGAGACGCACGAGAAGGAACACAGAAATCCATTCCCTCGCTTATAAGCGTGCCTGTGAAATCTTTGTCATTATCAAAATGGAAAACCGTAGAAGATTTTACAGACGATAATGATCTGGTGGTTATTGATACACCGCCAGCCTTAGAAAATGATGCTGACGCTTTTTTGGGTTTATCGCAGCTTGCTGATCTAGTTCTTGTCCCTACAAGTGCTACACATAACGACATATCGAGTAACACACCTTATTTGTTATCCCTAAAAAAAGCCGGTGTTAAGGCTTTCGTCGTTTTTTCAAGGGTAAATCGACAAACTAAAAGTTTTAGAGAGGCTCGACAGAGAGTTGCTAAATATGCACGAGTTTTGCCTGTCGAAATACCAATTGCTGAGGATATGCACGTTCACAATCACGGTGGATTAACCTCAGTGGATATTAAAGATGCTAGAGGCTCAAAAGACGTTGAGTTGCTTTGGGATCTGATTAAGCATGAGATCGAACTATGAGTGTGAAAATCTCAAAATCACTGGCAAAAAAAATTGCCTTACGTGATGAACCTCTAACTCAAGAGCGTGAAACAGCACTTATGGCTGCTGATGTTAGAAGTTCTGCACAGAATGAATTAATTGAGATTGATGAGAATTTATTAAAGACACTCAATGAAGTTTTCGGTGACACGGAGCTTATGAATGATAAGAAACGTCTCCAGACGATCGTTACTCAACGAAAGATCATCTATCGTAATTTTGTAAGAGCTGGCCATGCGTCATTGGCAATGGGGAATGCGCTTCTTGATATGGAAGCTTCATTAACAATAGGTGAAAGAGAAAGATTAAAACAGAGTGCCGAAAAAATACTGCCATTCGGTGACACTGTAGCTTCAATGTTGAAAAGTGTTGCTCGCTTCGTAAAAACGGGAAAGGTCCCCGAAAACGATCTTCCTGCAAGCTATTCGGCAGCTTATGTTTTAACGAACATGACAGACCCGGAACTAGATGCAGCGAAAGAAGAGGGGCTTGTTCGTCCTGAAGTGGGTCGTAGAAAGTTACTGAATTTTCGAAAAGATTATCGCGAGCGGACGGAAGAAAAAGATTTTAAAAAAAATGTAATAGACTTAGAAAGACTGGAAAACAAAAGGGAGAAAATTTTGAATAGAAGGAAAAAACTTGCTCTCGAATATTTTAAATTAAGTTATGAGTTCCGTGAAATAAATAAAGTCATAAGAGCCATCAAAGGAAGCTAAATCGTCCGTGAACTTTTAGGGCCCTTCATATCATAAAGCCTGTTTCTTTGCAGGCTTTATTTGAGGTGTGGTCTTTTGGGGCACTGGAGGTTTAGATGAATGCAAGATTACCCCAGTCTCGGTTGTTGTAACCCGCGCATCTGGATAGACGGCTAAAGCTATTTTTAAACTTTCCAGAAAATTTTCTCTAAACTTTCTCAGCCGAGCGTAACTTCGTCCAAACTGGGCATACAAGGCTTTCCAAGTAATTTGACAATCTCCAGGCAGAACATGCAAACGATAAGCGAGCCAGCAATAGATATCTAATGCTTGACTATTATTTGCTATCGCGCGAATTGCAGACTCTTGTAATGGAACTGGGTGTTTTTTTAATTGCTCAAAAAAACCTTCAGATAATTTAACAGTCTCTAATAATCCGCCATTATCATGGTTAGTGAAAAGTGCAGTATCCACGATGTTTTGATTTACAAACCCCGTTTGATTGCCTTTAGCAATTTGAAAAGTCATTCGACAGCGTGAGAGGCGTAATGCTTGCTCTCGGACATCTTTCATGCTTTTCCCGCCGATTGATACGCCTAATTTCTGCAGCCATTCGCGTAAACTACGACCAAGTTCAATTTCGCGACTGTTCGTCTTAATAGCTTCTGTCTGCAAATAAAGTAGTATTAAGCGTGCTCTTGATCCGTAAGGTACGCCTACTCTTATTACTCCTTCTTCAGTAGCTACTGATCCTGGCTCTACCATTAACTTTAGATGTTCAGTTTCTATAAGCCATATTTGATCATCTGGTTGCTTTCGATGTGGTAAGGCTGCTTGACACCATCCACTAAAGAGAAAACCTACACCGCTTTGTTCGTCTGACATGAAGTCAAAAGCAACCTCTAGCTCTTTCCTGTCATCTGAAAGTGCTAAAGCGCCTTGACGGCCATGTTCTTCAAGGAGGCGGTGAATTCGACCCATATTTCCTAGATACGTCTTACTTGATTAGAAGTCTCCGAGGACTTTAGGGGCGTAAAACTATTTGAAAGGATATTTGAAGGTTTTATTAGTTTGTGCCCTAAGAGTCCCTAGGACAGATTCGCTATATCTCTGAAAATAAAGAATTCTTCGAATCTTGTTCCGCCCTAAAAGTTCTCACATCCGCCCTAAGAGTTCTCGCTCAACTTGTGAAAGATAACAAGCTACAGCGCCCTAAAAGTTCACAGAAACCGATTCTGAAAATTGAGGATGCTTCAGTTGTCCATAATCATGCGGGAACAGGTACTAGGTGGGGACTTTTAGGGCGGGAAGGTTGGTTTTATTCAAAACCGACTTTTCCCTGGATGTCGGGATAGAGCATGATCATCCTCAATATAAGTCTCCAGAACACGGTAATCCCGATGACGAGAAAAACGTTTTAGCGATATAAGATCAAGGCCGTCCTGGGCGCCGGTCGTAATGGCACCGCGTCGCAAACTATGACCGCTAAAATCCCCCTCGATTCCAGCAGCCTGACAGCGTTTTTTGATAATTGTGGCTACAGAAAAGTCCGAAAGGCTCTGGGTGCCAATTCTATGAATAGGGGGCGTCTCATTGTTTTTCGACGCCGCTGGCAACCATATTCTTGGGAAGGCGGCCGTCATCTCGTTTTCGTTTTCTGGCTTTGTAGCTTTGTTCTTGTTTCTTGGTGTCAATTTAGACTGTCGTAGCCACGTCTCCCACGCCCGCACCGGACAATGTCTGGTTATCCCGCGTGGGATAACAATCGTGGTGCCCTGATGCTTCTTGTCGCCTTTGGAGTGGGGCAGGGTGATCCGCATGCAGTCTTCATCAAGCGAGACGTGTTCGAGCTGGATCGCCGCCAGTTCGGAGCGTCGGAGCGCACCACCATAACCAAGGAGGAGAATGGCGCGAT
Source organism: Acetobacter lambici (assembly GCF_011516885.1). Classification (GTDB taxonomy): domain Bacteria; phylum Pseudomonadota; class Alphaproteobacteria; order Acetobacterales; family Acetobacteraceae; genus Acetobacter; species Acetobacter lambici. The sequence goes on along the minus strand of NZ_WOTD01000070.1, from coordinate 3,497 downwards.
CACGAGCATCCACCAGCGAGGTCATCGGGATCCTATCAACAACCTCGCAGATCATCTCCCATGTCAAACCTTTGACCTGACGTGGTGGTGTTTTCCTTGGTGAGCGATGAATACCCGCCAGCGTCTCAGAGACGAGCACGTGTGTCGTTGGAATAGGTAGATGTGAGATGTGATGAAGATAGCGCAGCGCTGCGCGGTGGAGTTCAATTGTAGCCGGCTTACGTCCGCGCAAAGCAAGATCGGCAAGATAGGTGGCAACGTCTTCACTCCGTGCCGGCAAGGCGGGAAGCTCATGACGTGCCACCCAGGCACACCAGCCCCTGACGGCTGAGCGGTAGGCTCGGCGAGTATTCGCGGCTTTCCCTAGCTGAACAAACGCGCCGACAGCAGCCTGTGATGTCTTCAGTTGTCCATCATGTTTGGGAACTTCAGCTTCGACCAAAGCAGTAAACCAACGAGCGACATTGGCTGGGTCCTGACCTATAGGTGCCGATGCGGCGATAGGACGGATTCTATCTTTTCCAGGGAGGTCGGATGCGGTTTGACTCTGGTCCAACGCGACAAGCGACGCGACAAACGCCAAGCGCTGACGATTAATCTCAAGAGCTACTTCGAAATGGTAGCGATTGGGCAGTGAAAATGCGGCAGCCTCAACAAGCGTCCGTGCCTTTGCTGCATACTCTGCGCACTCGGACAATTTGGTATCGGGCAGAAAGCTGCCATCAGGCAGCATGCTACCGGAAATAAAAACGGGAAGGGCAGGGGAGAAACGGGCAGTCGAGAGAATGTGACGCAGACCGTCCCCCGTTACCTCAGTATGAATCAAGCGTTGACGCGTAAGGCGGTCTACCTGTTCGAGAACAAGAGGGAGCAGATCGGGCCAAGAGCCTGTCAGAAGAAGAGAATCAAGCATTGCCCATTATAACCTTTCACCAAAAAACACTTCCAATCTGACATGCTTACTGAAAAACCACGGCGCTAGAGATAGCCAAGTGGGCCGCGCTGCAAAACACACATGAGAAAACAAATACGGCGAAAGGATTTTAAGTGCTTATTTCTGCGCCTTTATGTCTGCAATGGGGGGGTGAGCAGCACGTCCGCTTTGGCCGGGAAATGGGAAGAATGGAATTGCATAGTGGGGCTCAAGCCGAAATTTTTTTCGATCCCTCTATATAATTTCTATTACAAAGATATCATATCGGCTTCTTTTTCTGATTTCTCGAATCTTTCCCACATGCCTAAATTTGAAAGCTCTTTTTTTATCCATTGATAGTCACTATCATTAAGAAGAACGGTGGCCGCTGTCGCGCTGTACTCTTTAGTAGATAAGCAAGATTCGAAAAGTTTTTCTAAAGCACGCGTTGCCTTATTAATATGATATTTTGTTTTTGTTCCTAGTAAGTGACTTTCTATATCTTCTCTTATTTGACTTACTACATCCAATATCTGTTCTCCGACTTTCATTCTTACACTAACAAGGCGATCTGTATCGTTAAGGTACAGGGTCTCTATGGTAGTTCTTCCGCACGAGGTGATCGGCTTAAATCTATATAAGTAGAAATAAATATGATCTTTGGGATTGTCTGACGAGGGGTTTACGATCATTCCATCTGAAATTACATCATGCGTTCCTTTATTTACGTTGCATCTCTTGCATGATGGCAATAGATTATTCCACGATACTACTTTGTCTTGATATTTATCCTTGTAGTAAAAATGCTCCACTTCCATATATTTTGATTCTTCGTCTATTAGCGTCTCGCAATAAGCGCATTTTTTATGAGACATATGTAGAAGTACTGTTCTTATGTAAGTAGTATTCCATACATATTTACCAGTTTTTTTGAATTCCTCAGTAAGATCATCTTGTGTTTTTTTATCGAGTTCCAGGGGCGGCAAGTTGCGTTTGATCTTAATCATCTTGGACTCCTGTCGCCTTTGATGACTGTATCTCTAATAACTTTCTAAGAGGGTTCGAGGGATGAAGCATTTCCAAAAGAATATTATATGCCTCTGTCGTAGCCTGTTCGTCGTTTCGATCTAGCGCATTATCAAAATTCTTCATCGCAATACGATACTCTGGTGTTTGAGTATCTTCCACACCCATGATTTCTGTTAGTATTTCTTCAATAGACCAACCAACAAATCCCCTTTTGCTTATGGGAAGATCTCTTACGAAAGTATTTCCATCTGCATCACGCGCGAGGGCTATCACTTCATTGGGGAGGGCTGTTTGTATAACGTGCGGACTATGAGTGGTGGCAATTATTTGTGCTTTTGGGAATGTTGATTTAAGTGCACCACCTATTTCACGTTGCCATATTGGGTGGAGGTGTAAGTCAATTTCATCTATTAGTATTACTCCGTTAAATTCATCAACTGAGAGATTTAACCTTCTGAACTCAATTTCTTTTATTATGCCAAGCAATAAAGAAAATGCGGAGCGAAAACCAGATGATAGCATTTCAAAAGCAATATTGCCATTTTGGGTGTCGACTATTATATCAAAAGAAGACGTATCTACGTGTGATAACTTGACTGTCGGATCAAGTCTTGAGAATAGCTTTATAGCTGCTTCAAGGTTTTTTTTACGATATTCTGGCCAATCATTTCCATGAGGGCGCATTAAATATCTATTAGCAAACCAGCTTTTAATTTCATGTGGGCTAATTCCCTGTAATGTTCTCTGCTGAACAGTCATATCGTTCATATCCGGGTCTGCTGTAATGGAATTATGTCTTGCGTATGCAAAATCCCGCACTGCACGAACAAAAATTACAAAATTCCCTCCTTCTCGATTTCCGAAATAGTCTGAATTTTTATCAGGAAGAGTTTCTTTGATATTCCCTGATATCTTTTTAATTTGATGATTTATATTGCAATCAACCTCTAAATAACCTGGGTTTTCTCCAGAAGCACCCGAGCGGCGCTTTAAAAAAGGAGATGCTATATTGGGAGAAAATGCAGAAGAGACTGCTTCCAATATAGTCGTTTTCCCAACACCATTTGTTCCACAAATAATATTTAAATTAGATTGAAAGGAGACAATGAAATTTCGAAAGCCCGCAATGTCTTTTAATTTTAAGTCGACAATACTAACATTCACGATGTAAGTCCCGATTTTATGTAATCTATTTATACAATTCTGCCAGAATAATTCTGCTTAAGTCAATAGCAGGAATGTTAGAGTTCTTTTGGAAAGTTATGCATGAGTGTCTTGCTCGTAGCATGAGGTTTCCCATGGAAAGGGAAGTGTCTGCTTTTGGGCTCGAATTTCAGTGCTCCGAATGTCTTGAATGTAGGCGACTGCCGCCAGTCTGCTTAATTCTTGAAGCCGACAGGCAGATTTGGGGGGGGAAGCGGAATGTCAGTTCTCGGACAAAATCTTAGAGCCCTTTTGGAAATTCGCTATGATAGGTTTTCAAGAGGTTTTGAGCGTGATTCAAAGGCAGGATGTGGACGCCAGCACAACGAGGCCGCATGGCCGGAATTACACG
>NZ_WOTD01000069.1 GCF_011516885.1 Acetobacter lambici | reverse complement strand
CCCGCTATCACTTGGAGCCGAGAGTGGGGTGATCGTTATGGGAAATAACCAGCAAGAATACAGGCGCTTAGGTTGGCCGTAGCAAGACACGCCCGAAGCCACTGGGCAGGGAGTATAAATCATTTGGATCGGGCAACGATGCTTTCGGTTTTCGGCCTTGACACGATGATGTTCGGTGCGGGCGGCAATCCAGATTTTCTGGACAGCGTCAAGATTCATGAAGGCAATTCCGAACCCAACCAGAAGGTCGAGCCAGACCGAATGGTGGCCGAGCGTGATACGGAAGCAGTTTTCATTCTGGGTTCTATTGGCATATCGGACATAATCTTCAAGTAGTTCTGTGCAGCAGTGGCCCATACCTGTCACTTGAACAAGGTTTCCGGAACTCCCGTTTCGTTTTCAGAAAAACTACCAAATTTGACAGCAAGAATAGGCAAAACAAACAGGTTAAGTATCATTGATGTCATGAGCCCTCCAAGAATGACAGCTGCCATAGGTCCTTCGATTTCCCGCCCAGGCGCATTCATATCAACAGCCAGAGGCGCCAGTCCAAGCGCCGTAACGAGCGATGTCATGAGTACGGGGACGACGCGGTCTCTGGCCCCCCGGAGCGCTGTTGTTACTCCCCATGTGAGATGTTCCCGCTCGACCAAAGTCTCAAAATGCGAAATCATCATCACCGAATTCCGAAGCGTAATCCCGAATAGAGTAACGAAGCCGACTGTTGCCCCAAGAGTTAGCGTTGTGCCGGAAACAATGATTGCCAGAATGCCGCCGACAAATGCGAAGGGAAGATTGACGAGTATCAGAGCGAGATTGCGCCATCCTTGTGTGATTATTGAGAGCAGAATCATGACCGCTATGGCAGCGAGCCCGGAATTTATAAACAGTTCCTTGCGTGATTGTGATTCAGCTTCCGCTGCGGATGTAAACTGAACGTAGGTTCCAAGAGGCAGTTTGATATTTTTTGCTATAGCCGTGCGTGCGTCCTGAACGAAAGATTGAGCTGATCGTCCTGTAACATTTGCGGTGACAGTCTGTGTTCTCTGTGCTCCCAGATGTGACACCTGATAGCGACCGTTCGTCTCATATATGTCTGCGACAGCGCGGAGTGGTACGTAGTTTCCGTGAACAGTATGCAGTGGCAGGAAGCCGACAGACGCAACATCATTACGACTTGCGTCATCAAGACGAACCATAACATTAAAAGCCGCAGAACGCTCGTATATCTGCCCCACGGTTTCACCCTGCCAGGCTGTATGGATGGATCGGAGTACATCCGCCGACCGAAGCCCCCAGCGCTCCAGATCAGCAGGGCGTAGCCGAATAGCAAGTTCCGGAACACCAGGGGGTGCTTCTATCCGGACATCTGTTGCGCCATGTATCTGATGCAACATGCGGACAATATTATTTGCCTGGATATCCAATACATCCAGATCATCGCCAATAATATTGATTGCCACAGCCGAAGACGAACCAGAAAGGGTTTCGTTTACGCGCATCGTCAAAAAACTACTGACAGAAAAACTGGCCCCAACGAACCCGTCAAGCGCTTTGCGAACGCGGGCATCAATCTGTCGGGAAGCCTTCCCATCCACCTGATTCAAATCAACCTCAAACTCGCTGGTATGTGGTCCATACGTGTCCTCATCCAGCGAGGCGCGTCCGACTCTCTGAGCAACCGAACGGATTTCGGGAAGCTGACGAAGTTTTTCTGTAACCTGTCTACCTAATTTCAGAGACTGTTCCAGGGAAGTCCCCGGAGCAGCCGTCATATGAATGATAAGGTGACCTTCCTTGAAATCAGGAATGAAATCGCTTTCAAGGAATGGAAGGGCCGCAAACCCTATCAAGGTGGTCAGGATCATCCCGCCTATAACAAATCGGGGATGGCGCATTAATCTGGCCAGAAGACGTTCATAAGCTCTGGCGGTCCATCCTGCCAGGGGGGGCTCTCTCCGGGTTTCTCCAGGCGTCGCCAAGAGCCATGCGCAGAGTGCAGGTACAACGGTTACAGCAGCGGCAAGAGAAGCCATGACCGCAAGAACATAAGCTGTTGCCAGTGGAGCAAACAGTCGTCCCGAAAGTCCGGGAAGGGCGATGACAGGCAAGAAAACGATAATGACAGCAAAGGTCGCGTAAACCACTGCACTGCGGACTTCAACGCATGCATCGAGTACGACGCGCGCTGTAGATGCGGGCTGGACCAGAAGCCGGTTTTCACGCAATCGGCGTGTAACATTTTCGACCCCGATCACGGCGTCATCCACGACCTCGCCGATGGCGATAGCAAGCCCCCCCAGGGTCATGGCATTCAAAGTAACCCCGAGTGTCTCCAGCAACGACAGGGCTATCAGAATAGCCAAAGGTATGGTGGCGCAACAGATTGCAGCGGTTCGCAGGTCAAAAAGGAAAAGAAAGATTACGGCAACCACCAGAAAACCGCCCAGAAGCAATGCTCGTGTGGCATTCCCCAATGCGGTCGTAATGAAATTGGCGGGTCGGAACAGGTCAGCATGCAATGTAATCCCCTGTCCCTGCAATTGCGGGCGGAAATCGGTAAGTGCCGCCTCGATTTCCCGGGTCACAGCCATCGTATTGGCACCGTACTGTTCCCATATATTAACCACAATGCCTGTCTTTCCCTCGATACTGGCCGCGCCGAAGGCGGGAATAGGGGCTTCAGTTACAGTGGCAATACTGCCCAGTGTGACAGCACCATTATCAGAGCGGACAATCACAGTGCGGGCCAGACTTTCTGGCGTCAGGGCCTGACCGTCAGACTGAAGAACGACTCTTTGGTTCGGGGTATCAATAAAGCCGGCCCCCTGTATGCCAGTTGCTTCCTGGGCAGCCGCAAGGACGTCATCAAGTCCGATATGATGCAAGATGAGTTGGTCTGGATGTACCTGTATCTGGAGTGACCGACGCTCCCCGCCAAACACACTGACTCCAGCCACACCAGGCAACGCCAGCAGACGCGGCCTTAATGACCAGTCAGTAAGCGTGCGCAACTGCATGAGGGACTGTTGTTCCGACGTCAGACCAATCACCAGTACCAGACCGGCGGATGAGGTCAGTGGCGTCATAGTCGGAGCATGAACACCGGCTGGCAATTGCTGTGCAACAACATTCATTTGTTCCCCGACCAGTTGCCGGGCGCGATAAATATCGGTCGATGTCGCAAACAGGACGTTGACGACTGACAGTCCCTGAATCGAAGTCGATTGCACGCGCTGAATACCCGGGAGGCCGGTCAGGGCAATTTCCATTGGGCGACTAACCAATGTTTCGACCTGTTCCGGCGTAAAACCAGCGGCTTCGGTCTGGATCGTGACCCGTGGCGGAATGAATTCCGGAAACACATCATAGCTGGCATGTCTCAAGCCATACAGGCCATAGAAGAACAACAGACATGCGGTTGCGATAACCACGCCCCGGAAGCGGATCGAAAACCCGATAATAGCTGCCTGAAGGCTGAAAGAACGTCCCGTCATCAGTCGTCATCGTCTCCTGATTCAAGCTGAGCTCGGAATTCTTCAGACAGAAGTAATTGCGTACCCTCTACGACGATTTGCGTTTCGTGTGTGATTTGTCCTGGAGTATCTTGGATCAGGTAGCCACCTTCTCGGTCCGGCACGTCGGTCGTAAGGGGTAGGCGTGTAAATTTTCCGTGTCCGTTATCACGGTATATCCACGACTTACCTTGCAGCCAGATAATAGCTGATGCAGGTATCCGGATACCGGGACGTTCCTCTTCGGTAGGCAGGAGAACGGAAACATTCATGCCCGCGACAAGCTGACTTTCAGCCGACGCAAAATAGAAAAAGCTACGCCCCTGAATAGCAGGATCGGTCATGGTTACAGGAGACAAATAGTGGAGCATTGTCCCGTGTCCACCCGTGTTTCCATAATCGGTCACATCCGCCTGACTTGGTGGGGTTGGTAGATCCGTATCTGGTGGAAGGGTCACCTTGACCAAGACCACTTGTTGTTGAAGTAACTGTGTAATGAAAATTGTATTTTTTTCGGTAGCGTCAGATATGACCGAACCAAATTGCTGTCTGATAATATTAAGTGCGTTATTCACCCGGACCTGTTCTGCTTTTACCATAGCTGAGTTGGACTGAAATCTGGCTGTTGTCTCCTGGAATTGTTCCTGAGAGATATTCTGCCGGTCGCGATACAGTCCTTTGTCACGATCGAGTTTCGCACGGGCAAGCGTCTGCTGTGCCTGCATGCTCTCCAGCCGCGCTTTCATGTCAGCATAATCACTAACAAGAGTGATAAGTTGTGTTGCGTTCAGAACGTAACCATAGGCGGGAACCAACTTTCTCCAAGGCACGATGCTGGGTCGTGCAGAAGCGATGCCACTCTTCGTAACTGCTTCCGGGGAGACCGTCACGGTCGCCTCTGCGCCAAGAACCGAAACTGGTGGATCATCATCATCTGCAATAGCAATGTCCGCCACGTTTAGAACTAGGAAGACAGAAAGACCTACAAGAGGCAGCCAGAAGGCCCTCGCTTTCATGGTGAGTTCCTTTGGTTATTTTCAAGCAGGCCGGAAACCTGCGCGGCACTGGTGTGATCAAAAATGGGCTGCTGCATGCCATCTTCGATCTGACCTATGGCTTGCCGTTGCTGAATTTCTGCTTCAAGAAGAGCGGTCTCTGCTTGAATCTGCTCTATATGAGTCATAACCATCGTTGGTCGGTCGATTGCGCCTGACTGAAGGCGGTGCTGCATCTGGTTCAGCCTTACCCGTACGGTTTTGGCAAGTTCATCCGCCTGTAGCAGAATTGATGTCGTGCCGCGGTAATTGGCCGTAGCCTGCGAGATGGACTTAAACATCGTGTTCTCTGCACGCCGGAGACGAGCCGCCGCCTCATGCTCCTGCCCAACAGCTTCAGCTATGGGGCCTTCGTTCTGATTGAAAATCGGAATTTGCAGAGAGGGATTTACCTCAAAGCGATTTGAAATGTCCCAGTTATAGGCGGGACTGATGGTGACATCGGGATAGCGTCGGGAAACTTCGACCCGTAGAGCCTGTCGGGCGGCGTCATAAGACGCAAGAAGTTCCCGCAGATCCGCGCGTTGCATTACGGCTTGGTATCTCATGTCCTGTGAATCGCGGTATTCCATGAGGTCGGGACAGACATCAAATGCTTTTGTATCAAGAGCAATGGAATCAAGTGCTTCGGCAGGAACCCCGATTGCTCCTGCCAGAGCTGCCTTACGGACGGCATACTCGCGCCGCAGATCACTGACAGACAACTCGGCATGGATCATTTCCGTCCGTACCTGCGATATTTCGAGAGCGGATGCTCGCCCCTGATCAAAACGTGCCTGTTCCAGGGTAAAGAGTTCGCGTTTAGCTGCCGCAGTCTCTTCCACAAGCTTGAGGCGCCCGGATACAGCCCAGACGCCGAGAAGAGCAGACCGCGTGTCGCTGCGTAGTTTCCATGCAGTATTGATGACTTCCCATTGCGCGACGGCAGCCCGATATCTGGCTTCTTTGATACGGTGATAACGCCTGCCGAAAAATTCGATCAGTATTGACGCGCCGTAGCCGACGTAATGAGCCGATGGGCCACCCAGCACCGTGAAACTGGGATTGGGCAGTTGACCGGCTGTCTTGATTCCAGCGCGAGCCGTTTCCAGTTCAGCTTTAGCTACAAGGATATCGGGATGAAAATACAAGGTAGCAAGCGTCAGGCGAGTGATGCCCCATGCGTTTTCCTGACTCGATACGTTTGGTCCGAGAACTTTTGTAATGAATTCTTGCAATCCGGCATCCGTAAATTGACGGCTGGAAAATTTCTGGACATCTGATTCCGGCGAAATATTTGAGTGATCACTATTTGTACAGCCACAGAGCAGGGGAAAAATCAGGAGAATGAATGCCGCATTATAGCGTGTGCGTCTCCTTACCTGCTTAATATATTCTAGAGTATTATATGATTTATACATTGATATGTCGTGATATATCTGATTTGTTATCTGTTAGTTCTACTCTCGATTGTCGCATAATCTGCACACCTCCACTAATACCAAGCATCGCAAGGATGGCAGCTACCGCAATATCCGGCCACGCAGAACGAGTGCCAAACACGCCCAGAGCTGCCAGCACAACGGCAACATTTCCGATCGCATCATTACGAGAGCAGATCCATACAGAACGGCGGTTGGCATCACCTTTCCGGTGTGTCCATAATATGAGGGCACAGGCCAGATTGACCGCGAGGGCAAGCAGACCAATGCCGCCCATTGCGTCTGGGTGAGGCGGATGGTTGCTGTTCATTACTATCCACCCAGCATTGGCCATTACCCATAGCCCAGCCATGAACAGGGTCAGGCCTTTCAGAAAGGCCGCGCCAGCTCGCCATCGCAATGCCATTCCGGCAACACTGAGGCTTATTGCGTAGTTGGCGCTGTCGCCAAGGAAATCAATCGCGTCCGCCTGTACGGATGCAGATCCAACCGACACGCCAGCCCCAGCTTCAACGGCAAACATGCTGGCATTGAGAAAAAGCGCGATCAGGAGCGCTCTCCGCCATGATTTATTGATTGGTAGCGGCGTATCTGTGCATCCACCACAGCATCCTCCTGCCATCCAGCGCCTCCCTGACGAATCATCTGTTTTAATGTATGCTCCCTGTAGCAACTACAGGGTCAAGAGGCAGGGAATGCGATCGATTGGTGCCTTGGGGAAGGCGACGAATACCAAAGTCGAGACGATCCGCTATTACGAACGGATCGGTCTTCTGGCTCCGCCACAGCGGACCGATGGCAATTATCGCACTTATGATGATGAGGCACTCGCGAGACTGTCTTTTATTCGTCGATCTCGGGATCTGGGTTTTTCATTAGACCAGGTAAGAGCTCTATTATCCCTAACGGATCAGGGAACCCAGGATTGTAAGACAGTTGATAGAATTGCTCGTGACCATATGGCAGAAATTGAGCGCAAAATTGCGGATCTCATCGCATTGCGCCATGAACTTTCTACGATGATAGAATCATGCGGGGGAGGTAATATTTCAGAATGCCGAATTATTGAAGCACTTTCTCCGTTTGATAATTAGTTCTCCTGACTTTTTTCGCAGCCAGTCGATTCTGCATTTGACGGAAGATTACCCGAAATAGTTATACGGCCTCATCCTCACGTGTCAGAATCTGAAAAATCCTCATGGAAAATTCAAGGACTATACGTGCTCCCATGGTGGCAGTTTATGATCAGGCCAGTTCTGAAGCAGACATTCGGCTTCCCCCCC
>NZ_WOTD01000068.1 GCF_011516885.1 Acetobacter lambici | reverse complement strand
CACGTGTCAGAATCTGAAAAATCCTCATGGAAAATTCAAGGACTATACGTGCTCCCATGGTGGCAGTTTATGATCAGGCCAGTTCTGAAGCAGACATTCGGCTTCCCCCCCGTTGCCGTCGTTTTCTGCCGGGAAAAGGCTGCGGATTTTGGGTGCGTCCGGGCCTTTTAGAGTCAGAGGACTGCGCGAAATTTCGTGACGGGTTGAGAGGGTGGGAGAGAGTCTCCTGTCCGCCCGTCATGGAGTTTTTCGCCATGGCGACCGCTATTCCCAAAATCAGCCTCAGTTCGTCCCGTGATATCCCGTTCAACCGGCTGGTCCTGTCCCAGTCCAATGTGCGGCGTGTGAAGTCCGGCCTGTCGATCGAGGAACTGGCCCGCGATATCGAGCGCCGCGGATTGCTGCAGAGCCTGAATGTCCGGCCAGTCGTTGACGATGCCGGGGTTGAGACCGGTACCTACGAAGTGCCGGCCGGTGGGCGTCGTTTTCGCGCGCTCGAACTGCTGGTGAAGCAGAAGAAACTGGCGAAAACGGCACCCGTGCCGTGCGTCGTGCGCGAGGCAGGGTCGGCCATTCTCGCCGAAGATGATTCCCTGGCCGAGAATGTCCAGCGGGTAGCCCTGCATCCGCTGGATCAGTTTCGCGCCTTTCGTGACATGCTGGAGAAGGGTATATCCGAGGAAGAAATCGCTGCCGCGTTCTTCGTCGCACCGACCGTGGTCAAACAGCGCCTGCGGCTGATGACGGTGTCGGACAAGCTGCTGGATATCTACGAGCAGGACGGCATGAAGCTGGAACAGTTGATGGCCTTTTCCATCAGCGATGACCATGCCCGTCAGGAACAGGTCTGGGAGATCGTGTCCCAGAGCCATAACCGCGAACCCTATGTCATCCGCCGCATGCTGACGGAAAAGACCGTGCGGGCTTCGGACGCCCGTGCCCGTTTCGTCGGGCTGGAGGCCTATATCGTAGCGGGTGGTCCCATCATGCGCGACCTGTTCGAGGCCGATGACGGCGGCTGGTTGCAGGATCCGGCCATTCTGGACCGGCTGGTCATGGAAAAGCTGCATGCAGCCGCCGAAGATATCCGTGCAGAGGGTTGGAAATGGGTCGAAACCGCCCTGTCATTCCCATGGGGCCACACACGGCAGTTTGCGGAGATCGATGGCACGGAAATGCCGCTGTCCGATGAGGAGACTGCCCGGCTTGCAGCCCTGCGCGCCGAGCAGGAAAGCATCGAGGCTGAATATGCCCAGGCTGATGAATACCCGGATGAGGGTGATGCAAGGCTGGGCGAGATCGAACAGGCCATCCTTGCCCTCGAAGAACGGCCTCTGGCGTTCGATCCCGCTGACATGGCGCGGGCGGGGGCCTTCGTAAGCCTCGCCAGCGATGGTACGTTGCAGTTGGAGCGGGGGTTTGTGCTCCCCGAGGACATGCCGGCTGAGCCGGAAGAGACCGATGATGCGGGCAACGCCGATCAATACAATTGCCCTGCGTATGATGGGCAGGAGCACGATAGCGCAGGCGATGGTTATCAGGAGGGGAAGAGCGATAGCATCTCTCCCGACGTGGAACCCGAGGAAGAAGACGGGATCAAGCCGCTGCCTGACCGGTTGCTTACCGAACTGACGGCCTGGCGCACGCTCGCCCTGCGGGACGCCTTTGCCAGCAACCCGCACATCGCGCTGACCGAACTGCTGCATACCTTGGTGCGCGATGTTTACTGGCAGACACCGGGTGCGGATTGCCTGGAAGCCTATGTCCGGGAAATCCCGCTGCCGGTCCATTCCTCCGACATGCCAGGCAGCCTGCCAGCCCACGCGCTGCGACAGCGTAACGATGGCTGGAAGCACGATCTGCCGGACGACGAAGACGCGCTGTGGCGCTGGATCGCCGGGCTGGATGATACCAGCCGCATGGCATTGCTGGCGCATTGCCTGTCCTTCGGGATTAACGCGCTCTATGAGCGCATGCCCGCCTATGGTGCGGTGTCCCAGCGCAGCGTGACCGAACGCCTCAAGCGGGCCAATCGACTGGCGTCGGCCCTCAGCCTTGATCTGATTGAGGCTGGCTGGCAGCCCACGGTCGAGAACTATCTCGGCCGGGTGACCAAGGCGCGCATCCTGCAGGCGGTGCGGGATGCACGTGGCGACGAAGCGGCTGACCGCATAGTTCATATGAAGAAGCCCGACATGGCGCGCGAGGCCGAGCGGCTGCTTGATGGTTCGGGCTGGCTGCCCGAGGCGTTGCGGACCGTGGGGCTGGCCGATCAGGCACAGGTTGAAACGGTGACGTCAGGCGGGGATATGGAGGCCATCGCCGCCGAGTGACGCAATGAGTTTTGGAATTGTGAGACAGCGGCTTCCGGTGCCCGGAAGCCGCTTTTTTCGTGTCCGGCATACCGGAAAGAGGGAGAGGTCGGCTTCGCCTTCTGTGCCGAATAACCGGCATAGAGGAGAGTTTTCCATGATCACAACCACCATCCTGTCCCCCGCGTCCCGTGGTGCCGCATCCGGCGGCTTCAGGATCGATCCTTCGCGTGGGGAGCGCAGTGCCCGCGTATCGTCCGAGTGGTTTTCCCGCCCCGATGACGAACGCTATCTGTCGCTGTCCGACCTGCATGCCGCGACCCTGGCGCGAGCAGATCGGGCCACGACCCGCACAGTGGAAAGCCGCGCCATTCGCGTGGAAGCCTCGCGCGACAATGCCGAGCGCCTGACCCTGACTGTACCGGGGCAGCAGGAGCCGATTGCCCCCACACACTGGTCGTTCGGCCAGATGTGCAGTCTGGTCAGCGCGCCATCGTCCTACCTGCGTAACCTTCCGGCTCCACTGGCGGCGATCAATCTCCAGCACGGCCTGCTGTCACACCGGGTTGAACTGATCAAAGCACTGGAAACCGAGGACGGCCGCGTGGAACTGCGCGCGGTCACCGGGCCAGATTACGGCCGCATCTGGGACCACGAACTGGTCGGCGCGGTGCGGAAAATTGCCGGTGACGGCACAGGTGATACCAACTGGAAGGTGCCCGGTGTCATCGACTGGGCGACCATGACCCATAATCCGTATGTGGATATCACGAAGGAGACGACGACGCTCTACGCATCAGATCGCGATGTTTTTCTGTTCCTCGTGGACGATACACACCCGATTGAGGCCGGACGCCTGCCCAATGGCGATCCCGATCTCTATTTCCGGGGTTTCTATGCGTGGAATTCTGAAGTCGGCAGTAAAAGCCTTGGTATTGCGTCATTTTACCTGCGCGGAGTGTGCCAAAATCGCATGCTCTGGGGCGTCGAAAATTTCGAACAGATCACGATCCGGCATAGCAAGTTTGCAGCATCCCGCTTCGTGCATCAGGCGACACCAGCGCTCCGGAATTTCGCCACGGCCAGCCCGGCCTCGTTTGTTTCCGGTATCCAGGCTTCGCGTCGGGCGCTGGTGGCCAGAACCGATGATGATCGCGAAAGTTTCCTGCGCCGTCGCGGGTTCTCGAAACCGGAAACCGCGAAGATCATCGAAACCGTGCTGCACGAAGAGGGCCGCAAGCCCGAGAGCGTGTTCGATTTCGTGCAGGGTATTACCGCACTGGCACGCACAAAAGCCAATCAGGATACGCGGCTGGATCTGGAAGAAAAGGCCCGCAGGCTGATGGAGCGTGCGTCCTGAAAGCCGCTTTTCTGTATTTCCGCCAATACGTTTTTACGAGCCCGGCCCCTGCGCCGGGCTTTTTTCGTTTCGGGAGTTTTTCCGATGGCTGATTTTTTCACGCATTTTTCCTGCGTGCTCGACGTGGGCACGGTGGACAATGCCGCAAAGGGGCTCGATCTCTACAATGAATTCATGGACGAACTGGCGGCGGAAGACCCGCCCTCTGACGGTTTCATTCTGTCGATCGTGCCTGAATATGGCGGCACGAAACTCTGGATGCACGATGAGACGACCGGAGATCCGCATCAGGTTGTGGAGTTCGTGCTGCGCTGTGCGCGAACATTCCGGTTGCGGGGCCGATGGGGATTCCAGTGGGCCAATACGGCATCCCGCCCCCGGATCGGCGCCTTCAGCGGCGGCGCGCATCTGCTTGACCTTGGCAGGCGCAAAGCGATTTCATGGATGACCACTGATCGCTGGCTGGCGATTGCCCTGGACGGAGGCAATCCCGACACAGGAGGGCAAGGCGATGACTGGACATGATGCTGGGGATCTGGCTCACCGTCTGGCGGAGAACGCGGAGGCGGTATGCCGACGCTATCTGTCCGCCGGTCGCCGTCATGGCAATTACTGGCTGGTCGGTAACGTACGCAACACCCCCGGCCGGTCGCTGTTTGTCCGGCTGCACGATACCGCCAACGGCAGGGCCGGTAAGTGGACCGATGCGCAGTCTGGCGAGCATGGCGACCTGCTTGACGTGATCCGCGAAAGCCTCGGTCTGGTGGATTTCCGCGACGTGGTCGACGAGGCGCGCGCCTTCCTCAGTCTGCCTCGCCCTGATCCGGTGCCGCCGTCACAGGACCGGCCTGCCCGTGAGCGTGGTTCCGCCAGTTCGTCCGAAGCCGCGCGACGGCTCTGGGCCATGTCCGGGCCGATCGCGGGCACGTCCGTAGAAATGTATCTCCGCAGACGCGACATTACGCGTTTGCACGGAACCGCAGCCCTGCACTTCCATCCGCGCTGCTTTTACCGCCCGGACGAGGACAGTCCGACCGAGACCTGGCCCGCCATGATCACCGCCGTCACCGACCTCGACGGCACCCTGACCGGGGTTCATCGGACCTGGCTGGCGGCGGACGGGCGCGGCAAGGCGCCGGTCGATCATCCGCGCCGTGCCCTGGGCGACCTGCTCGGCAATGCCGTGCGCTTTGGCACGGTGTCCGACGTTCTGGCGGCGGGCGAGGGCATCGAGACGGTGCTCTCGCTCCATGAGATCATGCCCGCTCTGCCACTAGCCGCCTGCCTGTCCTCGGCGCATCTCGCCGCCATGATGTTTCCAAATACGCTGCGCCGCCTCTACGTGCTGCGCGATGACGATCCGGCCGGAGACCATGCGGTGACGATCCTGCAGACCCGGACGCAGGAAGCCGGGATCGAGTGCCTCGTGCTGTCACCGCGTCTGGCGGACTTCAACGATGATCTCCGCTACCTCGGGCGTGGCGCGATGCGGGCAATCCTGCATCCCCAGCTTGCCCCGCAGGACGTGGCGCGGTTTCTGCATCCCGTCACGCACTGAGGCGGCCCGGGAAGGGGGTGTGAGGGTCTTCTTCTTTCCGGTGTGCGCAGGGCTGTCCTGTTTCCGGATGGGGCGCGCCCGCGGCCTTTCTGGAAGGGGAGCGGGCGTCAGCCAGGCCGGGCCTGCAATGGCGGAACCGGCTATTTTCCGCCGCGCGTGCCGCGCTTTGCATCGCGAAGCAAAATAGCCGTCTCCCTGCCATCCTCCGCTGCGCTGCGGCCGCGCGTTGCGCGGTTCCGGCCCGGCCTTCGTCTGCCGCTGTCCGCCCCCGGAAAGGCCGCGAGGGGCGCGGCCAGAACCGGAGGACAGACCCATGACCCGCACACAGCACGATTTCGAACCCGCACACGCTACCTCTTCCACCGCTCATGTGCTGGCGGAACTCCAGCTTTACGGCCATCGTCCCTTCGAGGACGAGCCGGACGCGAGGCCGTTGCCCGACGCCAGCCAGATCGAGGGCGCGATTGCCGATATCTTCGATGCCCTGTCAGCCACACTGACCGACACGCGGCTGGAACCTGATCTCGAACCGCTGCTCTGGTCCACCGTCAACGTCTTTCACCGTATGGTCGGGCAGGTGGAGCGTGATCTTGACCGTAACGAGCAGGCGCAGAAACGCAGCCAGCAGGAACAGGATGGCAGCGAGATCCGCTCGGTGGAACTGGAGCGCCTCATCGCCGAGGGGCTGACCCTGCTGGAGCGACGCAATGCCTATGAGATATTCCGCGCCCTCGCCTGCGACCAGTTCGAACGCCTGACGATGTCGCCCTGGCGGCCACGCTCCGGCTCGCTGGTCAGCCGGAGCACCCTGACGGCGTCGATGATCGACAGCCGCGATTTCCTCAACGCCCGCCGCAAGGCCGAAACGGAGCTGCTCGTGCCACCCGGGCCAAAGGTCGCAGTGACCGGCGGGCTCGATTACGAGGACCATCTCCTGATCTGGAACCGGCTGGACAAGGTGCGTGAGAAGCATCCCGACATGGTGCTGCTGCATGGTGGCTCGCCCAAGGGCGCGGAATTCATCGCTTCCCGCTGGGCCGATCATCGCGAAATTCCACAGATTGCCTTCAAACCGGACTGGAACCGGCACGGCAAAGCCGCCCCGTTCCGGCGCAACGACGCCCTGCTGAAAGTCCTGCCCGTCGGCGTCATGGTATTTCCGGGTTCGGGCATTCAGGACAATCTGGCCGACAAGGCGAAGCAGATGGGTATCCCGGTCTGGCGGTTTCAGAAAAAGAATAGTGCCTGACAGGTTGTGAGGAAACCGTGCCGAGAAATCGGCACGGTAGCATAGGGCTACCGTATTGACGGTCTTTCAATGCCTGAAAGATAAGGCATGGCGCGTTTAACCCGGTTCTGCCGTCGATCCCGATCGACAACATTGACCTTATACCTTGAAACACGCCTGATTGACTTAGTGATATCTACAACTTGCTTTTTTTCGGTTTCGGCTGATGAAGCCTTCTTTTCACATTCGGCTTCAATGCGTTTCGAACATCCTTGTCGACGGTTGCAAGATCGAACCACTCGGGATCGAAATGGCCACCACACCAGGCCTTGGTTTCCCGATGCTCGGGATCCTTGGGGGAGCCGATTACCTCCAGAAACTGCTCATAGCCTGGAATGCCGCCGACATCCTCAGGCGGACGGGCTCGCGCGCCGTCAACACAGGTCGCGTGCTGGGGAGCGCTTTCGAGGAAAAGCAGATTTTCGATTTCTACGGTATGGCGCCAGTCGTCGCCAAAATCATAGACGTAGGTGAACGCCGTGCCCGCGTTGCGGAAATCTCGCAACCGGACCTGGCGCTCGTCAAAGACCTGAGGATCGCCGATGGCCGATCCTTCCGCAGCCTCAATGGCATTTCCGTAACGCAGTCCCCCGATCTCGAACTCATGGAGATGATAATTCCACCAGTTAAAGGCCGCCTGGATCGCGAGGTGAAGCTGCTCCAGGTTCCACGCACTAGGCACGACGAGACGCCGCCAGACGGCTGGTTCGATATCGTCGATTGACGCGGAAATCTCACAGAAGGGTTGTACATCGGGTTAGATTATGAAAAAGTCTGTTTTGCACAAAAGAAATTTTCGTAAGCTATAAGAAAACCCGATGCAGACAGAGTGT
>NZ_WOTD01000067.1 GCF_011516885.1 Acetobacter lambici | reverse complement strand
CAATCACTCCAAAAACCCCCCAGAAAATGATGCCGGGGAGTGTGAAGGCATGGGTCAAATCTCGATGAAAATTTCCGCCCTACCCGGGTCAGTTCTCAGTGAAAATCAACATCAGGCTCTCAATCAACGCAGAAGAAATAGAATCATACAGAAGACCTCAAAACCAGGGGGTTTTTAGAACCCTCCAGGTGTACGGGCTACCTGTTACACTATGGGTAATAGTGTAACAGGCCGGGCCTGAAACCGGCCGGCCTGTCCCGTATCAGCGGCGGTTTTCCTGTCCTGGGCGGGTGACATGTGTTACACTTTTCACGACATCATGCCCAGATCTGCCCCGAAGGCCCCTGTCCGGCCGCCTTGCCAGCTGTCGCTGTTTCCCGAAACGGCGACGCTGGTGCGCGTGGACCCAGCCGCCAACTGCTGGCGGTTCTACCATCTGTCGCTGCAGCCCGACCTGTTTGGCGGTACCGCCTTGGTGCGGCAGTGGGGGCGGATCGGGACGGCCGGCCGGCAGGTCTGCGAACTGCATCATGATGCCGGGCAGGCGCTCGACGCTCTCGCCCGCCAGCTCCGGGCCAAGCGCCGGCGGGGCTACCGCGACAGGGCGGCCGGATGAGCGGCCCCCGAAAACCGGGACAGCGGGCGACCCCGGCAGGCGCCCCCGGCGGAATGCAGCTGTTCGACCGCGACGGGAGCCGCAAATACCTCACGGTCGCCGAGCGGGCGCGGTTCCTGCGCGCGGCCGAGCAGGCGCCGCGCGAGGCCCGCACGCTGTGCATGACCCTGGCCTGGTCGGGCTGCCGCCTGTCCGAGGCCCTCGCCCTGACGGCGGACCGGGTGGACCTCGCCGGCGGCGTACTGGTGTTCGCCACGCTCAAGAAACGCCAGGACGGGATCTATCGCGCCGTGCCGGTGCCCCCCTCCCTGCTCGAGGCCCTGGACCTGGTGCATGGCATCCGCGAGGCCCAGCGCCGGCGGGGCCGTGGAGCAGCCGCCCGGCTGTGGCCCTGGTCCCGCATGACCGGTTGGCGGGCGGTGCATGCGGTCATGGCCGCCGCCGGCCTGTCCGGCCCGGCCGCGTCCCCCAAGGGCCTGCGCCATGCCTTCGGCGTCGCCGCCGTCTCCAGCGGCATCCCCCTCAACATGGTGCAGAAATGGCTCGGTCACGCCCAGCTCTCCACCACCGCCATCTACGCCGATGCCGTCGGCGCCGAGGAGCAGGATATCGCACGGAAAATGTGGGAGTGATTTTCTGTCATTCTCTCTTGTAGATAGAGCAGATTTTCACGTATGACCACATGCAAACATGAGGTCATGTAAGGACGTTCACATGCCAACAATAGCGATTATCAGCCAGAAGGGTGGGGCGGGAAAAACCACTCTGGCCTTGCATCTGGCTGCTGCGGCTGAGGATGCTGGCCATACAGCATTGGTGATTGATGTGGACCCACAGGCGACGGCGAGCCAATGGGCCGCATGGCGTAAGGATGCTCCGCCGGTTGTAATTGACAGTGCTCCGCCTCGTCTCGCGGCTAAGATCGGACAGGCAATGAGTCAGGGTGCTGAGTTCATCGTGATTGATACTCCGCCTCACGCTGATAGTGCGGCTAGTGCTGCCGTTGAAGTCGCCGATTTGGTATTAATTCCATGTCGGCCGAGTGCGTTCGATCTGGCAGCAATCAAAACGACTGCCAGCCTTATAAAAATGCGTGGCAAACCAGCCTTCGTCGTTTTTACAGCGGGAAGTCCGACTGCTCCACGTATGTATGAGGAGGCCACACAACTCGTACAAAGTTACGGACTGAACGCATGTCCACATATTATCGCTGATCGTGCAGTTTTCCGTCATGCTGCGGCGGAAGGGAAAACTGCAATGGAAGTAGAGCCTAAAGGCAAGGCGTCTGATGAGGTAAGGCTGCTTTACAAGTGGACATGCAAGCATGTAAACATGCAATCATCAAGGAAGCGGAGAGCTAGTGCATGAGCCGGAAAGGGTCTCTACTGTCGTTGCGGGATCGTGATTCCGTAATATCGCCGGTTGCAGTTGCATCAGAAAGCAAGGTTGCTGCTACCAATATTGTTGGTACAGCCAGCAAGCAGGTTGCGCCGAGCCGTCAGGGCAAGAAAGCCATGACCGGCTATTTTAGTCCGGAAATGTCATTTGCTATGCACATGACCGCCAGAAAGCATGGGATGAGTTTACAGGATGCGATGGCCGACGCGTTTAACGACTGGCTACGCAAGATGGGAGAAAGTCCTGTGGGCAAGTAGGCATGTTTACGTGCGGTCATGTTTGCATGTAAGCATGCACACTTGCTGGCGTATGCCGGAATCAGCGTATTGGGTTGCGTTCGTGCCGTTTTTTACAAAAGCCAATAAAGGCTCCGGCAGGGCTTTTAAGCTCTGGTTTTCCCATGTCGTGCCACCATGAAACCCATTCGTCATGGAGAGCATAGATGTCATATCCTGGCGCAACGGTTTTAGCGTCATGCATGGTTTCGGGGTCGATGTAGGGAGCATCCCTCATAGGGGCGATAACATCGATCTTTGTTTTAAGGCTCAAACGGTTGCGAAATAGAATGATGTCATCGGCCATTGTGATGGCATAGTCAGGAAAATGAGCATGACTGGTGTCATGCGCACAAACTTTCTTAACCAAGGATCGAAAGACGCGAAGCGGGCTATTTGAGCCACATTTTTTTTGCAGCAACTCTAATCCGATCTTCCATTCATCTTTCATACCGCAGTGTTTGCGGGCTAGTTCGTACATGCGTCGTTCGAACGGTTTACGAAGTCGGAAATAGTCTCGGTGAAGTGTGAGGACATTCTTGCTGATGACTGAACGATAGACCCAATCTGACAGAGTGATTTCAAGATCAAGCATTCGGCCGTCAAACGTCTTACGGGTGATTCTAGCTTCTTCGATCAAACCGAAAATTCGAGTTTCTTCAATGCCGCCTGTTTGAATGTTGGTTCGCACGGTTGTTCCGCGCAAGCGTGTCAACGCGTCGGTCAGTAGCCTATAGCCTGCTCCGCTGGTTTGACGATTGGTAGCGACCAGCATGTCATAGGCTTGAAGGCGGAGTGTTCGGCCTGGTTGTTCGCCGTGATTCATTTTCGCAACGAGCTGAGAGATGCAGTAGATTAGGATATCCTTGTCATGGATCGTTGCCAGCCCTTTGCCAGACGGGATGACCTCTATGATATTTCCATTGTGTTCATAGCGTCGCATCCGGTTGTCTGGCTTGGTCGAGAGCGAAAAAACTGGATGTTCCATTGACGCCATATCATCTTTGGGAATGGCATCGAGCACGTCACAAATGAATAGATCCTGATTTGGATGGCGGACTGGAAGGAGGGGCGTGCGATCATCACCTTCCACAGCCAGAGAAGGCGCAATGTCGAACAAGGAAGGAGAAGATTCTATCGTCATTTCAATTACAGATAGCTACTATCGTCACTTCACATACGCAAGCCAATTATCGTCATTTTAGATTCAGGCTGAGCTTATCGTCATTTCAATTACGCATACTTGCTATCGTCATATTAGATTCAGTTTATCGTCATAGTGGATTCAGTTTATCGTCATAGTGGATTCACAGGACGATAGAATCTCTCGATAAAACCGTTATTATTCAGTATGTTATTTGAACTATAAAAATCCGTAACACCATTTAAACACCTACTTAAACACTCCAAGCCTGTGGATAACTTTTCATTCTCTGTAATTTTCAGCCAAATTAAACCCAAGCACCGCCTCTTGGGGACTCCGCCCCCGCCGGCTCGCGGCCTACGGCCGCCCCAATCGCGCATAGCGCGATCTCCCCCCCGGTATCCCCCTGCTCGGCCCTTTGGGCCTGCACTGAACGGACACGCCTACGGCACAAAATCATGATCTGACGATGCGGAAACGCATCGTCTCTCCACCAGAGCACCTTTCTCATCCACATTGGCGCCTTCGACGCCCTACGGGGCTCTCCCGTTCAGCGCTCACCCAACGCCTGCAACATCAGAAGAACCGGGCAAAACCATAAACTGCTCAAGACACATCGGAGTTCAGGCGATCATTCAGCAGCTCACGTGTCGCAACATGCCCGCTAGACGCCATAGGATGGCCGTACAGGCGTTATCAGATGTGGTGGCTGTTTGGGTGTCTGTAACGGGTGTTGTGGCCTGTGCGGCCATCCATAGTGCCCTGCGGGGCTTGATAGGCTGGCCATTGCCTATTCGCCTGAGCACGTCAGAAAAATGCATGATGGTTGCTGAAACCGCAAAAAGTTATTACATTAGTAATAACTTTGGGGTGGGATTCACTATGGTCGAGCTGAAAGTGCGAAAATTCGGAAACTCACTTGGGGTGGTGCTGCCTAGGGAAGTGATCTCACGGCTGAACACCCAGGACGGCGCGCCCCTGTATCTGATCGAAGCACCAGACGGCGGATATCGGCTCGTGCCCTATGATCCTGACTTCGAAACCAAAATGACAAAGGCTGAGGATATTATGCGGCGTTACCGTGATACGCTGCATGTGCTGGCCCAATGACAGCGTTCGTCTGGATAGACGAACGGGATACCCTGATCCTGCATGACCGGCTGTTGGGGGTACATGGCGGCGCTTCCGGCGTACGGGATGCCGGTCTTCTGAAATCCGCGCTTGCCCGGCCACAGCAGCATGCGGCTTATGCGGATCCGCTGGATCCAGTGCATCTGGCGGCCGTCTATACGGCGGGTATCGTCAAAAACCATCCTTTCATCGATGGGAACAAGCGTACGGGCTTTGTGCTCGGTGTGCTGTTTTTGGAACTGAACGGCTATCGTTTCACGGCAGCCCAGGAAGATGCAGCAAATGCGGTTCTCGCGCTGGCAGCAGGTCAGATGGACGAACTGGGCTATGCGGCATTCCTGACCGCCAATGTCGCATCCGAAAGGGTATGACGGTAAACGAGGAACGCGATGAGTGTGCTTTTTTCGTTTCCTGAGGTGGTTCTGGCGACATTTGTCTTGATGGACCAGACTAATATGACTAAGTCGTTTTTTTTGAGTAAACTCAGGAGGCTTTCGCCATGCGCACGGTCAACATCCACGAAGCCAAGACCCATCTGTCCCGGCTGATTGACGCGGCCATGAAAGGGGAAAGCTTCATCATTGCCAAAGCCGGCCGGCCGATGGTGCGGGTCAGCCCGATTACGGCTCCTGAAGAGTTACAGCAACGGCGTCTGGGGTTTCTTGCTGGAAAAATCCGGGTGCCCGAAGATTTTGATCGCATGGGACAGGACGATATTGTGTCTCTGTTCGACGGTCCGGCATGAGGCTTCTTCTGGATACCCATCTGCTGCTCTGGGCAGCCGGAGAGCCAGATAAGCTGTCAGCACGGGCGAGAACCCTGATGGAAGATCCGGGCAATGATCTGGTCTTCAGTGCGGCCAGTCTCTGGGAGATCACCATTAAGACCGGGCTGGGACGGGCAGACTTCCAGGTCGATCCTCATCTGCTGCGACGCGGTCTGATCGAAAACGGTTATGAGGAGTTACCGATCACCAGCCAGCACGCCTTGGCAGTCGGACAACTGCCAGATGTGCATCGGGATCCCTTTGATCGGATCCTTGTGGCACAGGCCACGGTGGAAGGATTGCTTCTGCTGACCCATGATCCGCTGGTAAAGGCTTATCCAGGCCCGATCGAAGCAGTCTGAAGGAGATCGACCAGTATGAGCTACAAAAATAGGTCCATGCCCTCGCTGCACAGTGACGAAGCGGCCGAGGATTTCGTCGCGACCGTCGATCTGACCCGGTATGACCTGTCCGGTTTCAAGCCCATGCGCTTTGAGATCGAACCCAAGGCGGCTGCCCTCAACATGCGCCTGCCGGCGTCCCTGCTGGAGACCGATGTCGCACAGACGCGGTAAAGTATATTCCGACCAGAACAGAGGAGATCGGGCGATGTAGGTACGCTCGGAAATCACTCCGCGCGTCATGGAGGGGAAGCTCCCATGTCTCGCACCTATCATCACATCCGAAAATACGGTCGCAATCATCGCTGGGCCAACCAGCCGGATCGCTGTGGCTATGGAGGCTCACGTGAAGCCTCTGAATCTCCCAACTGGTACAGTCATCTGCACGATATCCGTCCTGGCCGTCATCATGACAGGCATGTTGCCCGCCTGATCATCAAGGGCGACCTCGATCCTGTCGAGGCGGTCTTTCCGTATACCGGCACCCGGCGACCCCACGAATATTACTGGTAATCTTCAGCGCGGGAATGAGGGATCGTTCCCGCGTTCCACGAGGCCATCAGGGACGTGGATTTCGGGGGGGATCGTTCACGACACCAACACCCTCATCAATCCGTGGGGCGAGGCGTAGGGAGGGTGTCAATGGCCGCCTGAATCCGGGCCAGATCGGCGTCCAGAAGAGCAAGAACCTGATCGGCCGGGACAGTGGGTTTCGTGCTGTTGCGTGCCTTGCGGATTGCATCCCTTTTGGCAGCCCGTTCGTCGGAAAGGTCCGTCATGGTCATGTCTTCATCGCCTCGTGTTTCGTGGCAGCGACAGGGGCAGAAATCCGCCATGCGTAATCACAGACATTATCCAGCAATTCTGCTCGTTGTGTCTGACTGTAAGCCATAACGAAATCAGCGACAATTTTTTCTGGCACACCTTCCCGAAGAAGGTTGGCAGCCGTTTCCGCTATTTCCAGATTGACCGCCTCATTGAGCAAGACTAGAGCGTCCGTATCGGTCATACGCTTTGCTGCCTGTGAAACAAACCGGGCATTCAGATTCCACATCCATTGATGGCGATTGATCTTATCAGAAAACCATTCTGGAGAATGGGTATTCCGGAGCCATTAGGTATCCTCTTGAAGTGTCTGTGATGGTCAGTTTCCAGGCCGTCAAATTGTTCTGTGGCCGAGATTACAGTCTGTCCGTTTTGGATGATCGTGTCTCGTGGTCAGTCATGGTCACGTCTGCCTGTTGTCCTGTCATGTTCCCGGTCCCTGTCGAAGGCATGAAGCCCCGCGCGCCTCCAGCGTGTTTTCAGGTCGCCTGAAGTGGTATTCCTGCCTTCTCGAAGCTGCCCCGCAATGTCTAGGAAGGCCCCGAGCAGGGTGGCGCGGTCATCATCGGTCAGATCAACCAGTCCCGCCTTCTGGACCAGTCCACCCAGTTCGATCAGGTGATGGGTGCGTTCCCGTCGCGCCTTCGCCCAGTCGCGCATGTCGGTGCGTGCCTTTCGTGCCTGATGGCGATGGATCAGAGCCTCCTGTTTCCTGATCCGTCTTTCAAGCGCCAGAAGCTCCGCTCTGATCGTTTCCGGTTCCTTTCCGGTTGCCCTTTTTCCCGCCTGTCTGAAAGAACGCCGTCCCCCGTTCGGTCCA
>NZ_WOTD01000066.1 GCF_011516885.1 Acetobacter lambici | reverse complement strand
TGCTTCCTGATACCGCATCAATCCCCGCCTTACATATGCGGAAATGCGTTGTGAGCCGGACTTCTGTTCCAGACTATCCGGTTGAGACAAGCATTTTGCGTTTCGTGACATAATGACCCTCTGACATGGCCAGATCCGTGACATCCACGAATCACTTTCTTCTTTAATGATAACTCACAGTTTTGAAACCGCCAGCGAGAGATAGAAACTGGCCGAGAATGATACCGCAATTTTCAGGGCCAAAAATGCCTACATCAAGTACAACTTGTCCTTCTGAAAAAAATCGTTCAGGAAAAGCAGCTATGGGGGGGGGGGAAGCTGAATGTCGGCTGTCAGGCATGAAAATCTGACCTGACCGAGAGGCAGATTCGCATCATAAACGCGTTACGTCCTGCGTCTGATCCTGACCTGTCAGACAGGGTGTTCAATTATCGTCCTGCCCGGAACGCTCCGTTTTCCAGATATCCCGGTATAGAAAGACAAGGAAAGGGACGGGCCAGAGGAACGGAAAACTACCGTGCAAGGCCAGCCCCGTAGCGGCGGCCATCACGCCTGCCAGAAAAGCCCCCCACGAAAGTAGCGGCAGAAAAATGCTTCCTGCGATAGGGCGAATGTTCCTGTCCGGCGCAATCCATGACGCCATCCATTCCGCAATTCCCGATGCGGCTTTTAACAGGTTTGTCGTCACGACGATCGTGGGCATGGGCGTGCCGGAGAATTTCGCGATCGTTTCGCCCTGAACAGCCAGCAGCGCCGGAAGCACGAGAAATTCTCCCCAGTAACGCAGGGACGATCCCTGAACCGCCTGCGCCAGAACCATGAAGATCGTCATGACCATGACCCCGCAAGCTGGCGACCATAACAGCCGCATCAGGCTGGCCAGAATAGCGGCAAGAAAAAATACGCCCAGCACACCCATCAGAAGCAGGCCGTGCTGCCAGTTCCCACTGATAAACGAGGCGCCCATATGCGTGGTATTGCCGGTCATCGCGCCGGCAAAGACACCGCTCAGATCGACGAAACTCAGGGCATCCACATAGCCTGCGACAAGCCCGAGAATGAGAACCCGCCGGGCGGAAATCGAGACGGGAAGAAGGGAAGACGGCATTACTGCGGCCGGGAGACGATTGACGGATAGAGCCTGCGGGCGACCCGCTCCATGGTCAGCCCCTGCACGATGATGGTGAACACCACGACACCGTAACAGACAGGCAGCAGCAGATCACGCAGGTCTCCGTGCGGCAGGCCAAGCGCCAGAGAAACCGAGATGCCGCCACGCAGGCCGCCCCATGTCAGGATGCCGAGGACACGGCCCCGCTCCCACTGCCGGAGATGAACCGGCAGGGTGGAGAACAGCACACTCAATGCCCGCACGGCAATGGACAGCGGGATCACGGCAAGCGTCGCCAGAACCGTGAACAGATGCGGCGTGATCTCCAGTATTTCAAAGCCGATGAGCATGAACAGCAGGACGTTCAGCACTTCGTCAATCAGCGTCCATGCAATGTCGAGTTCCTTGCGCGATACTTCATCGAAAATGGAATGGCTGTAGCTGGTTCCGAAGCAGAGACCGGCCACGACGACGGCAATCGCACCGGACATCCCCAACTGATTGGCGATGCTGAAGGTTCCGGTCGCCAGAGCCAGCGAGGTCAGCAGATCAATATGCGGGTCACGCTGTCCCTTGAGCACACGAAGAGCAATCCACCCGGTTATCGCTCCAAGAAGACCACCACCGAGCGCTTCGCGGCAGAAGCTCATGGCAATCTCAGAAGCGCCCACCCCTTGACTGTCTCCAGTCGCCAGCCCGATCGTCACACCGAAAATGACGACGCCCACGCCGTCATTGAACAGGCTCTCGCCCGCAAAGACGGCCTGTAGCGGTCCTGGCAGTCCCAGACGTTTCAGCATTCCCACGACCGAAACCGGGTCTGTCGGAGCGAGGATAGCGCCGAGCACGATGCACCATGTAAAGGGAACGGCATGGCCCAGCAGCGGGAAAACACACCACGCCGCGACCGCCAGAAACGCCACGGCCAGAACGGTTCCCAGAATGGAGAGAGCGGTCACAGACATCAGCTTTGCTCGCAGATGCCCGACATCCACCTGCATGGCTCCCGCAAAAAGCAGCAGCGACAGGGCACCGTTCAGAAGTGCCGCAGGCAGATTGATCGCGCCGAGTACAGACCGTGGGAGAGCCTGAAGGTCATAGGCCGGGATCAGAGGGTTCAGGATCATGACCAGAAGCGAGGTCAGCAATGAGAAGACCAGAACGCCGATCGTGACAGGAACACGCAACGTATGGTGGTTGAGAATGCTGAAGCCTGCCGAGAGCGTCAGGAGTAGAGCAAGAAGGCTGATGGTATCCATGACCTCACCGCTGACTGCTCAGGCTCCTTACGTCAAGAAAAACCGAAAATAGTCCGCTATTCGAGAAGCTTAACCGGGCATTGAATGACAAAAATGAGGCGGGAGCTGACTTTCTACCAAGAAAGTAAATTCACTCTGTTCGCTTCGAAGCCAGTTCATAAATCTCATTATCGGCTCTCCGGCCAACGGCAATTACATAGATGACGATCCGTTCGTCGATGACCTGATAAACAAGGCGGTAACCATCTTTCAGAAGCTTGATCTTATAAAACCCTGATAGGTCGCGATGCAGTTCGTTTCCTGGAGAGTGAGGGTTCCAGATCAGCTTTTCCAGCTTCTTTTCAAATTTCTTACGCACGCTGCCGTCAAGAGCATCCCACTCTCTGAGTGCTCTGTCGTCGAATTCAAGACAATACTCTTTCATTCGCGATGACGGTTCTTAAGCTCTGCAAAAGTCATACGATGCTTTTGGGCAGGGTTTTTTAGGCGTTCGCGCACAATCTCGATAAGCTCCGCATCCTCGTCTGTGACAAGCCTCCGCTTGACGGGAGAGCGACCCGTTTCAGCAATATACGCGAGCGTATCGCGCAGTGCGTCAGAAAGTGAAATGCCTTGAGCCGACAACTTCTTAACTGCGGCTGCCTTCAGCGTTTCATCTACCCGGAATGTAACAGCAGACATACAAAGCCTCCTTGCGTGTATGCACATATGTATCACAGCTGTTGGTACAAATGAAGCGAAAGATGGTCGATGCTGATGTCTGCATTCGAGAAACCTGATCGGTTGCGGAAACGGCAGAAAAGGAGGCGTAAGCAGTCTGTCTGCTTGCTACGCGCTAAACGGACCTACCGGTTTCGCCTCATCTCGGTCATCCAGCCGGTTAGAATAGCTTCCCGAAAGCGGAAATTGCTAGGGCCTGTTAGATCTTGAGTTTCTTCCCATATTATAGGGATGGAAGAAGGAGACAGAACAGGCACTTTTACGGACGAGAGGTGGGCGATCTGGGAACCTCTGATTGAGGCGGTTCGCCCAAACGGCAAGACGCCGCCCCATGATCTGCGGCGTACGATAGCAGCAATTTTCTGGCGTCATGAGAATGGCGCGAAATGGCGGAGCATCCCCGCTGAACTGGGTCCATGGTGGCGGGCGGCCCAGCTTTTCATCCGATGGGCGAAGCTGGGTGTGTGGGAACGCCTGCTCACACTGGTTCAGGAACAACAGGGAGTAGCACTCGGCATGACTTTTCTGGATGGCACGAATATCAGAGCTCACCACAAGGCGGCGGGAGCCCAAAAAAAGGGGGCTCTTTTGAAGAGCGAGACCATCGTGAAGCACTTGGCCGCTCTCGCGGCGGCTATGGCACGAAAGTCTGCGTGATAGCAGACGGGCATGGAAAGGCTGTTGGTTTTGCCCTGGCGCCCGGCCAGGCCCATGAACTGCCGCTGGCTCCAGATATGCTCGATAGCCTTCCCGCCATTCCTTTGTGGGTGGTGGCGGACAAGGGCTATGCCTCGGACGCCTTTCGTGAACGTATCTGGGATATGGGAGCTCGACCGGCCATTCCCGCAAAACGACGCGATGCGCCGGTTGCCTGCCCCAGATGGGTCTATCGGTGTCGGCACCTTGTCGAGAACCTCTGGGCTCGCCTCAAGGAGTGGCGCGCTGTCGCAACCAGATACGAAAAAACAGCAACGTCGTTCCTCGCGGTCATCCACATCGCTGCAGCCGCAGACTGGATCAAGTGCTAACAGGCCCTAGGCGAACCGCGATAAACCTCGTTTAAGACATCTCTGCCATTCCGTTGTGATTTGTCGAACGTCAGCTATAATTACCAGAAATTGGCAAACAACGCTCGCGCAGCGGACTTTATACTTGGCCCATACTGTTGTTAGGCACTGCAAACTCCACTCCCTCATTCGTGGATGATAATCACAATAGTTAATAATCATCTTTTCAAATGCCGTTCGCCATCGCCTGGCTATCGGCGCAACCACTCATCGCGGATCTTGTCGATTGCAAGATCCTTCCATTGCTTCTGCCAAAGATCCCAGTAGGGAATGTCAGTCGATGCCGGAGCCACCGTGCAAACCTCGATCTGGACAACGGACGGCAGGGCAATCGATTCTCCGACCAGCAGCGCCTCGCCCTGCTTGAACGCCGGCATCTTGTCGATGAGCGTTCCTAGCGAGTCCGGCAGCAACTTGCGGACATAGCCTTGGTCGACCGGATTGGTCAGGCGCATGGCGATAAAATTATTGCACTGTGAGAAGATCGTTTCAGAAATCTCCGATGGACGTTGGCTCGCGAGGAGCAAAGTAACGCCATATTTGCGCCCCTCTTTGGCGATGCGCTCGATCGACATCTTTGACGCCCGGAACTTCGATAGTTCGCTGTTCGGCACATATTTGTGCGCCTCCTCGTAAACGAGAAGAATGGGCGCATCATTGTTGATCTTCTCCTGTGGATCGGAGGCGCAGCGCAGACGCTTGTAGAAGTATCCATGTTCAAAGATCAGCCGCGAGATCAGCGAGACCGTGATGCTCAAAACCTCGAATGGGACGCCGCTCAAATCGATGACGGTGACGTTGTGCTGCTTGCCCGTGCTGTAGCCGAGAATGGATCGGAGCGTTTCCTCGAAAGAGATCGACTTGGATTTCTCGCCAAGGAAGAAGTCGAGACGCCGGTCGTTGATCTTGCTTTCGAGACGATTAACAAAGTTGGTCAGCCGCCCATAGAGGCTGCCCTGCGTAAGCTTCGGCTGCCCGGCTTTCTCCTTGTTACTCGCAGCATACACCTCACCGCTGTCGACCATCTCGGTGTTGCGGAAGTTGGCGTGGGCCAGAACGTCGTGAATGTCGAACGGGAGCGGTGTGTCCATATGGATCCGGTTCTTGTTGTCTTCTCCTCCCGTGAAGTGCGTCTTACGGCTCTGAATCACGGCATCCTTGAACACATTGCGCTGATTGTGATCATTCGCTTCGGTGTCGAGGAAGAACTCCTCCAACTCTTCACCGTTCAGCATCCAGTAAGGGAGAACCAGACTGGTGCTGTCGATGAAATTCGCCTCCGGAAAGGCCGCACGGTATTCTGAATGAATATCGAAAATGATCACGTGCGAATTGTTCAGCGTATATTCGCCCTTCGCCCCGACCGCCTTCTGGACGATCTTTGCGACGGTGTGGGACTTACCTGAGCCCGTGGAACCGACCACCGCAATATGCTTGTTGAAGAATTTGTTCCCGTCGACTGGAACCTCGACCTCTTTGTTCGTCGCAAGCCTCGAGAAGCAGAAGCGATCCTTCACGGGCAACGAACTGCCATAGATCAGGCGGATATCGCCGATCGTCGCTGGCTGGACGGTTTTCGGCGGGATCGCGAGAGCGTCTCCGCCGCGCTCAAATTTCTGATCGCGCAGAACGCCGAGCGGAAAAGCCTCGATCACATAGTCCTGGCTGCCGTCGTCGCGCGCCTGAATCTGGAAGTTCTCAATGATAGCGACCAGTACCGCATTCTCGTTGTCGGCGATCTTCAAATAAGAGCCGACACGGAGAGACTCCTCAGCAATCCTAAAGTTTTCGAGGTCGTCGACGACGATCTTGACCTTGTTAGGAAAGACCGCGACGACTTCCGCTTTAACACCACTCATACTCATCCCCTAAATGATCTTGTCTATATCTTCGCATTTCGGAATCTGGAATCGGGTGTGGCTGATGGCACCATCACCAAAGTCTTCAACCGGCTCACTGCGATAGAATTCATAGATCTCGCGCGAGCGCTGGAATGACAGAAAGGTCTGCCGCGCTTCCGCTAGGTCGCAGAATAGCCTCAGGGCCGGGCCAGCGTCGGCGGATGCGGGACGGGAGATCGACGCGGCGTCAAACTGGGACCCCTTGAAATCGTAGCCGTCAACGAAGCGAACGTCTTCATTGTGCAGTTCCTGCTTGAGGCCGGCAAGTTCGCTATCGTCGATGCCGACGAGCAGTACGTAGGGTGAGAAGGGCTTTACATCTCGCTTGGAGAGCTTGGAGTACTTCCGAGAAATAGTCTTCAGAAGCGTTTTGACCACGTTCCGGCTGTAGGTGTCACCAGCCGGATGGATGATAAAAAGCCGGTCGGCCGGAGACACATTGACGCCCGCTGCAAAAAATTCTTTGCGCAGCTCGCGATAATATTTGGCCGTACCGAGCTTGGCGATAAACCACTCATCAAAGAGATACGAAGATGTATCTATTCGCTTTATGAAGGCTGTCTTCGTTGTGACGCGCGAAGCCTTGTCCGGCTTGATCGCCAGTTCTTTGATCACCCTCAAGGCGCTGTTATAATAGAAAAATTCGGCCGTGAACGGAGTGCAGACGAACTGTTTGACAAGAATCCCTATGATTGCTTGAAACTGATCATCGAATTTCGCTGCATTCACGTCGATCGAGAGAACTTTCAAGAATTCCTCAAGCTCTGCGTCACTGACCCCAAGTTCTTCGTACTTTTTAACTGTCTTATCTTTTGATGCGGTTGTAAGAAAATTGGTCTTGAGGAACGCGATATCGAACGGAAGCACCAACTTGTCTTGCCCAGACGCAAAATGGCCGCTGAGCTGGTAATGGATCGCTGGCCGGCCGGCGGTGAGGCCCGCTTTATAGTGCGTGAGCATGAACATGATAGCGGGCTTAATAACTGAATGATTATACTCGGATTTCTTCTGTGGTTACCGTCCGTTATGCAAGAGTTTTCTGACCCATATTGACGTGTGATCGTGTGCGGTCTTCTGTAAGGCCTGTTGATGTGGCCTTTCAGAAGCCACTGGCCGGTATGGTGATCAGCGGATCAGATCCAAATCTCACAGGCGTGCTTTAAAGCACAGAGAAATCCACTGGTTTTTCCGATCCGGATCAAACGATCATGCGCCCATTCAGGTCATCGCCCTCTCACACCCCTACCGGTTCCATCCGCAGAAGCCAAGCCATCGCTCAGGCTGCCACGGACAGGGCCGGATCCCGATAATCCTCCTGTTTTGTTGCCATGGCCCAGATGGCCCGTGCCATCCTGTTGGCCAGGGCAATGGCGACCAGCATACGGGGCTTGCGGGCGAGCATCCGCGCCAGCCAGCTTCCCGGTGCAGGGGCCTTACGGCTGGCCCAGTTCACCAGGGTCATGGCACCCATGATGAGAAGCCTGCGGATATCAGCCTGCCCGGCTTTTGATATCTTCCCCAGCCTTTCCTTTCCGCCAGATGAGAACTGACGGGGCACCAGCCCCAGCCACGCAGCA
>NZ_WOTD01000065.1 GCF_011516885.1 Acetobacter lambici | reverse complement strand
ACCCCTGGTCAGTATTGAAAATGTCCGGGGCGCCATAGCGCATGAGGGCATCCTGTAGCGCCTCGATACAGAACTCCACGTCCATCGTGTTCGACAGACGCCAGGACAGGATCTTGCGCGTGAACCAGTCCATGATCGCCACGAGATAGAGAAATCCCCGTTTCATGGGAATATATGTGATATCGGAACACCAGACTTGGTCAGGCCGATTGATGACCAGATCCCGTAGCAGATATGGATATTTCCGATGCTCCGGATGGGGCACGGTCGTGCGCGGCTTCTGGTAGATCGCCCGCAGGCCCATGATCGCCATGAGCCGCCGGACCCGCTTGCGGCCCACTTCATGTCCTAGGCGGCGCAGATGCCATGTCATCTGCCGTGAGCCATAATACGGCGTTTCCAGGAACTGGGCGTCGATCAGCCGCATCAACTCCAGATTGGCCTCGCTCTGTGGCACAGGCCGATAGTAGACGCCCGACCGGTTGAGTTGCAGCAGCGTGCATTGCCGGATTATCGGCAGACGCGCTCGCTTCGGGTCAATCATCTGCCGCCTCTGATCACGCCCAACCGAGCAGAGGCATCGCGTAAAAAATCCCGTTCCACGAGAAGTTCGCCTATCTTCGCGTGCAGTTTCTCCACATCAACTGGGCTGACCGGAGGCTCAGCCACCGTCTTCCCGGAAAAGGTCGCCGCCATCCCCTCGATCGCCTGCCGTTTCCACTGGGCGATCATCGTCTGATGTACCCCATGTTTCGAAGCCAGTTCCGCCAGCGTCAGTTCCCCACGGATCGCCTCCAGCGCAACCCGTGACTTGAACTCTGCCGCATACCGTTTCCGCGTAACCTTGCCCATAAAACCCGTCCTCGTTCAGGCCAGATGATAGCTTATCGCCCTGTCCGAAAAATGGGGACCACCTCTCATATACCCAAATCAGACTATATTTTTGTTGCTATTTGTTCGATATTTTCAAGTGCATTCTGGGCCGCCTGAATGTCGGTGTCAGGCGATGCTCCCTGTTTTTTCAACCGGCTCCTGCTGTCTTCTAGTAGCGCCTTCATCTGGTCAGATAACCCCTGAGCCGCTTGCGCAAAATCCTGATTATTCCTGTCCTGTGTGTTCGATGTTGATGAGGGTGTAGTGCTTTGCCTGCCATCGGATGAGGTGTTATTGCCTGCGTCGTCCATATTACTCTGTTGTGCTTGGGGTGTATCTTGTTGTGTCTGGGTGTCAGTCTGGGGCTCGGGGGAGGGCTGTGTGGCCGTCTGTGGTGCTGCCAGCACCGCATTGCCTACGGCGGCATCACCTCCACCGCTTTGCGTATATTGCGCTACGGCCGCAGCTAGTTGCCGCGCAAGCTGAGCCAGTTCCTGAGCCAGTGCCTTGGGGGACATTAAGGCTTTTAGCTGCATAAGCTGGCGCATCTGGGCTTTAAGGTTGTTAACCTGTTCTTCCGCCTGTTCTCTGGCGGTCGTATGGCCTGATTTGGCAAGCTGATCCAGCCGGGCCAAAGCCTCCTGCGCGGAGGCCAGATACGCGTTGGCCGTAGATGATGTGTTTGCAAGAAAATCAAGCCCGGCCTGAGATAATGTGATCTGCACGGGGGAAGTCGCCCCCGACAGGTCCGCGCTGGTGGTGGCGCTGCCCGTTGTGCTGGCACTGTCTGTGGGGGGTGAGTTCTGTGCCGTGGCGTAGGATATGCCCGATGAATTGAGGTTTGTGCTTGCGGGTTGGGTGGTGTTGAGTGTTGTCATCGGGTGGTCCTGCACTACGGAAAAGCCTGTGCAGGATGGCGGGAAGGGATTATTAAAAAGTTAATTGTGCTGGGCGGGGTGGTTGGGCTTTCCGCTTTCCGTATCATCTGTTTTTTTGTTGAAGGACAGAATGATGTTGAGCGCTATGGCGCTCAGGCAGCCCGTAACTACGGGGGATTGCAGCACGGATTGCGTCCATTCGGGCATAAAGCAGAAAAAATCGGGTTTCAGCACAATCGCCATAGCCAGAACAATACTGACCGAGGCAACAATAAACGGCCTGTTGCCCGGTTCCAGCCCAAGGGATGCCAGCATTTGTATGCCAACCATCATCAGGGTGCCAAAAATCATCAGCCCGGCCCCTCCTGCAACAGCAGGAGGGAGAGCCGCAACCGCTGTTGCCAGAAAAGGCGAAAGACCCAGAACGAACAATATGCCGCCAGCAAGGGCGACAATCCACCGGCTGCGTACCCCCGTAATGCTTAAAAGCGCTACGTTTTCGGAAAAAGCGGTGTAGGGGAAGGATCCCATAATCCCGCCCAGAAGTGTGGCCACACCATCCGCGCGCAAAAGTCTGCTCACCCGTTCTGGTGTGGCGGGGCGGTTGGTCATTTCCCCTACAACAACGGCATCTCCCACAGATTCAACCCATGTAATGGCAACAATCACGATCATGCTCAGTGATGGCATAAGGTGGAAGATCGGCCACCCCAGAGGGAACGGCGCAACCGGTGCCAGCAATGGGGGCATGCCACTGAGATGAGGCGATAGCTGACCCGCTAAAAACGCTACAACCAGACCAAGGCCCACGCCAATAATAACCGCAAGATTTTTAAAAACACCCCGTCCTGCAATGGACAAAGCAATGGCACAGGCAAATACGCTCATGGCGACAAGCATGTTCCTGCCCGCCTGCACTCCCGTGCCCGCGGCTATTTCATTTACCGCAACAGGCAAAAGGCTAAGCCCCATAATGGCCAGTGATGTGCCGACCACAATGGGTGGAAAAAGTTTCATCACATACCGGCCCAGAGGGGCTGCCAGTATTGCCACAAGCCCGGCAACGATAACCGCGCCATAGACCGTGCGTAGCCCTTCGTTCTGCTGGCTGTGGGCAAAGGTGGGGGAGGAGGCAATGCCAATCACACACGATACGGTTGCAAACGAAACACCCTGCATAAGCGGCAGGCGCGCACCCAGCCAGCGTGTGCCAATTGTTTGCAGCAATGTTGCAATGCCACTGGTTAACAGATCTGCCTGAATAAGGGTGGCCGTTTGTGCCGCAGGGAGTGCGAGCACGCGCCCGATGACCAGCGGAACGGTAATGGCCCCCATATACATGACCATAACGTGCTGTACGGCCAGTGGCAGCATGCGTGCTATGGGTAGAACCGCATCAACCCCGTTTGGGTCAGATGTTTTGCGGAGCTGTGGCATTGGGGCGCTCGCCAT
This sequence comes from Acetobacter lambici, assembly GCF_011516885.1. GTDB lineage: Bacteria > Pseudomonadota > Alphaproteobacteria > Acetobacterales > Acetobacteraceae > Acetobacter > Acetobacter lambici. The sequence goes on along the minus strand of NZ_WOTD01000065.1, from coordinate 5,041 downwards.
GGTCTTACCAGAACCCTTCATGCGCATGGGCGATCTGGGATTCCATGTCCTGCACAGGGCCAACCACCACCACCTTGCGTTGCCCTGCGTCAAAAACCTGCGTGCAGGGCATGTTCATGGTCAGATTTTCCGGGTTATCACCGGTCAGGGTTGCAAGGCGTTTTTCGGTCATGCCGTAAACAAGCCGCCCAATGCCTGCCCAGTAGAGGCTACCCGCGCACATGCAGCATGGCTCCACGGAGGTGACCAGTGTGCAGGTTGATAAAAACTCAGCCGTAAACAGGCCAGATGCCTTGCGTGCAACATTCAGCTCGGCATGGCCTGTGCCACGGTCCGTAGCGGCGGTATTGCCTGATTCAAGAAGGATTTTTCCATCAGCCGAAGCCAGCAGGGCACCAAACGGGTGATTACCCGCTTGTCTGCTCTCTTCGGAAATCTGGATAGTCCTTTCCAGTAACGCCCGGTCGGTGGTCGTAAGAGCGGGTGGCAGTAGGACCTCTGTGGACACGTTCGTGCTCCCATAAAAATACGCGGCAAGGAAGCTCTGGATATTAAGCATTGCGCTTTTGTTCTTATAGCGCAATGAATTGTCAACGGTGTTCTGATTTTTCATACACGCGGGAGATTTTGAAGAATGTCCGCCTTTTCGCGCGAGCTCCTCTCTTTTGTGGAAATCAGCCGCCACAACTCGGTCCGGCGTGCAGCAGAGGTGTTGAATGTTGCGTCATCAGCCCTGATCAGACAGATGCAGATGCTCGAGCGGGCCTTTGGGGCACCGTTAATGACCCGCACCCCCCAGGGCAGCAGTCTGACGGATGCGGGTAAAAAATTACGCGAACAGGCAACACAGTGGATCGATGCGGAGAGGCAGTTGCGGGCCATGATCTCGCAACCCAATACAACGCGCCTGCGTCTGGGTATTATGGAATGTCTTTTGCCGTTTGTTATGGCGCAACCGGAATTGCAGGTGCACACAACCGCCCTTAAAGTTATTGTGTCCGATACCAATAGCCTTATTCATCAACTCCGGATGGGGGAGTTGGATGTGGTTATTGCTTTTAACGTTATGGATGAGCAGGATATACTGATCCGAAAAAAGCGTGATTATGACATTGGTTTAATCACGTCGTCCGGTTTCGCTCCATCCGGGTCAAATGGTTCCGCTCTGCTGGCCGCCTGCGCTGATTTGCCCTTGTGCCTGCCAGATAGTTCCTTGTCCCTCTGGCCAAGGCTGGATGGAGAGTTCACGCGTATGCGTGTACAGCCACGGGTTTTGATGGACACCAACTCGGTCAGACTCATACGGGATTACATAAAGCGTGGTGAGTGCATGGGTTTTCTGACATGGCTGGACGTTGTTCACGATCTCTCGCAAGGGGATTTGTCCTTCCATGCCCTTGATAATCTGCGGTTGAGAGAAACATTATGCCTGTGTACGCGCCCCGATGTTGGGGAGTTTACGCCCGCCATGGCTGTTCTCTCGCGCATGTTTGATGCGTTGCCGCAAACGGGAACGCTCATGCCCACGTAAGTGCTTGCAACCTGTGGTATCTGTTATGGCGGGCTTGCTTGGGCCGGGGCTGATGCTGGCCCGGTGCCGATCCGCCAAGGCTGGCCGGTTAGGTCTGGGTGTGCCGGATATGGTATGATCTGCCAGAACGAACAGGAAATTGAGGGGCATGGACCATGCGTAAACAGCTTATAAGTCTTGTTCTTGGCAGCGCGCTTGTGGTGTGCGCGGTCCCTGTTCTGGCGCAGGATAATGAGGAGGACGGGGACTATAAGGCGTTGATGCAGAAGACAACAAACAACGCCAACGGGATCTGTATCGACTACCTCAATTCCGAGCATGAGGATTACTCGGGGGACAAGATGATAGAGTCCCGCCCCCCAGACGAGATTACAAAAGGTCTGTCCAAAGCCATAAGGGACGAATGCCAAAAACACCCCAAGGAGCGGGTGGGCAAGGCTGTAACCAATGTCAAAACAGCCTATGCGCGTGAATTGGCCCAAATTGTTAAAAAAATGAAAATCAATGATGACCCGATCAACACCAATGGTGGGTCCTAACCCGGCGGATTGCTCGACCCCCGCTGTGGATGATGGTCGGTGTTGAGGGGGCAGGTTCTTTTAAAAAACCATGCATACCCCGTAGTGCCCCATTGGGGCTTTCCCTCCAGCTCAGGCTGTTCCGTTCTGCGGAGGGAAAGAATTGGTCAGATATGCGAGAAAATGGATTTTTCCGGCAGGCGGGATTTGGGGAGCCGGGCATTGAAGTCGGCATCCGAGTGGTAGCCCAGAGCCACAATAACGGCCGGTGACAATCCTTTTTCCGCCAGTTCCAGTTCCGTGCTCAAAATGGCTGCGTCAAAGCCTTCCATGGGGGTGGCGTCCACGCCAAGCAGGGCTGCGGACAGCAGCAGAAAACCCTGTGCAATATAGGTCTGTTTTTGTGTCCATACAGGCACATCGCCTGCCTGCTCATGCAGTCCGACAAAGCCCGCGCGCCCTTTGTGCGCCTGTGCGCGGGCATCTGCATTGGCGTAGCGACCGTCCGCCTCCTCCTGATCAGAAAGAGTTTGCAGGTATTCGGGAGGGAGCGTATTGCGCGCGCTCAGAACAATAACGTGTGATGCATCCATGACCCGAGACGCATTAAAGGCAAAGGGACTACTGGTGGCCTTGGCGATCTGGGCTTTGCCTGCGTCATTATCGGCGACAAAAAAGTGCCAAGGCTGAGAGTTGACCGAGGAGGGGCTGTAACGCAGGGCTTCGAGCAGTTGCGCCACAACTGGTGCCGGTATCTTGCGCTCCGTGTCGTATGCCTTGGTTGTATGGCGGTGCGTGAGAGTGTGCAGAAGGTCCATGGTGTTGTCCTACGTTCCCCGGTGTTGTCCGTGCCTATGGCCCCCGCGCAGCAATGGACGTTGCGCGGCATGGGGCTGTGAGTGCGCCAGACGGTCTGTTGCTCCCGCCTAGAGTGGGTCGGATAGGGTGGGAGATCAAGAGGAAAGGGGGATGGTGGACCCGTGCGGCCCAATTACGGGTTGCATGGCAGGTGGCGGATTTTAGCCGACAACAATCCGGTCCCGCCCATTCTTTTTGGCCTGATACAGGGCGGCGTCGGCCTTACGAATAATGGCCGAGGTTTCCGTGCTCAGGGATTTGTCCCACATGGCAACCCCAAAGGACATGGTCGTTTTGCCAAGGGCGCGCCCGTTATAGTGCAGTTCCAGCCGGGACAGACTGGCCCGCAGGTCTTCCACCCGCTGGATCAGTGTGTGCAGCGGGTGCGATTTGGTAATGATCAGGAATTCCTCGCCCCCAAAGCGGCAGACAATGTCATTACTTCTGAAGGAATTCTGGATCTCGTTGGCAATCGTCCGTAGGACCATGTCCCCCGCATCATGCCCGAATTCATCGTTAATGTGCTTGAAGTGGTCGATATCGGCCATGATCAGGCCGAGTTCGGTGTTGTTCCTGCTGGCCGTGGCAATTTCGGCATTCAGTGTTTCTTCCATGTAACGGCGGTTGTACAGGCCCGTCAGCGGGTCATGGACTGTTTGTTCCAGCAGGTCTTTTTGCAGGTTCTGGTTCACCAGAGCGGAGGCTATGTTTTCCACCAGAGCGACAAGGCGGAAGCGATTTTCTTCTTCCACATGGCTTTGCAGGTACAAAAGCCCCACGACCTCGCCACTCGCGAACAGGGGTTCGCAATGGTAAATGCTGACATCACTTTCCACATGCTGGCAGACCACATCCCCTCCGGGGGAGGAGACAGAGTGGCTTTGCCCCAGCCGCAGCGCTCAGCATGATGAGGGGTGCAGACCCTCGCAGCCAACGGATGGGGCCCCCCATTGCGCTATGCGCTCAAGCTGGTTGGTGGTGTGGTTGTGGGTGTACAGTGCGCCGGGTATGCCGGGCAGCACACGCGGAACAAAAGCGCAGATAATGGCCGAAAGTTCATCACTGGTGCGGGCGGCCTGTAGTCGGTGGGCCATTTCGCCCAGCAGTTCCATGGCCTCGTTGTTGCGCTTGAGTTCTGTATTGGCCTTGAGCAGTTTCTGGTCGCTTGCTTCCTGCGCCTGCATGGCGGCGTCCAGCCGTTCGGCCATGGTGTTGTAACCTTGGGCCAGCATATCAAATTCGGTGCAGCCCATTTTGTCATCCACACGCACGGTGCGGTTGCCATTCCCGAAGTCGGACATGGCGCGCACGATCTGGCTGACCGAGCGGCGCATGCCGTTGAGCACAATATACAGCAGACCGTTCACCAGCAGGACAATAATCAGGCAGCCACCAATAACCAGCTTTCTGTTCCAACTGACATGCGCCTTGGCCGTGGCTTCACGCGTGATCAGCAGTTCCTGCTCGGTCTGGCGGATTTCGTCCGCTTTTTGGGCGATAATGGCCATGTCCACACGGCCCTGACCGATCACAACCCTCGACCGGGCTTCGTCAAACCGGCCTTGGCGGGCCAGGGCAATCTGCTTGGTCAGGGTGTCTATGCGTTCATTGGTGGCAATTTGCAGGCTTTGTGCCCGCTCGTGCTGTACCGGGTTATCCTGAACCAACTGCTCCAGCATGTTGACCTTGGATAAAGCGGAGGCGACCCGGTCGTCAAAATCCTTGGCGAAGGAGGGGTTCGTGGTCAGGAGGTAGCCACGTTCTTCCGCCTGTGCCTCGCGCAGGTCAGACAGGGTCTCGGAGACGACTTCGGTTATTTTTTGTCTGTGTGTGTTCCACTCAAAGCTGGCGATCATGCTGTTGGAGGCCGAGAGCAGCAGCCCCGAAAGGCAGACCAGATTAACGCTGACGATAGAGCCAACAAAAACGATCCGGGACGTAAGGGAATGAAGCAAAATAATCTCTTTTAATTATAAAATTTTGCATAAAATACAGAATATATTTTGTCTTTTCAATTCCGTTTTACGGCGTGTCGTCAGTTAAGCAGGATGATGATTGAGGCGAACTGCACGGCTGCGAGGAAGGTCGATTTCAGTTTATCGTAGCGGGTTGCGATAGCGCGAAACTGCTTGAG
>NZ_WOTD01000064.1 GCF_011516885.1 Acetobacter lambici | reverse complement strand
GAGACCGAAGACGTGACACTGGGGAATATCCATGAAAGTGAACGACTTTCTGGATTTCCCAGTTCCGGAACCTCAGTACAAGATACCCATCACGAAAAGTGCGGAAGAACCCAGTTCTCAGTGAAAATCAACAGCTGAAGGTTCTGTTTGGTTTTGCTCTGCGACAGACGACAGGCTTTGTCGAAAGTCTTCTGCGTCTGGCGGGACTTGCGTGGTCTGTGCCGGATTTCAGCACGCTGAGCCGTCGGCAGAAAGCCCTGACGGTCGATATCCCTTATCCCGGCTCGGACGGTCCCCTGCATCTTCTGATCGACAGCACCGGGATCAAGGTCGAGGGAGAAAGTGAATGGCACAGGCGCAAACATGGCGGTTCGAAACGTCGTATATGGCGCAAGCTTCATATTGCTGCTGACGAAGGCTCTCTGGAAATCCGCGCCGTTGAAATGACGGGAAACGAGATCGGTGATGCCCCGGTTCTGCCAATGCTTCTGGAGCAGATCCCTCAAGATGAAGACATCGCCAGTGTCACGGTTGATGGCGCGTATGATACAAAGCGATCCCATGACACCATTGCCGCGCGTGGCGCTCAGGCCATCATTCCCCCGCGGAAAAATGCAAAGCCATGGCGCCCCACATCAGCAGGAGCCATCGCCCGAAATGAAACTCTACGGGCTTGTAGGCATCTCGGACGGGCTATCTGGAGACGATGGAGTGGTTATCATCGACAAAGCCGCGTCGAAACGAAAATGCACTGCATCAAGCTATTGGGACAACGCTTGAGCGCTCGCGATTTCGACCGCCAGATTACCGAAGTCCATGTCCGGATTGCCGTCCTCAATCGCTTCACAGCGCTCGGAATCCCCCTCACGCACCCTGTCGCGTAAGGAAAACCCTTCAAAGATCGCAGCACGCCCAATCGCTGAAATTGTGCAACAGAGCCGGTCCTGAGCCCAGTTTACTCGGACGCTCTGATCCCCTGAAAACAGGCTCAACCGTCCCTGCGCGAAGATATTTCCGGATCGTGTTCCGTGCCAGGCCCGTCCGATGTTCGGTCTCGCGGATTGGTAGACCATCCCGATGATGCCAACAACGCACAACACTCAATAAATCTATACTGATCACTTCTCTATAGGGCTCCGGTCAATTGAAATCGGAGCAGTGTCAGGCATGAGTCAATTTTCAGTGGAAATTTATACCCTTCCCGGGTGAGTTCTCGGTGAAAATCAACACGGATTCTTATCTATTTAAAAATGCGTCTCATAAACTCCAAAATAATTGACGCCTTTAGTCGCAAAGATATCCATTCTTTGGAAGAAAATGCTGAAAATGGTTCCTGGGTATCAGGAAGTTCTTCTACGTTTTTAATAAATATTTTTATATACTCACATAATAATGGATGAATTGATTCGTTTTTATTTACCCATGTTATCAAATTTATGTCATCAATATTATTACATAGCTCGTCTGGAGAAGACGCTGAATGATTAAAACCAAACCAGCTATTTTTCTGAAATTCAATATCAGAAAATAATTCAAACAACTTCAATACTTTGTGATCTTCATGGTCCATCATTTAAATCCAAACTGTGAAAGTGGAATGTGAGCATCTGGGTCACTGCCTAAGACAGCATCTCCATTCGCGTTAACAATCTGTCCGTTGCTTGATCGTATAACATATGGCCCTCTTTGTGCAGGGAAAGGACTTTCCGAATTCCCTGGCATCACTCTTACGAAATCATTGGGGTTCTCTGGGTTCGTGTAACGAACCCCCCCTCCTTTTCTTGTGGGCTTTTCTATCCAATTATTCGGAATGCCATTAGGTTTTTGTATTTTAGGTGCATTTTTATTCTCCTCAGGTAGAAGTCTTGATGAATTATCAATTCCTTCAAGTTGTTCTTGTTCGGCGACTTTTTTTGCGGCTTCGGTCAGGTTTTCTGCGCCCGTTGGCGTTTTTGCCAGAAGCTCTTTTCTTCCCTCTGGTGTCGTCAACAGTCGGTTGACTTCACGAGCCTCTAAAAGCGCATTCTCCATCCTTGAAACGTCATTGTCACTAATAACCCGCGGCTGATTGGGATCTGTTAATGTTTGTAGTTCGGGGTTAGATGGATCCAGTTTTGCCAGTTCATGTGCTGCAGTATCGTAAGTCTGTTCTCTGAATTCTTCCGTGACTTCTCTTGGACTGGGGCCTAACACCCAGTCCAGAGCCTCTCGCATATTGCGAGGCCCCTTATTCGCTTCTTTTTCATCATTTTCGTTTGCCTGATTGAACTGCTGTATGGCTGATGCGTAGCCAGCGCCAGCCAATGCATTGAGCATGGTGTGCCCAGAACCACCCGCAGCCGCTCCGCCTGCGGCTCCAGCGCTGGCCCCTATCGCATTACTCAGCATGTTCTCAATCACACGCTGGGCATTTCCATCAGTCGTGATGGCTTGTGCGACTGAGCCTGCCCACTCACGCGTTGCTATTGCAGCCGCATCTCCCGCTGCCGTACCGGCAGCCGTTGCTCCGATATTCCCACCAGACAACCCAGCGACCAGAGCGCTCCCTGCGGTTTCCAGCCCAATGCGCCCCCAGGCATTGCCGACATCTGTTGTACCAAAACCGGAAATCCCGGCATGATTCAGCGCATCGGAAATAACCCCACCGACTTCACCTACGACCTGTGATCCGACCTGCTGGATCTGCAGGTCGTTCTGCATCTTCTGCGCATCAAAGCTGTTCGTCAGCGGATGATTGGCGCTCGAAGGATCACGCGAGAGTGTGCCGCTTACACTCCCCGCCGTGACCACCACGTTTGCCCCGATTGCTGACCGGGTTACAGAACTTGCATCCTGATGCACCGCAGCGCCCAGAAGACCTCCCGCGTTGGACGCCATGCCCGTACCAATTGCCGTCAGCATATGGCCCGTGCCACCACCCGTCGCACCACCGGGTTTCATGACGTTGGCCTGATACCCCATCGTCTTCGCACTTGCATCAGCATAATTGGCAATGTCGTTGGCGATCAGCGAACCGGTTGTCAGATGGTTCAGAGCCGCATTGGCCGTGCTTTCTATAACGCCCCCGTTCAGCGTTGTCGCATCCGCCACAGAAACAGTCAGGCCACCTGCTCCCGCATAAAGCCCGGACTGGGTCGCTTCCGTTGAAGCATAATTATCCTTGGTCTTGCTGTGGCTGAAACTCGCACTCCCGCCAATATCTCCAGCACCCCATACCGGAACAGAAAAACTGGCGTTTACACCTGTGGTCTTTGAATTGTAGCGAGATGTGTCCTGCGCGGTGGTGATCGTTAGATCTTTGGCCGCAACATTAATAGAGTTCCCGTTGACCTCAGCTCCGTTCAGCGTTGTCTTGCCCGCAGCGTTGGCAATAGTGACGTTATCAGTGCCAACAACGGTCGTATCTACTGCTGTGCTGGATGATGCGTTGGTCTTGGTTTTGGAAAAACCGAACTGTCCTTCAACGCTAACCCCAGCTCCTTTTGTTCCAATGCTCGCGGAGGCCCCTACGCTGGCCGAAAGAGACTTTGAACTCGCAACCTCATGTGTCGTGTCATACCCTGCTTGGAGCGTTACATTTCCTGGGGCGGTCAAAACCACATTCTGTCCGGACAGATTCGAAGCTGTCGCAATAATGTCGCCTGATTGAGCGTCCGTGAGTGTTCCGCCCGTGGCTGTCACGGACAGAGTATTTCCAGCTTCAGCCGTCGAGCCTTCGACTGTGCTGGTGGTCAGTGTTGTTTTTGATTTCTCGAGGTCAAATCCAATATTTGACCTGACAGCAATCAGATCAATGTTGCCGTCGGGAGTATCGCCTTTTTTGAATAAGTTCGAAAGGGATGTAACTTGCGATATGCTTCCTGCGGTACTGGCCTGGATGCCTGTCATTACACCGGTCATAGCTGCCTGTGCGCCATCTGCCGCAGCTAGTTTGCCGCTATCTTTTCCAGATGCCTGAGAAGCCGCTAGCGCCATATCGACCATCTGACCGACAATCGAGTTCGGATCGAGGCCAATGGTGTTGCCGATGAACACAGATTTATGAGTTTGCGTCTGGGTTGTTACATCATTCAGGGCATTGAAAGCGACAGAAGACCCACTAATGGCTGCCGTTTTTGCAGCACCTAGATCAGACGCGTTAATCGTGACAGCGTCATTCGCTGTGATACTTAGATTTCCACCAGTTGATGCAATCTCACTGGGGCTCCATGTCGTTTGAGAATAACTATCCGTATCTTTGGTTTTGCCAAACCCGATCTTGGCTTCTGCTCCACTGGTTCCAAGGAACAGTCCAGACGATTTCTTTTCGTAAAACGCGCTGACAGTATTCTGAAGTGCATTTTCAGTAAATTTGCCACCTGCCTGAAGAGCGACATCCCCACCGCCTGCGATAGTCCCTGTTATCGACAGATCCTTGCCTGAAACCACAGTGACATTATCATTTGCTGCTACAGTACTCCCAACCTGATCGGTTGAGCCCTCGCTCCGGGTTGTAGAAGTCTTGTTCAGGAATCCATGTTCAACTGTATGCGTATAAGACGACTGGCTGTCTGTTACCGCATTGAGGGCTACATTGCCCGTTGCCAACAGGGTTGCAGACTTCCCCGCTGATACATTTGCACCTGCAAGCGTGAGATCACCACCAAGAGCTGCGGCCGTCAGGTTGCCCCCGGCGGTGACGGAAGAGCCAAAGTTCTCCGTCTGGCTGGCCCGATGGCTGTAGTCATGCCCTTCGATATCCTGAGACGCCTGTGCCGCAACCGAATTAAGCGTAATTCCCTTCCCAGCCACCAGAGAGGCATCACCCAGAGCATTCAGTGAACCCCCATTAAAAGTAATGCTCTGCGCCGCAGATATCTGCGCATTTCCACCTGATGAAATGTTGCCCTGCGCACCAATGGACTGTGCTGAGCCACCATTTACCATGAACGTATTCAACTGATCTTCATTGATCACGGAGCCGTTCAGCGCAGCGAGCGTCACACTCCCACCGGAAATGGCCCCACCTGCATTGACGATATCGCCACTGTTCGCGGTCGCTGCAAGTGCTGTAGTCGCGTTCAGCGTTCCGGTATTATTGATATCTGAACCGGTCAGGGTCACATTGGCTGCAGTAATTTCCGCACCGTCAGAAAGTGTTGCCTGCCCGGGGGCTAGATAGAGCCTGGGAGTGAGAACGGTCTTCCCATTCACAGTCTCGGGCACATACCAGACAATATTCTGCGTTAGCGCCGCCTGCTGCGCGGCTGTCAGCGCCGTTCCGAATGTCAGACCAAGCGTATTGGACTCTGAGGCTGCATTATCGAGCAGAAGAGCCATCTGCTGATTGCTTGTCTCGTAACTGCTTCCCAGGAAAGTTTGCCCCGTAGCCGCGACAATCTGCTGCTGGATGAATTCGGTATCAAAATTCGCATCACCCAGAAACTGATAATCTGCCGTATTATTACCCAGACGGTTCAGCAGATACTGCGAACCATAAAGCCCCGAGAGAGCAGCATAATTCGGGTTGGTCTCAATCAGATAATGCGCCGCTGGATTGGGATCAGGAATAAATAGCGCACTGCCACCGGGAATAGATGCAATGACATTGGGAACGGTCGGGTCACTACTGCCGGCAAAACCCGGCAGCGTCATGCTCGCTTCCTGCGCGGAAGAGGATGCCTTCACCTGAGCCGTCTCTACTCCCTGATAAGCCAGAACGCCGGTAGCCGTTGCAAGAGCTTCCTTACCCGCTCCTTCCAATGATGTATTCGTTGCAACGTTGTTTGCGCCTGATGTGGTGGCAACAGGCGAAAGACCGCCAGGTGTTTCACCCGTGTAAGTCGTATATTCACTCGGGCTGGCGTTAACGATTTTTGTCTGGTTATTGATCGCCCCTGTGAAGTCACCAACAATATTGTCTTTGGCAACAATAGTCCCCGTCGGACCATAATAGGTTTCTGTCGAACCCCATTGTTCCTTTGGTTGGGGTGCCGCCGTCCAATAATGACCTATCGTAATTCCAGCGAGTTTCTTTTTGTGCCGTTTTGCAGCAGTTGCCCCACCAGTAAATGCGGGGTCAGACTGGCTACTCCAGGAACACCCCCAGAAATTCCTGCAGGTAACATAAAAAACATGCTGAACTGCATAGCCAACATTATTGAGGCTACCGCCGCTCAGGTTAATATCGCGCCCCGCAGAGATATGGCTGGCATCGTTAACAATTCCGCCTGTGGTCGTGATATCAATGTCCCGCCCAGCCGAAATCAGGGAAGCAGCATTATTGAGGGTGGCGAGCCCCCCATCTTCTTCCACATAGACTGTACCGCCGTTGGCATGACCGACAAGCTGGCCTGTTCCCTGTAGTCCAGTCGTTGTGTTCAACAGTCCCTGAGGGACGATGATATTGACATTGCTGCTTCCGCCGTAGTTCTGACTCCATAAAACCTTGTTGTTGGCAACAGAGACCCCGCTCAACACATCATTGGTGACAGAGCCAGCATTAATCCGAACATCACCATCGGCACTATCGGCAGCAATCTCACCAGAGCGGTTGATAACGGCGGTTGCTGGACCATTATTGTTTGCCCCGATCCCGATTGATCCATTCTGGGAAAGAATGGCTCCCAACTGGTTAGTCAATGTTCCAGGCAATTCCAGCGTAACACCAGCAGCACCATCAATCAGGCCTGTGTTAAAGATCGCACTGCCCGATGCCACATCGAGAACGCCACCATTAGCCATCAATGCGCCATTATTTGTCACTGTCGTGGCAAGAATGCTGGCATTACCTCCAGCGGATAGCCCGCCACCGGAAGCGGCTGTATAATTCCCGGCTACTGTCAGACGGGCATCACCGCCAGACTGGAACAGAGTATCACTGCTCAGATCGCTGCTGACAGTGACGTCAAGATTGCGTCCCGCAACCAGTCTGGATGCCCCACCCAGGGAAGTTGTATCAATTTTCAGGTCACCTGCAGCCTGCAAAATACCACCAGCGTCGCTAAAATTAGCAACCGCACTCCCACTCCCATTTGTTAGTAAAAGCGTTCGTGTTCCAGAGCGTTCGATGATACTGCCACCGTCATTGTCCAGGCCTGCCACCGTCAGGCCCAGATCATTCAATGACTGCAAAGTGCCTTTGGCATTATTGATTTTGGCAGTTGCAGTCGAGCCTCCTGCGGAAATAGTCAGGCCACCGTTTACTGCATTAATTAATGCACCGGATCCGTTATTGAGATTATTGGCCACGAGAACAATATTGTTCTCTGCCTGCAGTGCGCCGTTGTTATTGGCGATCAGCGTCATTGCCTGACCACCTATGTTCTGGATATTCAGGGTGCCAGCATTACTGATGATTTTCCCTGCGTTCTCATTATCAAGCGAGGCGGCAGTCAGCGTAACATCACCTGCTGCCTGAATAACCCCTTCTTCATTACTCACGCCGCCTGCCGCTGACACCAGCAGAGCTCCGACACCGGTAATAATGTCCCCACTCGTGTTGGTCAGGCTGGCCCCTGATACCGCGATGGTGCCATTGGCCCCGATACGACCATTCGTATTATCAATCTGCTCCCCACTCTTCAGGTTTATGCCCTGCGTGCCGTAAATCAGCCCCGTGTTCACGGCAGAACCAGTCAGAGTTGCATTGACCTGTTCGGCCGCTACCAATCTGCCTGTATTGAGGAGAGACGCAGCTGTCAGGTTCGCCTGCCCGGTTAACGAGCCAACCTGACCACTATTGCTGAGATCTTGCGCCGCAAGCGCAACATCACCCTGGGAAACAAGTGTTCCACTATTAGTAATGTTCCCCTGTGTCGTGACGTTAAGGAGAGCTCCGGTGCCCGCCGTTTCGATCCGGCCAGAGTTGGAAAGCCCCTCTCCTGTGCCTGTTCCATTCAGGACAAGGTCCAGCGTGCCATTCTCGGTCGCGATCAGCCCGCTTGCAGCATTCGTCAGACCTGTCGCATCAAGGTGCAGGCCCTGCCCTCCTACCAGGACGCCCTCGATCCTCAGGTCTTCAGAGGCCTGTACAGAAAGATTTTTCCCCGCACTCATGACGCCATTGGCATCATCACGCCAGTTCCCCGTCACCAGGATCAGGTTTCCTGCCGCTTTTACTGCTCCTCCCACATTAGAGAAGGACAGTGCGGAAGAGGGCGCACTCACAGCGTTCAGCGCAATATCGCCGTTCAGCGCCAGAACGCTGCCAGCGTCATTGCTGATAGTGGAAGCAGCTACTGAAACAGTTCCACCAGCCTGAATGATACCTCCAGATGTATTATCGACGCGGATTTCTTCTGTGGTTGCCGTCCGTTATGCAAGAGTTTTCTGACCCATATTGACGTGTGATCGTGTGCGGTCTTCTGTAAGGCCTGTTGATGTGGCCTTTCA
>NZ_WOTD01000063.1 GCF_011516885.1 Acetobacter lambici | reverse complement strand
ATCGCGAAGGTCGCTTGCATACTCCAGGTCGTCCCGGCGATACTGCGCGCGGGTGATTTCAGTCCAGGCCATCTTGATCTCATCAGGTTATCGCAAACCCATGAATCATAACCTGCTGAAATCACTCAACTCATTTTCGGTCAGACACTAAGACCGAATAAGGTTTTTCCTATCCAGCAGGAGGGGAAACTCTTAGGAAAAGGCTAAGCAACGATAATCAATTCGATTGTTTCACCGGATGTTTCGTTTTCATATAACAACAAATAGAACTTCCTCTTGTGGAAGAGTTCTTCTGTCGTTCAACAGGGAAATGTCCAACATGACAATGGAAAACGTCGATACCCTCATCATTGGCGGTGGGCAGGCTGGCGTGGCAATGAGTGAGCATCTGGGGCGTCGGGCTGTGTCACATCTTGTCGTGGAGCGTGGTAAGATCGCCCAGAGATGGCGGGCTGAACGCTGGGATTCCCTGGTTGCAAACGGGCCTGCCTGGCATGATCGCTTCCCCAATCTGACGTTCCAGAATACGGACCCGGACGGGTTTGCGCCGCGCGGGCAGATTGTCGAGTATTTTGAAGCTTATGCCCGCCAGATCGATATGCCTGTGCGATGCGGGGTTGAGGTTCTGCGTCTTTCGAAAGCCACGGACGGCCAGGCATTTGTGGCCGAGACGACAGAGGGAAGCATTCGCGCCAAAAACGTTGTTGTGGCAACGGGACCGTTCCAGAAGCCGTCTTTTCCCAAGATTATTCCTGACAGTGCCGATGTGCTGCAGATGCACTCGAAAGCCTATAAAAACCCCCAGCAGATTCCGGCTGGCGGCGTGCTTGTAATTGGCGCAGGGTCTTCTGGCGCCCAGATTGCTGATGAACTGCGGTCTGCCGGGCGGGATGTCTGGCTGTCTGTCGGGCCGCATGATCGTCCGCCGCGCCGGTATCGTGGGCGGGATTTCGTGTGGTGGCTGGGGGTGCTCGGCCTGTGGGATATGAAGGTGCCCGGTCCGGACACGGAGCATGTGAGCATTGCCGTCAGTGGCGCGTATGGTGGCCATACGGTTGATTTCCGCGATCTGGCCGCCAAGGGCATCACGCTTGTAGGCCGCACCGAAACGTTCAGCGATGGCCAATTGAGCTTTGCGCGTGACCTTAAGAAGAACATTCAGGCGGGCGATGCGAATTACCTTTCCATGCTGGATGCGGCCGATGCCTACGTGGCGGAACATGGGCTGGACCTGCCTGAAGAGCCTGAGGCCCGTGCAATCGGGGCGTTTCCGAATTGTGTGGAAAATCCGTTGAGCACACTGGATCTTGAGCAGGCAGGTATCAAGACGGTCATCTGGGCAACCGGCTATCAGCTCGACTTCAGCTGGATTGATATTGATGTTCTGGATGCTCGCGGTGCGCCGCATCATGAACGGGGGGTATCAACCGAACCGGGCCTTTATTTCCTCGGTCTGGCCTGGCTTTCCCGCCGCGCATCTCCCTTCATATGGGGCGTGTGGCACGATGCGGACTATCTTGGTGATTATATTGCAAAACACCGCCTTGCTCTGGCAGGCTAATAGCGAAGGTATCCATGGCTCATGTCTGAAACCGAGGCTATTCTTTCTTCACTGATTGGCTTTCCCAGTATCTGCGGATTGCCCAATGATGAGATCATCGGCTGGATAGAGGCACATCTCCTTGCATCCGGCGCGAAAGTGCGCCGGGTGCCGGGGGAACAGCCAGGTCGCTTCAGTCTGTTTGCCTCGGTTGGCCCGGAAACATCGGGAGGCATCATCTTGTCTGCCCATGCCGATGTTGTCCCTGTTGCCGGGCAGGATTGGTCATCCGATCCTTTTGTCATGACGCGTGTGGAAAATCGGCTTTACGGGCGAGGCACCAGCGACATGAAAGGCTTTCTGGCCTGCATGTTGCGGGCTGCTTGTCTGGCGGGTAGCGGCACGCCGCTGATGCGGCCTCTCTACCTTGCCATCTCGCATGATGAGGAGCTGGGTTGCATCGGCGTGCGCTCCTTGCTTGCCGATCTACCGCATAATGATGAAATGCAGGTGGCTGGCTGCATTGTTGGAGAGCCAACGGGCATGCAGGTGGCTGTCGCCCACAAGGGAAAAATTGCCTTTGAAATTGCCTGTCTTGGCAAGGCTGCGCACTCCGCCAATCCCTTCCTGGGGAAAAGCGCCATCACTCTGGCTGCATATATGATTGACGCCATCGAGCAGCTTCAGGAGCATATTCGCCAGACAGAGCATTACGATACGCGTTTTGAAGTGCCGTTTTCCACGGTTCAGGCTGGTTTGATTTCCGGCGGCGCGGCACTGAACATTGTGCCCGATACCTGCACGATTACAGCAGAAATCCGGCTTCTGCCCGGATATGACGGTGCGCCGTATCTGGACTGGCTGGAACAGGCTGCCCATCTTGCAACGGAGCGTCTGGGCGGGGGAGAGGTGCAGATACGCCTCATTAATGCATATCCCGGCCTTAACGCAGCGTCGCAGAGCAACATCTGTTCTCTGGCTCTGCAAGAAGCCGGACATAATCAGGTGACCGTCATTGATTTCGGGACGGAAGCGGGTCTGTTCAGCGAAAAGCTGGGCGTGAACTGTGTGGTGTGCGGTCCCGGTTCCATCGGACGGGCGCACAAGGCGGACGAATACATTACCGATGCTGAACTGGCTGCGGCAGATCGTTTCATTGATGGCGTTCTGGATCGCCTCCGGCATTAAGGGGCATTTTTCTTTCTTTTTATCAGAGGACAGATTTTCATGACATTTTCCATCGTGGCACGCTGTGCTCGCACGGGTCAGTTTGGGATGGCTGTTTCATCATCCTCTCCAGCCGTTGGGAGCCGCTGCGCCTTTGCACGGGCAGGGGTGGGCGTGGTTGCAACTCAGAACGTCACGGACCCACGGCTTGGCCCGGCAGGACTGGACCTCATGGAAAGAGGCGCAACGGCCGCAGAATGTCGGGACATTCTTGTGCGTGACAACCCGTTCCGGGCATTTCGGCAGCTTGTCATTCTTGACAGGGAGGGAGACACGGCTTTGTGGGCGGGGGAGCGCATTCTTGGGTGTTATGCCGAGATTGCGGAAAAAAACGTTGCTGCAGCAGGAAACATGCTGGCTCATGCTGACGTGCCGAAAGCCATGAAAGAGGCGTTTTGTTCTTCCAGCCCGTCTCTGGAGTTGGGGGAGCGGCTGCTTCTGGCCATGGAAGCCGGACTGGCATCCGGTGGGGAAGCCGGGCCGGTTCATTCGGCTGGAATGCTGATTGTGGACGAACAGAGCTGGCCTTTGGCCGATTTGCGGGTTGACTGGAGCGATGAGCCGCTTGGCGATCTTCGTAAGCTCTGGTCCCACTGGAAACCTCAGATGCATGATTACGTCACGCGGTGTCTGGATCCGCTTGCTGCGCCATCCTACGGCGTTCCAGGAGACCGTTAAGTCTCCTGGCTTCTGGAAGAGGGATGGAGAGAGTGTTCAGAGCTCTTCCAGAATGAACCGTGCAGCCCTTGCGCCAATCATCATGCTTGGAGCACTGGTGTTCCCGCTGATGAGTGTTGGCATAATGGAGGCATCTGCTACCCTTAGCCCGTCTATTCCGTTCACTTTCAGGCGTGGTGTCACAACGGCATCATCGTCCGGTCCCATTCGGCATGTACCTGCCGGATGGAAGACTGTTGCGGCACGGTTGCGCAGATAGGCCAGGATCTGCTCCTTGCTGGTGCATTCATGGCCCGGCGCAATTTCCTGCCCACGGGTTTGGTCAAAGGCCTGTTGCGCCAGAATGCGGCGGGCAAACCGGATGCCTTCGTAAAGTATGTCCAGATCCTGCGGGGCAGAGGCAAAGTTGAAGTCGATAACCGGGGCATTGGTGCCATCTGTCGCCAGCCGGATGCTGCCCCGACTTTTGGGCCGCAGCACGCAGGTATGAATGGCAATGCCATGCCCCCATTCAAACAGACGCCCCCTTGGACTGCGATAGCCAGGCACGAAGTGGAACTGGATGTCTGGCACAGTGTTGGTTGGGGAGGTCCGCGCAAAACCGCCGGCTTCAACATAGTTTGTGGTGAGCCAGCCCTTGCGATTGAAGAGGAAACGCACGGGAGAGGATAAAACTGCCGGGAGCGACCTGGCCGAGAAACCGAGCGTTCTATGGTCTGTGGAGCGTACGGTGACCAGACCATCCAGATGGTCCTGCAGGTTTTGCCCCACACCAGGCGCATGATGAAGTGGGGAGACCCCGGCCTTGATCAGATCATCACTCCGTCCGATCCCTGACGCCATGAGAATTTGCGGCGACCCGATAGCCCCGGCGCAGAGAATGATCTCGCGCCGCGCCTGCAGCAAACGTGTTTGCCCGTTCTGTATAATGATGACACCGCGGGCCACCCTGTTTTCGATCACCAGATTGCGGACCTGCGCCTTGGGCACCAGGCAGAAGTTGGCGCGGTGCAGGATGGGATGCACAAAGGCCCTGTAGGCGCTCAGGCGGAAGCCATTGCGTTGCGTCACATCGTAAATGCCGACGCCCTCAAGTGTCTTGCCGTTAAAATCCGGATTTTCCGGCAGTCCGGCCGCAAGCCCGGCCTGCACAAAGATGCGGGACAGAGGATTGACGTCTTTGGGCGCACACACATCCAGCTCGCCCTGGAAGCCATGAAAGGCCGGGTCCAGATGCCGATGGCAGTGTTCAAGGTCACGAAATTCCGGAAGGACGTTCTCCCAGTCCCAGCCAGTGCAACCCAGTGCGCTCCAGTGGTCGTAATCCGAACGGTCTCCACGGATATAGATCATGCTGTTAAGGGTTGTAGACCCCCCAAGCGCCTTGCCGCGCGGCACATGAATGCGCCGTCCGGCAAGATGGATCTGCGGTGTGGAGTGAAATTGGTAGGCAAGGCGCTGGCTCTTGTAGAGAGTCAGCGTGCCTGCCGGGATCCTGATCCGTGGCGTCTGGTCGCTTCCGCCAGCCTCAATCAGGCAGACGCGGAAACGACCGCTTGCGCTCAGCCTGTTTGCCAGAACACATCCGGCGGAGCCTGCACCGACAATAATGAAATCGAAAGGTTCTGAGACATCAGACTGCATTTCAGAAACCGGTCGAGAAAGTTGCAAGGCAGGCAAAGGAAGGGGCAACGTAGTAGTTTGCCGTGCTCGCCACGGCGCCCGTGTTATACACGCCAGAGAGGTAGTGAGAGTCTCCAAGGTTGATGATGTTGAGACGGATGCTCGGTTTTTTCAGGAAGCCTACATCATGCATGCGGGCGCCAAGCATCAGATCAACCTGCTTGTGTCCGGGAATGCGCTCGTCGTTCATGAACGTGCCATATTCCTTATCAACATATTTCATCGAAACGCTGCCAAAGAAAGTGCCATCGTCATACTGAACGCCAATGGCGCCCATCCAGCGTGGGGCGGACGTCGCAATCTTGCCTTTTGTGGCGTAGGTTACGCCATCCATCGTGATGTTGCTGTCGGTTGTGGCATAGAGATATTCGCCCGACATGTAAGGGGAAATATGGTGCCACGGGGCAAGGCCCAGCTCGGCATCAACCCCGCGTGACGTCATTCCGCCAGCATCAAGGAAGTAGGGGACGGCATTGATATATTCGTTAATGGCATGGTGCACGAAGTTGTAATTGAACAACGTGACCGAAGCCGTTACCCAGCGGTCATGGTAACGGGCGCCCAGTTCTTCGGAAATGCTGTATTCATCTTTCAGATGTGTATTGGCGGTCTGATAAAGGCTGGGGTCGTAGGGGCTGTTATACTGGTTGTAAAATGCGGCTCCCAATGGGGCGCGGAAGCTGGTTGTGGCATTGGCAAAAACCTGAATGGCATTATTGACCTTGTAACTGATCGACACACGCGGCAAGGGCTCCGCCGAGTTATACCCGGTGGCGTATTGGGGGCCTGGCTGCTGGAGCGTGCCCGTGCGGGACGTCATGACTTCCTTGAAGCCGGCATTGATCCGCAAGCGGTCATTGAGCAGCCGGATTTCATCCCCGATATAAAGGCCGACCATTTGCGTAATGGTATGATACTGCCAGCCATTGAGGAGCATTCCATCTTGCAGGTGCAGATAGGAGCTTGAAACATTCCCGGCAGCATCCAGCCCGGAGAACGGTTCGCTCACGTTCATGTCGCTGTAGCCATACCATGCGCCAAAGACCAGATGGTTGAATTTGGTATCGTAATGCATGGCGGCATTGATGCCGGTATAGCTTTCGCGGCCAAGCCAGTCCCTTTTGGCGGTCACATTGCCGTCTTGCTCATAGGTGTTTCCGGCAAGTTTGCCCTCAACGGGCTGGGTGCCATTGTAGTAGGTGCCGCTTGTGGGCACGGTGGCGACGCCGAGCGGGGAGTTGCCCGAGCCATGGTAGAAATAGGGCGTGACGTCCAGAGAAAGCTGATTGTTGAATTTGAAATGGGATTGACTGCTCAGGAAGTAGTCAGTCCAGTTGGTTCCAAAACCCTTGTAATAATTGGAATCGCCAAATTTGTAGGTGCCATCAAGATTGATGCCGCCACCCAGGCCGTTCTTGTTCCATGAGGACAGGGACGGCGTGCTGTACCATGCGGCATCCGCATTGTTGTAGGTAAAGGTCAGGCTGGTGTTGCTTTCGGGCGCCCAGTCCTTGATCACCTTGAAATCGACATGACGACGATTGTTGCGGCCCGGCCCGCGCCATGCGCGGCTGGTCAGATTGGAAAAGGACGCAAAGGCCCGAATGCCCGTGTTGCCAATTTCGCCAGAATCATAGCGGATGAACTGACGGTTCATCTGGTGTGACCCATAGCTGACATCGACCTGGCCACCCCGTTTATAGGTCGGGTTTCGCACGTGGAGGTTCATCGTGCCACCAGCGGAATACACGGTCGGCATCTCGATGTTGGGCGCTCCCTGCTGGAGCTGCACGTTTTCCATATTTTCACTATCCACCCACTGGGAAGAGTTGGGAGAATAGTTATCGGGGTCGTTCATGGGCGCCCCTTCAAAAATATAGCCAATTTCCTGCTGGTTGAGCCCGCGCACGGTAATGGACCCTTCATCCGAAACCCCAAACGGATCGCCCATGGCGACGTTAGCGCCAGGGGTGAGAGTCACAAGGGCAAGCGGATTGGAGGCCGGTGCCTGCTTGCTGATGAATTCGCGCGCGACGGTGCTGACTGACCGTGCTTCCGTCTCATGCCGGATGAGGCCGCCGCCCAGCCTGTTGCGGGAGACGGAAACCTGAACCGTTTCCGGGTCTCCGCTGCTGTTAACAGCACTGGGCCTGTGGCTTTTGGCAGATGGGCCTGAAGGTCTGGCATGGGCTGTGTTATGCTGGCCCTTGCCGGATGTCGGGCCGGCGTGATGAACGGCAGATGTCGTGGCCGCTTTCGTGCTTCCCACAAGCAGGAGAAACGTCGACGAAAGAAGCAAACAATGGCGTGAAAGCGGGAATTTCGTCTGCATTGCGGTTCCTCTGCCAAAATGACTGGCGATTTTTACAGCTCAGTTTGGAAGTTCTTGTAGCAGTGAGGGGCGGGCATTAGTCGGGGATGACGGCGATAACATCGACTTCAATGAGCCATTCAGGACGTGCCAGAGCGACAACCACAAGGCCGGTAAAGATTGGAAAAACGCCTTTGAGGTGCTGGCCCAGAACCCGATATGTTGCTTCACGGTAACGGATATCGGTCAGATAGACGGTCACCTTGCAGATATGGGAAAGGTCAGATCCTGCTTCCTTCAGAAGCAGCGCAATGTTTTCCATCACTCTGTGTGCCTGGCCAACCGGGTCACCGACGGCAATGTTTTCGCGTGTATCCAGATCCTGCGGCACCTGCCCACGCACATAAACGGTTTTCCCGGCAACAACGGCCTGACAGAGGTCATTGTCGAGATTCTGCTCGGGATAGGTGTCTTTTGTGTTGAACGGTCTAATACGGATATGGGTAGGCATGGGCTGGTCCTTCCTTGCAGTTTCCGCGCTTAACGGAACTTTGGTGCGATAGTGTAATGATGCCCATTTAATGCACCGGATTAAAGAAAGGATGTGTAAGGAAGAGCTTCGGAAAAACTGAAGAAGGTCGCAGGAGTGGTTTGTAAGGGCTTAATGCGGGCGTCGGGCCCAGAACCAGTAAACAGCTCCGGGCACCAGAATGCCGATGACCCATGAAAAATCGATGCCACCGTAGAGGCTGGCAATCGGGCCGACATAAAGACCGTTTGACAGGAAGGGGATCTGGACGAGGATACCCAGCATATAACATGCAAGAGCAGGGCGGTTGACTTGGCCGTAAATGCCTCCATCCCTTTGGAAAAGAGATGCGATGTCATATTGCCCGTGTCGTATCAGGTAGTAATCGACCAGATTGATGGCTGTCCATGGGGACAGGACGGCTAGAAGAAGTGCGATCACGTTGTTCAGAATATCCAGCGTATTACCGGTAAGATTTATGGTAATGAGCGCGCTGGTCAGCAGGATGAGCACTGCTGCCATGGCGCGGGCCAGACCCGTTGGTTTCCAGTCTGCCCGGAATGTCTGCAGAAACGTCAGAGAGGACAGGGCCGCGCAATAGACCTGCATGGTGCTGCTAACCAAGGTCGATGTGGCCATGGCTCTGTTGCAAAATTCGGGTATTGGGTGTGCTGAACCCTTTTCGTGGGTTTCCCTTACGCGACAGCGTGGGTGACGGGGATTCCGAGCGCGGTGAAGCGGTTGA
>NZ_WOTD01000062.1 GCF_011516885.1 Acetobacter lambici | reverse complement strand
TGAAGGACTACGAACAGCGGATCGACGTCGCAGAGGCCATGATCCACATCGCCATGGGAAGCCTCATGCTACGCCGAAACGCTCATCCGTGAATTTCCAAAAGGGCTCTTAATGGGCACAGCAGGCCCTAACTCTTTATCATCACTTACGTCCATTTCAACGCCCGCAAGAGCACGATAAATCTGTTGTATCAGTAAAGGTACATCTGAAAATGGTATGGTATTTCCAGACAAATAAGCAACGACAATATCACAGGTCAAATGATGCAAATAATTATCTTCGTGTTTATTATGTTCCATAATTCTTCAGATCCTTTGGAATATCATTGATTGAAACGGTTGATTCCATAACGAAATCCAGCAGCTTTAAATCCGATTAAGGTGCGGGCAACTTCCATGCTTGCGCCTTAATCTGCGCTGACACTCCTGGAAACGGGTCAATCCCGACATTCCGTATGAGCGTTGCTACTGTAACCTGCGTGCAGTGTGGATGCTGTTGCGCGTTTTTACACACATATGCAGATGCTTTGTTCTTGCTGGGAGAATAGACTGCTTTCCACGTTGAGGACGGCACGTACACGCGGTCATGCCCCATAGTCTGAATAGGGCGCAAATGAAAAGCAGGGCCTGTCACCACATACAGCTCTCCTTCATCATCTGCCATATCACGCACACGTCGTTCCACACGTGACCAGATGCCTTCATTCAGACTGGCTGTCTGAGGCACCACATTTGAGAGTGCGTAAGTCTCTGCCTGGGATGCTTCTGTAGGTTGGTCACCACTCGGTGCCATATGTCCACGATCATAAATGGAGTTATAATAGTCCTGTAAATCCGCGCTGCCCGCAAACCGAGTGTCTGCATAAAAATGGCCTGCCCTTTTTAGCCTTTCTGCTGCCTCCACATCATCCGACCAGAGATGTTCGGCAGACCAGAGAGGGCCATGCGAAATAGAGGAAGCTAAGGCCGCATAGCCTTTGTTGCACAATAATTGAGTGCCTGGGCTTAGCTTGGAATTTATAATCTTTGGTAAATGGCTATTCGCCCCAAAATCGTTGCAGTTATCTTCTTCTGCATGAAGGGAGCCTGCGTAAAAGACGCAGAGAAATATCAAGGCTAGTCGTCTCATGAGAAGCTGATAACAGAATTAACACGAATTCCCTACCCTTCGACAAAGTCGAAATCCAGCATTCCTTTACGCGCCTTGAGATACTTCGGAAGATACACGCGTGTTTACCTGCAACACGTCCTTCAAATCTGCACCGCATGCTGATTATGACGCATCGAAGTTTGACCCTACTTGATACGGCTGGCGCTGGATGACGTTCAGAAGGCAACGCAAGTGTATTCTTCTGCGCACGCACCTGTCGAAAATATTTTCTACATATCAAAACATCATCTCGATTTTACATGCGAAATAATTATTCTGTTATAGAAATAGCGACCACTAGAATGTCAGTTTGCAATGAATTTCTGTCCGCGCGAAAGTTCTTTCTCATCTTTACGAACAGATTATTTCGGCTGATATAAAAGAGCATATGTACTATGGTTTCAAACTTGAACAATAAGGCTCACATCAGAATGTCGAGACATTGGTCATCAGGTAATCCCCCCATTTTTAGTGGGGTGCTGACTGAGAATTCAGGCAGCTCCTTTTAGTTTCTGGGCGGGTGTGAACCCACCGTTTCCCATGTTGGGTCTGTCATTGTTATATGTCCAGAGCCATTGTGTTGCGACCTCCTGTACGTCCTGGATGCTTTCAAACAGATGCTGCTCCAGCCATTCCTGCCGGACAGTCCTGTTGTAGCGTTCAATATAGGCGTTCTGCTGCGGATTGCCCGGTTGTGTATAGATCAGAGTAATCCCCTGCTTTTCGGCCCATGAAACCAACGTATGACTGACATATTCAGGGCCATTGTCCATTCGGATAGCCTCTGGCCTGCCACGCCACTCCATAACCTGCTCCAGACAGCGGACAACCCGACAGGCCGGCAGGGAAAAATCAACCTCAATCGCCAGTCCTTCACGATTGAAATCATCCAGAATGTTCAGGAGCCGAAAAGCACGTCCATCCAAAAGTCTGTCCGCCATGAAATCCATGGACCAGACTTCGTTGGGAAGTGCTGGGACCGACAGCTTTTCGGGCTTTTCGCGAACCAGGCGCCTGCGGGATTTAATCCGCAGGTTGAGTTCCAGTTCCCGATAGATCCGATAAACCCGCTTATGATTCCAGACACGTCCCTGCACATTGCGCAGATACAGGAAACACAGGCCAAATCCCCATCTCCTGTGAACCTGGGTCAGTCCCACCAGAAGAGCGGCAATCCTGTCGTTCTCCGCTGCCAGTCGCGGACGATAGCGAAAGCAGGTCTCGGATATCCCAAAAATCCGACAGGCCAGCGCAATGCTGACCCCATGATGCGCCACAGCTTGTGCGGCCAGTTCCCGGCGCTGGGCTGGCCGCTTCATTTTTTTCCAAGGGCTTCCTTCAGGATATCCGTCTGCATGCTCAAATCCGCATACATGCGCTTCAGCCGACGGTTCTCCTCTTCCAAAGCCTTCATCTGACTGATCATCGAAGCATCCATGCCGCCATATTTCGCGCGCCACCGGTAAAACGTGGCGTTGCTAATCCCATGCTCCCGGCACAGATCAGGAACCGGGACACCGCCCTCAGCCTGACGGATCACACCCATGATCTGGGCGTCAGTAAAGCGACCACTCTTCATCAGAATCTCCTCATCCTTACGCTGAGAAAATTCTCATTCAAAAGCCACTCTTTTTATGGGGGGATTACCTTACGCGTATTTCTGTATCCCGGTTAGAAAAAATAGGGTCTCTCCACGGTTTTCGTCCTGCCATGCCGGTAACACAGTGGGTCGCTCAGAAACCCGAGGCCTCATGATATTTCTTGGCTTAGGCTGGAACAGCAGGGCGACCTTGGCGCAGGCTCAGGCTTGTATTGAACCGACCTTGTCGCAACAGCTTGGTAAAGAATTGGTTGCTCTTGCTGTTCCGGCCTTTCGGCATACGGAAAACCTGCCATTACAGATGGCAAAATGGCTGGATGCCCGAATTATCTGGGTAGAACTTGCCGCCATGCGGCAGGTTAGTGCGCAATGCCAGACGGTATCAGCCCGTAGCATGCAACATACCGGAGTAGCTTCTGTATCTGAGGCTTGTGCATTGGTTGCGGCTGGCCCACAGGGCAAACTTATTGTACCGCGTTGCAGCATGAATGGTGTGACATGCGCCGTGGCAGAAGGAGACATTTGAATGACCGTGCATTTTATTGGGGCAGGCCCCGGAGCGGCTGATCTACTCACCATACGTGGGAGAGACATTTTGGCGTCCTGTCCGGTCTGTTTATATGCGGGGTCTATTGTGCCGCCGGAAATGCTGCAGTTTTGTCCGCCAGATGCGCGCAAGGTTGATACAGCCCCCATGACATTAGACGAGATTGAAGCCGAATACGTAAAGGCTCATCAGCAGGGGCAGGATGTGGCGCGCCTGCATTCGGGTGATCTTTCTGTGTACAGCGCTGTGGCTGAGCAAATCCGCCGCTTGGAAAAACACGGTATTCCGTGGAGCATGACACCGGGGGTGCCTGCATTTGCGGCAGCGGCTTCCATACTGGGGCAGGAACTTACCATTCCGGGTGTTGCGCAAAGTGTGGTGCTTACGCGCGTAAATGGGCGTGCTTCTGCCATGCCAGAAAAAGAAACACTGGCAGCTTTTGGCGCTACAGGGGCTACACTTGCTATTCATCTGGCAGTGCATGCGCTGGATAGAATTGTAGATGAACTGACTCCATTTTATGGGGCTGATTGCCCGGTTGCTATTGTGGCACGGGCAACATGGCCAGATCAGCTTGTACTGCGCGGAACACTTGCGAATATTGCCGACAAGCTGAAAGAAAACCCCATTGAGCGGACAGCTCTTGTGATTGTTGGTCGGGTATTGGGAGATAAGGATTTTAGGGAAAGCGCTTTGTATAATCCTGATTATCGGCGGCGTTTTCGCGGGCAGGACTAAGCTTTCAGGCTTGCCCAACCAGATTGCCTGCACGGTCAAACACCAGCACATCAGCTTGTATAGGGGCTGGCTGTAGAACCTCCTTAACGGTTTGTAAGGCGGAGCGGGCAATCAGATCCCCTAACGGAAAACCCTGTTGGCTTGCGTGCAAAAAGGCTTCCGCCACTGTGGGGCTACGCGCAATTGTGTCGGCTAGATCGGGTTTTCCATTATGTGCCAGAACAAGCTCTGCTAGCTGGCGCATATCTGCCGGGCCCCGTTTGGAATGCAGGTCCATAAAACCTTGGCCAAGTTTGGTCATTTTGGCGATGCCGCCAGATATTGTAATGCACGGAACGGGATGCTTGCGAAGGTATTTTAACAGGCCACCAGCAAAGTCCCCCATTTCAATAAGCGCGCTGTCTGGCAGGTTATAAAATTTCTGCACGCCCTTTTCGGAAACATTACCGGTGCTTCCTGCCAAGTGGGTAAGGCCTTCTGCACGCGCAACATCTACGCCCCGATGGATGCTCTCAATCCATGCGGAGCATGAAAAAGGCACTACAATTCCGGTTGTGCCCAGAATGGACAGACCGCCCAGAATGCCGAGCCGACTGTTTAATGTGCGTTCAGCCAGTTTTTCTCCATTTTCAACGCTGATACTTACCTCTGCATCTGGGCAGATCCCTGCGTTTGCTTCGGTTAAAGCCGCACGTATCATGGCGCGTGGGGTAGGGTTTATGGCGGGCTCCCCCACGGCTATGGGTAAGCCGGGGCGGGTGACTGTGCCTACGCCGGGACCAGCCTGAAACACAATTCCGCAACCAGTAGGCAAGGTTTTTACCGTTGCCCGAATAAGAGCCCCGTGCGTGATGTCCGGGTCATCCCCCGCATCTTTAATAACTTCCGCAAAAGGTGCATCTGGCGTGCCACCGGTACGGGCAATGGTAAAACCAACCTGTTGGCCAGCGGGAAGGGTAATGTTTACGCATGCTGGAACTGAATGGCCGTTTAGCATCAGCCATGCAGCCTTTGCTGCGGCTGTTGCGCAGCTACCTGTTGTCCAGCCTCGCCGGAGGGGGGGAGTGTTGGGTGCCATGCGGCATGATGTAATTCATCTGCGTGTTGCAGAACATAAAAAAAGCCCCATCCACTTCTGCATGGGGCCTTTGCCAGCTTTGCATATAAAGCAGAGCGTCTTCAGGATTGTTTGCTGAGGGAAAGTTCTTCAGCAATATCACCACGGGCAGCAGCTGCACGCTTCTGTTTTTCCCGTTCAGAGATCTTTTTCAGATAGCGGCGTGCTTCGGGTGAAATGGTCAGGCACATGGTCATCAGGGCAGAGGCGACATACAGACCAGAGAAGATCCAGATAATACCTTCAACACCACGCCAGGATTCAAACCACGTTACAATGGCCGGGCCAACCCATGTGCTGGCACCAGCGCCCAAACCAAGAGCGGAAAGAGCGGCGGCTTTTTCCTTCGGGCAAATCTGGGGCACCAAACCGGACAGCGGCACAAAAGCCGCCAGAGATGCGCCATACAAAGCACCCACAATAGCGGCAATCATAAAGTTGCCGGGGAACATCTGCGGCACATAATAGAAGGCAGGCACCATAATGGCTGCGCCAATGCCGCCACCAAAAGCCACAACTTCACGATGACCGAATTTGTCTGCGGAAATGCCGGAAAACAGATTTACCAGAATGTTGGACAGGAACACGATGGACAGCAGCTGCAGCCACTGAGAAAGCGTGAAGCCAATAACCTTGGTAAAGAAGGTTGGCATGATCACCAAGAACGCATACTCGGATGATGTGTTGATGGTGCGTACCACCATGGCCACAAACGTTTTGGGTTCGCGCCACAGAATACTGATGGAACTGAAGAAGATTTCCTTGGCCGGAGTGCCAGGTGCAGCCAGACGCTGAGATCCTGTGGGTTCACGAGTAAGCAGCAGGGCCAGCAGGCCGCCAAAGACAACCATACCCAGAGAAGACCAGAAAGTGGCCATTTCCCCAATAACGGGAATGGCAAAGCTGGCGAACAGAGAGCCCAGGGTAGGCAGGCCACCAGAAAAGGCAAACCAGAACCAACCCGCAGCAGAACCAAGCTGGCGAGGTGGTGTGGCAGCGGCAATCCATACCAGGAAGCCGTAAGTAAACAGCGGATATCCTAAGCCACGCAGGGAATATGCCAGCAGCATGATGGGGTAGCTGTTAACGGCAACACCGCAGGCCAGAAAGATAACTTCAAAAACGGCCCAGATAGCCAAGCCGATCCACATGACGCGCTTTGGGCCCCATAGATCAGACAGCGGGCCAGAAAGCCAGGCGGAGATGGAAACTGTAACGCCGTAAATGGTAAACAAAAGTGCGGTGTTACCGGCAGATGTACCATGCCCTTCCAGATAGGGGGCAAGGTAGCCGGCTTCTACACCATCACCAATCATGAAAAACAGAAGCCCCACAAAACCCCAGAACAGAGGTGCGGGAATTCCAAGACGATCTGCAAACGATGCAGGTGGAGGCGACAGAGGGTCTGTCTGTTTCAAGGGGAGATACTCCTCTTTACACAGGCAACCGTCATTTTGACGGGATATTCCACCGAAGTGCGGAATATGCTGGCTGACTGCAATTCTCCGGGTGATGCCAAATGGCCGTTCACTCCGGAATCTTGTGGAAAAATACGGTTCGGGAGAAGTCCGCGCCTGAATGGTGAAAGCCAATAGGGGCTTCTAACCATAAAAGCCTCAGGACATGTGTCTGAGGGAAAAAAGAGCGCAGCGGGTCTGCGGCACTATGCGATAGCTGGATGTATCTGCTTGCCAGATGGGGAAAAGAAAAAATCTGAGAGTAAACAGATTATGGTTTTATATTATCGCAATAATATAAAACGAACACCCATCTAAAGACCACAAGAAAACGAAACCATTTGATGATGTGGAAGAATTACAATTCTAAAGGAAAGGCCTCTCCTTATGCCAGTTGTCATAACATTGCCTTGATAATATTTTCTGATAAAATTTTCAACGGAAAAGTTTTACAATATATTACTTTTCTGAAATTATAATATGTGAAAATAAATATATAATTTTACAATAAAAACAAAATTACTTTTTTAAAATCAGAATTTATAAAAAAATTACTGATGTATTATTTTCTGAATTTATTTATATACAAACTTTTCCTTCTGTGATGGGGTGGACGGCTCCCAACGGCATCGCGATGTGCCAAGGTGAAGTCGTTGCAGAATTCACAGAGGAGGCCACCCATGGAACAAATTATCCGTATTGGCATGGACACGTCAAAAAGTGTTTTCCAATTGCACGGTGTAAACGCGAAGGAGCAGCCTGTTTTGCGCAGGAAGCTATCCCGCCGGGAGATGGTAAAGTTTTTTGAGAAACTGCCCCCGATTGAAATCGCGATTGAGGCCTGTGGCGCCTCCCATTACTGGGGGCGGGTGCTCTCGTGTCTGGGACACACAGTGAAGCTGATCGCGCCGCAGCTCGTGAAGCCTTATGTCAAGCGCGGGAAAAACGATGCCGCCGACGCGGAAGTCCTCTGTGAAGCGATGAGTCGGCCTACAATGCGGTTCGTCCCGCTCAAGAGCGAGGAAGAGCAGGCAGCGTTGATACTGATTGGAATGCGGGCACGACTTATCCGGAACCGCACACAGCTCGCCAATACGATCCGGGGATATGCTGCCGAGTTTGGGATCACGGCCCCAAAGGCATGTGCCGGATTGAGGCACTCCTTGATCGGATCGCTGCGGACGAAAGCCTGCCCACATTGACGCGCGAGTTGTTTGCCCTTCACGCAAAGGAATATGCTGAATTGCAAGGTGAAATCGAACAGCTTGAGGGCAAGGTGATGGCATGGCACCGCGCCAACGAATGCAGTCAGCGTCTTGCGAAAATTCCGGGCGTTGGCCCGATCGGCGCAGCGCTGCTGATGATGAAAACGCCTGATCCGCATCTGTTCAAATCGGGTCGAGCCTTTGCGGCCTGGATCGGATTGACGCCCAGGGATCACTCAACCGGTGGAAAAACAAGGCTTGGCAGAATCACACGCGCTGGCGATGAGGTCTTGCGAAGCACGCTGGTGGTTGGCGCGACCGCAGTCGTGTCGCATGCCCGGCGGACCAATGGGAAGAATGCCTCATCTTGGTTACGTGAATTGCTGGAGCGCAAAAAACCGAAACTCGCAGCGGTGGCCCTTGCCAATAAGATTGCGCGGATTGCCTGGAAACTGATGGTCAGCGGCGAACACTATAAGCGCCTTCTGCAGCAACCCGGCGCAGCTGCTGTTTGAGCTTAGCCTGGCACGATGCGCTGACATTTGACGCTCTCGTGCCGAGCTGAGGTCGTGGCTTGCAAGTAATAGAGCAGATGGTGTGATCGATCGATCCATGGCGTGAGAAAACCCGTGGCAACCAGTGGTCATCAAAGACCGCTTCTGTGTTTGGGGCTCACGCTGCGGAAGCCATCTTGGCCAGCGACCCTATGGCCGCATCAACAGGCCGGACATATGGAAGCAAAGATCCGATCATTTTCTTGCCTAGCCCCTTGCAAGGGGGAGCCGTCCACATATGGTTGCCGTCCGTTATGCAAGAGTTTTCTGACCCATATTGACGTGTGATCATGTGCGGTCTTCTGTAAGGCCTGTTGATGTGGCCTTTCAGAAGCCACTGGCCAGTATGGTGATCAGCGGATCAGATCCAAATCTCACAGGCGTGCTTTAAAGCACAGAGAA
>NZ_WOTD01000061.1 GCF_011516885.1 Acetobacter lambici | reverse complement strand
AAAACGCTTCGAGCTGATCGCCAAGCCCACTCAGCCGGGCAAGACGCTCTTCAACATCAAAGAAACCAGACTGCTTCATATCGCCATTCCCTCAATCAACGCAGAAGAAATGGAATCATACAGAAGACCTCAAAACCAGGGGGTTTTTAGAACCCTCCAGGTGTTGTTGTTCCTGACAAAACATTCGTGCCTGTCATCGCAAACAAAATTGCGAATTAAACAAAAAACACCCGGCGCTTTTTTGTGCCGGGTGCCCTGACTGTAATTAAGTAATCCTATTAAGCTGTAAAAATTTTTCTTATTTTTTATATGCCATAAATTTTTGAAAAACTTCAGAAACGGTAGTCGAAATAATAACACCTATACATATTACGCTAATAGTTTTTATATCTGAATGAAATCCGCCCAAGCTCAGCAATAATGTTGTTGCTGCTGCGGGAGGATGATTTGCTTTACAAAGGCCCTGCCCCAAGACTGTCAGGGATATCGCCAGGACACTCGCAGCCATACGGTTCCAAGTAATGTGGTCAATACTCATAGCAGCGGGGGCTGCCAAAGCGTCAAATATCCACAAAGAGAACACCGCAGCAATGATCCCGATTGCATGCCCTGCCAGTGTGTTCCAAACTCTTGAAGCGTCCTGTTGTGGCGTAACAATATGCATAAAAATAGTTGGCCCCAAGCTAGGAAAAAGCAATGGGTAATGCGTAAAATATGCTAATGCCCCCATGACCCCTGTAGAGACCAGAACGGCAAATGTTTTAAAAATTATTTCCAAAACCATAAAAGCCCTCAGATTTTTTAGCCGTAAGATAGAAAGTATTGTTATACAGTCAGGAAGGTTTTTTCCCTGTGCAGTTTCCTCCATCCGGCCAACCGGTGCTGGATGCCTGCGCTGTTGTGCCAGAAAACACGTCAAACCCTTTAATTCGCGCTTTAGAGGCAAGCATGGCAATGTAGTTCTGCACGCCCTGCTTCCAACTACTATCTTCAAGGAAAATCCGAATACGCTGTTTTTCTTCTTTATTTAACGCTTCGACCTTTAGCTCAGCGGAAAACTTTTTTAAAAGCTGCACAATATGCACGCCATATCGTGTTTCTATCAGACCATCATAGAATTCACCTTCTTGGACAGTTTGAAGGGCTTTCCTGAACTCTGGCAAAAGATCTTGCTCTTGCATTATGCCTAAATCCCCCCCTCTACTGGAGGAAGGACATTCTGAATAACGTGCTGCTACTTGTTCAAAATCTATGGCGTTATTTTTCAGGTGGTCCAGAAACTCTTGCGCTCTTTTTTGCGCTGTTTCCACTGAACCCGGCATAGATTTGTCTGCATATACCAAAATATGCCGCACATGCATGGCGGGACCAGCCTGCATATGGGCAATATTGGACGCACTCCAGCGCTCAAGCTCATCATCCGTTGGTGTTGGCACCTCGACCTCCCGCTCTAGCAAAGCCTGAATGAGCGCTTCATCGGTCAAACTGTCTCCGCTCTTAGTGTCGAGCTTTTTCCGGGCTTCATCAAGCAGGAGTGTTTTTACCACCAGCGCTCTTGCGGCATCATTCCGTTGCACCTGAAGAGACGCTGTTTTGTGGTGCGGCATTTCTGCCTGAACATCCTCCAATGAAATAGCGGTGTCATTTACAAAAATTGTGTGACCGGTTTGATTGGGAGAACTCATCATGTTCGGGGCTCACGTCTCATCATTAGCGACATGGTGATTCTGGCGGACAATCTGCCACCCCGGCCGAAAAACGTACCAGATAGGAGCAGAGATAACATGCACCAACCGGGTAAACGGCGTTAGCAAAAACAACGTCATACCGGTTACCAGATGTAGCTTGTAAACCCACGGGATAGTGGTGAGCAGATTTGGCAGGCCTGACCGGAATGTCAGAACACCCCGGCACCATTCCCCTAATATTTCCATTGTGTGCCCATCTGAATGCATCATGGAGTGTGGCAACCCAAGAATTCCGAGCCAGAGTTGCGCATAGACAAACAGAAGAATGAATAGGTCAGTTGGGCGGCTGGTGGCCTTGACGCGCTTGTTAAAGACACGGCGGTAAATAAGCCCTGCGCCACCAACAGCAGCGAACACTGCAAACACACTTCCGGCACCGACAGCCAGCAACTGGTGGGCGTGAGCACTCAGGCCCAGCATCTCAGTCAGTTGGGGCGGAGTCAGAAGCCCCGCAGCATGGCCCATCATCAACCCCAGCACACCAACGTGGAAGCTATTGCTGGCCCACTTCAGGGTTTTTCTTTCAAGGAACTCACTCGACTCAGCGCGCCATGAAAACTGGCTTCTATCGAACCGCGCCCAACACCCGATGACAAAGACCGACAAACATAGATACGGATAGATTTGGAACAGAAAGTACTCGACCCAGTTCATGCTCTTGCCTCCACATGATCCTTGCCTGAATAGCCAGTATACGCTGCGCTACATGCCGCAGGTGAGGAGGCATGATCGAACGTGACAGGTTTTTCTTCATACCGCATATCAAGGGTTGCGGGATCATCCATCACGGCTGTGTCTCTTAAATGCGCGTGCACGACTTCTTTGTCAGGAAGGCGTTTGGATTCTTCCTGTAAAATTTGGAAAATACCAGAATATATAGACCGCCTTTCTTGAAGTCTTCTGTTCAGAACTGCAAGAATATCCACTATTTCTGTCAGAAGCTCCTGTGTTTTCTGAGGGTCACACACAGACGCATACTCTAGATAGGCGGGAAGAAAGTCTGGTAACTCGTTCCCCTGCAAATCCAGACCGGCAGAACGATATTCCTCTAACAGATCCACCATTGCCTGCCCGCGCATACGGGAATCCCCATGCACATGCTGGAAAAGGTAGAGCGATAAGGAGGGCGACATATCGAAAAGCTGCACATACTGGCTTTGCGCATCCAGAAGTGGTGTTTTTTCAAGAAAAATCCTGATTTCTTCGAAAGCTTTTTTCTGTTCTATAGAGAGATTGGAAAGCGAAATCAGCGTGCCTAATTCTACACTTTCCTGCTTTATAAATTCATCAGGGTACCGAAGAAAAATAGCGCTTAACTGACAGAGGAATGACAGAGACTGAGACATTGTTATCCCCCTTTCACCGTATGACGACGAATTTCCGGTCTTACACCCTGCTGCCCCCATAGGCTGAAGCGGCTTTTCCCGGAGGTTGTGCTCTGGTTAAAATGAAAACCCGCGATGCCGCGCTGATGGTAAGGGTCTTCTGCATCTTCTTTATGCGCGGTTGGCACAACGAAGCGATCTTCGTAATTCGCAATAGCCAGAAGACGGTACATGTCCTGAATTTGCTGCTCTGACAGCCCTGCCCCCTGCAAGAGAGAGGCGTCACGTACATTCTCAATCTGGAAACGGCGCATATAGGCCCGGAGCGCCAGCAGCCGGTTAAGAGCCGCTTTGACGGGCGCTTCATCCCCCGCAGTGAGCATATTAGCCAGATATTGGACCGGTATACGTAGGCTGTTGATATCTGGAATACCATTCAGGGTTTCCAGACTACCAGCAGAAGCTGCTTCCTGAATGGGCGACAAGGGCGGGATGTACCAAACCATAGGCAGGGTGCGGTATTCAGGATGGAGCGGAAAGGCGATTTTCCATTCCTTGATCATACGGTACACTGGCGAGCGTTGGGCCGCGTCAATCCATGCGTCAGGTATGCCGTCCCGACGTGCCTGCTCAACCACTGCCGGGTCGTGTGGGTCCAGAAAAAGGTCGAGCTGCTGCTCATACGCATCTTCAGGGTTTGTTGTAGCCGCAGCGGTTTCAATTTTGTCGGCATCATACAGCATGACGCCAAGATAGCGGATACGCCCCACACAGGTTTCAGAGCAGACGGTAGGCTGGCCACTTTCTATACGGGGGTAGCAGAACACACATTTTTCTGATTTTCCTGTGTGCCAATTGTAATAAATTTTCTTGTAAGGGCAACCGCTGACACACATGCGCCACCCACGACATTTTTCCTGATCAACCAGAACAATGCCGTCTTCTTCCCTTTTATAAATAGCACCTGATGGGCATGATGCAACACAAGTCGGGTTAAGGCAGTGTTCACACAGTCGCGGGAGAAACATCAGAAAGCTATTTTCGAACTTTCCATATATTTCTTTTTCTATATCACGGAAATTATAGTCTTTGGAACGATGTTTAAATTCTGTGCCCAGAGACTCTTCCCAGTTCGGGCCTCGTTCAATTTTATCCATGACCTGCCCGGTAATACGGGAATACGGCCGGACAGACGTAACAACCTGCTCGCTTTTTTCGTTCTGCAATGCAGCGTAATCAAAATCAAATGGTTCATAATAATCGTCAAGTTGGGGCAGGTTTGGGTTTGCAAAAATTTTCGAAAGAATACGCCATTTTCCACCAATTTTAGGGCGGAGTGACTCTCCCTTTCCCAACTGCCAGCCGCCATGCCACAGTTCCTGATTTTCCCACTGCTGCGGAAAACCGACACCGGGTTTACTTTCGACATTGTTAAACCATGCGTATTCAACACCGTCACGGTTGGTCCAGACCTGTTTGCACGTCACACTGCATGTATGACACCCGATGCATTTATCGAGATTAAGAACCTTACCTATCTGCGCACGTATCTTCACGGTTACTTACCTATAATGCAGGGAGAAGCAGGAAAATTACTCAAAATCATCTTCATCCCTTCCCTTTTTCGGTGGTGTCAAACCAGTTCACATCGTTCATTTTACGTAAGAAAATAAATTCATCACGATTAGACCCAACCGGCCCGTAATAATTGAATGACCATGAAAGATGTGCATACCCACCCACCATATGGGTGGGTTTCATGACAACACGCGTCACTGAATTATGAATACCGGCACGCTTGCCAGTAATTTCACTACCCGGCACATTGGCGGTGCGCTCGGCCGCATGGTACATAAACGCTGCACCAGACGGAATACGCTGGCTGACAACAGCACGCGCCACCAATGTCCCGTTACAGTTAAAAGCTTCTACCCAGTCATTATCGACAATCTTGAGCCGTGTTGCGTCATCCTCACTAATCCAGACAACCGGGCCACCACGACCAAGTGTCAACATAATCAGGTTTTCAGCATAGGTGCTATGGATGCCCCACTTTTGATGAGGGGTCAGGAAATTCAGCGGGATAACCGGGTTTCCGTTATCATGCGCAGCCCCTAAGGCCTCTGGCGTTGAGTGTGTTTCAATAGGTGGCTTGTATGTGGCAAAGGTTTCCCCAAAGTCACGGAGCCAAGGGTGATCCTGATAAAACTGAAGCCGACCTGTTAATGTACGCCATGGTACATATTCGTGCACATTCAGCCAGTTAGCGGTGTAGGCTTCCTGCGTTGACGAGACACCGCTCCATACCGGCGAGTTTATGACCTGCCGAGGCTGTGTAATGATATCTGCAAATGTAATCCGGTCACCGTCTCTTCCGCCCAGACGGTGAGAAAGGTCACGCCCGGTTTTGTCTGAAAGAGACTTCCAGCTTCTGGCTGAAACTGCACCATTTGTTTCCGGTGCCAGCATAAGTACCGTCTCAACCGCATCGGTATCCTGAAAAAGAGAAGACCTCTCGGGATATTTCACTGAGACTGACGGATGTGTCTGCTTAAGTTCCTGTATCTCTGCTGTTGTATCCCACTGTAACCCGTGGTCTGCGTTCCCCTTCTTTTCCAAACCCGGACCTAACGTAATGTAGCGATCATAGACCTCATCATAACGTCTTGGCACAATAGCAATCTGGGGCATTGTCTTGCCCGGTACACCAGCTATCGGGTGCTCTGACCGCCAGATCTCGTCACCATAAGGCTGCGCCAGCTCGGCTGGTGTGTCTTTTTGCAAGGGTGACAGAACAACATCTGTTTCACTCTCCAACTGGCCTTTTGCCAACCGTTGGAACGTCTCAGCCAAACCACGGAAAATGCTCCAGTCCGTGCGGGCTTCCCATGCCGGGTCAACAGCAGCCTGCAGCGGATGAATAAACGTGTGCATGTCAGACGTATTCAGGTCTGATTTTTCATACCATGTTGCGGTTGGCAAAACGACATCGCTGAACATTGCTGTTGTGCTCATGCGGAAATCAATAGTTGTCAGAAGGTCCAGTTTTCCTTCTGGAGCCTTATCATGCCATTTTGCAAAATCCGGCCTCTGGTCACTATCCTCGTTCATGACATTGTTAGGCGCGCCCAACAGGTGCTTCATGAAATATTCATGTCCTTTGCCGCTGGCACCTAGCAAGTTTGACCGCCAGACAAACATGTTACGCGGCCAGTTCTCCGGTGCATCGGGGTCTTCACAAGCAAGCTTGATGGAACCGGATACAAGAGCGTCCTTCACATATGTTGCAGGATCCTGCCCACTTTGAGCGGCTTTTTGACCGAGCTGTAACGGATTGACCGCAAGCTGTGGCGCACTTGGCAGCCAGCCGCGTCGTTCAGCCTGAATGTTACAATCAAGCACGGTTTGAGGCCATTTTTCAGGCGAGGCCAGAGGTGAAAGCTGCTCCCTTGGTGTTAACTGCTCATAACGCCACTGGTCTGTATGTGCATAGAAGAAGCTTGTGCCGTTCATTCGGCGTGGCGGGCCGCCCCAGTCCCCCGCAAACGCGACTGGCCCCCACCCTGCGGATGGGCGTAGCTTTTCCTGCCCCACATAGTGCGCCCAGCCGCCGCCGTTCTGCCCTATGCACCCACACAGCATGAGCATGTTCAGAATAGCACGGTACGTCATGTCCATATTGTACCAATGGTTGAGGCCTGCCCCCAGAATAACCATGGAGCGCCCCTGCGTAGCTTCCGCATTTCGGGCAAAGCCGCGTGCTACAGCAATACATCTTTCACGCGGCACACCGGTAATGGCCTCCTGCCAAGCGGGCGTACCGGGCACATTACTCTCATAATCCGGCCACGCGGTAGCGTCCGCAGAAAGCCCATAATGTGCGGTCATTAAATCAAAAACAGTGGCGCACTGGACATGCTCGCCTGTTTTCAGGGCTATGCTTCGTACCGGAACCTTACGGGCATGAACTGGCTCGGCCTCATTCAAACCAAAGCGCCCGTCTCCACCAAAATATGGAAACAGTACTGTGGCCATCTCTCCACTCTCACCCAGAGAAAGAGACGGTGTTAAGGGCGCACCTGTTACGGCATCAAATGGTTCAAGGTTCCATTTCCCCTCGTTTTCCCACCGAAAACCGGCAGACCCGCGCGGCATAGCAGGGCAGGCCTGTTCCCGGTCCCAAACCAGAGGCTTCCAGTCAGCTTCTGTGGTGTGGTACCGGTCATCCGCCAGATCAGCCGCGCGGAGCAGCCTGCCGGGTTTCTGACCTGCATCGCTGGGGTCCAGGATCACCAGAAATGGAAGGTCTGTGTACCGGGTTGCATAGTCCTGAAAATAAGGGACCTGACGTTCAAGATAGAACTCACGAAGAATGACATGCACCATGGCCAATGCCAGTGCAGAGTCCGTTCCTTGGCGAGGGTGCAGCCATAAATCTGCAAATTTAGCGACTTCAACATAGTCCGGAGCAATGACTACACTTTTTGCGCCCCGATACCGTGCTTCTGTATAAAAATGAGCATCGGGTGTGCGGGTCATGGACACATTGGAGCCCCAGACCAGCAGATAGCCCGAATTATACCAGTCAAGACTTTCTGGCACGTCTGTCTGGTCACCAAATGTCTGAGGGGACGCGGGAGGCAGGTCACAATACCAGTCATAAAAAGACAGGCATGTTCCGCCAAGAAGGCTTAAATAGCGTGTTCCGGCAGCGTAACTCAGCATAGACATGGCTGGAATGGGCGAAAAGCCCACAAGCCTGTCAGGCCCCCATGTTTTGATGGTATGGATATTTGCTGCGGCAATCAGTTCGTTTGCCTCATCCCAAGACACCCGAACAAAGCCCCCCAGCCCACGCTGTGCCTGATAACTCTGACGGGCGACCGGGTCGTTTTGGATGGCTGCCCAAGCTGAGACCGCATCCAGCGTCTTACGTTTTTCGCGCCACAACTCAACCAGCCGTTTGCGCACCAGCGGGTAGCGAATACGGTTACTGCTATACAGATACCATGAGTAGCTTGCGCCACGCGGGCAGCCACGTGGTTCGTGGTTGGGCATATCTGGTCGCGTGCGCGGGTAATCGGTCTGTTGTGTTTCCCACGTGACCAGACCACTTTTAACATAGATCTTCCAACTGCAACTGCCGGTGCAGTTCACGCCATGCGTTGACCGGACAATTTTCTCACTCTCCCACCGGGACCGGTAGGTATCCTCCCATGCCCGGCTTTCATCTGTATTGACGCCATGGCCACCCGCAAACTTACCTTGATATTTTTTGAAAAAGAGAAGTCTGTCGATGAGTTGGCTCATAGGGTAATCCCCCCATTTTTAGTCGGGCGTTGAATGAGAATTCAGGCAGCTGTTTTTAGTTTCTGGGCGGGGGTTAGCCCGCTGTTCCCCATATTGGGTCTGTCATGGTTATATGTCCAGAGCCATTGTGTTGCGACCTCCTGCACGTCCTGAATGCTTTCAAACAGATACTGCTCCAGCCATTCCTGCCGGACAGTTCTGTTGTAGCGTTCAATATAGGCGTTCTGCTGCGGATTACCCGGTTGCGTATAGATCAGGGTAATCCCCTGTTTTTCGGCCCATGAAACCAACGTATGACTGACATATTCAGGGCCATTATCCATTCTGATGGCTTCTGGCCTGCCACGCCACTCCATAACCTGTTCCAGGCAGCGGACAACCCGACAGGCTGGCAGGGGAGTAACGGGCAGTCGAGAGAATGTGACGCAGACCGTCCCCCGTTACCTCAGTATGAATCAAGCGTTGACGCGTAAGGCGGTCTACCTGTTCGAGAACAAGAGGGAGCAGATCGG
>NZ_WOTD01000060.1 GCF_011516885.1 Acetobacter lambici | reverse complement strand
ACAGAGGGCTGCCCATCCAGAATGCCTCCTTCAGAGAATGGTCAGCATCCTGTGAATCACATTTTTAAACCGATGGGTACCCCGTGAGTCAGGCCAAACAATGGTTGGTATGAGGGCGTAACGGTAATGGACGCGCCATGCACGGCCAGTCCGCGCTCGGCGGCAACCCGGTGCAGGAGGATGGCAACTTCTGGCGCGTCACAGGTCATTTTGCGGCCTGTTCGCGCATCCACAAAGGTAATGGCCAGCGCCACCTTGCGCTTGGCGGCCACATGGTAAGACCACAACCGCTCGGGCGAGACATCCCGCCGTAAAATTCCATGCTCCACAAGCAGGTTAAGGTTCCGCTGAATAGACCCCTGCGAGGGTGCGTGCCCAGCGGTCATGGTGCCAAGGGTCTGCCAGATTTCCACTGCCGTTGCCCCCGGCCCTGCCTCCAGAAGACCATGCAGCAGCACCCGGCGCAGATCGGTCATTCTGATCCCCGCCTCCTCGCAGCGGACCTCCAGTTGGTGGACCTGCCTGCGGCTGGCCCCCATGCCGGGGCGGATCTGGTGCGGAGCGGGCGGGGAGCGACGGTGTTCAAAAAAAACAGGCATGGCCATGACCCTGTCACGATCAGAGGTAAATAAAGACAGAAACCTCAGTTCCCGGCTGCATGGATGTAAAACTCAACCGGCACGGTCAGGGTGATCGGGTCCCCCTGCACGCTCTCGGGGGGGATGGGCAGGGGCTGCGCGCGTCTGGGCAGGGCCACGGCCTCCTGATCCAGCAGCGGGTGCCCCGAACTGCTGGCCAGTATCACGCTCAGTACATGCCCCTTGCGGTCCATGGAAAAGGTTACAGTCGGCACCCCTTCCTGGCGGTCTGCCATGGCATCGGCCGGGTAGCGCTTGAATTTTTCAAGCTGTGCCAGCAACGCCCCCTGCCACGAGACCGGGTCGCGCGATGCCTTGGAGGACGCAGCCCCCGGAGCCGGAGTCGCCTGCGTAAGAGCCGGTGGCGCCTCGGACGATGGCGGGGCTGTGGTTTCCTCCGCCGGTGGGGTCTTGTCCGGTGTCGGTTTGGCCAGCATGGGCACCGGCTTGTGCTTTTTAACCTGCTTGCGTGGTTTTTCCGGCCGGGGAACGGGCACGGGCGGGTTTGGCGCGGGCGATGGCGGAGCGGTTACCTTGGGTGGCTCCACGGGGGCCGGGTCGGGAATGGACTGGGTCTGCTGGGGCCCCGGCGGCAGATCGCTCGGCGGCGTGGGGGGGGAAACAGGTTCTGGAGCCATATCTATGGCAATAGCCGCGGGTGGGGGTTCGGGCACAGCCATAACGGGGGGAGGCAGATGCATGACCCACCCGACAACACCCCCGCTCACCGCCAGCACAGCAAGGAGCGACAGGCCCCAGCGCAGGGTATCCTCCCGCCGGGTGCGGCGCTGGTGCGCGCGCTGCCATGCCGCAAAGGAGAGGGGCAGCCCCACTGCCTGCCCACCCACGGCCTGCCCCGTATCCACTGCGCCGCTCATGGCGTAGTTC
This sequence comes from Acetobacter lambici, assembly GCF_011516885.1. Classification (GTDB taxonomy): domain Bacteria; phylum Pseudomonadota; class Alphaproteobacteria; order Acetobacterales; family Acetobacteraceae; genus Acetobacter; species Acetobacter lambici. The sequence goes on along the minus strand of NZ_WOTD01000060.1, from coordinate 7,707 downwards.
CGGGGGCTGGCGCGCTGGCGGGCATTGCAGCAGCGGAGGCGGACGGTACCGGCGTTGTGCCTGCCGCGCTCCCCTCTTCCTGCCCTTGCAGGTTGACCAGCGCGACCTTGAGGTACCCGGTGGAACGCAGTTTATCCATAACGCCCATGAGCGTGCCGTAATCCACCGTTTTGTCGGCGCGCAGGAAAATACGCTCGTCCTTGTTGCCCTTGGTCGCACTCTCCAGCGCGCCGGAGAGCGCGTCAGTGCTGATGTCATCCTCCCCCAATGCCAGACCGTGATCGGCCTTGACGGTCAGGAACACGGGATCGTCCGGGCGTGGTGTTGGCTTTTCGGTCGAGGAGGGCAGGTCGACTGGCACATTGACCGTGGTCAGCGGGGCGGTGACCATAAAGATCACCAGCAGGACCAGCATGACGTCAATAAACGGTGTGACATTGATCTCACTCGCCTCATGCGGGTTTTCATCGGTGTGCCGGATGCGGATCATGCCACCTACTCCCCGGTGGCCGCGCGGGCGTCACGCGGGGTGCCAAGCCGCACCACCTGCCCGCTCTGGGTCTGGGCCTGCATGCGCCCCAGATCGCGCGAGACAAGGCGCATGACCAGCGCGGTCAGGTCCGCCACCTGCGCGCGGCACGCAGCGGACTGACGGGCCAGATGGTTGTAAATCACCACTGCGGGAATGGCCGCGACCAGCCCAAGGGCTGTGGCCAGCAGGGCCTCGGCAATGCCGGGGGCAACAACGGCAAGGCTGGTGGCCTTGCTGGCCGCAATACCGGTAAAGGAGGTCATAATCCCCCAGACCGTGCCGAACAGCCCGACAAAGGGCGAGGTCGCACCAATGGTGGCCAGCACGCCGGTCCCGCGCATAAGGCGGCGTCCCTCGGCGGCTTCCAGCCGTTCAAGGTGCAGCACAATGCGCTCCTTCAGCCCCTCGCCATCATTTGGAATATCGGCTGAACGCCTGCGTTCGGTCTCGGCCGCCATGACCAGCGTGTGGGCAATGCTGCTGGGGCGCGTGCCCTCCTCGCCCAGATCCAGCGTGCTGGCCTGTTCGAGCGTCTGCTCCGCACGGGCCAGCCTTGCCCGCACCCGCAGCAGTTCAACAGACTTGGCAATCAGAATGGTCCATGTCAGCAGGGACGCCAGAACCAGCACAACCATCACACAGCGGACAACAGGCCCCGCGTTGAGGAACATCTCCCACGGGGAAAAGGATACAGGTGCAAGATCGGTCATGAAAGACCTCCTTTATAAGGCGGTCTGCTCCAAGCCCCGATCAGGCAGACGGCTGTGACAACAAGCAGGATGGACAAACGCCCCCAAGACGGAGGCAGCCAGCAACCACGCGAGCCCGGCATGGCGGACAGCAGGGCAGACAGGGTGCACAGGCCCGGTGCAATCGGCCTCGCCCAGAAGGCCACACACAGGTCAGCCATCACGCGAGCCCGACTATTTACTTGCATATGCGAGTAGGTCGCAACTTGTAAAATGACGTACGAACACAACAGCCTCCTCCGTGGATAACGCTGTTTGCTCATCCGGCTTCTAACAGCGTTGCGAGTGCATGCGCCATCAAGCGCACACCGCATTCATATATTAAGACGAACGAGGAAGACTTTTTCGGTAAAAAAATCAGAAAAAGATGCTCACACGTTTGCTTGATGCTCGATACGGGCCACGCACGCTACCTGCCATGCCCGGCCATTCCGGCTCTTCAGAGCCGTCTTGCAGGTATTGGCCCATCCACTTCCACCACTCCGGTGGCACCGCAGGCACAAGGTAGGGGCTTGCCCCATAAGCGCCTCTGCCCCCATATCTGCCTATCCACCCGCTCCCGGAGGCTGATGCGTGGGAGAAAAAACGCCTGTGGAAAACAGCATCAACCGTGCCAGTGGGGCCAGCAGGGCCGGACGCCAGCCAAGAACAACCGTAACGGCACAGGCTGCCAAAGACACCAGCCCCGCCCAAAGCAGAACGCCAAACCCGCCGCCCTCGGTATAAATTGCCGCACACAACACAGCACACAGCAGCAGGCCCGCCACAAAACGCGCCTGCCTCACCCGCTCAGGCGGTAGTTCCGCAGTTCCTGTGCTGCGGCGGTGTGTAAACTGGGTCAGTGCCAGCAAGGCAAACGCCAAAAAAAGCACCAGAGCAAAAGCACAATAGAGCAAAAAAGCCATTAGCCCACGCTCCCCCCTTTTGCCTGCCGGGGTGCGCTGCTGTGCCCCCCCGCCCTGCGCGCAAGGCGCATAGTGGCCAGCAAAGCCAAACCCGCCCCCACCAACAGCACCATATCCATGCCCGCAACAGGCCAGAGATAACGGTGGGAGAGTGTGCGGAGTGGATGATCCCCTGTTGTCACCCAGTTCAGCAGCACAGCATTTCCGGCAAACACCGCAATGGCGGCACTCTGGGCAAGCCACACCGTACGGGGCCACACCCAGCCGTGCACAAATGTTGCAAACCAGACGGTGTAAAAAACCCATACCTCCAGCGCGGCACGCCCCTGCCCCAACCAATGGGCATTGGCGGGCAGCAACCGGTTGCTTACAAAAAATGCCAGTGTTGCCAGAATAATTCCCGTGACGGAACCAGAAGTCAGTCCTTCCACCAACCGGAAGCCAAACATATTACCCTGCGTTTTACGCCGAGATTCCTGCCAGAACAAAAATCCGGTTGCAATCATGACGCAGCTTCCCATACCGAGCACAAAATACACCCAGCGCAAAACCCAATGATGGAACTGGATCAGATGCAGCCCGCTCAAAAACCGTTGGGCTTTTATAACAGGGCTTAACGGTGGTGAGCGGGAGATCAAGGCACCCGTAGCACCACTAAAGGCCACCACATCACGGTCCATAAGCACATGCCCCTCATTCACACGAAAAAAGGCAAGACGGCTGGAGGCTTTTCCCGGATTTGCAACAAGCACTGTCTGCGGTTCATCGCCCCCCCACATGGCCCGCGCACGCGTAGCGGCCTCATCCAGCGAGACAACAGGTGCTGCGGACCTGTCCGGTTTGACCGCAAGGAATGAAAGGTTGTTGGCGTCAAAAAAATAGGCGCGAGGGTTAGAATAAACCGCAGTAACACCGGCGGGAAAATAGGTTGCCCCTAAAATGACCAACCCCGAAAACGTGAGAAAAATATGGAACGGAAGGCCAAGAACACCACAAACATTGTGCAGGTCAAGCAGGATGCGCCTTGATTTTTTGTAAGGCCGGAACGTAAAAAACTCCGCAAATATCTTGCGGTGGATAATAACCCCGCTCACACACAGGACCAGCATTGCCATGGCGGCAAGGCCAACCACCCACTCCCCAAGATCCATCAGTTCGATCTGGAGTGTATAATGGAATGGAAAAATAAACTCGGTCCCGCCCAACGTGCCGGAGTCCGGCAAAATATGGCCCGATGCAGGATCAACCTCATGGCTGACAAATGTTTTTCCCGTTTTGTAGCGCAATTGCAGCACGGGCTGGCGGTCATTGGGTAAAATAATATTCCAAAAAGCCGCCTTGGCCGCAATGGCTTCATCAAGAGAAGGCCGGAAGGTTTCAAGGCTTATGCCGTGGGGGGCTGGCGCAAGACGGGTCGCTGGCTTCATCCAGCGGTCAATCTCGTTATCAAAAACCGAGAGTGTTCCCATCCAGAAAACAGCAAACAGCACGCTGCCCAGAACCACCCCTGCCCATGTATGCAGCCACCCCATGGAACGGCGGAAACCCTGTTCCATATCAGCCCCCATGCCTTACAAAAAAGGGAAGCCCGTATCCAGCAACAATCAGGAGAGAAAACACAACCACCGGCCACCCCACGGTGCGGGCCGCAAAGGCCCACACAATCAGACAGAGATAGACGATAAAGGTCAGCATTATCCCCAGTGTTACACTCTCCGCCCGTGGCATTCCCATGCTCACAAGCAGAACATTCAACAGTGCGAGAAAGGCGGATGAGGCAAAATACCCCATCACCACCGCCAGCATGACCCTGCCAGTTATCTTCAGCCCTGACCGCCGCATCAGAAGTCAGCCGTAACCGCAAAACGGAATGTTCTGGGGGCACTCAAAGACAGATAGTTATAACCGCTGGAGTTCCAGTAACGGGCATTGGTAACGTTATCCACATTCAGCAGGAATGTGATTTTTCCATCCCTGGAGGCAGGATTATTCATGGCATAACGCGCCCCCATATCCAGCCTGACCCAGCCGGGAATACTCCTGCGGTTTGTCAGGCTGTTTTCAATATATTCAGACGCGGTGTACATAATATCCGATGTAACGGACAGGCCTTTAACAAATGGCAGATCGTAGTCCAGCCCCATGTTAAAGTTAACCGGCGCGGTATTGGGCGCACGCTGGCCGTCATATGTCCCGCCCTGCGTTTTGGTCAGGGTCGGGTCAAGGAGCATGATCCCGCCTGTTGCACGCAGGCCGTGCACGATCTCCCCGGCAATATTCAGCTCCAGCCCACGATTACGCTGGTTGCCATTGGTGGACATGATGTTGGTTTTTACATCATACACGGTGCTTGGCTGGGAGATCTGAAAAACATCAAACGATACAATAAATCTTTTCAGGTCTGCCTTTACGCCAACTTCATACTGGGTCGATTTGTAGGGTGCAAAAATCTCCCCCGCATTGGCATAGGTCGTGCCAACCGTTGTGCCCTGCTGGAGCCCCTGAATCCAGTTCCCGTAAATGGAAACGTTCTTGAGCGGCTTAAACACGGCCAGCACCGAAGGGCTGATGGCCGTTCGGTCATATATGGCGGTCTGGGCACCCGTGGCAGCGGTAAAGCTGGCGCTCTGAACACGCTGCACCCGCAGGCCTGCCGTAACCTGAATACGCTTGTCCAGCGCGGAAATGGTATCCACAAAAGCAAGACTGGATAATGTGGACGTGCCCGTTTTGGGCGAACTCCGGGGTACGGAAACAGCCTGATTTAACAAGAACCGGTCCGGACCGCTATAAAGGTTCATGGCATACGTGGGAATGCCGGTATTGGTTCCGAATATGCGCCCCATGGTCATGTCCAGCCGGTTGGCCGAAAACGCAAGTTCCTGCGTAACCGGGCCACTCTCCACCTTTCCGCGCACACCAACTTCTGCTGTCAGGTAGCGGCCATTTTGTGCAATACCAACAGGTGTGGCCCCTGCCCCGTTGCCCAGAGCATCTTTAATCACAACCTGCTGGGAATATGCCCCCCTGTAGGTATAATTATGCACACCAACGCTGCCATACGCCGTAAAGTTACGAAAAAGATCGACCTCACCACGGAAGTCCCCAAAAATATCATTCCCGTTAAAGTAGCTCCACGGCAGGTCCAGATTCCGCTTCGAGCGCGAGGCATTGGGGACCGGAACACCAGTAGCCAGCGAGACATAGGGCAACACACCATCTATGTCCCGCTGCTGATATCCAAAATCGGTCGAAAGCCGCACATGATCCAGACGCAGGTCAACTGCGGTTGCGATCAGGGCTGTTTTCATATCGTTATAGGGGATTGCGGTCGAACCGGAGCGGATCATCCCATTAAGCCGCACACCAAGCTGTTTTTCCGAACCAAAACGTCGGCCCAGATCCGCATGCCCACCAAACTGGGAGTTGGACGTATAATCGGCCTCTATTTTGGTCATCGGTTTGTCATGCGCGCGCTTGGGCACAACATTGATCACGCCCCCAACACCACCACCGGGGGACATGCCATTCAGCAGTGCCGCTGGGCCACGGAGCACTTCCACCCGCTCCGCCAGTTCAGACGTCACACCGCTAAAAGGCATCATCCCATACATGCCACCGTATGACATATCCACGTTATCAAGGCTGAAGCCACGGATCTGTATCCGCTCCACACCCGCAGTTCCGGTAGAGAAAATAGACCTGATGGACGGGTCATCCTTCAGGGCGTCCGGCACGCTTCTGATCTGGCGTTTTTCAATAAATTCGGCTGTATAGCTTGTTGCATTAAACGGCGTATCCATAACATCGCGGTTGCCAAGCATGCCAAGCTGCCCACCGCGTGCGATCTCCCCCCCCGGCAATACCGGCGGCAGGTTGCCAATCATGGCCGTGGACGGAACGGGGGTCTGGTAGGTTCCACCAACCCGCACCGGACCAAGCATAATGGCTGATGAGGACTTGATGATTGAAATATGGCTACCTGAGCGCGAAAATGTGTAGCCACTCCCGGCCAGAATACGCGAAAAAGCTTCATCCGCAGTCATGGTGCCAGAGACCGCATTGGCATGCAGCCCCTTGACCTTGTCCATGTCATAAAACACCTGCAACCCGGCTGTGCGGCTTAACGCCAGAAGAGAGCTGTTCAGATCACCTGCTGGAATGTTGACCGAAAGCATGGGCTGCACCGTAGCCGTAACTGCCGCCTGACTTTGGGCCTGTCCGCGCTCCCCCAGCACCAGAACTCCTACACACACCAATGCCGTGCCAGACATAAATCGACAAAAAGCCGTCCTGTAATTTGCACCACGCCTTGCCCGCTGGCGTGCCTTTTGAAAACCCATCCTTTTCCCACTCCACGAGGCACCCCCGGCATAACCGAGAATGAATTGCATTTGCGTTATGGAGTAAGACGTTCAAGCCTGTAAGAATCAGTAAGGTTTTTTCTATCTTTTAGAGTGTTTTTTAATTTTTCATTCATTTTCAATGTGTTGCATAACCCGCCTGAATACTGGCAAGGCGTAAGGCAGCACACGCAAATCAATAAATAACCGTGATAAGGCGACCGATGGAAACGGTTTTCACACGCAGTTCCTGACTGATCGTTGATAAGGCACCGTCCACATCCGAGCAGGTGAACACACCACTTACCCGCCTATCCGCCAGCCTGCGATTAGCCAGCAGAATTCGGCCATGCCGGTAGTAGTTAAGCCGCCCGATCACACTGGATAACGGTTCATTATCAAACACAATCTGGCCGTTGCGCCATGCCGTCAGAACAGCGACCGGCGCATCGTGCGGGACTGCCAGACCATCCTGACCGTAATGAACGTTCTGTCCTTCATTCACAATAACGGACTGGAGCAGTCCGTCATGGCCTGTGGCGGCCACACGCACACTGTGTTCGGTTACAGTCGTATCAACATTCGCACCATCACGCGCGACCATAAACTGGGTTCCCAGCGCGGTTGATACGCCCCCTGCTGCTTCCACAACAAATGGCCTCGTCTCACGCCCGAGCACAGGTGCTACGGTAAAGTAAGCCTCTCCATCCAGCAGTACGATCCGGCGTGAACTGCCCCGGGTTTACCGGAGAGCGATTTATTCAGTAATCAGGCAGCGATATCAAGCCTGCTCTGATCTGCATAGAAGGCGCGTTCGGCTTCGGCGGGAGGCCTGTAGCTGATTGGCGCCAGCAGGCGTTGATTGTTATACCAGTCCACCCATTTGAGGGTTTCCCATTCGACCTGCGCCATGGATTTCCATGGCCCCAGATGATGGATGACCTCGGCTTTGTATAAACCGTTGATCGTCTCCGCCAGTGCATTGTCGTAGCTGTCACCAACCGTGCCGACCGAGGCATCGATGTCAGCCAGCGCCAGGCGTTCGGTGTACCGGATCGACAGGTATTGGGCGGATTCAACCGGTCGTCGCAACACCTTAATATTGGAGGTGTAGACGATGACAGGGAAACGGAAATCGGAGCGGTCCACAAGGCGCAAATTGTGCTCGCCAGGACGGC
>NZ_WOTD01000059.1 GCF_011516885.1 Acetobacter lambici | reverse complement strand
CATATACATTTTGAGCATTTGATATACATTTTGACGGTGCTCATATACATTTTTACATGAATAATGACAGTCATGAGTGTCTGGTAGTATATTTTCTTTATACAAAGAGGCGATAAAATCGCGTCAAACTATAAATAGAACTGTAACGACAAACATGCCAAGCGAGTAGTTACAGACCAAATACAATTTGAATTCTGAATATCAGAACTGTTATAAATACGAACAGTGAATTGCACTACATATTGGTCTGTACCACCCCACTCGATACTCGCTTGGCAGCATTTAATCGAGTGGGGTTTTTTATTAGAAAGGCTGCCAAGCAATGACAGACATTACAGCAATGGATATTTTAGAGACTATCAAAAGTGCCGCAGATGACCGCAAGATGGCTCATTTTTATGAGTCTTTGAAGGTGTTGTCCGCAGATGAAGATATCTCGGACATTAAAAAATACATGGTCGAACACAAGCATCTCACGGCCAAGAAGTTCGATGATATCGTGAGGAACCAAAAGAAAACCGAAGAGATCAATGATAAGTTGGGTTTCAAACCCGAGACATTAAGCCAGTTTGTTGAGCAGGCATTTCTCACCACATTAAAAATGACCCAACACCTTGATGGTAGTCTTGTAAAGACACCCGATCCGATAGGACGATTAACTGGTGACGCATGGGTTGATCGTGTTCAACTCTCTGAACGTCAGATGATGTCCACGCAGAACATAACTTCCTCAGATATTGTGAATGAACTGATCGTTCTAAATGCGGACTTAAATCTCGGTTATGGTGAACGTGCCATTCGTGCTGCCCTTGAGACATATCTCAAGAGAGACCGTCAGGTTAAGAAAACAGAAGTTATGTTGAGTCTGACTTATTCAAAGACTTCTGAGAGAGACGCAAAAGTCCATTGGAATAATTTTGAGCAATCCGCCTTCGTTGGTCATGATTACAAAGCAGGCTTCATCTCAGCGGTGATGAAAAAGTTCATCTGGCAAGTGAAGCGTAAGACCCGTGGCCTGACTGTCAGTGATCACCTGATGCCAATTATATATGGTGAGCAAGGGGCGGGTAAGTCCATGATGATCACCACATTCCTCAAGCCGCTCGCAGGTTGTTTCAAAGAGATATCCGTAACTCTACTGACTGACGGTAAGACGAATGACATCTATGATTACCCTGTGTTGTTCCTTGAAGAACTCGCTGAGGTTCAAGAGGCAAGCCCGGAGACATTGAAAAAGGTTCTGACTGGTTCGGATATCAACAACAGGACATTCCAGACACAAAGCACGGCAGCTATTAAACAGCTATCAACATTCATCGCGGCCACGAACAAACGTGTTCAGACCATGATCAGAGATGAGACTGGTATGAGGCGATATGTTGAATTGACGATGATGGGGCCAACTGACCGAGACGTGCTCAACGCCATTAACTTCGATCTTTTATGGCAATCCGTTGATGAGGAAGCCGCAGACCCCATGCTGCCATTCACACTTGAACTCAAAAATATTCAGGAAGCAATGCGCGTCAAAAGCAGTGTTGAAGAGTTCCTTGAAGACGAGTTCAAGCTACTGGCAATGGACAAAACAACCGTTGAAGATGGTTATATCAAGCCAGCGATGTTTTATCGCTACTATGAAGAATGGTGCTCACGTTATGGGCATAAGACTATGAACAAAGGTAACTTTGTTGAAAAGGCCAGATCACTAATTCAGTTTAATCATTCATTGAAAACTCAGTGGTCAGTTAGAAAAAATGGAAATTCATTTCAGTTCAAACAGATAAAGGACGCATAATGAAAAATATTAAAAGATTATGTAGAAATTGCGGATCACCATTCTACACGGCAGGGAAGAACGAGCATCATTATTGCTCGTTCTTCCCTGCTTGGTTGACAATGTAACCGTGAAACGAAAAAATGAGTTCGAGGCAACAGATTGTTGGATATGGCACGACGAAGAAGCTGAGTTGGTGAACAGAGAAGCCAAAGAAGTCTTTTCATTACGAGAAGCTTTATTGAGCGATCATGGTATCAAGACAAAAAGTAAGTTTATTGGAATGCGTTGCGAACGCAGATGCTGCGTTAATCCATATCATGTAATGGTCTGTGACAGCTCAGATGAATACTACTTCGATCAGCTAACAAAGAAGATAAATACTAACGTGGATCATGGGGAACGTAAGCCACTAGGAACGCATTGGTTTCCAATGCCAAGAGATTCATAGAGCCATTTATTTTAGATATTATATATTATATATTATATATTATAGACATAGCTCACGTGAGCTATGTCTATAATAATTTTCATTTCTAATATGGGGTGTTCTCAACCTAACTACCGTATGAGAGCGGAGGCAATACCACGCCATACATTTTCCACAAGAGCCGGGTCTTTATTCGCCAGTTGAGAGCGCCACTTCCCGTAGATGGAGCCCCAGTCAGCTCCCTCTGTGTTTTCGTAATCAGAGAACACCTCTTGAGCTTTAGGAGAATCTAAAAACTCAGCTATCGTGTCGGGGGGAGCACCAGCACTGGTGGGGCCATTTGGTATATTGGTTACGGAAAGAGACATATCCTTGGGCATCTGATTCGAAAGGATTTCTGCTGCAACAAGAGCAAAAAGCACTTCGGCTTGAGCATAACCGAAGCCAACCATTTTATCACGCGGGATGTGTAATAAAAGGGAGCGTGTCGTATCAGTGACATCACTTATTTGAAGAGTTGATTTAGGGGGTAGGCACATAACTACTACTCCTCACATGAGCGAGAGCTAACAACGCCCCATCTAGGCAGCGCTGGTAGGTCTTTGACCTACAAAAAAAAGTTTATTCTAAATTTCTACCATGGCAACTGTTAGGTGATATTTTTTCTATTTACCCCGCTATTGTCACCGTCACACGCAAACGTAAAAAAGTCTCTCAAATCATAATAGCATCCCATGAGTCACCATTACTGCCATTGCGGATCATAAAGCGTTCCAAGGCGTTCAATGTGGCCTTCAAGCCGTCAATCTTATCCTGAGGGGCGCCGGGGTCTTTGTCCACTAAGATCAGACCCCCATTACCCACACGAACAACCGCATTCAGGCAGTTCCAAACCAAGATGTCATGATGGAAGTGAATACGCTGCTCAAGCACCAGTCGCTTGAAGAACTTAGACGCATCATTCAATCCACCCATCGACTGATTGATCTGGCTCACTGAATCACGCCCGAACTGGTTCTGAATGTTGGTCATCATCTGATGCCCATTCCATCTATCGAAGGCAGTCTCAATAACTCGATGGCTACGGAACTCTTTGAAGATCATCTCTTGTAGGACTTCATAGTCAATCGTATCACCGGGCATCGTCTCAAGTAGGCCGTCTTTTTCCCACATCGTGTATTTGGGCTTAGACCCTGATGCCACTAGACGGCTTGGACTGAAGAACCTCGGATAGACGTAGTAGTGCTTGCGCCAGTTCCCTTCTCCTTCATCGACAAATTTTTCATAGACATTCACCAAGGCGGTCATGTCCTCAGTCCAGCCCAAGTCCACTCCGATAATGCAGGGTATGTCTTTGAAGTGCGCTTCTGGAATGGTCAGGTCATTACATGCCGCGACTTTCTCAGGGGCAAGCCACTTATCACTGCTCTGGTACCAGATGTTCAGAAGTTTGGTGAATGTCTCAGCTTTGGTTTCAGGCCAGTTACGGGTTCGCTCAATGGCGTTGGCAAACTTGGTGTGGTTGATCGCAGAGGTCCACCAAGAGGGATTGGCCTTGATCCATGTGTCTTCTGTGTAGAGGTCATCGCCCTTGTCGATTGTCCACACGCAAGCGAAGGTTTCATTATCCTGAAAATCCCCCCTGAGGAGTTTCTTCATGTAGGTAGATTGTTGGAATCCAAAGTTGGAGAAATTCGTACCAGCGGTCGTGATGCCAACCATCAGGGATTGAGCGCGCTTATTAGAACCTGAACTCAGAACGTCCCATATTTCACTATCCGGGTGGGCATGGATTTCATCGACCAAGGCGCAATGAATGTTCATGCCATCGAAGCTCTTTGAGTCCTTTGATAAGGACTTAAATGTTCCACCCTGTAGCTTTGTTGAAATCAGATATTCGCGTTTACGGCGGACTTTAATATGCTGGATGATCTTCTTGTTTGCCGGGAATTCGACCTGACGCACAACGGAGTTAAAGAGCAAGTTGGCTTGGTCTTTCTTAGTCGCCGCGACATAAACTTCCGGTTCCCATTCACCATCCATCGACAGCATGAAAAGGCCAAACAAGCCCATCATTGCCGATTTGCCTGAGCCTCGTGGTACTTCAAGATATGTTACTTTGTATTGGCGTTTATCCTTGTATTGTCCCTCTTTATTTTTCCAGCCTAACAACATGGAAAAAACCCATATTTGCCACGGGGCTAATATGAATGGAGTTCCGCCTTTATCTCCTTTTAAGTGGTAAAAGTGTCGGCAGAAGGCAAAGAACCTAAAGCCCGGATGCGGATCGAAATAATAGGGACAATCAGGATCAGCTAACTTCGCGCGTTCACGAGCAATGGCATTTTTAACGAACTGACATGCGGGTATCATCCCGCTTTCAACTTGCCTCGCATACCACCAACAGTCGAAGTTTTCTTCTTCAATTGTCTTCAGGTATGTATCCATTTTATCAAAGTCTGATTGTGTCTCCCTCCCCGTTAAATCCAATAACATTCTAACTCCTTACTAAATAAACGATATCGAATATTTAGTGGGAGACCCCAATGACTACGGTTGAGATTACTAAAGATAATGCCCGATGGACTGCTGGAACTGTTGTTCGCGTTAAGTCCGTGATTGCGAAAGCTCTTGTGAGTGCGAATGTCGCAAAGGTCATTTCTGTTGAAGACGCGGATGAAGGGCTTTGGGTGAAGTGATGCTCTACAGCCTCGTAACCAATGACGTGACCAAATACCCCGGTGATGTGAATGGCCTGATCGACTTCGTTGGAAGTGCTGGCCCTTATCGTGATGCCATTATTGAGCAGATAGGTGATGCCAACACGTCAACCATTGAAAAGTATCTTGGTACACCACTTGGCAAGCGTTCATGTCGCTTTGTCATTTCACGTAATGCCAGTGAATTATCTGACGGCTATCACAACACATGGTTGAGAACTGGAACGGCTTTTACGTCCAATGGCATTTCCACCAACCAGTGGATTGAATTGCCTTGTCGTGTTGAAAGCATCCAAAGTGTCACGGTTTCGATCTGGGGCGGTGAGGATATTGTGCTCACTGAGGGCCAGGACTTTTATGTCGATCTAAGCTGCAAATACCCCAAGATCATGTTGGGCTGGAATATGTCCATCATGGACGCATTCTACAAATACAAGAACATGATCGTGGACTTTACCGGCGGCCTCTATGAAGTCGATGGAACTGTTCCTGCGCCAATTCTGCTGGCAATCAACATGGCGACCAAGGGCTTCTTCGAAAATCCCGGTGATGGGGTGTTCAATCCAATGGAAAATGGGATGAATTTCCTGCTTAGGAACTACCAAGTTCCTGCGATTGGAGGTTGATATGGATGACCTTCACAATCCAGCCCCGATACTCGATGCCGTGGCGGTTATTCAACACATACAAGCCAATCAGAAAACCTTTGCTCAAGTTGGTATGGGGGCTTCCCCGAAAAAGATCATTGATCAGACCACACCACAGAAACCCCAGTTACCTTATTGCGGCATATCTGTTGAATTCGGGGATGTATCCCCAAACCCCAATAGCAGCACGACCACAGTTCAGACCCTTGAAGTCATCGTGGCCTGTACGTGTGTCTATGATGCCCCGACCGATCTCACGGGCGCAGGTCAGCAAATTACCTTCATGGATAATGGCCTGAAAGACCTCATGCACAGTCTCTACAACTGGCAACCAAGTCAGAAGAGATATCTCAATGGCTTTAGACTGGAACGCTTTGAACGGCTCGGTGATCTGTCTGAAAATGCCTATGAAGTCTATGTCGCATACTTCACCATACCAATGCAGATTGACTACCTTGATGGCTATTTGTCACCTGAAATCCAATTACGAGAAATTCAAACTCAAATGATATTGAATAATGACAAAAATAACTCCGTATCCATTCAGAACATTCAAGGAAACTAAATACTGGTGACTTTTAGGTCACCTCAAATATATATTTTAGGAGATTAACATGGCTATAATTTCGGGAACACCGACTAGCTATACCAAACCCGGCGTTACGGTGAATCTTAACATCAATGATTCATCGACTGGCAGTAATGAATTTCTCGTTCTGGTTATGGGTAATGCGACATCGGGAACCGCTATGTATGGTAAGACAGGGCCATACCTTTTTACGACACTTGATCAGTTGGCAAGTGACTTCGGTAAGACATCTGACATCTACACAATCATCGAGCAGTATCAGCTAACAGACAGCTCAACATCTCTCTATGCGATCAACCTGATCGCCACCAATGAGAGCACCAGCACTGTCTCTAATGGCAACATCAAGAGTATCACTTCAAACCTGAACAGCACCGCAAGCGCAACTGATCCTGCGGGAACTGCTATCGCGGCCACTGGTGGTTCTGGCACAGGGGCAACATTTGACGTTACCTCAACACCATCGGCTTCTAAGTTTTTGCCCGCTTCGGTTGCAATCAACAATCCCGGCACTGGCTATAAGGTCGGTGATACGTTGACCATCACAGGTGTTGGCACACTCACTGTTGCGACAGTCGATGAGACAACCATAACAGGTGTGACCGATGACGTTCTTATGGAGCAGACGCTAGCGACCATAGGCGATATCGAGTTTGACCTTGTTATCGGAACACTCAGTAGCGCGGCTGCAATTCAGGGCTGGCAGACATACGCTGAGAAGGCTTGGTCAGCGACATCTGAACTCTATGGCATCTACATTACGGCAAAGCAGGCTTCTTCCGTTAATGCGTTTATCACAGCAGCGGCTGATTTCACATCAGCGGATAAAACCGTTGTCTTCCCATGCCCAATGTCTTTGTCTCCGGCTCGTTTGATTGGTCAGGCAGCCGCAGAGATTGCAACACGCACACAGATCAGTCCAAGCCTTCCGCTTCGTAGTTGGGCATTGGGAATTGGCGTGGTGCCATTGGCTGAACGTATGCCTCAGAGCGTTCTCGATACTCTCTTTGCTAATGGGTATTCCACGATCAGCTATGACAGAGCGGGTAATCCGACAATCCAGAGAACACGTATTGCGGCAACTCTATCTTCAACTGGTGACGCGATCAATGACACCTCGTTGGAAACACCATTTCAGAGTGCATATGCGGCAAAATATTTCCGCACTCAGTTGACCCCCTACACCTCAAATCCACACATCCTAGTTGATGATGGTCTTGAGACGCCGAGCATCTACATGACCAGTCCTTCGGCAGTTAAGGGCACGATGGTTCATGCCTACCAAGACCTCGTTGATCTTGGAGTTTGCACTGACATCAAGAGCTTCACAGCATCATTGGCTGTTGAGAAGGACACTCAGGTTATTGGGCGTCTGAATATTCAGGCATCCGGCACACTGACATGGGGTCTTAATCAGATTGCACTCAATTTGAGCCTATCGAAATAATTTAGGAGATATTTATGGATCAGTTTTTGAAAGGCGCATTGAGCGCATACATTGACACTGTCTATTACCCAACTGCCGAATCAGTGTCCTATAAGGCACCATTTGAATCCAACATTCCCGCAGAGTCTAATCAAGGCCCACTGGCTAATGTGGTGACTTGGAACAAGGAAGCTGGAACGATCAATCTGACCGTTTTGCATTATTCGGGTTGTGACTATGTGGGAAATTTCAGTAACCCCGGCGGTTACAACATCACGTTGAATGGCCGCTCTGGCAACTCAATCATCGCTAAGGGGTGCTGGCTCGTAGAAGCACCACAGCACGATCAGGTTAATGGCACGACCGAACTCTCATTCGGTACATTATCCATGCAGTTCGTAATGGCATCTTAAGCAAAAGCCCCGGCCTTAACAGTCGGGGCTTTTTCATGAGTGGTTGGATTCCAACATTGGAAAATCAGAAGAGAGGTCTGGAAAAGCTAAAACACAAACCACACCTTAGTCTGAGTATTTTCAATGAGGTATTCATGACTAATTTAGTCAATTTTAACCCGCAAGAAATTGAACATGCAGCTCATGCTGTTAGTGCTCTTACTCATGCGGTTCCCGGCGTCTACCAAGCTATCTATGAAACGATTGGTTTATTCTGGACTGACCCAATCAAAAGAAAACGCCGCGAAAAAAATCTGAACGCTGAATTTAAGATGACTGAGGAAATGATCAAAGGCAAAAAACGTCTCGATGACATTTCTGCGACTCTAGCCAAAGAAGTTCTAGAACCCGCAATGGAAGAAGATAGAGCAGAGCTGCAAAAAATTTGGGCTGCGCTCTTGGCACGTATTATGATTGGCAAAGACAAAATCATTAGTGGGAAAATAATAGATATAATAAAAGAGTGTGATTCTTATACTGCCATTATTGTTTCTGCTTTTCCAGACATTTTGGCAGATGCTGGACAAAATATGATCATCGAGGAAATGGTTGAAGTTATTGTTAATAAAAAAGAAGATATTGTTGATATAGACGATGTTAGCATTGCCTTACGTTGGTTAGAAGAAAAGGGCTGTTTGAAGGAATTAGGCCGATCTCCAGTTTCTTATACGGTGACAGCTTTAGGTAGAAAGTTAATACAAGCAGTTACATTTCCAGAAAATAAAGAAGAAACGGAATAATTTTTCGTTCATGGTATGTCCTTCTTGGGGCATATCATGAAACGAGATGAAGAACTTCGATTCGTACTAGCAAGCAGAGTACGTGCCTATAAGGGCTGGTCATTGAAGGCCACTTGTCCAAGGTGTCGTACCACCAAAGAATTACCGCTTTCAAACATTCCACAAGACACCACCCTACAAGAAGTAAGGGGAGAACTAAGATGTCATATTCAGGGAAAATGCGTGGTTCTTGTCGATACTCAAGACCGTGACATTTTTCACATTTAGCACTTACTGGAAAACGGGCAGTCTAATACAAACCTAATACAGCCCATATTTTCTTTGAAAGTTCGCTGTTATATAAACGACCTTACCATAGTGTTAATTGCTTGTAAGCGGTAGGTCTTCAGTTCAAATCTGAATGGGGGCACCATTTTTTCCCCGCCCAGCACAACAGATGCCAGCCTTTGCCCCTTGGGTTATGAGCCAAGAGGGGCAGACTCCCGGGTCAATTTTTATAATACTCCCACACACTCTGCGTCAGCAGTTGCACAGGTGGTCAGAAGTGGTCCCCATTTTTCGGACAGGGCGATAAGCTATCATCTGGCCTGAACGAGGACGGGTTTTATGGGCAAGGTTACGCGCAAGAGGTATGCGGCGGAGTTCAAGTCACGGG
>NZ_WOTD01000058.1 GCF_011516885.1 Acetobacter lambici | reverse complement strand
GAGGACCAGTTCGTCGTGCGGTATCGCGTCGGCTGCGGCTTGCTCATCTCACCTAGCTACCAGAATGGATTCACCCCGTGAATCCCTCGCTACTATTTGCGCAACAAAGCCATGGTCGTATCCAAAATATCTATCTGGTTGATAAGGCCAATATTTGTCGCAACAAGGTTCAGGTCATCAAGCAGTTCGAGCAAGCGGGCACTCATGCGAACCGCTACGATGTGACCATTCTGGTAAACGGGCTGCCGCTGGTGCAAGTCGAGCTGAAAAAGCGCGGTGTCGCCATTCGGGAAGCGTTCAACCAGATCCACCGCTACAGCAAAGAGAGCTTCAACTCGGACAATTCGCTCTTTAAGTATCTCCAGATCTTTGTAATCTCGAACGGCACGGACACGCGCTACTTCGCCAACACGACCAAACGCGACAAGAACAGCTTTGACTTCACGATGAACTGGGCGCAGGCTGATAACAGCCTGATCCGGGACCTGAAGGATTTTACGGCGACCTTCTTTGAGAAGCGCACGTTGTTGAACGTGTTGCTGAACTATTCCGTTTTCGACGTCAGCGACACGCTGCTGGTGATGCGTCCCTATCAGATCGCGGCGACTGAACGAATTTTACGAAAGATCAGAAGCTCGTTCGAAGGCAAGACGCTTGGTAAGCCTGAAAGCGGGGGATATATCTGGCACACTACGGGCTCCGGCAAAACGCTGACCAGCTTCAAGGCGGCCCGCCTCGCCACGCAGCTCGACTTCATCGACAAGGTCTTTTTCGTGGTCGACCGCAAGGACCTCGATTACCAGACGATGAAGGAGTATCAGCGTTTCTCCCCGGATAGCGTCAATGGATCGGACAGCACCGCCGGATTGAAGCAGAACCTCTCCAAGGATGACAACAAGATCATCGTCACGACTATCCAGAAGCTTAACAATCTGATGAAGAGCGAGGGCGGCCTGCCGGTCTATACCCAGCGCGTCGTCTTCATTTTCGACGAATGCCATCGTAGCCAGTTTGGTGAGGCACAGAAGAACCTCAAGCGGAAGTTCAAACAGTTCTGTCAGTTTGGCTTCACCGGCACGCCGATCTTTCCAGAAAATGCTTCGGGTGCGGAGACGACGGCCAGCGTATTCGGGAGCGAACTTCATTCCTATGTGATCACCGACGCGATCCGCGACGAGAAGGTTCTGAAGTTCAAGGTCGACTACAATGATGTGCGCCCACAGTTCAAAGCGATCGAAACCGAACAGGATGAAAGTAAGCTGACCGCCGCTGAAAACCGGCAAGCTCTTCAGCATCCCAAACGAATCGCCGAGATCTCCCAGTACATTCTCGATAACTTCCGCCGCAAGACGCATCGTCTCTATGGAGACAATAAAGGCTTCAACGCCATGTTCGCGGTGAGCAGCGTTGATGCAGCCAAGCTCTATTATGAAAAGCTGAATGCACTTCAGGACGGTAGCGACAAGCCGTTGAAGATCGCGACCATCTTTTCATTCGCTGCCAACGAAGAACAGGATGCGATTGGCGACATTCCTGACGAGAGTTTTGAGGTTTCGGCGCTGAACAGCAGCGCCAAGGAATTCCTGAACGCCGCCATTGCGGACTACAACGCCTGTTTCCGAACAAATTTCAGCGTCGATAGCAAAGGCTTCCAGAATTATTACCGGGATCTGGCGAAACGGGTGAAGTCCAAGGAAGTCGACCTGCTCATTGTGGTTGGCATGTTCCTGACTGGCTTCGACGCGCCAACCCTGAACACGCTGTTCGTCGACAAGAATCTACGTTTTCACGGCCTTATACAGGCCTACTCCCGTACCAACCGCATTTATGATGCGACCAAGTCCTTCGGCAATATTGTTACCTTCCGCGACCTGGAAGAGGCGACCGTCAAGGCAATCACACTCTTTGGCAACGCCAATACCAAGAACGTCGTTCTGGAAAAGAGCTATTCAGAATACATGGAAGGTTTTACGGACCAGACGACAGGCGAGGCGCGGCGAGGCTTTATCGATGTCGTCCGTGAGTTGAAAGAGCGTTTCCCCGATCCCACTGCCATCGAAAAGGAAGCGGACAAAAAGGCCTTTGCAAAGCTGTTCGGCGAGTATCTCCGTGTTGAGAATATCCTTCAGAATTATGATGAGTTCTCTACCCTGAGAGAGTTTCAGGAGATCGACGAGAGTGACCCCGAAGCGATGGGCGCGTTCAAGGAGCGGCATCATCTGAATGATGGTGACGTTGACGAGCTCAAGAGCATCGAGATGCCTTCTGACCGAAAGGTCCAGGATTACCGTTCGACCTACAATGATATTCGGGATTGGCTTCGCCGTGAAAAGGCTAGCGCCGAGCAGGGTGAGTCAACGATCGACTGGGATGATGTCGTCTTTGAGGTCGACCTTTTGAAGTCCCAGGAAATAAATCTGGATTATATTCTTGAGCTAATTTTCGAGTACAACAAAAAAACGAAGAGCAAGTCAGAACTTGTTGATGAAGTTCGTCGTGTCATTCGCGCCAGTATTGGTAACCGCGCGAAAGAAAGCCTCATCGTCGATTTCATCAATCAGACAAACCTAGATGAACTGGGGGACAAGGCGGGGGTGATTGAGGCGTTTTTTGCTTTCGCACAAGCCGAACAACGCCGGGAAGCGGAAGAACTGATAACCGATGAAAAATTAAACGCGGAGGCCGCCAAGCGCTACATTGCGACGTCGATCAAGCGCGAATATGCGAGCGAAAACGGCACAGAGTTGAACTCGATCCTTCCCAAAATGAGCCCGCTTAATCCACGATACCTGACCAAAAAACGAGATGTATTCCAACGCATCTCTGCGTTCGTTGACAAATTTAAGGGTGTTGGCGGAAAAATTTAGGCATGTTCACGACTGGATATGTCACAGTCTGTCCTAATTAGACTATAGTCAGATTGGGACAGACCGGAGCCACGGTGTATCAAGGGCTACATGGTGGTTTTTCCGGGAGATTTCAGATGTGACAACATGCGGGCTATGAAGTTGTCCCGCTGGAGACGCTTTCATTATCATCTCTTGCTAAAAATACGGCAATGCCGCATAAAGAGTTATGCATTCAGTTATAGAAACCCCGATCTTTACCAAGAGGGCAGATGCTCTTTTGAGCCGTGAAGAACGGGCAGAACTCATTCGGCTGCTTGCTGAGAACCCACGCCAAGGTGACGTTATCCCCGGAACTGGTGGCGTTAGAAAGCTAAGATTTGCAGGGTCAGGTCGAGGTAAGAGGGGCGGTGTTCGGGTCATCTGGTATGTCGCGAGTGACCGGATTCCTATTTATGCCTTGTTGATCTACGGCAAGAATGAACAGGACGATCTTACGCCAGACCAGAAGAAAGCCATGGCTTCTATGGCTGAACGCATAAAGAAATCAGATCAAGGAGGAACTTAACATGGCAGAGCAAATGAACATTGCCGATGAACTACTTACCTCCATGGAGCAGGCCGTAGGTATTGCCGAAGGAACTGTGAAGCCCGGTCGTATCTGGACGCCTCCTGAAATCAATGTTGCTGATATTCGGAAGCGAACGGGGCTTAGCCAGGTGCGTTTTGCCGAGCGATATGGTTTTAGTGCCGCTGCTGTGCGTGACTGGGAGCAGAAGCGCCGGACACCAGAAAAGGCTGCCCGCACGTTGCTGATGCTTATCGATAAAGAACCACAGGCGGTGGAGCGTGTGCTTGTTGGCGTGTGATGCTCTTGCCAGACTCATCTTCGCAGATACATAATGCCTGAAACGACGAAGCCCTTGGAGCTACTAACTCCAAGGGCTTCAAAAACTCGCTATAGCGCGGCGAGGTGGACTTGATGCAAGAGGTGGTGGAACACCTATTGCGTCCAATGCTGATATTGTAAGGATAACCGAAGCCGGTTTCAAGCCTTAGATCAGCAGGAGAGAGGATGCCTCGCCTTTTTGAAAGGCTTTTTGGTTGTGACCTCTTTCGCTTCTACTCTCTGGACACTCACACAGAGCCGCACCATCACGGCAAAGACGCATCTTGTCCTTCAGGCGCTCGCCAGCTTTCAGGGATATCGTGGTCTCTTTCCGTCGCACGAAAGCATCGCATCCCGATCTGGTTGCTCTGTTAGAACCGTTATACGGGCCTTAGAGGCCGCTTACCGGCTGGGCATAGTCACACGGACGCGGCAACGTCAGAGGGTGTCAGGGCGCGTCTGTAACGGCGTTAATCGTTATCGTCTGATCATCAAGCCATTGGAGCAAGCCAGAGCCGCCGCCGTACATTATACGCAACAGCTACGTGAAGCCCTTAGCCGCAGGAAACAGGCGTTTCTTTCTAAGTGCCAAAATGACAGCGAACCTCATATTCAGAGTAATTTATTTAATGCAGAGCCAGTTTCAGCAGCCGGAATGTCACATAATGACCTGATACGATGGTGTGAAAGTATAGGATATCGGGGCAGCACCTAGTCTCACTTCTTCCAACACACCAAAAACCAGCACCGTATGGCTCAGGAATAGGGAGCATGTGAGACCGCACGGGTATAAACTCGGCCTTACTTAGCCCGAACAGATGTATCGAAAGTTCGTTCAAGGTTGCTGCAAGGTTCGCAGCACATATGTCGGAGATTGTCGAAAGGTTTGCGCTAAATTTGCAGGTGTATGTCTCTTTTTATGGCGTAAGAATATCATGTTAGTTGTGGGCAGGACAGGTAATGTAACGTCACGGCAGGCCGTAACGCGACATCACGCCTGCTTTATTCGCCTACCGGCTCAACAGGATATTGAACACATGAACACCCATTCACCCGAAAAGGCGAAACCATGAAAACGGGAAAGATTGTGGTCATCTCAAAGCTGAAAGGCGGTTCAGGTGCGACAACACTCACCCGCGAACTGGCTGCGGCGGCACTAGATGCAGGGCAATCGGTTGCTATCATCGACCTTGATGCACAGGGTAGTCTAACGAATTGGTGGAACCGTAGGACAGCAGCTAACCCAGACGTAGGGCCTAAGCTAATCCAGTTATCACCCGAAAAGCTATCTGATATGATGGAGAAGCTACGGGGTAAGTTTGATCTGGTCTTAATAGACACGCCGCCAAGCACGCATGACGCCTTGCGGAAGATTGCCAGCAAAGCAGATATGGCCGTGATACCTACCAAACCAACGCCGGACGATCTGGACGCGGTGGGGCCGGTCATTCGTCAGCTGCGCGGTGTTGTGCCTATGGCGTTTGTGATTAGTCAGATCACCAGCAAGCGCAGCCCTGATGCAGTGGAGGCGACCGAATTACTTTCCGCCAGAGCGCCGGTCATAGGTCGCACCGTCATTCGCGTGGGTTACTATCGGGCAGCCGGTGCGGGGCAATCTGGGTTCGAGACTGACAAGACTGTCAGAGAAGAAATTGCCACCGTTTATGATAACCTCATGGCCCTGTTAGGAGATTACCACGCATGAGCAAGCGGCCTTCCCTTGGTTCCATTGGCCTTGATCTGGACGATATAGAGGCCAAGCCCGCCAGTGGTCAGAAAGTAGCAGCCTTCCATGAGCAAGCGCTTACACAGCCGCCACAGGATAAACCAGGGGCTTATGTCAAAGACAAAGCGGTGAATATGACGGTCTATCTCTTGCCGCATGACCACAAGCGACTGAAACAGCTTGCCGTTGAGCATGATACTACCATTCAAGCGTTAGTCATGGATGGGCTGGATGTGATCTTAAAGGACAACGGGCAGGAACCGCTCACCCGCTGGAAAACCAGACGTAAGCCGAGGGGGTGAACACCTTATAAGCTGGTCAGTGTTTCACCCTTTCAAGTTTTCGGGTGAATGGGTGTTAAGCCGACTGTCAGGCGAGCATACTTTTCTGGACACTTCCGGCCTTGGCTGAGAACCGAGCTTTTCGAGTGTCAGGAAAACACAAAAAACGAATTTATTGACATATTGTCAGCGTATTCCTTAGGTGTTTTCTGACACATAAGGGAGCGTTCATCATGGCCGGTCAGATCATCGCCTATGTTCGGGTATCAAGTGTTGACCAGAACACGGACCGGCAGAGGTTCGATGGGGTGAAGGTGGATAAGACCTTCACGGACAAATGCTCCGGCGGCACGCGGAACAGACCAGCCCTCATCGAGATGCTGCGTTATGTAAGGGAAGGTGACACCATCATCTGTCACAGCATCGACCGGCTTGCTCGTGACCTTCAAGACCTATTGCATCTTGTGGAGACACTCACAGCCCGTGGCGTAGGTGTTCGGTTTATCAAAGAAGCCCTGACGTTCGAGGGGAACACCTCGCCCATGCAGACGATGATCCTGCAAGTGATGGGGTCTTTCGCTCAATTTGAGCGGTCCTTAATCAAGGAACGCCAGCGCGAAGGGCAACAGGCTGCCAGAGCCAAGGGAAAGCTACCCGGACGCAAGAAATCCCTGTCACCGGATCAGATCACGGAACTAAAGGCCCGCGTTTCTGCCCATGAGCCAAAAGCCCAGATTGCCCGTGAATTCGGAATAAGCCGGGAAACGCTTTATGCGTATCTGAAGGCAGTCTAGCAAGAAGGGGCCTTTTGCGGGAGGTGCACCTCATTGCTCCTGATCCCGCTTCTCTGTGGTTCGATCAGGCTACCATCGCTCGGCGCACCGCATCGGGTTCACGCCATAAGACACGCAGAAGCGTCCGCACCGCCGGGTCAAGGCTCACACGGCCCTGCTCCCAGTTCCGCCATGTCGCCACCGGCACACCGGCCAGAGTGGCAATGTCTGTCTGGGTCAGCTTCAACTGGCGGCGCACCGTCGCAGGAGACGGATAGGCTGGCCCCGGCAGATCGCTTTGTGTCCCATCTTCGCGGGCCTGCTGGTCAATCTCTGCGGCCGTCGTCGCCTGAACGCGTGCCCGATTGACCCGACCGCCACGCCGTTTGATGTCTGCCAATGTCAGTTTTGCCATTTGATCCACTCCTTCCGGTGCATCTTCCGGGCCGAGATGATGCGCAGACACGTCCCGCGCACCGTATAAACGACCATAAACGGAATACCCTCAATCAAGCCTGCGGCCCGGATACGGGGTTCTCCATAGTCCTTACGGTCGTCCGGTTTCTGAAGAACAGGCCCCAGAAAAATCTGGGCTGCATATTCGAAATCGAACCCCCTCTCTTCAAAGCAGGCATCGCTTTTTGCATCGTCCCATTCAAACTCAATCTCAGGCCCTGTCATGCTCCTTTATATACGCTGTTAGCGTAGCTTCGCAAGGCATGTCAGCAAGTGCGGAGCGCTCATGTGAGATCACAGGGGGCTCGTTCCATTCGTAGACCCCTCACCATGCCTCTGACACCGCGCTGTTTTGACCCAGAACTCACTCTCTGAGGCAGACCGGGACACGCCCATATTCGTGACATTTATGTGCGCTTCTTGCCTTCCCACACAGGCAATCCGGCGTATTCAACCGATCCCTGTGCCATGCGGATATCCTGACGGGTTGAATTCGCACGCGTCAGAAGCAGGATTTCCAGCACCATAGCCATGAGTTCGTCCGGGATGCCATCTGGCTCCTGTGGTTCGGTTGTTTCCGGTACCGTGGGTTTACCAGCAACCTTCTGGTTCATGTCATGCAGCAGGTCTGTGACCCGTCTCACCTCATAATCAATGTCCACCAGTCTTTCATGCATATTGACCAGTTTGCGGTCACTTTTGGACTGTCTCAAAACAGCGTCCCGAATATAGCCAGACACGTTGCCATCAAGAGCAACCTCCTGAAGCCATTCAGCTTCGTTTTCGGTGAATCTCACCGTATATTTGCGTTCGCGCATGACGGTTCCAGTCCAATGGATATCATTTTGTCGGACGCATTATCGCAGGAAACTGCCAAAAAATCAATGAAATGCCCGACGCGCGTCAGACGCACAAACTGTATAGATCGGACAAAGTCTTTTGTTTTCAATGCGTTATGCAGTCCAGCGGACTGCGTCATGTGTATAGACAGATTAAGGGGTCACGACACGAAAGTGTATTTTACGTACGCTTAGGGTGAACACCTACAGAACCGCCAGCATTGGGGTTCAAGCGACAAGCAGGGATGCAGGCACCCGAAGCGGTCGTAACGCGTCGACGTCGGGTTGTTCATCGACATTCCAGCGATAGTCCCCTGTCAGAGAGATATGCTCCCAACCGAGGGGTGCAATATGCCGCGCCAGGTCATCGGAAATGCCGAGCGTTACGATGGAAGACTGAAGATAGCGCGTATTCCATAGGATAACCGCTGCCACCAGCAGGTTTAAACCTGACGCCCGATAGGCCTGATTTTCAAAACGCCGATCCCCTGTTCGCATCTGGGGTTCAACGTGACACCCATGACTATTTCACATGCTGACATCCCCCATATAGACGAGGCACAACGCATTATAATTTGTGGCATGTATCTCTTACGAAACAGTGCCAATATCTACACCCCAGTGACGCATCCGGCGCTCGCCCCGCCACAGGATGTCGAACGCTACCGATTTCGGCATAAGCACGTCTTTCACAGTAGGGACTCTGCGAGAGCGTTCCATAGGTGTTCACCCCAAGCGTACGCAACACGCACTTTCGTGTAGTCAGCCCAACTGGTACAGTCATCTGCACGATATCCGTCCTGGCCGTCATCATGACAGGCATGTTGCCCGCCTGATCATCAAGGGCGACCTCGATCCTGTCGAGGCGGTCTTTCCGTATACCGGAACCCGGCGGCCTCACGAATATTACTGGTAATCTTCAGCACGGGAATGAGGGATCGTTCCCGCGTTCTGTTTCCGTCTGGATTTTCAGGCCAGTTTTGGCCTGCGGCCACGTTTTTTCTCCGGTACATGCGTGACCGGCACCTGATCTTCAGCAGTGGGGGCTATAACATCAGGTGCGGTCCTGGCTACCCGTCCCAGTCCGATTTTCTGTGCCAGGGCAGAGCGTCGGGCTGCATAGGTGGGTGCTACCATCGGGTAGCTTGCAGGCAGGCCCCATTTCTCCCGATACTGTTTTGGCGTCATGCTATAGGCGGACTGGAGATGACGCTTGAGCATCTTCAGTTTTTTTCCGTCTTCCAGGCAGACAATGTAATCTGGAAAGACCGATTTCTTCACAGGCACGGCCGGTACCAGATTCGGTGTTTCGGTTGTCGTCTGTTCCAGACTGCCGAGTGCCTGAAACACCTTGGCGATGAGGCCGGGCAGAGTATCCGCCGGAACCGTATTGCTGCTGACATAGGCCGTGACAATCCGGGTCGTCAGTTCCCGCAGCGTGTCTGTTTCAGATGATTGTGTTTCGTAGTCAGTCATGGTCGTTTCCGTCTGTTGTCCTGTCATGTTCCTGGTCCCTGTCGAAGGCATGAAGCCCAGCGCGCCTCCAGCGCGTTTTCAGATCAACCGGAGTGGTATCATTGCCACCCTGAAGCTGTGCCGCAATGTCCAGGAACGCCCCGAGCAGGGTGGCGCGGTCATCATCGGTCAGATCAACCAGTCCCGCCTTCTGAACCAGACCGCCCAGTTCGATCAGATGATGGGTCCGTTCCCGTCGCGCCTTCGCCCAGTCGCGCATGTCGGTGCGTGCCTTTCGTGCCTGATGGCGATGGATCAGGGCCGCCTGCTTCCTGATCCGTCTTTCAAGCGCCAGAAGCTCCGCTCTGATCGTTTCCGGTTCCTTTCCGGTTGCCCTTTTTCCCGCCTGTCTGAAAGAACGCCGTCCCCCGTTCGGTCCA
>NZ_WOTD01000057.1 GCF_011516885.1 Acetobacter lambici | reverse complement strand
TACGTGTAATTCCGGCCATGCGGCCTCGTTGTGCTGGCGTCCACATCCTGCCTTTGAATCACGCGCAAAACCTCTTGAAAACCTATCACAGCGAATTTCCAAAAGGGCTCTTACGACTTCTCAGCCCGTAGTCGGTCCGGACGTTCGTGAGTTTATTGACCTTTTGACCGCTGACTGTGTGGTTCGTAAGGTTGCCAAAGTCGTATCCATGCCGAACAACAACCTCACATATCCAAGACAGCGTCTTGGTGCTACAGCTTCATGGGTTGGTGAAGGCAGCAATTTCGTCCCAAGTGCTGATGACTTCGACACCATCAATTTCGTAGGCAAGAAGCTTACTGGCTTCACTTACACGACATTGGAATTCAACAACTTCTCCCTACAGGGTGCTGTTGAACACATCACCTCTGACCTTGCTAATCAGGTCGCATTAGCAGAAGACCGCACATTCATCATGGGTTCGACTGCTGGTGCTCTGGCCCCTTCATACAGCCTTATTGGTAATGCGGGAACGAACATCACTTCAACAGGTGCTGACTCTGTGAGTATCGCAGCTGATCTTGCTCAGATCAAAAGTGCTCTACAGACCAAGTTCGTCAACATATCTCGTGGTGTTGTGTTCGGTTCGCCTGCGATCTTCAACAGCTTGGAAAACCTACAGACATCTTTCGGTGTATATCCATTCCGTGAAGAAATCCGCATGGGTAAGTTAAATGGCTTTACCATCATGGCAACTGCTCAGATTCCAACAGACATTGACACTTCTGCGGCTAAAGACGGCTCTGCGAAGAATGGCTCTCCCTTGGTCTTCGTTGCCCCACAGCACTTGATCATTGCCGATGCTGGTCAGTACGCACTTCGATCAACTGATCAGGGTTCTTGGACTGATGGCGGAGTTCAAATGAACGCTTTCGCACAAGACTTGATTGCCTACAAATTGGCAAACTGGGTTGATTTTGGAGTTGAGCATGACGCGGCTGTTGCTGTTCTCAACACTGTTGGCTGGACTAACTTCAATGTTGATGGTGCTTACCAGCTTGTTGAAGCTGCTAAAACAGGTGGTTCTGGCGCTTCTGCGGTTAAGGGAAAAACCTCTTAATTATCCAGATAATTCAGACACAAGAAAGGCCGGTTAAATACCGGCCTTTCTGCTGAGTAATTACTCGAAACTTTAACTTGTTGCCGCTGCCATCACATCCGTTGGCTGAACTGGTAGTGCCGTGCTGGTGGTGTCCGTGCCGTTGGCAATGGCATGCAGGGCCTTGAGATAGGTCACGACATCGGCAGGCGTTGTCTCCCCGTACATGCCGTATGCCTGCCATGTGGCTGCGGATGCTGCGGTCAGGGCGCTCTGTGCCTGCGCTGCAAGGCTCACGGTTGGAACCGGCACTGGCGCGGGGCACGCAACAATCGCGCCGTTCTGCACGCCCTGATTTGAATTGCGGGCCATCCACTGCGCCTCGGTTACGGCAATCATGTCTGATGCGGTCGGGACAGCAGATACATCCGACATATTCCACGTGTCATACCAGCCATTGATATGGGCCGGTTGCGCGGCGGCGGTGTCGTAGGACGCATAATATTGTGCCGGGTATAAAGTTTTTACGTCCGTAGCCATCAGATTTTGCCTCTCAGGTAAAAGTTGACCGTACTGCCGTTGGCAAGGAATACAGGTGGGGCTCCCGACTGGCTGCCCATGCCTAACCCCTGGGTCTGATTAGCAGTCGGATAGCTGCCTGCGGGGTCAGCAAATCCGATGTGGTTGACGCCGCCAGCATCGCGCGCCGTAAGAATGGTTGATGGCGCTTCTGAAAATGCAACAGGGTAAGTATAAATCGAGGTAAAGCCACCTCTCACTGTGGTGAGAGAGAACCATAACTCGCGGTAGCCACCGATTTCCCTCCATAATGTTCCGTCCGGATAAACCCCCTGACTTACTGGATTGAATACGGTTGTATCTCCGTTGCTATCTGTAACAACCAGGCCGGAAGCAGCATTCCCCACAATTCCTGTAATCCGCACATCACCAGAACCCGCATCTGGAGCGGACTTGATATAGCGCCCCTCTGCCGTCTCTGCGTTAAGCGCGTCCTTGCCTGTAAATGCCGCAACACTGGGAACAGTTGTGACCCCCGTAAATGCTTCTGCCCCGCTATGTTTGTTTGCGCCAGAGAACACCACAGGAGTGGATACGGTTTGCGTGTCAGTATCGGCAAGTTGCAGGAATTGCTCCTTTGACCAGTCAGTAGTTGCTGAATATGAAACCTGATTATCTGCGCCATAATAGTACGCGGGTAGGTTCGATGATGTATTCCATATAATGTCAGTGACTTTGGTGTTATCGCCTGTTGGCAATGAGCTTATGTAGGCTTTTCCGTCGATATAATCGGTTGTGTAGGAATAGTGCCAAGCCTTATTGCCTGTGTCGTAATAGGCAAGTTCGTTTTTGGTATGGTCATAACCTATCTTGCTGACACCATAGGTATTGTTGTCTTCGGCTTGGAAAGAAATCTTACCAAGATCAGTCTGATCAATCTGAACTCTTGCCTGTGTGGCATCCGTGGAATCACCGCCGATATAAACCTTATTGGCTCCCTGATCCGTTCCACCACCCTGCTGAGTTGGTGTGAAACCAACAGTCGCCTGTAGGGCTTTCTGATTCACATAATCAACTGTAGCAATCTGGTTGTTTATGGTTCCGTCTGGATTACTGGTTAGAGGAATACCAGTAAGTGTCGGGCTGTTGATCTTCGCAAATGTCTTATCAAGCGTCTGGCTTAATTGACTGTGATTGGTTCCGTCTAATGTGTTGCCATTATCAGTTATGACATTCGAAATTTCGTCTTGAATATTGTTCATGACATCAGCGTCAATAGGTGTGCCATTTGTAAGTGTCGCGGGATCATCATTGACCCAAACACCATTGTTGGAATCTACTTTTTTCATCGGGTCTCCCAATAAATAATCATTATTAAAGTTATTTATTGGGGTGAGGATTTGAGCACGAATATAACCGTAACAGGTAAGAAAAATACGCTACCTGATGGGTTCGTGGTTCTGGTGAATAACCAAATCATAAACCGTTTCATTGCATGGGAAATAAACCACAGTCTTGATATCGTCCCTATGTCATTTTCCATGACATATGCGTTTCAAGATGGTGAGCAGAATACCAACATATTGTCGTTGTTTACCAAGGCGGTTAGCACAGGACCAAAGGTCAATCATACTGGCTCATTGGCCGTTGGAGCTAAGGTAGAAATCTATCTCGACAAATATAAAATTTTCACCGGCTACATCGACTCAACCACTAATGGCCTACAGCATGGCCAACACGTCCTTGAAGTCTCAGGGCGATCCCTTTGCCAGAAGATTACAGACGGCACGACAATCCAGCCCAATGCAGGCCAGGTGCCGGGCACACTAACGAGTATCAAGCAGGTTGCAGAATGGCTCCTGACCGCACAAGACGGCACTCAGGTCGTTGATGTGGTCGATCTCACAAACAGCACACCACGTCCCTTAGCGAGCCTGACCAATATCAACCTCACAACGAAGTCCTATGACTTCCTCGCTACATTGGCACAATATGAGGGCAAACTGCTCTACGACGACAGGTTCGGTCGCCTTGTTATTGATGATCCTGCCAGTGGAGCCGTGACAACGCTCAATCTCAAAGACCCCATCATTAAAAGCCTATTTAGGCACAGAACCAACCTGGGCCGCTTTCAAGCTTATACTGCTGTCATTGATCCCTATAACGCGATAGCTGGTGTTAACTCTTCGGCGGTGCCGCATGTCACGGCAATGGATCAGACGCCCTCAGAAATACCAGACGGCAAGATTATGACGTTTGTTTCAGAGGCCAGCTACCCAATGTCCGATGCCAGTGGTTGGCAGACTTTTCAGCAAAACCTCGTCAATGTCACAGCCAAGCGGAATTGGGGCCGTGGGGACGTTATCAGCCTGAGTGTCGTGGGGACGAAGAACCCAATGACCAAGAAGCCGTGGGAGATCAATAGCCTCATAAAGATCAACTACGGCACAGACTTAAAACCCAATATGTCAGACGAATATGTGGTTTCAGATCTCGCGTTTACCCTGAGCCGTGAAGAGCATGAGACCCACCTGATCCTTGTGAGGAAAGAAGCCCTGGGTGTTGTGCCCATTGCTATCACCCCGCCAGTCGCGGGTGTCGCCAACCCATCAGATCAGTCCTCATTGGTACCAAGCCCAAACCAGCAGAAGAATGGGAGCCTGAATGTCACGGACAGCCCACCACCCAATGCCAAACCAGTTCAGGGGGCTTCCTCATGAGCTACGACTTTTCCGACCATTCACGCGATAAGATTAACACTCTCACTGAGCAAAGCATTCAGTTCATAAAGCCCGCTCGGTTCCTCAAGCACACCGCATGGAAAGAGAATTACAAGAGCCACGTGAACCAGATTTCCATGTTTGGAAATACGATGATCCGTGACGATACGCGCCTCATGCAACATTATGGCTTTATCAGTGCGCCACTGGCCGGAGCCAATGCTCTTGTGCATGGCATTATGGGTTCAAATTCCAACAATGTCATAACCGGCACACATGATGAACGCTACACGCCACGCGACCTACAACCCGGCGAAGTTGTGCTGTTTGATTATCAGGGACAATCCATTGAGTTAAGGCATAGCCAGACCATCAACATATCGTCGATGAAAACGACCACGATCAACATTGATGGTAAGAACCAGATCACCATCACGGATGGACTGGTTCATATTACAGGGAACGCCACGATTGATCGTGATGTCGAGATAGATGGCAACCTGCACGTCAAAGGGAATGTGACCTGCGACAGTGACGTGACGGCATCGGGCATATCCTTGAAGAGCCACAAACACACCAGCGGAGCACAGGGCTCACCGACCAGTCCGCCTCAATAAATTGGGAAACCATTTGAAAAGAAAATCAACGTCAAAGATTTCATATCTTGTGAATATATCGGATGATTTCCTTATCATATGGCAACAAATTAGCGATGTAGGGCAGCACAGTGCAGGCCCTAAAACGCTAGGAAAAGTCGATGACCATTTTAGGCAAACTTACATTCACCAAGGAAATGCAGGCTATAAATGACCGCACTGCTCATGTCCGGTCCAAGTTTGTCGATGGTGTGAATGTGCAGTTAGAAGCACTCACAGCAGAGGTCGAAGGTAAGCCCTTCAAACTGACCAAGGAACACCGGGAAAAGAACGAAGAAACCGGTGAAGTGACGAAAATAGAGAAAGAGGTTCGGTTCTCCGTATGGTGGACAAAAGGCGTTAAGGGCTACAGCGTAGAACCTCGCTACGGTAGCAAGCGTATCCAGCTTTCGGTCATGGGTAGCATTATCCAGACTGGTGAGAAGCTCTCGGACGTCAAAGCCGTGCTGGAACTGCTCATACAGGCCGCGAATGCAGGAGAGCTGGATAAGCCATTGCTTGAGGTGTCGGAACGCAAATCAAAAACCGAACAGAAGCCCGAAACACCAACAACGGGATCGACAGAGCGCACAACGCGCGGGCATTGAATACTGACACACAGAAGAGATTCAAATATAAATATACACATAGCATGATCTGGCGGGGTCATCCTAACAGGTCATGGTATAAAGAAAAACCCAACCCACATGGTCCCGCTAGATCATGTGGGTTTTTCTTTGGAGGTATTATGGAAACAATACAGCAATATCATGACGATGACGTTGTCTACGTCTATCTTCTCACAAACGACATCGACGGAAAGCAGTATGTCGGAATATCATATCAACCACTTGTAAGATGGAGTAGGCATAATAAAGCTGACACATATATCGGGAGGGCTTTTCGCAAATATGGTCAGGAGAACTTTACCAAAGACGTGATAGCAGTTAGCTGTCGAAAAGGCGCGTTACAACTTGAGGGCCACTTTTGCGAAGTTCTTAACTGTCTTCATCCGCATGGATACAATATGATCGCGGGCGGTTTCGGTTCCTGTGTAGCCTCTGCCCGTCCCCACGAAGTCAGGTTAAAGATATCAAAAGCAAAGAAAGGGGTTCCGTCACCGCTTAGAGGACGTAAAGGTAAATCTCCTTCAGTTTCTACTAGAAATGCTATATCCAAATCACTTACAGGATTTAAGAGGGGTCCGTCACCTCTAAAAGGCAAAATGAGAGATAAGCCTTCCCCGCTCAAAGGGAGACCGGGTAGGATTAGAACAAAAGAAGAAATAGAATCATCTGCAACTAAAATAAGGGGGAAACCCTGGTCACAAGCAAGACGTGACGCACATAACAAGAAGAAAGCGTTTCAGGCAGAGAAAAAATGAGAAATAAACAAGCGTCATCTCTGTTCGACAAGCTACCCGAACAGAGATTAGACGATATGAAGCTCGATTTGCCACCTGATCAAATTGAACTGCTAAAGAGGCTCGCAAAAGAGCCTCTACCGGATGGGCCATGTGAGTTCGATGGTCGGTTCGCCGTAAGAGGCAAGTTTTACAAAGGCAGTAAGAAATAATTGGCAACCCGGCTCAAAAGGCCGGGTTTCTTTTTGACCATAAGTCAACGTCAAAGAGTTATAGAAAACATCAGAAACCGGATGATTTAACGACAAAAAGACAACATAAACTACATGAAGGAGACAGCAAATGCTTCATGTAGTTCTTGAACATTTTTCACCATCCGATGACTCTATTATTCATACAGAGCATCTTTATCTCACTCGTGAAGAATATGAAGAGCACACTAAGCGGCTGTCTAACCTTCAAGAAATAATCGTTCTTGAGGAAGACATATTATGAGCATTGAAAACATAACCCAAGCAAACCTCAGTCAGTTCACTGGCACGGTGAATTACACACGGTTTATGGGAAACCTCTTACTAACTGATGGGGTGATGTTTTTGGTTAAAAACCGAGCGGGCTGGATACTGGACATCATCGTGAGCGTGAGGTGCTTACCCTCTATTAAAGCGGAAGAGAAAGAGTTCTGGACTCTTAAGGTTGATCTTGACGCACATACAGCCGTGATAACTGCCACTGATGGAGATAAAGGCGATGGGCCTATTCAGCTATATCGTCAGGTGATCAACTACACGGATTTTCCACTAAAGGAATTGAAGCTGTATGTGATCGAAGAGGGACCATACAAAGTCGTCATGCTACCGACTGAATATTGAGTTAGAGATAAACCCTTGTTATTCACACAAGGGTTTATCTGTGACTGAAAGACTATTCATCAAACTTACGAGGTGAAATGATATCACGGATGTCCATATATGGACCCATTCCCTCAGTTACCTTGTCCATAAGGGCATCAAGCTCTTTGTTTAGATTACATAAAATATTATTATATAATAATTCATTGTGACGTATTTCTCTGTCTAAGCATTCTTTTTTTGTATCGAATAATGCTCTCGCTTTATTGCCAAAATCGAAGATGGATTGATATGTTTTCCGATCCAACATAAATTTGCACTCTTGCTGATTTATCCAGCACACATCGAGTAGTTTCGATATTTTCTTTGATTTCTTAAGATATCCAAGTGCCCATTTTTTTGATTCAGGTGACACCTGAATAATACGACTTAGCTCTTCGACCGTCCTCGCTGCACTGTAGCGAATATCATTCTTAAGATCATTGGGATAATAGCACTCTAAGTCATAAAGAGCCCTATAAACCTCAGCCATTTTATTGAATATTACAATCAGCCTTTCGTTGTGTTCCAATCTCATTTTGTCATACGCGATATCTCTTTGATCCTTAGATATATTAGCCTGCGTCTTTGCTAATCGATGTTGTTGGTAAGCAATATAAGCAGTTATTAACCCAAATATAATGGGGGATAGCAAAGTTAGGGCTGATTTCACCCGATGAAGAGTAATAAAACCAATCCATTTTTGCGGTATAAACGGGTAAAATAAAATAATAATAGATATGGTTGTGAAACCAAGAACTACGCAAGGTAAGATTTTAGATATTTTTAACATTCAAATAGCTCTCGTGGATAATAGAACCATGAGAGTATAGGTCAGATAAGCGGCCAAGACCACTACACGCAGCTCTCATGCCCTCAGAAGCCTGCTCGTAGGGCTTTAGGTCATTTCAGCACACATTATAGCCCTGACAAGAAAGCCCTCTCTACGGGCATCTAGGCCACGGATTGCTACACATAAATATTGGAAACCATAATCGGGAGTTTCCAATGCCTTATATTCGTGAGTCCTATCAAACCAAACGACAAAATACCATTGACGCTATTCAGTACGGGCTTCTGAATGGTCAGGTTCCTCTAGCCAATAGTCCGCTTCGTGTGCTCGCAGAAGTGCTGGCGTCCACGGGCAATGCTCAAGACCTCTTTTTCGATGACATCTCGATCCAGTTCACGCCACTGACCGCGACAGCATCCGACCTTGATAACTGGTGTGCTTTGAAGTCGGTCTATCGCAAGGCCGCAACACCAGCGACAGGCGCAGTCGTATTCACCGGCACAACAGGCACCACGATACCGGCGAGTACGACATTGGTTTCCAATGACGGTCAGACCTACACGACAGATCAAGCCTCGACAGTTGGTAGCAATGTCAATGTAACAGCCACAACAGCAGGCGCGGCTGGCAATCAGCAGGCCAATACAGTCCTGACCTTACAGGCACCCATTGCAGGTGTTGATGCTCAAATCGAAACGGCGAATGGGATCACACAAGGCACCGACCTTGAGGGCGATGACGCCTTGAAGATTAGAATGCTTCAAGCCTACCAATCTCAGCTAACGGGTGCGACTAAAGCCGACCACATCAAAAACACCTTGGCGGTGCCGGGTGTCACAATGGCTTGGATGCCCAATACACCCAAGGCAGGAACGGAAGTTGTGATCTGGTTCATGTTGGATCGCACGAACGCCACAATGGGCTACCCGCAAGGCACAGATGGTACCGCGACATCAGAGACCCGATACGAGAACGCGACAGGTGACCAGTTAACCGTTGCCAATGCGCTATTTGATGACAAGCCCTACACGGAAATCCAGATACTCTGTAGCCCAATCAAGACCCCAATTTCATTTGAGATATCCGGTCTGATAAATGCCACGGCAACGACCCGTGCGGCCATTAGATCAGCGATTCAAGATGTGCTTCACGCTCAGGGTGATCCCAATGGGGTGACGATAACCCTAGCGAGTATTGATGCTGCGATTGCCTCGGCAGCAAGTACGACATCATTCACACTCGTGAGCCCAGCCTCAGACATCGTGACCACCACAGGTCAGCTACCTGAAATCAATGGCGATATAACATTTTCATAAGGTGACATGATGGATTTTCAAATACCCACACAAGACCAATACGCCAAGGCTATGATGGATCTGCTGCCACCAGGTAAAGCATGGCCTCGTGACATTGATACAAACCTCTACAGGCTGTTCTATGCCTTGGCTGGTGAGGTTAGAAAGATGGACGAGAAAGCCCTAGACCTCATTGCAGCAGCCTTTCCCGCAACAGCGACAGACTTCCTCGATGATTGGCTGGAAGTGTTTGCTCTGCCCGATAAATGCACGACATGGCAATCCAGCGATGAAGACAAGCGAGCACAAATTGTGGCCCGTCTGACATGGACTGGTGAAGCCTCGATTAAGTTCCTGAAAGAGTATTGCGCCAACCTTGGTTACAGCGTGGACATCAAGGAATGGGGTGGGGCAATTTGCGGGGCTTCTCGCGCAGGTAAACAGGGATGTCAGACGAGTGATCGTTTAAGTGAAGCCGTCATAACGATTAATATCCTCACTGATAAAGACCCGACATTTCTACAATGCGAGCTTCAAGCCGTTTTGCCCTATCTGCCTTACCATCTCTTCAGTCAAGGCAAGCCATTCTAGTATGTTGGC
>NZ_WOTD01000056.1 GCF_011516885.1 Acetobacter lambici | reverse complement strand
GAAAGGCTGGTTGTCCATCTGGGCGCGCAGTACGGCTTTGGCCGCATCCCGCACAGGGATCAGGGCTTCAATGATGCGTGCATGTTTCTGGAAGAGGCCTTCTTTCTGGTCTCCCTTGCGGATGGGCACCTCCTGACCTGCGCCACCAATGATCTGATGCAGGATGCGGTTGTGCAGATAGTAGCTACCTTCCTTCAGGTCGGCGCCAGAGGCAGCTGTGCCCACGCGCAGGCCATCCAGTTCTGGTCGCGTAATGCGCTGCTCTACAGGCTGCAGAAACCGGCTCTCGGGGGCAATGCGGGCCAGCGCGTCCTGCAGGGCAGCTTGCAGATTTACGCCTGTCACTGGCAGGCAGCAGTAATCCAGTCCAAACTGACTGCCAGCCCAGGCATGCCGCCCCAGAACCTGAGCGGGATTATCGAGAAAATAGCGGTTGATCCGCAGGGGGCCGCGCCCTTCATCACTGTCGGGTACGGGATCTGTTTCCAGCCAGGTCTGATCGCCGGGCAACTCGCCGATCATGCGTTTGCGGAACACCAGCAGATCGAGCACGACCTCGGTGCCGGCATCCACACGCATTGCTCCTGTGGGCAGCCGCACCGCCCCCAGCAGGTCAGCCTCTTCGGCGATGTGTTGCCGTGCCTTCTGGTCAGTTTTGTCCAGCGTATGGCGTGACGTCACAAATGCTGCGAAGCCGCCCGGACGCAGGGCACCAACTGAGCGTGCGATAAACCAGTCATGAAGACTGAACCCACGCAGCTCACGATGATCCACCGCGTTGACCAGACGGTTGGAGAAGGGCGGATTGCCAATCGCCAGATCATACGTCGTAGCCAGTGTTGCCTTCGTGAAGTCTTCGTGTCTGATCCACTGCTTGGGGAATAGCTTGCGGGCGATACGCGCGGCAATTCCATCGACTTCAATGCCGGTAAAGGCGATCTGGCCTTCGAGACGCTCGGGCCTGAGGGCGATGAACTGGCCAACACCACAGCCGGGTTCCAGAACGGACCCGCCCTGAAAGCCTCGCTTCATGAGCATGTCCCACAGCGCAGTCACAATGTATTCCGGAGTAAAATGCGCATACTGGGTGGAGCGGGCGAGGGCAGCATGGTCCGTCTCACTGCAGGTCGCCTCCAGAGCCTTGCCGATGCTGTCCCATCCTGCGCGGTAAGGCTCACCGGCACGGGGGAAAAGGGCGTTAGCCAGTTCACCCGCCCCAAAGCCAATGAACCGGCTCAGCACAGCCTGCTCGTCGGGGGTTGCATTACGGTCTTCGGTCTCAAGTGTTCCCAGCAGCCTGATCGCCGCAATATTGTCCCGCGCACGGTCCTTCCAGCTGGTGGCAAGGCCACGGGTCCCGTTGAGGCGGAAGTCGGTCTGGGGGATGACCAGTGGGGTTTCTGCGATGGGGGAGGGGAGGGGGCTGTCTTCGCCTTCAAGCTCACCCCAGAACAGGTCTGCAGCACCACTGAGGGAGGAGGAAGAGAACAGGCTGAGCTGATCATCGAACAGGGACATGAAAGGCTCCGGACAAACGCCGAACGCCGCCTGCGTCCGGGACGAGGCGGCGTTCGGGGAGGATGGACAACAGCAGGGAAGGGGACTGAGCGTTGTGTTGCGTCAGATTTCCTTCTGCATGCTGCCTCCGGAACCGGGCCTGGGTGGCGCGGGCAAAGGCGGCGCCTGCGCCGGGATCGGGCTGGCGTCAGGCAGACCGACCCACCCTTTGCGCGGGACGCTCAGGGCTGGTCGGAGTTTTCTTTTTTTGTTTTCTTGGGTGTTCTGACGTCAGAACATTCGCCTTACAGTCAACC
Organism: Acetobacter lambici; assembly: GCF_011516885.1. Classification (GTDB taxonomy): domain Bacteria; phylum Pseudomonadota; class Alphaproteobacteria; order Acetobacterales; family Acetobacteraceae; genus Acetobacter; species Acetobacter lambici. The sequence goes on along the minus strand of NZ_WOTD01000056.1, from coordinate 8,440 downwards.
TAGTTCATTATGTGTTGACGTTTTGTGTTGACGTTGCTGCATCGGTGATGGTAGCGGTACGCATCATCACCGATGCGAGAAAACCTCAATGACAAAGAGTGAATGGCTTCGTGAATCCCGTGAACATCTCGGATTATCACAGACAGATTTACGTAATTTGTTAAACACGGCGTTGAATCGCTCGTATGACAAGTCGCGGATTAGCCGTTGGGAAAACTCAAAAGAGAACATCCCGGCTGAAGTAGTTAAGCAAATTGAGTCATTGATCGCGACACGGAAAAATAGAGCGAAGGTAATCGCACTCGCCAATCAGAAAGGCGGGGTAGGTAAGACCACAAGCTCCCTTAATATCGCTGCAGCCCTGAGGAGAGTGGGGCGGCGGGTCCTGTTGATAGATCTTGATCCTCAGGCATCTGCGTCTGATTGGCTACTCGGGCATAAAGGGTTGGATTACTTCCGAGAAGGAAGGTCAATTTATCATAACCTTCTAAATGACCGACCTATTGAAGAGTGCATTATCAAAACAGACGAAGAAGAGAAACTTCAATCGGCCGGGTTTGATCTTATCTCTAGCCACATTAACCTTGCAGAGGCAGATAGTCGCCGTGAGCCTGGCTTTGAACATGCGTTAGCAGAGAATTTGGAGAGCATCGCTAATGATTATGAATTCATAATCATAGATGCGCCTCCCAACTTGGGGCTGATGACCTACATGGCTCTTGTGGCTGCGGACGTAGTGATTGTGCCGGTTCAAACTGAGCCACCAGACGCAATGGGCGTTGCATTGCTATTATCTACAGTTCAAAAAATTCAGCGACGGTTAAATCCGCAGCTTCGAGTAGGTGGAATTTTACCCACTCGATACAATGGCAGGCAATCTGTCGATCGGGAGGTGTTACATCACTTGATCCAAAGCACGGCAGGAACAGCAATTGTGCTGGAACCAATTCCTGAAAGCGCTGTGTATGGCAATGCCGCATGGAGTGGAGTAATCGCCGTTGATGCCTCTCCAAAAGCAAAAGCCGTAGGCCCGTATGTGCGCTTATGCTCTGCACTGGCCAGTGAAAACCCGCTGCCGATGGCACTATTAAACCTGGACGATAACACTCAAGACGATGAGGAAAGTGAAAAAATGGAAGGCGGGAGGAGCCCGGTATGAACAACAAACCTGGTAAACGCAGAGCTCCGTCGCCACTGATGAACTCTATGGGAGCACGTGTGCAGGATATATCCCCAACATTTGTTTCCTCGAATTCTGATGTGAAGCACAGTTTTGAAGTCAAGGTCGATGATTTAGAAATTGACCCTAACCAATCTAGAAAAATTTTTAGCGACGAATCTCTGTTAGAGCTATCCGAAAGCTTAAAAAGCTACGGCCAGTTAACCCCTATTTTAGTCAGAAAAAAAGAAGGAACTCGCAACAAGTGGGTTCTTGTCGCAGGAGAAAGACGGTTAAGAGCAGCGAAATTAATCGATATGCCATATTTGTTGGCAATCGAGCGAGATACCGATTCAGATGTTGTTTCGCTTATTGAAAATTTACAACGGGAGGACTTGAAGCCCGTAGAAGAAGCAATGGGTTTGAAGCTGCTGTCTGAAAATAGAGGCTGGTCACAACGCGAGCTTGCCAGAAATGTGGGGAAAGCCGTTTCTCATATAAATGGCATGCTCGCAGTCGCCAAGCTGCCGCCCGATTTCCTTGAAAAGGTAATACACGTAGATCATGTAATCTCACGGAACGTGCTGATTGAAATTGCTCGGGTAACGGATACTGTTATCCAGAATGAACTTTGCAAACGGGCATTGGCAGGCGACCTTACGATTTTAGCAATACGTGAGGCAGTAGCTAGGGGAGGGGAGAAGAGGCCTCGCGGCAAGGAGACCGATAAACAAAAGACGTTCTCAATCAAACCAATAGAAAAAGCGATTTCAAATCTTTCTCTGAAGAATATACCAAGCCTTTCAACTGCCGAGATAGATTCGTTAGTGAAGCTTAGAAGTTTAATCGATAAAATATTAGAAAATTAACTGATTTAACGCCGCGCATATTATATTACGCGGCGTTACTTATAATCCTGTGACCAGGTGTATATTCTCTATGCAGTGGGAGTGGTGACGGATGGAGCGTCACCCCACATACCTTATCGACTTCAATTTTTACTTCTGGATACGCTGAGACGGCAGCTCTTAGCGCGTTTAGGAACGGGGTGCGGAAATGCTTGCGTTGTTTAATGCCACCACCAAATTGGTCATATAATGCAGACCATGAAATTGGGGTTGGTTTTCTCAAGCTTCGCATCCGGTAAGCAAGCCAAACGTAAATATCTAACGCCAAAGATCTATCTTTTAACTGTTTGATAGCTTCTTCACGCAGTTTTACGTGATGCTTCTGTAACGCATTGAAAAAATCTTGGTCTAAGATCACCGTGTCGTCAAAGAGGTTTTCCTGACCGTCAGATTTCCTGGTTAGATTGTCACCGAATAACAAGCCTGACGATACTATTCCTGCCTTAGAGAAAATATCGCCGCCGCTTTCGGTCGCCCAAAAGAACTTTAAGCTGCATGCGCTTATACGCCGAGACTGATCACGTATTGCTCGTGCCGTCTCGCCGCCGAATGATATTCCCATTTTTTCAAACCAACGTCGTTGGCTGCCGCCAAGCTTTACTTCCCGAGATCCAGTGCGGAAAGCCTCAGACATCAGGTGTATTAGAATCATTCGGGCTCTGGCACCGTATGGAACCCCAAATTTTCGTTCTTCTCCGCCTATGATCAACGTTCCGGGTTCAATTAGCAGGGTAACGTCATGGCCAGCGCGTTTCCATACCTGATCTTCTGGAAGCTTTTTATGAGGCAAACTTGTGAGGCATAGACCCGAATAGGAAACCCCAATTTCGCTTTTTTCATCCGCTAGTAACGCTTGCGTTATTTCGAGAAGAGGAATGTCATCTTCTCGCCCAGAGCGCTGCAACAAAGACACGGTTTCTTCATAGCCGTGTGTCAGCAGCAGTTGGGGAAATTCACCTGTGTATGGGGAATCCATGTTGGCGCTCCGGGTGATCAAGTGTTTGCAGCATGGTTTATTCTTCTAAGTCGTGTCAACTGAGGGGTTAAGTGACTATACTAAGTAGTATTTTAAGAATTCTTTGTACTATATAGAGAGGCCACTTAACCCCTCGGGCTTTAGTCACTTAACCCCAGTAGATAACGGCTTTTACCCGGTGGATAAGTCTAGAGAGGTCAGTTTACCCCTCGGGATGATGGGGATGGATTGAGCGAGGTATTCGGTCGCTTAACCCCTCGGCCTAGCTGACGCGACCACTATTGGTGGACCGCGGGAGTGTTGGTCTAACAATAATGAGGTCGGTTTACCCCTCACCGGTCGGAGTAGGGCCAACGGTTCAGGTTTATAGGTCACTTAACCCCCCATACGTGCCATAAGAATGGGCACCTAGCCGTCTCGGAGCCGACAGAAGGGATATCCTTAAATAGATGGCCACTTAACCCCCCAACGCGGGGAGGGGATGGGAGTGCAGTCTGGATCGGCAGGGCGATATTTATGAGCGTGGTCACTTAACCCCTCACCATACCAACTTGGTGTTCTGATGTCAGAACACCAACGTGTCACTGTGTTAGTGCATGCCCATCAAATGGGTCGCCCAATTCGAGGTAGTCCCCCAGAGCAGCGTATGTCGCATGTCGGGCAAGGCGCTTGAGTTTAACGGGATGCACACCAGCATCCATTCCTGTCGTCAACGCTCCCCGTTTCAGGCTATGCCCGCCGAAGGCCTTTCCATCCAGCCCGGCAGCGCTGGCGCGGGCCTGGATGATGCGGGCGATAGAGCGATCTGTCAGAGGTTGCAGTCCGACTGCGCGAATGTCGCCTTCAACGGCTACCGTGCCCTCTTTGCGGATGCGGCGGAAAACAGCTCCGTCCTGTATGCCTGACACGGCCAACCAGGCGCCATATGCCTTTACCGGGCAATATTGATCTTTGGTGTAGGGGAGGGCGATCTCCACACCCTTTCCTTGTCTATCCCCCTTTGACTGGGGAAGAGTGACTAGCAGGCCTTTACTGACCAAGGTTACGTGGCGAACATCGATGCTGGCCAGCTCAGAACGCCTGAACGCACCATAAAACCCCATAAGGAGTAAAGCCCGGTCCCGCATCCCGGATAACTTACTCAGGTCTATCGCACTGATGATTGTTGCTAGGACGTCCTGCGTTGCAGCGGCTTTGCGGCGCGGTGTAAAGCCATCCCTTGCAGCGGTGCGCCTGATCCCGGTCATGGTTTCGCCAATAGCGGCGTCAGCGGTGGGAACGGCGCACCCCGCCAGGCGGTGAATATAGGTAATTGCGGCCCGTCGAAGCTCCAGTGTTGAGGGCGCTAAGCCCCGACCTCTTTCGTCTGCCAGAAATGCGGCAATGTCGGCCGAACGTGCAGGGAGGCAGGGAAGGGCATGACGATCCGCCCAGGCACACCATGCCCGGACACCAGCACGATAGACTTTGCGTGTATTATCTGCCTTGGCCTGCAAAGCGTAAGCTGAGGCACTATCACGCGCGGTTTCAAGAGAGCCATCGCGTTGCGGGACGGCCCTTCCAAAAGAGGCGTCAAACCATCGGATAATGACACCGGGCGTCTGACCCGCAGGAGAGGGCAGGGGAGGGGACGCGTCAGACTGTGCGATAGTGTTCCCGTGTGCTTGCCTGTAACGCGCCAGAAAATACGGAACTGAACCGAGATGTAAGGCGAGAGTCAGTGAGGGATCATCTGGAGCCACACCGATCCGCTCTGCGGCCAGTGCGCGGGCACGAGCGGCGAACGGCACGTCATGAGCAATCACCAGATCGTCGGTCTTATTCCCTGAGAGGGAGATACCAGACAAGCGCAGTTCCAGTCCTGGGGAGAGGCGGGCCGCAGCAAGAATTTCCGGCAGAGTGTCAGCTGATGAACCGGCCTCGGCCAGACGGTGTCGGGTGGTCCGGTCACACCGGTCGAACAGAGCCGCGTAAACCAGATCCTTTCGGCCGTGGACAACAACTTCAACCTGCATAAACGACGCCTCGCGCTTGCTACTATCCTGAGTATCTTACACCCAGTGTAGTAGCTCACGGCACTGAGCGAGAACGGTATTTTTCATCTCATACCGTCTTTCTTGAAGACCGGCATGGGGGGGAAGAGGAATGTCGGCTGTCAGGCATGAAAACCCGACCTGACCGAGAGGCAGATGCACATCATAAATGCGTTACGTCCGGTGTTTGATCTGGGCTGCCGGATCGGGTGTTCAATTATCATCCTGCCCTGCGCGCTCCGTTTTCCAGATATCCCGGTATAGGAAAACAAGGAAAGGGACGGGCCACAGGAACGGAAAGCTTCCGTGCAGGGCCAGCCCCATGGCGGCAGCCATCACGCCTGCCAGAAAAGCCCCCCACAAAAGTAGCGGCAGAAAAATGCTTCCTGCGACAGGGCGAGTGTTCCTGTCCGGCGCCAGACATGACGCTACCCATTCCGCAATTCCCGATGCGGCTTTCAGCAGGTTTGTTGTCACGACGATCGTGGGCATGGGCGTGCCGGAGAACTTCGCGATCGTCTCGCCCTGCACGGCCAGAAGTGCTGGCAGCACGAAAAATTCGCCCCAGTAACGCAGGGCCGATCCATGCACGATCTGCGCCAGAACCATGAAGATTGTCATCACCATGACCCCGTAAGCTGGCGACCATAACAGCCGCATCAGGCCGGACAGGATGGCGGCAAGGAAAAAGATACCCAGCACACCGACCAGAAGCAGGCCATGGTGCCAGTTCCCACTGATAAACGAGGCGCCCATATGCGTGGTATTGCCGGTCATCGCACCAGCAAAGACACCGCCCAGATCGACGAAACTCAGGGCATCCACATAGCCTGCGACAAGCCCGAGAATGAGAACCCGCCGGGCGGAAATCGAGACCGGGAGAAGGGAGGAGGGCATTATTGCGACCGGGAGGTGATTGACGGATAGAGCCTGCGGGCGACCCGCTCCATGGTCAGACCCTGCACGATGATGGTGAACACCACGACACCATAACAAACAGGCAGTAGCAGGTCGCGCAGGTCTCCGGGTGGCAGGCCAAGCGCCAGAGAAACCGAGATGCCGCCACGCAGGCCGCCCCATGTCAGGATACCGAGGACACGGCCCCGCTCCCATTGTCGGAGATGAACCGGAAGAGTGGAAAACAGAACGCTCAATGCCCGCACGGCAATGGACAGCGGGATCACGGCAAGCGTCGCCAGCACCGTAAACAGATGCGGCGTGATCTCCAATATTTCAAAGCCAATGAGCATGAACAGCAGCACGTTCAGCACTTCGTCAATCAGCGTCCATGCGATGTCGAGTTCCTTGCGGGATACTTCATCGAAAACGGAATGGCTGTAGCTGGTTCCGAAGCAGAGACCGGCCACGACGACGGCAATCGCACCGGACATGCCAAGCTGGTTGGCGATGCTGAAGGTTCCGGTCGCCAGCGCCAGCGAAGTCAGCAGATCGATATGCGGATCCCGCTGTTCCCTGAGCACACGAAGCGCGATCCACCCGGTTGCCGCTCCAAGAAGCCCCCCACCGAGCGCTTCGCGGCAGAAGCTCAGAGCAATCTCCGAAGCTCCCACTCCCTGACTGTCCCCAGTCGCCAGCCCGATCGTCACACCGAAGATGACAACACCTACCCCATCATTGAACAGGCTCTCGCCCGCAAAAACGGCCTGTAGCGGTCCCGGCAGTCCCAGACGTTTCAGCATTCCCACAACCGAAACCGGGTCTGTTGGGGCGAGAATGGTGCCGAGCACAATGCACCACGTAAAGGGAACGGCATGCCCCAGAAAAGGGAAAACACACCACGCCGCGACCGCCAGAAACGCCACGGCCAGAACGGTTCCCAGAATGGAGAGGGCAGTCACGGACATCAGCTTTGCGCGCAGATGTCCGACATTCACCTGCATGGCTCCGGCAAACAGAAGTAGCGACAGGGCACCGTTCAGAAGTGCCGCAGGCAGATTGATGGCTCCGAGCACGGATCGTGGAAGAGCCTGAAGATCATAGGCCGGGATCAGCGGGTTCAGAATCATGACCAGCAGCGAGGTCAGCAATGAGAAGACCAGAACGCCGATGGTCACCGGGACGCGCAATGTGTGGTGGTTGAGAATGCTGAAGCCTGCCGAGAGGGTCAGGAGCAGGGCGAGGAGGCTGATGGTATCCATGGCCTCACCGCTGACTGCTCAGGCTCCTTACGTCAAGAAAAACCGGGAATAGAAAATAAAGGGACGTGATATTTTTAAACGGTCTGACGAGGCGACGCAGCGAATTCAATAAAATCCCGCAGATAGTGAATATCTTCATCGGTTTCCCGATGGCCAAGGAATATCTGTTTCGCAATACCCTTTTTTCCAAGCTTCACCGGATAAAGCTCAAAGCGTGTGGCGTATTCTTCCACAAGCCAGCGAGGAAGTGCCGCAACGCCCCTTCCATGGCTGACCATCACCAGCATGATATCCGTCGTTTCAATCTGCTTCTGCTGTCGGGGTCCAATCCCTGCTGGTTGCAGGAACTGCGTGTAAATATCGAGCCGCTCAGACGGAACCGGATAGGTAATCAATGTTTCATCTGCCAACTGCTCTGGTAAAACAAATTTTGCCTTCCGAAGAGGATGCTCCGGACCAACAGCCAGCACCAGTTCATAGTCAAATACTGGTGTGAATTTGAGACTAGGTTTATACAGGGGATCAGGGGTCACCAGAATATCGATTTCATTACTGAACAGCGCGCCGATCCCGCCGAACTGGAATTTCTGTCGTACATCCACATCGACCTTTGGCCATCTCTCCAAGTAAGGTGAAACGACTTTCAGAAGCCACTGATAACAGGGATGGCATTCCATCCCGATGCGCAATGTCCCGCGCCCGCCATTTGCGAATTGTTCAATACGGCTTTCCGCCAGTTCAAATTGCGGGAGCAGACGGTTTGCCAGAGACAAAAGCCATTCACCGGCCTGAGTAAGAACAAGGGATCGTCCTTCCCGTCGCCATATCCTGACGCCAAGCTGCTGTTCGATCTTGCGGATAGAGTGGCTGAGCGCAGGTTGGGTCAGGTTCAGACGCGCCCCGGCAGCCGTCAGCGAACCTTCCCGTGCGACTTCCTGAATGATTGTCAGATGACTGCGTTCCAGAATGCCCATGTTTTGTCCGATAAATGCACGAAATTCATATAGACATAAAAATATATCATTTCAGTTCATTTTTATAAACTTCTATTATGAAGGACCAATCAGTCATACGGACGCTGCTCATGGTCTCCATCGACGCGGAAATCTCACAGAAGGGTTGTACATCGGGTTAGATTATGAAAAAGTCTGTTTTGTAGAAAAGAAATTTTCGTAAGCTATAAGAAAACCCGATGCAGACAGAGT
>NZ_WOTD01000055.1 GCF_011516885.1 Acetobacter lambici | reverse complement strand
CTGCGCGCGGGTGATTTCAGTCCAGGCCATCTTGATCTCATCAGGTTATCGCAAACCCATGAATCATAATCCACTGAAATCACTCAACTCATTTTCGGTCAGACACTTAGGCGTTAACCCAAACCGGCAAAGGTCATGCTGTGAGGGAGCACAAAGGCTGGGCCGCAGATCAGGATGATAAGTGTCAGCCCCAGAAGAATTGTTCCTGCCAGGAAACCCGCGATTTCCAGATAATCGCGTGCTGTTGTGGGAAGAGGGAGTTTCGTATCGCGCATCGTCGGTGTCCTTTTTGCTTTTGGATACCTTCGCGCAACCGGAGCGGTGTGGCGGGGGCAAGAGCGGTGCGCCAGCACCGGGATCGGAGCAACGCACAGCCCGCTTGCGGGCGAGCATTGCGAGAACCCACCTCTTGCCCCCGACGCAGCGCTCTGGTGCTCATTCTTAGTTTTCCCGTTTTTCTCTTTATTTTTTTGATCATATTTTCTGTCTGATCTGGGAGTGATCAGGCTAACGCCAGCTCATTATTTTCGACTGCACGTATTAAACAGAGCATGACGTGCCAGATCATTCATGTTAGAAAAGACCTCTTCCTGATCACGAGAAAGCTGAAAGTGTGGCCATATTGGACACACTTACGCAGAAAACCGGCTTACGGGTGCGCCACTCATGATTGGAATGGCGTGAGGGTAAGGATGTAAGGTCATCATCAGGCGTTTATCGTGACGTCCATCCCACGATAATCCTTCACACGGCATCAGCAAACCATCACGAATAGCCTGACGGTCACGCTGGAAACAGACGCGTTCATTTCCCCCCTGTGGCCGCTGACAAGGGTAGCCAGCTTCCGCACCACAGCCACGACACTCAATGGATAATGCCGGGTCGCCGTCCAGCCACTCGATGTGGCAACGCCGACATGTGACCGGTTCATCTGTACAAATCCAGCGGGTTGGCTTTGCAGGACGGGGCCAGTGGTTTCCAGAAACGATCCTGTGTTTCAACATGAGATCATTCTCCTGACTGATTTTTTGAGAGATATGAATGAAAGGGAATCAGGTCTGGACGCTCTCCTCGACCAATTCGAAATCACTGAGTGTTGTGGCTCCGGTCCAGCGATCAAGATGGAGGATCATCTCCTTTCCACCAACATCCCCGGCATAGCCGTGATCGCGCAGAGAGGAGAGTTTCTTACGTGTGATCTTCGGTATTGCCGTCCGGTCCAAAAAATCAGTTATGGCAGCGTCCATAGTGTCATACGGACCATGCCAGTTGCGGGCATTGACCGGGAATATGTCCGGGGTGCGTAAAAAAACGGCTCCATCAGGCCGAAGGCAAGTTTCGACAACATATCGACCACATGTCTGTCGCGTGACATCGAGTGTCTTGCTCATTTCAAAACGTCCCTAGCACCACGGTATTTTATGGTGCTGTTGGATGACAGATATAAAAAAGCCGCCCTTTAGGGCGGCCTTCCAGTAGAGAGCGTCAGCGTTTTCAGTATTCGCTGGGAAGCAGGACAATGCGCCCTATGCCGGGTTCACTGAAAGCGAATAATTTGGCTTCCTTTAGGGGGAAATCAGTATACGGGATGTCCTGCCGATAGAGTTCGACTTCCCCATCCCCTGTCTTATCTCCATCGGTACAAATAATAACGGCCGTGTGTTTTTCGAGATCAACCTTCAAGGTCCAGAACTGTCGATCTTCCTCACGCATAGTCGGCATATGCTGAACGCTTGCCAGTATATCAATCAGCCACGCGGCACCATTGGCTGCAAGATAATGGGCGCCATCTGTCAGCAGAAGACCGCTATGCCAGCGATAGTAGCGAACAGTCCCGGTAAATCCAGCAAGAGCAGAAGAAGTAATGGCGTGTGTCGGTTCCAGAGTTGCAGACATGAAAACTCTCCTTGAAAACGATGATTTTCTGGAAATGCATATTTCTGGATATCGGGTTGCATTTCCTGACATCTCCACGCGGGGCATAGTCTGGAGGCTGGAGCAAACGCGGCGCGCAGCGCCGGGATCGGACCCACGCGCAGACCGCACTGCGGTCGAGCATGGGGAGAACCAACCGTTTGCTCCAGACAGCAGACTATGGCTCTCTCCTGCTTTCATATTGCCTTTTATCTTTTCCTATTTTTTTGATGCCAACGCACGTTTGCGACGTGGTGGCGCAAGATAGGGACTGGAAATCCGTGTCGGCGACACATCAAGCCAGAAGCGGCCTCCTTTCGTCGCTTCAAGTGCATTCCTGATGGCTTTGGCTGCAAGAAATTCTGCCCCGTCATCACCGCCAAAGGCTGCCTGCTTCACATGCCACCAATCGTCAGGTTGCTTTTGCGGATCGGCTTCAAAAGCATAGGCGATAAGGTTCCCTGTGCGTTCAGGATCCTTGAGCGCTGGCTTGCCATTCGACATGAGATAAATGCCATTATCTCCTACCAGCATCAGCCCGGCAGGAACTTTGGTGAGATCGATGTCATCATAAGACGGCGACTGTGTCTCTTTCCCATCTTTTAGAAAGGTGGGCTCATAGAGTTGGTCAAAGGTGGGCGTATGCTCTTTTGCTGCTTCAGCGTGAGCCAGCAACTGTGTCACGAGCGCATGATCAAAATGAAGTTTCATGACGGTATTTCCTTAAAACATGCCTCTGGATGGACATAAAAAAGGCGGCCCGTTCGATGGGCCGCCTGTATTTGTCAGACCATGATGATTTCAAGATGCTCAGGCATCTTGCGCGCCAGCTCTGCAAGTTGTGTCGGTATGCGTGGATCATCTGGTAATTCGGTGTGTGAGGAAGTCGTCTCAGACACAGACGATGTGTCATCTGCTGACACGTCTTCCTCAGGTGTCAGCGTCTCTTCATCAGCTTCAGCCACATCTTGTTCGTCACAGAGTTCCATGTCTGATGACTGGTCATCGATCTCATCATCTTCTTCAGTCTGTGCGTCCAATTGGGCCCGTGCTGCCGCACGCGCTGCCTGTTTTTTTATTTTGGCTTTCCATGCCGGAATGCCAGCTGCAAACGTTGCAGGTTCGGGCACCCAGCGTTTTTCACCAACATGCGCCATCAAGGCTTCACGCATGGCCTTTCCCGTGGGTTTTTCTTCCAGTCCTTCAGCCTGGACTGCCTTGGTAATCCCAGGTTTGCTGTAAGTCTTGAGGAAATCCTCAAAAGCCATCGTCGGGATATGGGCATCGGCATTGAACAGCACACCAAGAATCTGGGCAGGCAGTCCACTTCCACTATGCATGCTCACCTCGCAGTTCATGAAACTGCAGAGCACTTCAAGAGCAGCGTTCCGGAGCACTGCCGGATCGCGCACGAGCACGCCCTCTGGAAAGACACTTGCAACGGCCCGGTCCCGTTCGGAAGCCGCACCATAGGGATCATAAGTGTTATCTCCATGGATATTCACATTGTCAGCACTCAGGGCCAGCAGGAACGCCCCTATCAGATCCCATGGGTCCGCGCTCTCGCGGGCCGCTGCCAGTGCCTCTCGCAATGCCTGAGTACGGACCTCACCGATAATCTTCTGACCCGTTCCGGAAATATCCGCACGTTCCTTAGGCTTCTCGGCAGATTGGGCACTCGAAAACGAAAGTGACCCCTCCTCACCGCTCTGGGCTGTCCGTTGCGTGATTTTGCGCATCCGGCCAGTCTTGATCGCCAGAGTGCGGGAGCTCACCCAGATCGTCGGGATATCATCTGCCTGCTCCATTTCCCATGACCCAACACTCCGGTGTCCCTCGGGAACAATCCCTTCTCCATACTCGTTGGCCGGAATGAAGACGCAGCCTTCAGGTTTCGTTTTTTCGGCCCATATCTGCTGTGCCTTGAAGATCGCCGCGAACTGGGTGCAGTAACGATTGTCCTGCCCCCCCTGCCCGAACAGATCCTCTTCCCAGACCACGCCCGCCTCTTGTGCCGTCTCATCATCAAATTCAAAATCACGGGCATATAACTCGACCTGATCGAGATAGCGGACAAAATCTTCCCAGTCGAAGTGCGCAAACTCTTCCCTGCTCATTTCATAATCAGTTGGATCGACACCCTCATCCGCACTTTCGGCCCAGATCTCTGCCCAGACATCGCGTTGACGCTCCAGCGGCGTGCGCGCAATCGCGTTGCGCTCCTGAAAAGATGGCCCAATACCGGCATCTATTGCCGCTATGATGGGCGAATGCATCTGGGACAGAAGCATCAATCCGCGCAGATAAGCAGGCGTTACCATGAAGGACCGACAGATTTCTGTATCAGTAGCGCCCTTCTCGCGCATATCCAGCACACCACGCCATTGTTCAGATTCTGTCATATCGGCACGCACGATATTTTCGGCGACAGCCGCCATCGTATCGCTCTTTTCATCACCTGAGCGGACGTGCACGTCAATTTCGGTCAATTTCGCCGCAATGCAGGCCCGCACCCGTCGGTGACCAGCGACAATCATCAACCGACCATCCTCAAGTTCCCGCACGCAGGGCGCATGAATCAGGCCCACTGTCTTGATATTCAGCGCAAGCTGATGTTCCGCACGAGGATCTGGCTGGGTCTTACGTGGATTGTTCGGGTTTGGTACGAGTGTTCTGGGATCGACGCGGCGAAGTTCCGTCATGATACGCTCCTCACTTTCAGGGTCCTGAGGTGTAATTTTCTGACCTCATACCTTCGGCACCGCCGCAGACGCGCACACGGGGCAAGGGCGAGCGTCAGCGAGGCCCCGGAACGGGGCTTACCCTTGCGGCGGGTGGGCGGCCTGTGGCGTGCCCTTCCCTTTTCGGATTTCTGTTTTCCTTTTTTCTCAGGCCATCTCCTCTATTTTCTCTCCAACGTCAGAAGCAGCATCATCATTTGCTGTCGCCAATTTCAGTGCGGTTCCCTCTTCCTTGCCTTCTGCTTTCAGCTCGGCATCCAGTGCGTACAGCTCAGCACATTTGGCTTTGAGGTCCGCGGCTTCCGCAAAAGGCAGTCCTTCGCGTGCGCGATAAGCTGGCAGTCGGCGCTGTGCCTCATCCAGACTGCGACGTGCTTCAGCCAGATCGCTGTCCAGACGTAAGGCTGCGTGCTCAATCCGTGAAATCAGTCCCAGAGGCTTGGTCTCACGATCGGTCTCGACCTCGATTTCTCCTGCAGGTGTATCCAGATAGAGGGAGGAGACTACTTCTGGTTTTCTCTTGTCGGACGGTCTGAACTGCTGTTCATGAGCTTCGCACATCACGTCAAATCCGGCGATCCGACCCATGCTCCACTGCCCGGTCCGGCCTTCCCGTTCAGCAAGCCGCGCCTGCGACAGTATCCATGCCCCAGCTTTTTCACGGCTCTCAACCATCGTGGTGTCACGATGCAGCGCAAACGCCTCCCCTTTCGCGGGCACACGCTGACCTATTGCCGCCTCAATTTTCGGAATGCGTGTCTGCGCTGTCTGGATGTCGCGTTCAGCTCTCTGGATCTGGCGACGCACATTGAACTGATCATCGAAATGCGCGGCCTGCAAACGCTCAAGACGCGCGATATCGGCTTCCAGGCCAGCCTTCTGTATCAGACGCATGTCACCTGATGCCAGCGCCTTGGCCATTGCAAACTGGTTGCCTTCACCGCCAACATCCTCAATCCGACGGATGGTCCGGTCTCCAGACATCGCAAGTCCGATAAAGCGCATCTTGCGCTCAAGCAGTTGCCAGTTTGTGGCGTCCACAGATCCCTGCTGGGCGTATGCGTAAACTTCCACTTCCTCGTGCTGGTTGCCCTGGCGCACGATCCGACCTTCCCGTTGCATGATATCGGCCACAAGCCAGGGCACATCGAGATGATGCAGGGCTTTCAGGCGCTGCTGGGCATTGACCCCTGTTCCCATTGTGGCTGTTGAACCGATCAGGATACGCTTGCGGCCTGCATTGAGATCACCAAACAGACGCAGCTTGGCTGCCGCCTTGTCGTAATCCTGCATGAAGGCAATCTGCTCGGCAGGGACACCCATGCGGATCAGCTCTGACCTGATCCAGTTATAAGCCGAGAACCCGCGCTTGGTCTGGGAGGCCTGTGTGCCGAGATCGGAGAAGATCATCTGCACCGCCCCCGGTAAATCGTAAGCCCTGCCCGTCTCGGGATTGGTGTAACGATTGGCAGATGTCTCATGCCAGATTTCAAACACCTTCCGAATCATCACATTCAGCTTGGAATGTGGGTCATCATCCGCCCACGGTGCGATAAACCGCAGATCGATCGCGCCATGCCGGGCATCATTCATCACACTCAGAATGATGTCGTCCCCCTTCTGAGGACGACCTGAACGGGCTTCAATCGCGCGCATCCGTTCTGCAAGGGTCTGCTGGAATGCCCGAAAGTCTTCTGTGCTTTCGGCCACCACAATCTGTCTGTTGCCGCCCTTAACAGAGGGCAGTTTGACATATCGTGCCAACTCGTCTGACTGAACGACGTCCGCAAAGTCACGATACATGGCCATCAGATCGGCCACATTGACGAATTCGGTAAAGCGCGTGACCGGTTTGTAGAGACCGTTGGGCTGAAGCTCCAGTTCGGTGCGTGTTTCCCCAAAGTTGGCTGCCCAAGCATCAAATTCGTGGAGATTGCGGGCGACAAGAGCATCCAGATCCATATACCGTCCGACATTCCACAATTCGGCAATCGTATTCGTAATCGGCGAACCTGAAGCCATGATCAGTGGACGAGTCTGGTCCGTCTTCGCAAGGTAACGCGTTTTCACGAACAGATCCCATGCACGCTGAGAGCCATTGGGATCGACACCTCGCAGATCAGACTGATTGGTGGCGTAGGACAGTTTCCGAAACAGTTGGGCTTCATCGACAAGGATCTGATCAATCCCGATTTCACCCATGTGCAGCAGATCATCCTTGCGCGCAGCCAACCCTTCCAGCTTTGCTTCCATCCCTTCTTTCATGCGTTCGATCCGCTTGCGCGAGATACGGTCGTCACCATCAAGACCGGAAAGAATGGTTTCGTAAGAGACGATCTGATCCTCGATCATCTCGCGTTCAAATCCCGCTTCGACCGGAATGAACTTGAAAGCATCATGCGTAATGATGATCGCGTCCCAGTTTTCTGTCGCCGCACGGGCAATGAAACGCTGACGTTTGGCTTTAATGAAATTGGTTTCGTCGGCCACCATGATCCGGGCCGTGGGATAAAGCATGAGGAACTCACGCGCCATCTGTGCAAGGCAATGACCTGGCACCACAATCACGGCCTTGCTGATCAGTCCAAGCCGTTTCTGCTCCATGACGGCCGCAGCCATGGAGAAGGTTTTTCCTGCTCCCACAGCATGGGCCATGTAGGTGCGTCCTGAAGCGATAATCCGCCAAACCACGCGCTTCTGATGAGCACGCAAGGTAATCGTGCTGCTCGCTCCAGGCAGACGCAGATGACTGCCATCAAAGGCACGCGGCACAAGGTTGTTGTAGGTCTCGTTATAGAGCTTTACGAGACGGTCAGAGCGGTCGGGATCCTGCCACACCCACTTTTCGAACGCGCTCTTGATAGCAGCGAGTTTTTCTTTAGCCGCTTCCGTTTCCTGCGTATTGAGTTCGCGTCGTTCGTTGCCATTTTCATCGCGCCAATGATCCCATATTTTGGGAATAGACTGAGAGAGCGCGTCTTCCAGTAGTTCCGCTGCATTGCGTCGTTCCGTGCCCCAGACGGATGTTGCTTCAGCGCGAGACAGAAACGGCGCACGATTGATACTCCAGCATGCCACTTCCGGGGTATGACGAACGGTTGTTTCAATCCCCATGACCTCTTGTACGAAGTCCTGAATGTCCGTGACGGGCAACCACGGTGCTCCCAGACGGGCTGTAATTTCAGAGGGACGCAGATCAGCAGGCTGCGCACCTTCAAGGGCGCTGACATTGCGTGCATACCGCTGATCATGATGTGCGGCCTCGCGTGCGAGCGCCAGTTTGGTGCGCACCGCACCTGAGAGCATCTCATCAGACGTGACCCAGACGTCCCTGCCCTGTGCGCTGCGTTCCGGATCGAGGTAAATGCTCTCACCCAGTTCAGCCAACGTATCGGCTTCACTCCGTCCCAGCAGTTCGGCAATGAGAGGCAGATCCACACGGCCCGTTTCATGCAGGGACACAGCGAGCGCGTCATGGGCTCCGTGTATTTCAGGCTCTGTCGGTGCATGAATGACACGCTCTGAAAATATCGGCCCCATGCGACCCGTATCCGTGCGCTCGTCATACTCCTCAATCGAAGCCACCAGCCAGACGTCAGGATCATCCAGAAAGGTCTGCAGGTTCGGACGCCGCTGGGTTTCCCGTGTTTTCCCAGTTTCAGAATTCTCGCGTAGCGTGGTGCGGGTATGGTTGATGGGGCCAAATTCACGCACGAAACTCTGATACGCCGTCTTCAAAGTGCGCTGCTGCGCTCCATAAGGTAGGTTCTGCATCTGCGCCCGCAATACACTCCGTGCGGCATCACGGATGGGCACCAGCCCGCGGATGATCCGAGCATGCTTGGCAAAAATTCCTTCTGCCTGGCCTGCCTTGCGGATCGGGACGATCTGGGCCTGCCCCTCGCTAATCTGGTGCAGGACACCCCGTTCTACAAAGTAGCTTCCTTCCTTGAGGTCCGCACCACTTGCCGCGGTTCCAACCGTAACGCCCTCACCTGCTGGCCGGACAATGCGCGCCTCTAGCGGCTGCAGGAAATGAACGTTGGGCGCGATCCGGCTCAGGGCTTGCGGAAGAAGAAGGTCTAGTTTTGCGCCGGCGGTGGCAGAGCATGTGTAGCCGGGACCAAACTGTGTTGTCGTCCAGATATGACTGCCGAGCACCTGTTCGGGATGGTCAAGGAAATACCGGTTTATAACGAGCGGACCATTTCCCTCGTCTGAGTCTGGGATGTCTGCAGTTTCAACCCAGCTCTCATTTGACGGCACTTCTCCCACTTCTCGTTTCCGGAATGCCAGGATATCAACCACCACATCTGTCCCGGCATCGTCACGCATTGCGCCTTCTGGTAAACGTACAGCGCCAAGAAGGTCAGCGCTCTCGCCAATGATCCGTCGGGCATTCGGATCCGTCTTGTCCAATGTGTAACGAGAGGTCACGAACAGGGCGATCCCGCCTGGACGCAGAGCTTCGAGCGAACGGGCGATGAAGAAATCATGGAGGCTCAGACCCTGCCTCTCCAGTCCCTCACGACCATGCACTGTGCGGTTGCTGAACGGGGGATTGCCAATCGCCAGATCATAGCCCTGTGGGAGCTGGGCACGCGTGAAGTCCTCACTGCGGATCCATTGGTTCGGATAGAGCTTGCGCGCGATACGGGCAGAGATGGGATCGTTCTCAATGCCGGTAAAAGCGATCTTGCCTTCGAGTTTTTCTGGGCGTGCGGCGATGAAGAGCCCCGTGCCACATCCCGGTTCAAGCACCGAACCGCCCCGAAACCCCATACGCAGGGCCATGTCCCACATCGAGTGAACAATCAGTTCCGGCGTATAATGGGCATACTGTGTCGCACGCTGCAGACCGGCGCGTTCAGTCTCCGTCGTCAGCTGTTCAAGTTCTGCAGCAAGGCTTTCCCATCCTTTGCGCACCTCTCTGCCTGTGGGCGGGAAGAGGCTGTTGGCCAATTCACCTGCGCCAAAGCCCGTAAAACGGGCCAGAACATCCTGCTCTGCTGTAGTAGCATTCCGATCTTCGCGCTCAAGTGTTGCGAGGAGGGCGATCGCTGCGATATTGGCTTCCGCGCGCGCTTTCCACCCTTGAGCCAGACCACGTACGCCCTTCAGACGAAAATCCCGCTGCGGGATACGGAAGGTCTGAGGGGAGGGGGCTGAGATTTCCGGTATGGGCTGGTCATCATCCAGAGACCAGAGGGCTGCAAGTTCACCTGACAGCACTGTGGTGTCGAACAGATTGAGTTGCGAGGCAGACATGGACATGTTGGCGCACTCCGTCCAAACGGCTTCGCCCGACGCCTTAGAAAGGGTCGGGGGCCTGATTGCATAGGTTTGTCGGGATTAGTGGCAAGGAGCGGGAAGGGGAGCGTCTACTCTCTTCATTCCTTGCCCCTTATGCCTTCCTGACAACCGGGGCGGAGTGTGTGGCGCAAGTGCGGTGCGAAGCGCCGGGAGCGGAGCCACGCACAGGCCGCGCAGCGGACGAGCATGGCGAGCACCAACCACTTGCGCCACGCGCTCCGGGCTGGTCCTTATCCTGTCCTTCTGTCTCATTAACTTCTCAAGAGAGTCTCAGCGGTATTTATCATCTTTTACACGTGTAAAAGATCTTGCACTAACTCGCTGTCATTTTTACACGTGTAAAAATGACAAATGATCGGATATTGGGCCAGATAGCGTTTTAACTACGGCGTGTCGTCAGTTAAGCCCTGAGTATGGTACGTGAGGGTTGTACTTTCCGGCGTCCTGTGCTGACTGTTTTTCTCGCTTTGAGGGAGGCAGACGAATGCGACGCT
>NZ_WOTD01000054.1 GCF_011516885.1 Acetobacter lambici | reverse complement strand
AGCAGTTTCGCGCTATCGCAACCCGCTACGATAAACTGAAATCGACCTTCCTCGCAGCCGTGCAGTTCGCCTCAATCATCATCCTGCTTAACTGACGACACGCCGTAGTTCCGGTTCAAAAAGTTATCCATCGGGTGGTTCTCGGGGCGGCGGAGTATAATATGCGCGCGGCAGGTGGGTGTGCCGTAAACACCCTCGAATATGTCATCTATGGGGTGGGCTTCAAAAACCATCGGTAGGGACTGCTTTCGTGCATCCTGCATAATAAGCTGGGCGTGGTAATGCTGGCGCTCCTTGTTGGGGACGCCGTGCAGCACCAGATTGCCCATCTGGGGTACAAAAATCATTTTTGTGGGCTGGATCAGCATGTAGGACAGGCCTTCGGTCGGGCAGTCGCGGCCTTTGTCTGTCACCAGCATGCCCGTCCACTCCCCATAGGGGTCGTTGGCGGCGGAGGTGGCGGCCTGTGCCGGTGCGGGCGTAAAGGCAGTCCATCCTATGCTCAACAGGGCGGCGCATGCCCATAACTGCAAGTGTCTGTTTTTCATATTGGGGCCTCTCCAGTGCTGTCTGTCTGAATCTGGGGTGATAAGCAGGTTGTGGCAAGCCCGGGCAGAAAACAGATTTGCCAGTTATTCTGGTTTTATAGGGTGACGAGGCCGCCGCATGGCTTTATATCCGCTGTCATACTTACTTAGTGGTGGGCCTTAGAGTGTGTTTGTCGCCGCTACACAAGAAAGCCAACCCTGACGCAGACCAGAAAGAACCATAACCCATGTCCGATGCCGCTCAGCCTGCTTCCCCTGTTGTGTTGGATGAAGCTTTGCACCATGACCGTATTCTGATTCTGGATTTTGGTAGTCAGGTTACGCAGCTGATTGCCCGCCGTGTGCGCGAAAGTGGCGTATATTGCGAAATCTGGCCGTTTACGACGGATGCCGAAAAAATACGCTCTTTTGCCCCGCGTGGCATTATTCTGTCTGGCGGGCCTGCCAGCGTAAATGGCCCTGATGCCCCCAAAATTCCAGATGTGGTGTTCGAGATGGCTGTGCCCGTTCTGGGCATCTGCTACGGCCAGCAGGCCATGTGCAAGCAACTGGGTGGCGAGGTGGAAAGCGGTGAACACCGTGAGTTCGGCCGCGCCTTTGTGGATATTGTAGAAGACTGCGCCCTGTTCCGTGGTGCATGGGCACGCGGTGGCCGTGAACAGGTCTGGATGAGCCATGGTGACCGTGTGGTAGCGCTGCCGCCGGGGTTCCGGACTGTGGCGGTCAGTCAGGGCGCGCCGTTTGCAGTTATCGCGGATGAAGGGCGTCGTCTTTATGGCGTGCAGTTCCACCCCGAGGTGGTGCATACGCCCCATGGCGCTGCTCTGCTGCAAAACTTTACGCATAATGTTGCAGGGTGCTCGGGGTCATGGACCATGGCGGGTTTCCGCGAAATGGAAATTGCCCGTATCCGTGCACAGGTCGGGACCGGCAGGGTTATCTGTGGCCTGTCTGGCGGGGTGGATTCCTCCGTTGCCGCCGTGCTGATCCATGAGGCCATTGGTGAACAGCTTACCTGTATTTTTGTTGATCACGGCATGCTGCGTGCGGGAGAGGCGGAAGAGGTTATCAAGACCTTCCGCGGCCAGTTCAACATCCAGTTGATCCACCGCGATGCGTCTGACATCTTTTTGTCAGCACTTGATGGCGTGACGGACCCTGAAATCAAGCGCAAGACCATTGGCCGCCTGTTTGTAGAAGTGTTTGAGGAAGAAGCGACCAAGCTGGGTGGGGCGCAGTTCCTTGCTCAGGGCACCCTCTACCCCGATGTTATTGAGAGTGTCAGCTTTACGGGTGGCCCGTCCGTGACCATCAAGTCCCATCATAATGTGGGTGGCCTGCCTGACCGCATGAACATGCAGCTTGTTGAACCCCTGCGTGAACTGTTCAAGGATGAAGTGCGCGATCTGGGGCGTGAGCTGGGAATTCCTGAAGTGATTGTCGGGCGGCATCCGTTCCCCGGTCCGGGGCTTGCCATTCGTATTCCTGGTAACATCACGCGTGAAAAACTGGATCTGCTGCGCAAGGTTGATACTGTTTTTCTGGAAGAAATACGCGCTGCTGGTCTGTACGATGCAATCTGGCAGGCCTTTGCCGTGCTACTGCCCGTGCGCACTGTGGGCGTTATGGGCGATGGCCGTACCTACGATCAGGCCTGTGCACTGCGCGCCGTGACCAGCACGGACGGCATGACGGCAGATGTGTACCCGTTTGATATGAGCTTCCTGACCAAGGTAGCCGGACGGATTGTGAACGAGGTACGGGGTATTAACCGCGTGACTTATGACATTACGTCCAAACCCCCGGGCACGATTGAGTGGGAATGATCCCGCGTCTGGCACAGGGTGGCACCACCCGGCATGGAAGTGCCTTAAAGCCCGCAGAAATGCGGGCTTTTTTGTTTTTTGGTCCGGCATTGTCTGGCATCGAACGGTATCGCCAAGCAGTTATTTTTTATGGCATAGTGCGTGGCACTGACTGAGTCTGATGCCATGATTTTTGTTAATACCATGTCGGACATTCTATGAGTGTCATGGTATCGATATTTAATAACCATATGAATAATAAGGATTTTATCCGGTTATTTTGATGGTTTTTAATCATGGTATCGCTGTTTGGAGTGCCATGAACCGATGCTGACCGATACCAAACTGCGCAACCTCAAGCCGACGGATAAACTTTACAAGGTGAATGATCGCGATGGGTTGTACGTCGCGGTGACGCCTGCGGGCAGCATCTCGTTCCGATATAATTATGCGATCCATGGAAGGCAGGAGACCCTGACCTTCGGGCGGTATGGCGTTGGGGGGATCACCCTCGCCGAAGCGCGTGAGCAGTTGGGAGAGGCTAAAAAGCTGGTCGCCGCCGGAAAGTCCCCAGCCAAGGAGAAGGCGCGCGACAAGGCACGGATCAAGGGCGTGGAGACGTTCGGAGCGTGGGCCGAGAAGTGGCTGCGCGGATATCAGATGGCGGACTCCACCCGTGATATGCGCAAATCTGTCTACGAGCGTGAACTGAAGCCTAAATTTGCCAGTCAGAAGCTTGTTGAAATCACCCACGAAGACCTGCGGGCGCTGACCGATGCCATCGTCGAACGTGGCGCTCCAGCGACAGCCGTCCACGCAAGAGAGGTGATGTTCCAAGTCTACCGGTGGGCTATCGAACGGGGGCAGAAGGTCGAAAATCCGGCTGAATTGGTCCGGCCTACCTCCATTGCGAAATTCGAGCCAAGGGACCGGGCGCTAACGCCGGAAGAGATTGGGCTGATGTACCAGTACGTGGAGCGCATCGGGACAACCCCTTCGATCAGGGCCGCCGCCAAATTGCTGCTGCTAACGATGGTCCGAAAGAGCGAGCTAACCAACGCCACTTGGAGCGAGGTTAATTTCAGTCAGGCGCTATGGACCATCCCCAAGGAGCGGATGAAGCGGCGCAATCCCCATTTGGTGTTTTTGTCCCGACAGGCGCTCGATATATTCATTGCCTTGAAAACCTTCGCGGGCGGCTCCGAATACATTTTGCCATCGCGGTATGACACCGATCAGCCGATGAGCAGTGCGACGCTGAACCAAGTCCTGACGTTGACTTACAGGCTTGCGCAGAAAGAGGGGAAGTCGCTTGCGAAGTTCGGGCCGCATGATTTGCGCAGGACGGCAAGTACTTTGTTGCATGAGGCAGGTTACAATACTGACTGGATCGAGAAGTGTCTTGCTCATGAGCAGAAAGGCGTAAGAGCTGTTTATAACAAAGCGGAATACCGCGAGCAGCGCACCGCTATGCTACAAGACTGGGCTGATATGATTGACGAATGGACGATCAAGCCACGTTAACGATCGCTTTCTTGACGTTTTTTTAGGGCGCGTCGTTTGATGGCTGCTGAAACGGCTTGGCGGGAAATGCCGAGTTGCCGAGCTATTTCAGCCTGCGTCATTGTGCCTTTTGAGAGAAAATCATCAAGCATGCTTGTGGGAGATCGTAAGGCTTTGACTTGCCTATAAGCTTCTCTCCGTACGTCCGCATGATCTTCAATGTCCCAGCCGGAGAGGGTCAAATTGTTGAAACCATGGGTCCAAATCTGTTCCATCAGGGCACGGTATTCCCAAATGAATCTTCGATCACGGTGATAGGCTCTTCTTGAAGAATCACTTCTGCTGGGATGGTGTTTCTCACAATATAACTTACTAGGTTTAGGGCTATCAGAGGCAGAGCCTGCCAAGCGAGTTGTCCACGCAAGGTCACTATGACGTGCATGCTCCCGTAACTTCATTTTTGGTTCGATGTATTCGTGGAAACTCTCTACGGAACAATCTGCACGCATCTCGACTAGATCGCCATAACGAGCGATCATTTGGCTCGCTTTATGAGGGCCATATTTTCCTGACAAGGCCTCTGAATAATGTTTAGCTAGTTTCTTTGCTCTCTCCAGCCCTAACGAAATCATTTTTTCTGTTAGAGGAACAAGCTTGGCGTTTTCGTTCTTCAGCTTTTTTACTACAACTGGATTGAAGCGTATTGCTGAATATTCAGTGAGATTTCCACAAAGCTCACAAAAACACCATGTCAGATTGTCTGCAAGCTTGGCCTCAATGCGACCGGTGGCTTCCCGTTTGGTAACTACGCGCTCGAGGATCGGATCGAAAGCAAGGTGGGTTTCGTAATCTTTGGCCATGGTCAATTTATGTCTGCAGTGTCAACCAAATTCAATCTTTTTCCCAGCCGCAGCAGGCAGCAGCAGGTAGCCTCAAGCACATTGTCATAAGGGTGCAGAGGGAAGAGAAATGGGAAACACGGCTAGGGTTCTTATTGACCGCAAAAAGCTTCACGCGATGATACCGCTAGCCGAAAGAACTATCTTTAACATGGAGCGGCGTGGCGAGTTTCCACGCCGTATCGCGCTGACCAGTAGAAACGTGGCGTGGGATCTTGAAGAGGTCATAGAGTGGATTGAGACGCGCAAGGCACAGGGTGCTCAGGCGCAGCGTCCTGGTATGCGCTTCTGATTTCAGAGCTTGTTTGTAACGCCTGTGTCTCCCATTCTCTGGGAACAGCGTGCCGTCAGCAAGGCATCAAAAGGTTCCCCAGCAGACCTCTGCCGTCGGGAAGGCTTTTTCGTTGCAGACATTCTGGCCGCTGCACCAAAGGGTGACGCGGTTAGCATGGAGCATCCACTGTTTGCGTTAAAAGCGGGCGATAGGCGTGTCAGAACCTATGAGCGTAACGGTCTCGTGGTGACCGTGAAGCCCGGGGCGGATGGTTGTGCGACCATACATGACAAGGACCTATGGATTTATTGCATCAGTCAGTTGGTGGAGGCCAAGAACCGTGGGCGCCCCATAACACCAACAGTGCGTTTTACGGCCTATGATTTTCTCCGTAGTACGAACCGCTCAACAGGGGGTGTCGGCTACCGCCGTATAGTCGGTATGCTTGCAAGGCTGAGAGGGACTGGCATCGAGACTAACATTGAGACGAATGGACAGCGTGAGCGACGCGGCTTTGGACTGATTGATTCATGGCGCATTGTAGAAAAGTCGCCAACAGATGATCGTGTGACCGCCATTGAGGTGGATTTGCCTCACTGGCTATTCCGTTCTGTTGCGACCATGCGGATTCTGACCCTTTCACGGGACTATTTCAAACTCCGCAAGCCGCTTGAGCGGCGCATATATGAACTTGCCCGCAAACATTGTGGTCTTCAGCCAAAATGGCGCGTGTCTGTGACGGTCCTGTACGCGAAAAGCGGCAGTACCGCGACGTTGAGAGAGTTTCGACGGCAGATAAAGGAACTGTCTGTTATCAACCTGCTACCTGATTATCGGATATCGCTCGATACAGAGCGTGACCACGTAACTTTCTTTGCCAATAGAGAAGATCACTAAAAAGCGGCTGCCCGCAATCTGTCGCTGAACGGGGCGCTCATTTCATCAGCAGCAGCGCGATATTGAACACCTGATCCTCCAAAAATGCCCTGTTGATAAGTGGTGACAGCTTTGTGGAATGACACGTACCTTCACCCACGTTTCCCTGTGGATTAGCACGTACCTTTACACACGCCCGGACACGTACTTTCACCCACACGAGTGGTATATAACATGTTGAAACTGATATGTTTTTCTAACCCGTAACACGCGCGCGCGTTTTAACTTAAATATATTCTTTTAACGTCTGAGGGGCTCTTCCAGCTGGGGATATGTCTACCGCGGCGCTCCTCGTTATAGGATGTAGTCGAGAGGCGAGGGCGTTTAAACACTTTGATCGTAGCGTTTAAACGGCATGCAATTCATTATTTCTCTGAGCCGTCTGCGGGAGACAGCCAGTGGGCAATGAGCTCAGGATCAGGGCTCGGATGGAAGTTTAGTGGCCTTGGGCTGAAAGCGTGGCGTTTGGAAGCTGCCTTTGGGCTTTGTTTTGCAAGGGCTGTGGAGGAGGCAGAAGGCGGCTCTTTTTTGGGCTTCTGGAAGGACTGTCCCAAAATAAATTTTCTGACGTGCCGGGTGAACTGACTGTGGCTCATCTGAAGAGCATCGTGATGTTTTTGGAAGACATCTGACCTGTTGTAACCTTGCCCCAACTCTTCTGCGATGACGGATTTCAGGGCAAGAAACCTCACGCGAGCCATCCCCTTCTTATTTGGCGTCATTGTAACCACTTCCAAGGCATAACCTGTCTGTTAGGTTGCGAATATGTGCTAATATAATCCAATATATGCAATTATAGGCGAATATACGCGAAAATCTTATTGGTCGTGAGGCCAAGAGTGCATTCGCATATAATTGCACATTATCGCGTGATGTTTGAAAGCAAGATAGGTCGCCCCATAGGGGGCGACGTGCTTATTCGCCTTCGGCTCAATGCGGAATCAGGAGGGCAGGGGAAATATGTCAGGAGAAAATGACGCCAAGAAAAGGCGGCAGAAGCACATCGGTCCGCGCTCAAAAAAACCTATTTGGGTAAGCGTTACAGAGGACGAGAGGAAGGCCATTCAAGATACAGCCCGGCAGGTGCGGCTTCCTGTTTCTGCCCTGCTTCGGAAGCTGGCTCTTGGATACAAACCGCCAAGCAAGATCGACCTTGAAACCCTCTATGCGGTTGGGCGGTTACGGGGTGACTTCGGGCGGCTGGGTGGTCTCTTGAAATTGTGGCTTGTGGACGCGCCCGGCCAAGCCATTCCAGAGAGCGAAGTGAGAGCCGCGCTCGATGCGATTTTGACCAAGCAAGGCGAGCTTTCGAGCCTTATTTTAGCCATTGAGAAGGCTACTGGTGACTGATGGCTCTTTTGGCATGGAGTCATGAGGACAACGCATGGGTCGCGTCCTCACAAAATACGGCGTGCTCGATTATGCTGTTCACATGGCAGGACCAAACCTAAACCAGCAGGCAGCAATCGAGGCAACACAAGGCCCAGTCCTGATCATCGCAGGACCTGGTTCCGGCAAGACTTACACGCTGGTGGAGCGCATCGTTCGGCTGATCCGGGTTGAGGGGAAGCGGCCGGAGCAACTGCTGGTAGTAACCTTCACCGAGAAGGCCGCACGTGAGCTGATCACCCGTGTGTCCAACCGCCTCCTTGAGCTCGGCATCTCGTTCAACATCAACGAGATGTATATCGGGACCTTCCATTCAATCTGCTTGCGTTTGTTGAAGGATCATCGCGAGTTCACACGCCTCAAGCGCAATTTTTCCCTGTTCGACCAGTTCGACCAGCAATATTTTCTGTTCCAGCGCCTGGGCAAATTCGAGGAGATCGCCGACATCGATCTCGTCATCGGGAAGGAGCAAACCGGTCGCTGGAACCGCGCCACCCAGCTGATGAAGTGGCTGAACAAGGTCGCCGAAGAGGCGCTTGATGTCGCGGCCCTCAAGACCGGCGATGATCCCGCCATTGTCGCGCTCGGCCACGCTGCCGACCTCTATCAAGAGCTGATGCTTGAGCAGAACGCCTTGGACTTCTCCGGCATCCAGGCGGAGGCCCTGCGATTGCTGGAGGGAAACCCGGCAGTTTTGAGCGAGGTCCGCCAGGAACTGACCCACCTGATGGTGGACGAGTACCAGGACACGAACACCATCCAGGAGCGGTTGCTCTTCCTTCTCGCCGGGGATGAGCAGAACATCTGCGTCGTGGGCGATGATGACCAGGGCCTATATCGGTTTCGCGGTGCGACCATCCGCAATATCCTGGAGTTTCCCAGCAATTTCGCTCCGGGTCGGTGCAAGCAGGAGCGCCTGACGATCAACTACCGGTCAACGCCGGATATCATCGATTTCTACAACCGCTGGATCGCGGACGAGGATTGGAGCGAAGGCGACAGGACCTTCCGCTTCGACAAGAGCATCGTCGCGCGCGACGAGCAGTTTCCCGACACGCCGTCCGTCGTGAAGCTCCGCCAGTCCGATGACGCCGATTTCCATGAGGAGGTAGTGAACTTCCTCCACTCGCTCCGCGACAAGGGTCTGACCGATTGGAACCAGGTCGCGTTCCTGTTCCGGTCGGTGAAGAACGACAAGGTGCTCGCTCTGGCGCGGCA
This sequence comes from Acetobacter lambici, assembly GCF_011516885.1. Taxonomy (GTDB): domain Bacteria; phylum Pseudomonadota; class Alphaproteobacteria; order Acetobacterales; family Acetobacteraceae; genus Acetobacter; species Acetobacter lambici. The sequence continues at coordinate 2,403 of NZ_WOTD01000054.1, read as the reverse complement.
TCTGGAAACGAATGGCATCCCCGTCTACTCCCCTCGTTCGAACCTCTTCTTCGAACGCGAAGAAGTCCGGTTGATGATCGGGGCATTGCTCTTCCTCTTCCCCCGCTACCCTTCGATCAGGCAGACGCGGGAGGGGATGGAACTGGCGATCTGGGACTACTACGATCACCAGTGCTTCCAGGCGTTCGCGCAGGAGCTACGCAAGTCCGAGAACGCGAGCTTGCTTGCGTTCGTTCGCCCACTCGCCAAGCGCCACATAGCGATGACGGAAGCGGCCGACTATGGCCTGACCGGGCTGTTCTACCAGCTACTACAGTTCCCGCTGTTCAGCCGCTTCCTCGGCGAGGAAGTGATGAATGGGGTGGATAAGGGGCGCGCATCGCGCAACCTCGCCCTGCTCTCGCAGCTGCTGACCAAATTCGAATACCTGCATTTCATCACCGTCGTGAACCCGGAATACCTGGATCGCGACCTGCTAAATCTGTTCAACCAGTTCCTGCGCTTCCTCTATGACGGCGGCATCGACGAGTACGAGGACGACAGCGAATATGCACCAAGCGGGTGCGTTTCCTTCCTGACCGTTCACCAATCGAAGGGCCTGGAATTTCCCGTCGTGGTCTGCGGGTCGCTTGAGGCGGTGCCCCGCAAGCAGTGGACGGACATCGATGTGGCAATGGAGCCATACCTCGCCAAGCGGCCGTTCGAGCCGCTCGACCGGATCAAGAATTTCGATTTCCGGCGTCTCTTCTATACCGCCTTCTCCCGAGCCCAAAACCTGCTGGTGCTCGCCACCGAGGAGAAGGAGGGACGCGGCCGGGCGCCCTCGAAACATTTCGCTGACGCTTGGGGAGAGTTGCCAAACTGGCGCGATCCCGTGTTTCATGCCGAGCGCATCGACTTCGATGTGGTGAAGCAGATCAACCTCAAGCGGCAATACAGCTTCACCTCCCACATCGCGCTGTTTGAGACCTGCGCGGAGCAATATCGCTTCTTCCGCGAGCTCGAATTTACGCCCGTCCGCGCAAGCGCCCAGCTTTTCGGTACGCTCGTCCATCAGACGATTGAGGATGTCCACAAGGCGGTGCTGCGCGGCGAGGGGCACATCGTCACCGCCAGCCAGGTCGAGGATTGGTTCGAAACCAACTACCACTACCTGTCCCGGCGAGAGCGGCAGTACCTCAACCAGCTCGCGAAGGGGGCGGCGCTTCGCCATGTCGAACGCTATGTGAAGCGCGAGCGGCGGCATTTCGACCGGCTGAAGGAGGCCGAGGTCGATATCTCCATGGTCAAGGACACCTACATCCTCAACGGATCGGTGGACCTGATCCGTGGCGAAGGGGATACGGTCGAGCTGATCGACTTCAAGGCCGAGAAGAAGCCTGACCTGGTGCGGGATCGGGAGAGGCTGCAACAATACCGGAAACAGCTTGAGGTCTACGCGCACCTGGTGGAGGAGAGGACAGGCCACATGGTCAGCCGCACTCATCTCTACTATACCGGCGAGGAGAGCGGAAATCCGTTCATCAGCTGGGATAAGGACAGCAAGGCCATCGACCGCACCATCGCGGATTTTGACCGGATCGTTGGCCGGATCGAGGGCCGCGATTACCGGATGAAGTCGCGGCCGGGGAAGAAATGCGAGGACTGCGACGCGCGGTTCTACTGTGACATGAAAAATTGGAAATTCTTGGAAGGGTAAATGCGAGTGAGTGACGGACAGGAAAGCTTGGACCTGGGTCGGCAGGAGGAAGGCCGGGTCGAGGAATACAAGTTCGAGCCGATCAAGGGCTATCCCATGCTCAACTGGCGCGGAAAGCGCCCGTTCGCCTCGACCCAGTTCTACCCCGCTCAGCTCAAAGAGATGCACGGCGATGAAGTCGATGGCTGGCGCAACAAGATTTTCTGGGGCGACAACCTTCAAGTCTTGAGCCATCTCCTCCGAGATTTTCGCGGCAAGGTAGACATGATTTACATCGATCCACCTTTTGACTCAAAGGCGGATTACAAGAAGATTATTGAGTCTCGCGGCAGAAAAGCTACGACCGATAAATCGTCTTTCGAGGAAAAGCAGTACGGCGATATTTGGTCGAACGACGAATATCTTCAATTCATGTTCGAGCGACTTGTTATGCTCAGAGAGCTACTTGCAGCACATGGGCTGATCTTTCTTCACTGCGATTGGCACAAGAGTCACTACCTGCGCTGTATGCTTGACGAGATTTTTGGCGCAAACAATTTTGTGAATGAAATCATTTGGCAGAAATGCAATTCAAAGAATTTCACAAGCAATTCTCTACGGCGTGTCGTCAGTTAAGCCCTGAGTATGGTACGTGAGGGTTGTACTTTCCGGCGTCCTGTGCTGACTGTTTTTCTCGCTTTGAGGGAGGCAGACGAATGCGACGC
>NZ_WOTD01000053.1 GCF_011516885.1 Acetobacter lambici | reverse complement strand
GACGAACGAGCTATCTCAGCCCGGACAGCCGGTGTCGTGCGTGCCTGTGGGTGGATCTGAAGCATCATTCGGTCTCCCTGCAAACGGAAGAAAACAACGAAGCATAACGCGATATCGCCCACGCTACATCATCCCAATGACGTCTCACAACCTGACAGCTAGGCCGGCTGGCCTGGTTAAAGGCCCCTGTCAGGTTCGGCGGCGGAATGTTTTTGTCGTAGGGCTATAGAAGAGTTTTTTGGTTCAACGGTGTTGCCTTGACGCCTGCAACACCGTTGTTTCAGCTTCAACCCGGTCTTCTTTTCCTACAGGCTGGCTGAACAGCGTGTAGAAAAGAAGGGTGCCGTTTTTTCTGTAAAGAGGGCTGATAGTCAAACCAGACCTCTTTTAGAAAGCAGTCTTATTTCTTTGCTTTCGGAGTTGAGGCCGCTTTGCCACCCTGTGTAGCAGGGATAGCTGTTTCCACAAAATCCTGAGACACAAAGACAAGGTTGCTCAGTGTCTGGTCCAGCGCATCCAGTGCTTCCTTGGGCTGACGGCCTTCCGTGAAGACTGTTGCGCGGTTAAGGGCCCCCTGTGTCTGTGCCAGTGGGGCCAGTGCGACAATGAAGTCTACATCTTCACCCACAACCTGCATGCTCTGGGCTGCCTGCTGCGTATCACCAGCCTGAAGCTGCTTGTTGGCGGTGGCCACGGCAGCCTTTTTCTCAGGAGCCAGTGTTTCGCTTGCAATAAGTTCACCCCCTACCGGAATCCAGTCTGTAGGCGTGGTGGCAGGCACATGGCCAGCCGCTGGTGCATGCTGGGGGGCAGGCTGCAAAGAAGCTTCTGCTGCCTTGAACTTGGTGCTGGCCTTGCCTGCGGCGGTCAGGCGCTTGTTGGCATCATACAGTGCGGGGATGGCGGCATCCGTGTTACCGGCAGCCAGCAGATCACGCGCTTTGAGAATATCGCCAAAGGCTTTCTGCCCATCATTGGACAGATGGCGGAATGCCCGGCCTGCTTTGTACTGTTCCCAATGCGTGTGCAGGGATGTGGCGTGGCTGGCAACCGGTGTTACGGCAAGGCTGGCGGCGATGGCCATAAGGGGAATAAAGCGCATATCTATACTCATCTCATCTATAAAATCGGGCTGTGTGGTCCTCTGTAAGGGAGGGCACGTTGCCACGGACAAAAAATAAAAAGCCTCGATAGGCAGTGCAAAATAGGCAATGCGCCTACCAAAGCGGAAGACAGAAACAACTCTGTGTTTCTAGCCCATTGCGCCCCGGCACGGAAGCTTACCTGCCCATACTGGACTTGTAACGGTTTTGTGCCGGTCATCTGAGCGTTTTAAGCTCGTATCAGGAGACCGACGGAACCATGAAGCATACGGAAGATTTCAAGCGCGAGGCCGTAAGGATTGCGTTGAGTAGTGGGTTGTCACGCACGCGTGTTGCGGCCGATCTGGGTATTGGCAAATCCACTCTGGCGAAATGGATAGTGAATTATCGTCCGGACGAGCCGGCATCAGGGCCTCAGGCTGATCTGGCCCGCGAGAATGAACGTCTTCGCCTGGAGAACCGGATTTTACGGGAGGAGAGGGAAATCCTAAAAAACGATCCCGGACGTTTGTCCGCCTGTGCGGCATAGAAACGGGCCATGCTATTGTGCCGGACAGGAGGGTAGCGGCCGTTCGCTTATTGGCGGGTTCGTCCCCGTTAAAAAACGTGGTCCATGGAACTGTGCGAACTTGAGAATGGTGACACCGCCTTGCGGTGATCCCGGTTAGGAAGATGATTGATAGGCATGTTCCACACCCTCCTCCAGCACACTGTGTGGAGATGTTACGATGCCTCGAAAATCTGCAAAAGCGTCCTTTGATCTCACACGCCATATTCAGGGAGCCGCTGCGATCGATATTGGATCACGGATGCATATGGCGGCGGTGTCCCCTGAGGCTGCGAAGGACCCAATCCGGTCCTTTGGCACATTTACGTCCGACCTGCATGCGTTGGCTGAGTGGTTCAAAGAATGCAAAGTCACCAGTGTCGCCATGGAATCTACAGGCGTCTACTGGATCCCGGTTTATGAAATCCTTGAGCAGCATGGTTTCGACGTCATTCTGGTGAACGCGCGCTACGCCAAGAATGTACCCGGTCGCAAGACGGACGTGAGCGATGCCGGATGGCTCCAGCAACTTCATTCCTATGGCTTGCTGCGTGGAAGCTTTCGGCCTCAGGCCGATATTGCCGCATTGCGGGCTTACTTGCGTCAACGTGAACGTCTGGTCGAGTATGCTGCGGGACATATCCAGCACATGCAGAAAGCCCTGCTGGAAATGAATCTGCAACTCCATCACGTCGTCTCCGATATCACTGGCGTCACAGGCATGCAGATTATCCGGGCAATTGTCGGCGGTGAACGTGATCCAGAGACGCTGGCCGCTAAGCGCGACGTCAGATGCCGCTCATCGGCAGAAGTGATATCGGCAGCTCTGATGGGCAATTATAGAGATGAACATGTGTTCGCTCTGACACAGGCACTGGAGCTCTATGATATTTATCAGGAACGGATCATGGCCTGTGATCGCCGCATGGAAGGCCTGCTACTGCTTTTGAGCCACGTCAGTGCAAAGCCTGCGGCAGACCTCCCAAAGCCTCGGATCAAGACAAAGCAGGTGAGTGCTCCGTCCTTCGACGTACGAGGCATTCTGTATCGCTTGCTGGGCGTGGATCTCACGCAGATCCATGGCATCGGTGTGTCCTTGGCCCTCAAGCTTGTGGCAGAATGCGGCACAGATCTCCGCGCCTGGCCAAGTGCAAAACATTTCACGTCCTGGCTCTGCCTCGCTCCGGGGAACAAGATTTCCGGTGGCAAGCTTCTTTCATCTCGCACACGCCGATCCTCAAGCCGGGCCGCAGCACTACTACGTCTGGCTGCCACGACGCTCGGGCGAAGCGATACTGCGTTGGGGGCTTTTTACAGACGCCTGTCAGCGCGGGTCGGGAAAGCAAAGGCTGTGACCGCCACGGCCCGGAAAATAGCAGTTCTGTTTTATAATACCCTCAGATACGGCATGGTTTATGCCGATCCCGGAGCAGGACATTACGATGAAATCCATCGCAAACGTGTCGTCTCCAATCTACACCGACGCGCACAATCGCTGGGGTTTGTCCTGCATCCCATCCCTGTAGCCACCGAACCTGCTGTTTCTTAGGAAGCTACCCAGTTCTTCGCGAGCCAAAAGCCATGAGGTTCGCCTTCATCCACGGACATCGGCATGAATGGCCAATCGAGAGGCTGTGCCAGGTCTTGCGGGTCTCTGCACGGGGGTACCGGGCCTGGACATCCCGACCGGCCTGCCAGCGCCAACGTACCGATCTGAAGGTGCTGACGCATATCCGTGAGCATTTTGCCCTGAGCAACGGGTCCTACGGACGGCCGCGCATGACCATGGAACTCAGGGAAGCCGGGCTTGATGTCGGGGAACGTCGCGTGGGCCGCCTCATGAAGGCCAACGGGATCCGGCCCGTGCGCACCCGTCGCCACAAGATGACGACCGACAGCCACCACCAGTCTGACATTGCGGCCAACCTTCTGGACGGTAATTTCCTTGCTGAAGGCCCCAACCGGAAATGGGCGGGAGATATCAGTTATATCTGGACTGCCGAGGGCTGGCTCTACCTCGCTGTCGTCATCGATCTGTTCAGTCGTCGCGTAATCGGGTGGGCCGCGAGCGATCGGATGAAAAAGGATCTGGCCATCCGTGCCCTGGATATGGCGGTAAGGCTGCGTAACCCGGCGCCCGGCTGCATTTTCCACTCCGATCGTGGCAGCCAGTATGGCTCCCATGATTTCCAGAAAAAGCTGCTGGCCCATGGGCTGCTGGCTTCAATGTCCGGAAAGGGAAACTGTTTTGACAACGCTGCCGTCGAAACATTTTTCAAAAGCCTGAAGGCGGAGTGGCTCTGGAGACAGAACTGGCCAACCCGCCGTCAGGCTACCACCGCCATCTTCCAGTATATCAATGGTTTCTACAATCCACGTCGACGCCATTCATATCTGGGCGGTATCAGCCCACTCGCTTTTGAAGCAAGAGTGGCATAAGCACTTCCTGACCGGCACAAAACCGTTACAAGTCCAGTATTGCTGCTCGCACGGCGTGCGTGGTCGTGGCGCTCCCATGACGTATCTGTCCCATAATGCTTCCTTCCACTCTCGTGAAAATATCACACCATCAAACCACGGGACTAAACACCTAGGAAGATTTTTGTGATTGCTCAAATGAAATAATCTGCGCGTGTCTGATATGCGAAGCTAAACTTACGGCACGTCTATAGTTAATTCTAATGATGGCGGGGATAAGTTACACTGATGGGAAGAGGGGGCTTCCAGTTTATCGTATCATGTTCCAATGCGTCCGAACTGCTTTAGCAGTACAATTGCAGTTCGGCTGTCGCGCCGAAACGACGAAGAATTTGGGGGCTCAACCTGGACCGACAGAAATTTGAGCTTTCCAAAAGTATTGAGATCAAGAACAGTAAGAGAACAAAGTGAACTGCAACTGTAGTACATAGGCATCGCCCAAAATCTGCGACCTCGTTCATCTATCCGTGTCATGCAGATATCATTAACAAATCACGTAAAACGTGCAATACAGGTCTGGACAGTGCAATTGCAGCCGGAGAAAGTCATTTCATGGGCGCGTCGCAAATCATGGGCGAGATTATCGCGATCCGCGAAGCCGTGGTCGACGTGCGCTTTTCCACTGGAGAACTGCCCGAGATTAACTCCGCTCTGATCGTCGAACGAGACGACGGAGTACATCTGACTCTCGAAGTACACAGTCACGTCGATCCGTGCACCGTGCGTAGCGTGGCTCTTTCATCGACCTCAGGATTTGCCCGTCACATGCTGGTAAAGGCTACGGGCGCACCCATTAAGGTGCCAGTGGGAGACGGGATTCTGGGTCGTCTCCTCGATGTAACCGGAGCCCCGCGCGACAGAAAAGCACCACTGCCGAGTGATACGCCGTTTCGCAGCATTCATCAGACACCCCCAGCGATGATCGCTGAAACCGGAAGCACGGATCTTTTTGAAAGCGGTATCAAGGTTCTGGACTTGCTGACACCACTCGCTCATGGCGGAAAAGCTGCCATGTTCGGGGGGGCAGGCGTCGGCAAAACTGTGCTTATCATGGAACTGATCCATACAATGGCGGAAAAGTATCATGGTCTTTCCATTTTCGCGGGTGTTGGCGAGCGCACACGCGAAGGACATGAGATGCTGACCGACATGCGTGGTTCAGGCGTAATCGATCATTCCGTATTGGTTTACGGACAAATGAACGAGCCGCCCGGAGCGCGCTGGCGTGTGCCTATGACGGCACTGACCATCGCCGAGTATTTCCGCGATACACAGCATCGCAATGTTCTGCTGCTGATGGATAATATCTATCGTTTTGTGCAGGCCGGGAGCGAGCTTTCCAGCCTTCTGGGGCGTCTTCCTTCCCGTGTAGGGTATCAGCCAACCCTCGCTACGGAAGTTGGTCAGGTCGAGGAACGTATCACATCTGTAGCGGGGACAGCCGTAACCGCAATTCAGGCTGTATATGTTCCCGCTGATGATTTTACGGACCCAGCCGTCACAACAATTGCCACACATATGGACAGCCAGATCGTCCTGTCACGTTCACTTGCGGCACAGGGCTTCTATCCGGCAATCGATCCTCTGGCGTCTTCATCAGTGCTTCTTGATCCACTGGTTGTCGGTGAAGAACATTGTGAAGTTGCCGGTCAGGTGCGCGAGGCACTGGCGCGACTGAAATCCCTTCAGGATGTAATCGCGTTGCTTGGTGTAGAAGAACTTGGCACTGAAGATCGAAAGATTGTTGGACGCGCTCGTCGACTTCAGCGTTTCCTCAGTCAACCCTTTTCCGTAACAGAGAAATTCACCGGTCAGCCGGGGCGCAGCGTAAGCCGCTCCGATACCGTTGCTGGATGTCGTGCCATTCTTGCCGGAGAAACCGATGACTGGTCCGAAAGTTCGCTCTACATGGTGGGCAATCTTGAGGATGCCCGGCAGAAAGAGATGGCCGCGCGTAGGACGTCTGTTCCGGAAAACGGAAAGATTGCATCATGAAGCTGCGGATCATCACCCCCCTGACTGTAGTTGCTGCAGTTGATGATGTGACCTCTTTCCGTGCTGAAGATGACAGTGGCAGCTTTGGCATACTGCCCGGATATACCGATTTTCTTACAAGCCTTATCCCCTCAGTCATCTGGTGGAAACAGCAGGACGGTACAGAGCATTACTGCGCGGTTCGTCAAGGTGAGCTGGCTGTCAGCAATCACGGCAGCCAGATGGATATTACCACAAGAGAGGCCGTCTGCGGTACGGACCCAAAATCTCTCGCGGAACTGGTACAGGCGCATTTTCATGAAAAAGAAGATCTTAGAAAAAATGCCAATGTTACATCTCTAGGATTACAACTGTCTGCAATTCGCCTCATCATCGGGCGTCTTCGTCCAGATGACAGGAGGCTGTCGCAGTGACAGATTCTCCTTCCCCCCGTGAGGAAATGGAAGCCGCACTTATCCGAAATGAGAGGCGGATGAAGCAGGCGCAGACAGACACCGATGTCAGCGTTTCACAGCATCTGGCGCGTATCGGTGTTCTGGGATGGACGATCCTAACACCCCCGCTCGCCGGCCTGCTGATTGGGCGCTGGTTGGATCGGCATATCGGCTCAGGTGTCGCGTTTTCAGCACTACTGCTTTTTGCTGGTTTTGCTGGAGGTGGCTTCAGTGCCTGGAAATGGATGAACCATCCTCATGCATGACCTTTCCGCTCTTCTGTGGCTTGCTGTCGGGTTGATCGCAGGCGTTGTGAATGTCATGGCGCTGCGAACCAATGTGCAGTGGTTAGTGACGCCCAATCGACGCTCTGCCGCACTGATAATGATGGCTATTCGATTTCTTCTTTTGATATCATTGCTTTTTATTGCCGTGCGGAACAGTGCCGGTGCGTTGTTGTGGACGGCATTGAGCATCGTACTCGCCCGCACCGTCATGCTGCGTTTGGTAAAACACAGTGATGATGCGCCGTCTTCCTCTCTCATTATGGGAGAAAAAACACAGCTATGAACTCATCTCTTTCCACTCAACCCCTTTTCCATGTCGGCCCCGTTCCGGTTACGAATGCTGTCGTAACCACGTGGGGAATCATGGCCGTTCTGCTAGGGGTTGCGTGTCTGATTTCCCGCCGTCTTACGCCCGCAGTGCCGGGTCGTGTGCAGGCTTTCTGTGAACTGTTTCTCACGATACTGGATGGTCAGATTCGCGAGACAATGCGAACAGACCCCAGTCCCTACCGCGCTTTTATCGGAACAATGTTCCTGTTTATTCTGATTGCAAATTGGACAGCACTCGTTCCGGGACTTCATGCTCCGACCGCGGCACTCGCCACAGACGCGGCCCTGGCAGGACTTGTTTTTATTTCCATCATAGTTTTTGGAATCAGGTCTGGTGGAGTGGGGGGGTATCTTCGCACGTTTCTATGGCCCAGCATCGTCATGGTGCCGCTCAATCTTATCGGCAGTATAACCCGCACCTTTTCCCTTATGGTAAGGCTCTTCGGAAATGTAATGGCCGGAGCATTTATTATCGGAATCGTTCTGTCTCTTGCCGGTCTTCTGGTTCCCATCCCTCTCATGATTCTTGATATGCTGACCGGTGCGGTGCAGGCGTATATTTTCGTCGTTCTTGCCATGGTTTTCATTGCAGGTGCTCTCACACGCACAACTGCCGCAGCTTCGACCGAAACAACAGGATCCTCTTCATGAACTGGCTCGCTCTCGCAAGTATTGTCTCTGCCGCTTTTGCCGTTTCGTGCGGTTCCATCGGTCCGGCACTGGCGGAAGGTCGCGCTGTAGCGGCCGCCATGGACGCCATTGCGCGACAGCCGGAAGCAGCCGGCACTGTCTCCCGCACTCTCTTCGTCGGGCTTGCGATGATCGAAACCATGGCGATCTACTGCCTGGTGATCGCTCTCTTGCTGCTCTTCGCCAATCCGTTGTTGAAGTAACGCGCCGTGCAGATCGACTGGTGGACCATCGGCCTTCAAAGCGTCAACGTTGTCATTTTGGTAGCGCTTCTGGCACGGTTTTTCTGGAAACCGCTTGTGGCAGTCGTGGATGATCGACGAAAGACAATTGCGTCTCACATGGCCGCTTTGGCCGAACAGGAAAAGCAGATGGAGACCAGCCGTGCCGCACTGGCATCTGCACGCGCTGGTATTGATGCGGAAAGAGAGCGTGTGCTGGAAGCCGCACGGCAGCAGGCGGAAACCGAGCGTGGTGCCATCATCAGTCACGCCAGAGATGAGGTCGCTGCTCTGGATGAGGCTGCACGAAAAGCCATGGACCGCGAACAGGACGAGCGCCGTGCGGCTCAGCAGAACGAGGCGGTCTCACTCGCCGTTGATATAGCACGCCATCTTCTCGCCTCAACAGGAGCGCAACCTTCCACGCAGACGGCTCTCTTTTCAGGCTTAGTGAAAGCTGTAGCAGCCCTCCCTGATCATGAAAGAGAGAGCCTGAAAACCGGTTTTGTTCTTGCATCGTCAATGGATTTATCGATAGACGAACGCAAAAAAAGTGAAGCAACTCTTGGCAATGTCATCGGCATAACGCCACCCATTCGCTGGATAACCGATACTGCCTTGATCCAAGGTTTTGCCATTCGGACGTCCCACCTGACAGTCAGTTCCAACTGGCAGGCTGATCTTCAACGCATCCGGGAGACACTGACTCATGTCTGAGTCCGAGACTCAAGATGATGATAAGGCCTGGCTTGTCCGGGTGCGTTCGAAACTAAGTAACATCGCCATTGCGCCGCAGACAGAACGTACCGGCCGGGTTGAAGAGATTGGAGATGGGGTTGCTCTCATTTCCGGTCTACCAGACGCCAGACTGGATGAGTTGCTGTGTTTCGGTGAGGATTGCTACGGTTTTGCCCACAGTCTTGAAGAAGGCAGGATCGGGTGTGTCCTGCTTGATGATGCTAAAATCGAGGCCGGAGCTCCAGTTTACGGCACATCGGAAGTGGTAAGCGTTCCTGTTGGACCAACTCTTCTGGGGCGCGTGGTCGACCCGCTCGGAAGACCGCTGGATGGAAAAGGTGAGATCCTGTCCGAGGAACGCCTGCCAGTAGAACGACCTGCGCCGGAGATTATCGACCGCGACTTAGTGGTGCAGCCAGTACAAACAGGAACGCTCGTCATAGATGCCCTGTTTCCGATCGGACGCGGTCAGCGTGAATTGATCGTCGGTGATCGCGCCACAGGAAAAACGACTGTAGCGACCGATACCATTCTGGCGCAAAAAGATAACGATATTATCTGTGTTTATGTCGCCATTGACCAGAAAACATCCAGCGTTCAGCGAGTAATTGACGCAATCCGCAAACGCGGCAATCCAGATCGCTGTATTATTGTTGTGGCACGCCCCTCGCAGTCTCCGGGTCTACGTTGGATTGCGCCGTTCGCGGCTTTCAGCATGGCGGAATATTTTCGGGATAAGGGACAGCACGCGATTGTCGTCATGGACGATCTCTCAAAACATGCGGATACACACAGAGAAATCTCTCTTCTGACCGGACGGGCTCCGGGGCGTGAAGCTTACCCCGGTGACATTTTCTATGTACACGCGCGACTGTTGGAACGAGCTGCCAAACTTTCACCGGAAAAGGGAGGTGGCTCTCTCACAGCATTACCCGTTGCCGAAACCGAAGCAGGTAATCTCAGTGCTTATATTCCCACCAATCTGATTTCGATCACAGATGGACAGATCGTCCTTGATCGTAAGCTTTTCGATCAGGGGCAGAAGCCGGCTGTCGATGTGGGTGTTAGCGTCAGCCGTGTGGGAGGGGCAACACAGGCACCGGCACTTCGGGACGTCGTGAGCAGTTTACGACTTGATTATGCTCAGTATACAGAACTGGAAACATTTACGCGCTTTGGTGGTCTTCCCGATGCCCATGTCCGTCAGCAATTACTGCGAGGCATTCGAATTCGCTCTGTATTGAGACAGGGACCGCAAGCGCCTCTCAATCTGGTTCAAGAAGTCGCATTGGTTGCAGCAGCTCAAAATGGTCTGTTCGATGCCTATCCGGTTTGCCTGATCAACACGATGCGTGAAAGCCTCGGTACTCATCTCTGCGAAGCGTTGCCGGATCTGGCAAAAGCAATTGCAGATGGCCAATCCCTTTCCACGGCCGAGAAAACCAAATTTCTTGCTGTGCTGAAAAACTATATCGTCAATCACGTAGCCGCGCACACACCCGCATGACGGAACGGTTGCAAGACATCACGGATCAAATCAGCCATACTGTACAACTTGATGGTATTGTTAATTCAATGCGTGCTCTTGCCGCGTTACGTGTTCGACAGGCCCGTGAAGCGCTACCAGCGACAGAAGCTTATGCCGCAACCGTCCGAGAGGCGCTGCTGAGAGTTTTGCCTCTTCTACCCGGTGAGGCCGGTCGGTCACGACATGGGAAAAATAGTGGTGTCGGAATCATTCTTTTCTGCGCCGAGCAGGGTTTTGCTGGCTTGTTTAGCGAGCATATTCTGGAAGCAGTGAAAGCCAATGAGAAAGAGAATATCTTTCTCGTTGGCGCGCGCGGCGCAACCATCGCCCGGTCCCGCGGTTTTTCTCCTGTCTGGAGCGCTTCTGCCATCCAGCAACCGGCCGGCATGTCCGATCTTGCCGACGCGATCACAAGCGAGATTTTTCATCAGGTTATCACGGGAAAGCTTTTTTCTATCATAGCTATTTTCTGCCACTGGAAGCCGGGCCAAGGTGCGGTGGTTATGCGGAAGCCCCTGTTTCCGCTTGATCCTGCTTTATTTAAAACCAGCCCGTCCGGATTGCCTCCAATTCTAAATCTTTCGCCCCAAAAACTGCTGGAAGATCTGACGGCCGATTATCTTTTTTCACAGCTTTGTCAGATCATACTCCACAGTTTTGCAGCAGAGAACGAAGCCCGCAGTGAACGGATGACTGCGGCACATCAGGAAATCGAAAGACGTCTCAGCGATCTGGAACAGAAACGCCGTACAATTCGTCAGGAAGGAATCACATCCGAGATTATTGAACTCGTCTCCGGTCCAACGCTTGCGCGCCTGAAGAAGTTTTCGGAGCAGGACGAAAAAGGCGACGATAATTACAACCACAGCAAGAATCAGCGGTTAACAAAAAATAAAGTCTTGCCACAAGCAAGCCTTCTCAGCGCTGGTATTGAACTACATCCGAGTCATGGCCGGCGTAGCATCAATGATTTGACCTGATAGCGGCAGATAAGCTGGATCACGCCAACCTGTGCAGACGTTAGCGACACACCCTATCGCGGGGGACGAGCCGAGAAGAAGCGCAAGCTACCTGTCGCCTGGGTGGGTGTCGGGATTTCTTTTCGCATTATGCTATGAGAACAAAAGGTGACACTTCTCAGGATGACAGGCTGTGCCGATCCGCCCCGAACTCAGATGGCTCTACCCTCCCGACTGGCCGCAGATCAGTCGACGCGTGCGGTTTGAACGAGCGCAGGGACGGTGCCAGGTCTGTGGCCGCCCGCATGGCCAGCGCATCCGGGTGGTGGCCTCTGGCCGCTGGTTCGATGCAGACACGGGGTAATCCCCCCATAAAAAGAGTGGCTTTTGAATGAGAATTTTCTCAGCGTAAGAATTGAGGAGATTCTGATGAAGAGTGATCGCTTTACTGACGCCCAGATCATGGGTGTGATCCGCCAAGCTGAGGGCGGTGTCCCGGTTCCTGACCTGTGCCGGGAGCATGGGATTAGCAACGCCACGTTTTACCGGTGGCGCGCGAAATATGGCGGCATGGATGCTTCGATGATCAGT
>NZ_WOTD01000052.1 GCF_011516885.1 Acetobacter lambici | reverse complement strand
GGATCATCACGCCAGCGAAGGATAAGGTCTCGAATAAGGTCGGTCATCAGTCCAGAAGCTACAATTATATTCGCTCTTGACACTGATTGTAACAGCATCTCACGTCAATGCGGATAATCGCAAGGCCTGGCGAGGTTTAAGATACTCATGTCCGCTTTCCGGAAAGTCGAATAGCCCCGCTTATGACCGGGATGAAGGCGACTGCTGCCCGTCCGCTCTGCTTCTGCTATACTGACAGGTATGTTGCTGCAGGAATTGTCCATAATGCTTAGCGGTCAATCTCAATCACCAGCTTTGTTCCGCTGGAGAGAATGCGCATACCGATCTCCCCATGTTTTGAGTGCCTGAATAACTGGTTTCAGGGTTTTGCCCAGATCGGTCAGGGCGTATTCCACATGCGGTGGTACCTCGGGGAAGACGGTGCGTGACACCAGGCCGTCTGCCTCGAGTTCGCGCAACTGGTTGGTCAGCATCCGCTGTGTGACATTGGGCAGGCGGCGGCGCAGTTCGCCAAACCGCAGCACCCCGTCCTCGAACAGGTGATACAGAATCAACGCCTTCCACTTGCCCCCAAACAGTTCGAGCGTGGCTTCCACCGTGCAGCCGGGGCTACAGGCCAGCGTGGTGTGACGAATGCGGGGCATGGTATCATTCCTGACACTAGTGGCGGTTTATGTGCGTTCTTGCGCACACCAGAGGGTGGGTCAATGTTTACACGCGGGCCGGACGGATGTCCTGCATTTGTGAACAAGGTTGATCATGTCTTCGTCTTCTTTATTCGATCCTGTGCGGCTGGGCGATTTGTCCCTTGAAAACCGGATCTTCCTGCCACCCCTGACACGCTGCCGCAGCACGCAACCCGGGGACATCACCAACACGCTGATGGCCGAATATTACGCGCAGCGCACACAGGCGGGGTTCCTGATTACCGAGGGCACGCAGATCGAACCCCGCGGACAGGGCTATGCCTGGACACCGGGCATCTACTCCCCTGAACAGGTCGCGGGCTGGAAACTGGTCACCAATGCGGTACACGCAAAGCGGCAGCCCATCTTTGCACAGTTGTGGCATGTCGGCCGCGTGTCCCACCGCGCTTTGCAACCTAGTCATGAGGCGCCGATCGCCCCGTCGGCGGTTGCGGCAACAGGCGTGAACGTGTTCATCCCCACGGGACCGGGCACGGGAAAGCTGGTCCCACCCGACATGCCGCGCGCACTTTCCATTCCCGAAATCCATGAACTGGTGGAGATGTATGCACAGGCGGCACGCAATGCACTGTCCGCCGGGTTTGATGGTGTGGAGATTCACGCCGCCAATGGTTACCTGATCAACCAGTTCCTATCCGAACGCGCCAATTTCCGTACCGATGCTTATGGCGGCAGCCTGTCCAACCGCCTGCGCTTCCTGCGCGAGGTGGTCGAAGCCGTCTCCGCCGTGGTTACGCCCGACAGGCTGGGCGTGCGATTTTCCCACTGTTCGGCACGACCACGGAAGAGCGTGTCTATCTTGGCCTGCTGGAGGACAATCCGGCGGAGACCTACACGCAGGCCGTGCGCGTGCTGGCGGATGCGGGCATCGCCTATGTCTCGCTCGCCGAAGCCGACTGGGATAATGCGCCGGAAATGCCGGACACCTTCCGAGCCAGTGTGCGCGACATCTTCGACGGCCGCATCCTGTGCGCGGGACGTTACGACCTGCACAAAGCCCAGCATGTGCTGGCACATGGATGGGCGGACATGATCGGCTTTGGCCGGAAGTTTATCGCCAATCCGGACCTGCCTGCGCGGCTGGAACACGGCTGGCCGTTCAACTCGCTGGACCCGGCGACGATGTATGGCGGCGGCGCGCATGGCTACACCGACTACCCGTTCCATAATCAATAAACAGGGAAACAGACCAATGAGTTTTTACCAAACCCTCAACCCGACCACGGAAACCGTGGAACGCACGTTTGAACTACATACCGCCGCGCAGATGAAGGCGATTGTCGATCGCGCGGACCATGTGTGGAAGACCGACTGGAAAAAATGCGACATCGCCGAGCGTAAGGTCGTCATGTCAAAGGCCGCCGATCTGCTGCGTCGCGATCGTGTGGCCCATGCGCGCCTGATCGCGACCGAAATGGGCAAGGCGCTACCGGACGCGCTGGAGGAAATCGACATCACCGCCGATATTCTCTCCTTCTATGCCGATGGCGCGGAGAAATTCCTCGCTCCCACGCATCTGAAGGTCAAGGAAGGCCATGCAAAGATCATCAATCAGCCGCTTGGCCTGATCTACTGCATCGAGCCATGGAACTTCCCCTATTACCAGCTTGCCCGCGTAGCGGGGCCGAACCTGATGGCAGGTAACGTGGTCATCGCCAAGCACGCGCCCAACGTGCCGCAATGCGCGCTGGCCTTTGAAAAGCTGTTCCACGATGCGGGCGCGCCTGTGGGCGTCTATACCAACATCTTCCTCGACAACGACCAGTCAGCCGAACTGATCAAGGATGTCCGCATCCGTGGCGTCGCGCTGACCGGTAGCGAACGCGCCGGCCAGGCGGTCGCGGCCGAAGCGGGGGCGGCGCTGAAGAAGGACACGATGGAACTGGGTGGCAGTGACGCCTTCGTCGTGCTGGATGATGCGGACCTTGAACTGGCGGTCAAATGGGCGACATGGGGTCGCTTCGCCAATAACGGGCAGGTCTGCACGGCGGCCAAGCGGATGATCGTGCATGAGAAGGTCTATGACGCCTTCCTCACCGGTCTGAAAAAGGCGATCACGCAGTTCCGCATCGGCGATCCGCTGACTGAGGGCACCACCCATGGCCCGATGAGCAGCAAAAAGGCGCTGGACACTGCGCTGGCGCAGACTGACGAAGCCGTTAAGGCAGGGGCAACTCTGGTGGTTGGCGGCAAGCGGATGGATCGCAAGGGGTTCTTCATGGAGCCGACTATCCTGACGAATGTCTCCAAAGACAATCCGGTCTTCTATCAGGAGATTTTCGGCCCCGTTGCGGTCGTGCACAAGGTCGCGTCAGAGCATGAAGCCATCGAACTGGCCAATGATTCCCCCTATGGTCTCGGCGGGTCCGTGTTCTCCCGCGACCTTGCTCGCGCCGAAAAAGTGGCGGAACAGGTCGAGACCGGCATGATGTTCATCAACACCGCAACGGCTGCAGCGCCTGAACTGCCCTTTGGCGGGATCAAAAATTCGGGTTTTGGTCGCGAACTGTCTTTCCTGGGCATCGAGGAGTTTATCAACCGCAAGCTGATCCGCGTTGCCTAAAGATTAGGCGAATGCTGCGCCCTGTCCCAGATAAAAACCTATCCGGGACAGAGGTGTACTACTCACCAAGTTAAATATCGCCTGCGGGTCAAGTGATATTGGGAAATGATATCTATCTGCTTTGCCAACCGTACGATTAGTCATCGAATGACCGGGATGAGGCGAAAGCGGCAAGTAATCTTTCGCCTTCATGGCCGTCATTCCAAAGAACGCCGGACTTCAACACGGACCAACAGATCATCTGGCAGAGGCCGCTGAAGCTGCAGAGCCTCCTCCGCTGGCGCATTCATCCACACATCCAGTTCATCCGGCTGCGTCAGGATCACAGGCATGGCCTTCGGATGAACCGCGCCCACTTCCCGGTTGGCCTCAGTGGTCAGAAAACCGAACAGGTCATCCGTCGTCTCCCCGTCCGCCAGTTTCCGCACCGACGTCCACCGGCACCAGATCCCGGCAAAGAAAGCCAGCGGCTCACCGTCGCTGCGGACAAACCACGCAGGCCGTGATTTGCCATTAGGCAAACGCTCCGGTTCCGAAAAGGCGGTCAGCGGCACTAGACAGCGATGCGCCACCCCTTCCCAGCGCTTCCACCATGTCGAGGTCGGATTGCGGATATTGGTCATACCGCGATCCACTTTATGGCCTTTCAGGTAACCGGGCGGTGTCGGCATGCCCCAGCGCGCCATGACCAGTTCACGGCCATTGTCTCCATTCCGCACAACCGGTGCCATCGTGTTCGGGTAAATCTCGGGCAATGGCTGGAGATTCCCCGTGCGATCCTCGAGGACTTTTGCAACGTCCTTGATCGCCTGTGGGTTGGAAGTCATGGAATAGAGATTGCACATCTGTCTGCTCCCTTACGACCACATGCCGCGCAGACGGGCTGCCATGTCGATCCGCACGGACTGCACCGCCTTCTGCCGGGCCTGCTCTTCCGGTTTCACGACCGGCCAGGCCATGGACTGGAACAAAGGCAGCATGTCCCGGTCGATGAAGCGCGTCCGCGAGGCATAGACATGCCGGTCGCCCCGGCTGTGCTGGCCATGCACGTAAAAACGCTGCGGTACCATGATATCGAGACTGTCCTTCGCCCGTGTCATAGCCACATAGAACAGCCGGCGCTCCTCCTCGATGTCGTCCTTCTCACCAGTGGCCAGATCAGACGGAATGCACCCATCGACCACGTTCATGACGAACACATTCTTCCACTCCTGCCCCTTGGCGGAATGAATGGTGGAGAGGATCAGATAGTCTTCATCCAGCAACGGCACGCCGGCCTGGTCGGATGTGGCATCCGGCGGATCCAGCGTCAGTTCGGTCAGAAACTTCTCTCGTGACGGATACCCCCCGGCGATCTGCTCAAGCTGCACCAGATCGGCCAGCCGCGTGGAGGCGTCCTCATGCAGCCGCTCCAGATGCGGCTCATACCAGTACCGCACAGCCGCGATCTCGCCCGGCCAACCGACCTGATGGCTGCCGAGAGCTGTCAGCAGATTCACAAACCCCGTCCAGGCCTCGCCACTGCGCTGCGGCGCTTTCACATCCTTCAGCGCCTCGAACGGATGCGCACTCTCGCCCATCGTATCCAGCACGCGTCGGGCCGAACCCGGCCCCACGCCGGGGAGAAGCTGCAACACCCGAAAGCCCGCGATGCGGTCGCGTGGGTTCTGGGCAAAACGCAATAGCGCCAGCACATCTTTCACATGCGCGCTGTCGAGAAATTTGAGGCCACCGAACTTCACGAACGGAATATTGCGCCGGGTCAGTTCCACCTCCAGCGTGCCGCTATGGTGCGAAGCCCGGAACAGCACGGCCTGCTGCTTCATCGGTGTTCCCGCCTCCCGCTCTTCCAGCACCCGATCGGCGATGTAGTTGGCCTGCGCCGTGTCGTCCCAGATGGTGACCAGTCGCGGCTTTTCCTCCGAAGTCCGTTCGGTCCACAGATCCTTGGTGAACCGCTCGGCCGCCTCACCGATCACGGCATTGGCCGCATCCAGAATGGGTTTCGTCGAACGATAGTTCCGATCCAACGTCACGATGCGCGCCGGGGGATCGAAAGACGCTGGAAAATCGAGGATGTTGCGCACGGTCGCGGCCCGGAAGGCATAGATGCTCTGCGCGTCATCACCCACCACCGTCAGGCCTCGACCGTCGGGCTTCATGCCCATCAAAATGTCCGCCTGCAGCCGGTTGGTGTCCTGATACTCATCGACCAGCACATGATCCCATTTGCCGCCGATATCAGCGGCCAGAACCGGGTCGCTGGTCATCTGCGCCCAGCACAGCAGCAGATCGTCGTAATCCAGCACGCCCTGTTCCTGCTTCGCGGTGACATAGCCTGCAAAGAGCTGTTTGAGCTGGGCTTCCCAGCCCGCGCACCACGGATAATGCTTCAGCAGCATATCGGCGAGCGGCGTGCCGGAATTCACCACACGGGAATAAATGGCAAGGCACGTGCCCTTGCCGGGGAACCGCTTCTCGGTTTTCGAAAACCCCAGATCATGCCGGATCAGATTCATCAGGTCAGCGGAATCTTCCCGGTCATGGATCGAGAAGGCCGGATCCATGCCGATCTGCTGGGCATACTCCCGCAGCAGCCGCGCACCAATGGAATGAAACGTCCCGGCCCAGGCCAGCGCGTCAACCAGAGGTCCGGTCTTGTCGCCGAGCACCGTTTTGCAGATGCGCTCCACCCGGCGCGTCATCTCCACACTGGCTCGCCGCGAGAAGGTCAGCAGCAGGATGCGGCGCGGATCAGCGCTCGAGGCGATCAGATGCGCGACCCGGTGGGCCAGCGTGTTGGTCTTGCCTGAACCGGCGCCAGCGATGACCAGCAGCGGGGATGAATCCGCGACGCCTGGCGAGTCTCCGATCCCATGCGTGACCGCCTGTCGCTGGGGGTCATTCAGACGGGACAGATAATCGTCGCGATCCGGGGCAGGAGAAGTCTCTGAATTCAATTCTTTAGCGCACTTTCATCAACGATACCGAACCAACATTGGACAGCAGCATGCCGGATACAGAGCGAATTTGCATTGACTTGCGTAGCATGATCAGAACAAATCACGAACATATAATCATGAAATGCAGCTGCACAAGGGACATCGAACCGTGACATGACCGCTGAAACCCACAAAAAACCGGGACTGGAGACCCTGCGGGCTGCGATCAGCCGTCTCGAAGGTCATAGTGACCGACGCCGCAAGATGCTGCCCTTTGGCGTGCGCGAGATCGACGGCCGACTGCCGGGCGGCGGTCTGGCGCTGGGAGCCCTGCATGAAGTGGCAGGTGGAGGCAATGACGCCCTGCACAGTGCGGCGGCCGGTCAGTTCTGCGCCGGGATTGCGGCCCGCACGCGCGGCAAGGTTCTCTGGATCGTCACCCGTCAGGATGTGTTCGCTCCCTCCCTGAAACAGGTCGGGCTGTCAGCACGGCGAACGATCTTTGTCGAGGCCAGTTCAGACGTCGATGTGCTGGCCTGTTTCGAGGAAGGGCTGCGACATGGCGGCCTCGGGGCCGTTGTGGCCGAGGTCGCCCGCCTGTCCATGACCGCCTCACGCCGCCTGCAACTGGCCGCCGAGACGTCCGGTTCCCTGGGCATCGCGATAAGACGCTGGCGGCGGCAGACAGATGCGGCAGATTTCGGCCAGCCAACCGCCAGTGTGACGCGCTGGCGGGTTTCCGTCCTGCCATCCGCGCCGCTGCCGGTCCCCGGCGTCGGAAGACCGCGCTGGCTGCTGGAACTGATCCGTGCCCGCGCAGGCGAATGTGCCGATTTTGAAGTGGAGGCCTGTGATGGCAAGGGTCGTCTCTCTTTACCTGCCGCTCTGGCCGACGGATCGGATCAGGAAGCGGCTGGGCAAAGACGCGCCCGCGCCTGAAACGCCGTTGGCCCTTGTCGGACGGGAAGGACGGCGGCGGGTTGTGCTGTCTGTTGATCTGGCCGCCCGCAAGCTGGGGCTGCGTCCCGGCACGCCGGTCGCCAAGGCGCAGGCGCTGTATCCCGATCTGGTGCTGATGGATGCCGATCCCGAGGGTGACCGGCTGGGACTGGAGAAGCTGGCCCTGTGGTTCCAGCACCGTATCGCGCCCATCGTGGCCGTCGATGCTCCGGACGGGCTGGTTCTGGACACGACCGGGGCGGATCACCTGCATGGCGGTGAACTTCCCATGCTCAAGGACATGGTTCATCGCATGGCGGGCGCCGGGTTCCGGGCAAAGGCCGTGGTGGCGGAGACGTGGGGCGCTGCGCACGCCATCGCCCGCTATGGCCGGGCACCGATTGCCGTTGTGCAGGCCGGTGATGCGTCAAAGGCACTGGCCGATCTTCCCCTTGAGGCGCTGCGCCTGCCCCCCACCATTATCGAAGGTCTGGCCACGCTGGGTGTGTCGCGCATCGGACCACTGGCCGCCATGCCACGGGCACCCCTAGCGCTGCGGTTCGGTCCTGATATCGCCCGCAGGCTGGATCAGGCCTTTGGACGCATCGGGGAAGCCATCCTTCCGGTCCGTCCCGTCGATCCAGTCGAGGTCAGCCGGAACTTTGCCGAACCCATCGGCGCTGCTGAGACCATCGCGCGCTATATCGGCAAGCTGGTGCCGCTGCTCTGCCAGGGGCTGGACGAACGTGGACAGGGCGTGCGCCGCCTCGACCTGCTGCTGCATCGCGTGGACAGTCGCACCGAAGCGATCCGTGTGGCGACCGCCATGCCCGTACGGGACGTGAAACGTCTGACGCGGCTGCTGTGCGAGAAAATTGAAACGATCAATCCGGGCTTCGGCATCGAGCGCATGGTGCTGATCGCGTCACAGGCGGAACCCATGGACCGGCGGCAGACGGTCTCCTCCCTGATTGCCGAGGAAGAGACCGATGTGTCTGATCTGGTCGACACACTGGCCAACCGTGTGGGTATGCAGGCGCTCTATCGGTTTGCCCCGGTGGAAAGTGATCTGCCCGAACGCTCCTTCTGCCGCGTGCCCGCTCTGGCCCCCGAGGAGACGAAGGACTGGCCGGATCACTGGCCGCGTCCGACGCGCCTGCTCGCACGACCTGAGCCGGTGCAGGCCATGGCGGAACTGCCGGACCAGCCGCCGCTGTTCTTCATCTGGCGAGGGGTGCGGCGGAAAGTGAAATGCGCTGACGGCCCGGAGCGGGTCTTTGGTGAATGGTGGAAGAATGATGCTGAACTGACCATCGCCCGGGATTACTTCCGGGTGGAGGACACGTCTGGAGAGCGCTTCTGGCTCTACCGGGCGGGTGATGGCGAGCATGGCGAGACCGGCTCGCAGGGCTGGTTCTTGCACGGAATCTTCGGATGACCATATCCGCACCGCGTTATACCGAACTACAGGTCACGACCTATTTCTCGTTCCTGCGCGGGGCATCCTCCCCGATCGAACTGTTCGAACAGGCCAAGGCACTTGGTATGGAGGCGCTCGGTATCTGCGACCGCAATTCTCTGGCCGGCATGGTACAGGCGCATGTGGCGGCGAAACAGGCGGGGCTCCGGCTTGTCGTGGGATGCCGTCTCGATCTGGCGGATTTTCCGCCCGTGTTGGTCTACCCGACGGACCGGGCCGCCTATGGCCGGTTGTGTCGTCTGCTCACCATCGGTAAGGCGCGCGCTGGCAAAGGGAAATGCCATCTGCTCTGGGAGGATCTCGTCACCTGGGGTGAAGGCCTGATCGTTGTCCTGATCCCCGACACGGCGGATGATGCCTGCGGTCTGCATCTGCGCAAGCTGAAGGACGCCTTTGCTGACCGTGCCTATATGGCGCTCACCCTGCTACGCCGTCCCAATGACCCGATGCGGCTGTATGAGCTTGCCAACCTGGCGCATCAGGCACGGGTGCCAACCGTTGTGACCAATGACGTGCTGTTCCATACCCACGACCGGCGCATCCTTCAGGATGTCGTCACCTGCATCCGGCATAACACCACCATCGACGAGGCCGGGTTCGTCCGCGAGCGTCACGCGGACCGCTATCTCAAACCGCCACAGGAAATGGCCCGGCTGTTCAGCCGTTACCCTGAAGCCGCCGCCCGCACCATGGATATCGTGGAGCGCTGCCGCTTCTCGCTCGATGATCTGGCCTACCAGTATCCTGATGAAGTCTCCGTACCTGGCCAGACACCCCAGCAGGCGCTGGAGGCGCTGACCTGGGAGGGCGCCCGTTCCGTCTATCCGGATGGCGTACCGGATGACGTGGCGGAAACGCTCCGCCATGAACTCGGCCTGATCGGGCGCATGGCCTACGCGCCCTATTTCCTGACCGTGAACAGCATTGTCCGCTATGCCCGCTCTCAGGATATTCTCTGTCAGGGACGCGGCTCGGCGGCCAATTCTGCCGTCTGCTACGTGCTCGGCATCACAGCCATCGACCCCGCCCGTAATTCGCTGCTGTTCGAGCGCTTCGTCTCCGAAGAGCGGGGCGAGCCGCCGGACATCGACGTGGATTTCGAGCATGCACGGCGCGAGCAGGTCATCCAGTGGGTGTATGAGCATTACGGACGTGACCGCGCGGCCCTGACAGCCGTGGTGATCCGCTATCGCGCCAAAGGGGCTTTGCGGGATGTTGGCAAGGTCATGGGCCTGCCGGAAGACCTGATCCGCACGCTCTCGGGCCAGACTCATGGTTGGGGCCACAGGCTGGACGATGACGCCCTGACTGATAGTGGCATTGATCTGTCAGACCGCCGTATCCGCCTGACGCTTGATCTGGCCCGCTGCCTGATCGGCGTACCCCGTCATCTGTCACAGCATCCCGGGGGATTTGTGCTGACGCATGACCGGCTGGATGAGCTTGTGCCCATTGAGCCTGCGTCGATGGAGCAGCGCCAGATCATCGAATGGGACAAGGATGATATCGACGTCCTGAAATTCATGAAGGTCGATATTCTGGCCCTTGGCATGCTGACCTGCATGAAGAAAGGTCTGGACCTGCTGGCGGCGCACAAAGGCCAACACTTTACGCTCCAGGCCCTCCCGGCCGAGGATCCGCGCACCTACGCCATGATCCGCAAGGCCGACACGATCGGCGTGTTCCAAATTGAATCCCGCGCGCAGATGTCCATCCTGCCGCGCCTGAAGCCGCGTGTGTTCTATGATCTCGTCATTGAGGTCGCGATCGTGCGTCCCGGCCCTATACAGGGGGATATGGTCCATCCCTATCTCCGCAGGCGCGAAGGGATCGAACCGGAAAACTATCCGACACCTGAACTGGAAAAGGTTCTGAAAAAGACGCTCGGTATCCCGTTGTTTCAGGAACAGGCGATGCAGGTCGCCATGATCTGTGCAGGGTTTACCGCCGCCGAGGCCGATCAGTTGCGTCGCGCGATGGCGACTTTCAAGAATACCGGTACCGTCTCGCAGTTTCAGACACGCCTGATCGAAGGCATGCGCGCCAATGGGTATGATGAGGAATTCGCCGAGCGGATCTATCAGCAACTGGAAGGCTTCGGTTCTTACGGATTTCCCGAGAGCCACGCGGCCAGTTTCGCCATTCTGGCCTACTCGTCGTCATGGATGAAATGCACCCATCCGGATGTGTTTCTGACCTCACTCCTGAACAGCCAGCCGATGGGGTTCTATGCGCCGGCACAACTGGTCCGCGATGCGCGGGAACACGGCGTGGAGGTCAGGCCTGTCTGCGTGAATGCTTCACGCTGGGACAGCACACTGGAAGGGCCGGAAACACCGGAGGGTCGCTTCGCCGTGCGGCTGGGCATCAGTCTGGTCAAGGGCCTGGCCAATGACGATGCGGCCCGGATTGTTGCCGCACGAGCCTCCCGTCCCTTTACATCCATTGATGATCTGTGGCGTCGGGCTGGCGTGAAGTCGGCAGCCCTGACCCATCTGGCCGAAGCGGACGCGTTCCGCCCTTCGCTCGGGCTGACACGGCGCGAGGCGCTCTGGGCGATCAAAGCTCTGCGCGATGAACCCCTGCCCCTGTTTGCGGCTGCGGAAGTAACGCGTGAAGCGGAGGAGCCGGATGTGTTGCTGCAGCCCATGCGGGATGGCGCCGAGGTAGTGCGGGACTATAACCGGCTTGGCCTGACCCTGCGGGACCATCCCCTCGCATTTCTTCGCAGGGATCTGCGAGAACGGGACATCGTCACCTGTCGGCAGGCGCTGGCGGCAAAGGATGGGAAGCGTCTCACCGTGGCAGGGCTGGTGCTGGTTCGGCAGCGACCAGGGTCTGCCGAAGGCGTGGTGTTCATGACGCTGGAGGACGAGACAGCCAACATGAACGTCATCATCTGGCCGGATATGTTCGATGCAAACCGGCGCGTGGTGCTTGGTGGGCAGATGCTGGCGGTGACGGGCATGCTCCAGAAGGAAGGTGACGTCGTGCATCTGGTAGCAAAAGAGATCACCGACCTTTCCGGGTTGCTCGCAGACATCGGTAATCGCTCCTCTGCTGAGAGCACCCATGACAGCGATTCCGCCGGTGAGCGCATCGTCGTCAGATCGCGTAATTTCCACTGATCGATAAGGCTGCCGACAAAGATCACGCCATCGTGAAACGCCCCGATTTCAGTCCTATCTACGCTGGAGTTTCACTCCCATTTGCATCCTATACGCATCCTGCGCGCGGAGCAGAAACGCAAAAGGCCGCCCATGAGGCGGCCTAAGTATTTGATATTAAACGGGATTCATGGTTGCGGGGGTAGGATTTGAACCTACGGCCTTCAGGTTATGAGCCTGACGAGCTACCGGGCTGCTCCACCCCGCGATGGTAATGAGTGTTGATTTTGATTTGAAGAGTT
>NZ_WOTD01000051.1 GCF_011516885.1 Acetobacter lambici | reverse complement strand
TCGATATCGCCTGCCATGCCTGGAACCAGCTCGTCGATCAACCATGGCGCATCATGTCAATCGGACTGCGCAAGTGGGCTCATGGGTTATAGCAATCAACGGTTGGTATTACGGACACATGCTCAGCAATATGGCCGTTTCATCGCGCCTTACGGACGATAAGACCCTTCTTGCAAGGGTGGACGACATAGCTCGTGGCCCGCTGGCAAAAATTGTCGTGGATATCGACCAGAAAGGCTACTACCCGCTTGAAATCATGCGGTTGCTGGGGGAAAGCGGCGCCTTGGGCGCCCACCTACAAACCCGTGGTGTCGATTTCGGCTTGGCCCTGCGCGCGATGGCCACTGTCAGCCGGGAATGTGGCGCCACCGGTTTTCTAGTGTGGTGCCACATGGTCTGCGGCCTGTATCTTCAGGCGGCACCGGATGCGAGCTTGAGCAAAGACCTTCTGGCTCGCCACGCCACGGGCCAGACCTTTGGCGGCACAGCACTTTCAAACCCCATGAAGGCTCTGGCCGGCATAGAACGCATGGCCCTGACGGCAGTAGAAGCCGATGGAGGTTTTCTAGTCAGTGGCAACCTGCCCTGGGTCAGTCATATTGCCGAAGGCCAATACTGTGGCGCGATGGCCCGCAAGGACGGCCAGCCGGGGCAGGAAGTCCTGTTTCTCCTGCGTTTTGAAGACGCATCGGTCCTACACCGATGCCCGCATTTTTCGGGCATGGAGGGTACGAGCACCTGGGGCATACGGCTGGATAATCACTTCGTGCCCACAAGTGATGTCATCGCTTTTCCCGCCCAGGAGCTTGTCACTACAATCAAGGCCCCGTTCATTCTGCTCCAGGGCGGCATGGCGGCGGGCATCGTCCAGGGCTGCATTGACTCCATGCGGGAGGCCGAACCGCAGCTCGGCCACGTCAACCGCTTTCTGGAAGACCGCCCCGACACAATGCAGCAGGAACTGGATGCGTTTGTGCAACGCGCGCTCCACCTTGCACAAACGCCGCACAGAACAGACAAAGACTACCTTCTGGATGTTCTGGACCTGCGCGTTCTGGGGTCGGAACTGGCGTTACGGGCATCGCAGTCCGCACTGCTGCACCAGGGAGCCAGAGGCTACCTGAGTGCCGCAGCCCCCCAACGCCGGGTGCGCGAGGCGCAGTTCGTGGCCATTGTCACGCCTGCCATCAAGCACCTGCGGCTGGAGATCGCCCGGCTGATGACAGAGGAGCTCCCGGCATGACCTTCCCCCTGCCTGAAGCTGCCAGTTCGTTCCAGAAATACATCTGTATCGTCTGCGGCTGGATTTATGACGAGGAACTGGGGGACCCGGATTCCGGTCTCCCCCCCGGCACGCGTTTTGACGATATTCCCGATGACTGGTCCTGCCCCCTTTGCGGCGTGGCCAAGGCGGATTTCGAACCTTACACCCCGGCCTCCCGCCCTGCGGTGCCTGCGGCGTTGGTTACGCAAGGCACACGCTCCTCGTCCATGGTCTGGGACACCGTGATCGTGGGTGCGGGCAGTGCCGGGTGGAGCATGGCCGAAAGGCTGCGTACGTTGGCACCCACGGCAAATATCGCCATAGTGAGCGCGTGCGAGGGAGACATATACCCCAAGCCCCTGCTTTCGGTTGCATTGTCGCGCGACCTGACGGATGAGCATATCCGCAGCAAAAAGGGCGAAGCCGCAGCGCGTGAACTGGGGATCAGTCTGTTTGCGCAGACATATGTGTCAGGCATAGACCCCACGGCAAAACGACTGCGCACCACGCAAGGCACGCTGCGCTACAAATCCCTTGTTCTGGCGTATGGCGCACGCCCCGCACTGTTGCCGGGGCTGCCCTCCAGCCTTGTCTGGCGGATCAATAACCTGCGCGCGTGGCAGCAGCTCCGCCAGCGGATCGGACAGGATAAAAAACGGATTACGGTGGTTGGCGCAGGGCTTGTCGGCTGCGAACTGGCCGAAGACGCGGCCCATGCCGGGCATGAGGTGACACTGCTCTACCGCGATGATTTTCCGCTACAGACCCTGCTGCCCGAAGCCGCCGCGCGCATAACTGCCGAACACCTGCGCCAGACCGGCATTACGCTGCTTGCCAATGCCACGGTACGCGGAGTGCAACGACAGGACAGCGGGATCGGGCTCGACATCGCAGCCCCCGTCGGGCCGGGTGGTATACAGGCTGATATTGTCATTGCCGCCATTGGGCTTGAAACCGACCTCAGGCTGCCCCGTGCTGCCGGGCTGAACACCGATTGCGGGATTGTGGTCAACCCTTCCACGCTGCAGACGTCCGGCCCGGACATTTACGCCATGGGGGACTGTATCAGCGTGGAGGGCGTGCCCTGCCGCTATATTGCCCCGCTTGCCGCGCAGGCGGACACCATCGCACACGAAATTCTTGGCCTGCCACATTCGGGATATCGGCATCAGCCCCCCAAAATCAGGCTCAAAAGCAAGGTTGCCGCATTCGAACTCTCGGGGCGTCCCTGTTCCGATTTGCCGTGGGAAACGGTGGAGAACGCTCAAGGCCGCCTTGTCATGCAACAACGTCGTGGCTCGACCATAACCGCCAGGCTGGAGGTTTGATTTCATGACGCTTTTTCCGTTCTCTCGCAGACCGTACGCATTCCGTGCCGCACCCTGCGACCATGGTCCGGCTCTGGCCTGTCAGTGCGGCAGCACGTATCCAGTCATTTTCACGACCGGGCATGAGAATGGACTGCCTACAGGGGCCATGTCTGCCCAGGCGAGTGTTCCTGCCATTAGCAGGCGGCATTTTCTCGGCGCGGCAACGGGTTCTGCAGCACTGGCAGGGCTAGCGGGCCTGTTTGCCCCCCATGCGGCAATGGCTGATACCGCGCCATCTGGCGTGGTGGAAAAACCGGACCTCAATATCGGGTTCGTGCCCATAAGCTGCTCTGCACCGCTGATCATGGCGACAGCCAAAGGTTTTTTCCAGAGCGAAGGGCTGAACGTTCAGCTTCGTAAAACGGCTGGCTGGGCATTGATCCGTGACAAGCTGCTTGACGGATCGCTGGATGCGTCCCACCTGCTGTCGCCCATGCCGCTGGCGCTGTCCCTGGGGCTTGGCGGCAATGCGGCCCAACCCATCCGCGTTGCGACCATGCAGAACATCAACGGCCAGGCCATTACGCTGGCTTTGAAACACTGGCACAAACGTGACCCGCGTGACTGGAAAGGCATGACATTTGCCATACCTTTCCAGTTTTCCATGCACAATCTGCTGTTGCGCAACTACCTTGCGCTGCACGGGCTCGACCCTGACAAGGATGTGTCGCTCCGCGTTACGGCCCCACCCGATATGGTCGCCAACCTCAAGGCCGGGAATATCGACGGGTTTCTGGGGCCGGAACCCTTCAACCAGCGCGCAGTCTACGAAGAGGCTGGCTTTCTGCACGTGCTCAGCGCGGATCTGTGGGACGGCCACCCGTGCTGCGCCTTTGGCACGACTGCCAGTTTTGCGGAAAAATACCCCAACACGTATCGCGCGCTGCAGCGCGCAATGATCCGTGCTGCATATTTCATGCAGGAGCCCTCCAACCGGCTGGAAGCCGCCCATATCATGGCGCAGGCAGCATATCTCAACCAGCCGGAGATCGTCATCGAGCAAAGCCTGACCGGGCATTATGCCGATGGCCTGGGCGTGGTCCGGGACAACCCCAGGCGCTCTGGCTTTTCCCCCTACCCGTATCCGTCCATGGCGGTGTGGATTCTCTCGCAGTTTTCGCGCTGGGGCTACCTGAAAGAGAACATTCCCCTGCAGGAGACGGCGCAGCGGATTTTCATGATCGACGAGGTCAGGAAACAGGCCGCGGCCCTCGCCCTGCCCGCGCCGGAAGACGGGCAGAACAACTGGCCCGTCCTGACGGTCATGGGGCAGCGTTTCGACGCCTTCCATCCCCCTTCTTACAGCAAAGGATAGCCGCAATGCTTTCTCAGGAAAACCGCCTGTCCTTTTTCCTGTCGTTCGCGAGCCTGCTGGGTGTTCTCCTGATATGGCAGTTCAGCACCCTGCCGCAGGCCTCCCGCTCGCCGTACGGCATTCCTGACGGCAACGCCGAATACCAGCGCCTGATGGGGCGCAGCGCCGTAGCCAGCACGGTCAGGAGCGACTTTCCCACCCCGGGCGCATTCGTGCGCAACGCAATCGAGGTGCTGCACGCGCCCTTTCACAACAATGGCCCGAATGACCGGGGCATAGGCTGGCAACTGGGCGCATCGCTCCTGAGGGTCATGATCGGGTATGGGCTTGCCACGCTGGTTGCCGTGCCACTGGGCTTTGTCTTCGGTCTGCAACCCGTTATCCAGAAAGCACTCAACCCTTTCGTGCAGATTCTGCGGCCCATTTCCCCCCTCGCGTGGATGCCCATCGCACTCTACACGATCCGCGATGCGGAACTCTGCGCCATTTTCGTCATCTTCATCTGCTCGCTCTGGCCGATACTGCTCAACACCGCATTCGGGGTAGCAAGCATTCGCCGCGAGTGGCTGAATGTTATCCGCACGCTGGAAGTCCGCTGGCCTCAGCGTATCTTTTTCGTATTACTGCCCGCAGCAGCCCCTACAATTCTGACCGGCATGCGTATCGGACTTGGTGTAGCGTGGCTGGCTATCGTGGCTGCCGAAATGCTCGTGGGGAGTTCGGGGATCGGTTATTTCGTGTGGAACCAATGGAATAATCTTTCCCTCTCCAACGTCATTCTTGCCGTATTGCTGATCGGACTGGCGGGCATGGCGCTGGACGCGGCACTGGCGTTCGTTCAACGTAGTGTGCGTTATGCAGAATAATCCCGCACTTTCCCCAACATTTGCCGAACCACATGATGCTGACGCACTTGTCCAAGTGTCGGGCATTGGCAAACGCTATCGCCCCGACGGCCCACCTGTGTTTTCCGGCGTGTCCTTCGACATCCGGCCCGGTGAGTTTGTCTGCCTTATCGGGCATTCAGGCTGCGGTAAAAGCTCGATCCTGAACATTCTGGCGGGCCTTGAACAGCCGAGCGAAGGCGGCATGATCATGGACGGGCGTGAAATTACCGGGCCAGGTCTTGACCGGGGCGTGGTGTTTCAGGGCCATGCGCTGCTGCCCTGGCTTACCGCCCTGCAGAACGTGACCTTTGCGGTGCGGGCCCGCCACAGGCACATGCCCCGCCATGAAATACGCGAAAAAGCCGAGCATTATCTGGCCATGGTTGGGCTTGAAGCGGCCATGCACAAGAAACCCGCAGAACTGTCAGGCGGCATGCGCCAGCGGGTCGGCATTGCGCGGGCGTTTTGCACGCAGCCGCGGGTACTGCTGATGGACGAACCCTTTGGCGCGCTGGACGCCCTGACACGTGGCATGATTCAGGAAGAACTTCTGAAAATCTGCGCACAGACACAGCAGACCGTCTTCATGATCACGCATGACGTGGATGAAGCGATTTTTCTGGCGGATCGCGTTCTGCTCATGAGCAACGGTCCTGACGCGCGACTGGCGGAGGATGCCTCCAACCCTCTGCCACGCAGCAGAACACGCGAAACCATGCACCATGAAGACGGGTTTTACACCTTTCGCAACCACCTGGTCGATTTTCTGGTCCGGCGCTCCGCCCTGGCCCAGAAAGCCGCAACCGCATGACACAAGGACACCACGACATGACAGTTTTCAAAAACCGCAATGACGTTACCGAAGCCATTGTCACGACACGGGTCGCCAAGGGGCTTTCATGGAAAAGTGTTGCTGACTACATCGGCCATAGCAAGGAATGGACGACCGCCGCGTGTCTGGGACAGATGACGTTCAATGCTGAAACGGCCGCCAAGGTCGTAGCACTGTTCGATCTGGATGCATCCGCCCTTGCATGGCTGCAAGTGCCCCCCAGCAAAGGCTCACTGAGCGGCAATGCGCCAGCCGACCCCCTGCTTTACCGCTGGTATGAAATTGTCAGCGTTTACGGCCCGACCATCAAGGAACTGATCCATGAGGAATTCGGGGACGGGATCATGAGCGCCATCGATTTTAACATGAACATCGAACGCGAGCCCAACCCGGCCGGTGACCGTGTTCGTGTAACCCTGTCTGGCAAGTTCCTGCCTTACAAAGCGTTCTGAAGTCCTGAAACAGAGGTTGCACTGACCCTGCAACCTCTTTCCCCCCGCCCATAAAATTAGAGACAGAGCCAGCACCGGCATGGCGTTTTTTGTTGCGATATTACAATGAAAAAGAACGGTTCATGCTTTCTTCCCACACAAGCCCACTAGGCCGACCGGCCGCCCTGTGCCTGCGAAACCGGTTCATGACGGTCACCCTGCTCAGCGTCGGCCTAGGCGGCACGGCTCTTGCCGAGACATTGCCCGAAACCACCCGGAAAACCCCACCCGCACCGGATACGGCGCGCCTTCATACGGTCAGTTCCAGCACGGCACGGCCCATTACAGGCCCGCACGCAGCGCTACCCGCCAAACCGCAGGCCGCACCCGCCCAGCCCAAATGGTACGGCGTGTTCGGTGGCGCCAACGGTGCGGCCTCGGGCTTTGGGACTGTCGGCCCCTACGGCCAGGCCCGATGGGCCGAGGACTGGAGCTTTCTGGCCGATGGCAACACGGCTGCCAAGCGGCATGACTGGTTCGACCGACTGAAATACATTCGCCTGAACGATAGCGGCTCCATATGGCTGACCCTGAGCGGCGAAGAACGCCTGCGGTATATTTTTGAAACCAACCCGGCCATGGGGCATGCGGGGGTCACCAACGCCAGCCGCGTCATGATCCGCAACCAGTATGGTGCGGACCTGCATCTGGGCCAGCATGTCCGTGTCTACGCCGAACTGATCAATGCCGAGGCCGGGGGGTCAAACACCTATGGCTACAATACCGGTCTGCAACGCGAACGCCTGGACCTTCAGCAAGGCTTTGT
The DNA here is from genome assembly GCF_011516885.1 of Acetobacter lambici. Lineage (GTDB taxonomy): Bacteria > Pseudomonadota > Alphaproteobacteria > Acetobacterales > Acetobacteraceae > Acetobacter > Acetobacter lambici. Next base: position 5,160 of record NZ_WOTD01000051.1, on the reverse strand, counting down.
GGAAGTAAAAGGCCACCTTCTGAACGCGACCGTGGGGGCTATGGGCGGGCGGCAGCTTTTTCTGGACGCGCCCGTCGTCATGCAGTCTGCCAGAGATATTCCCAATGTGCAGCAGACCTGGGACGGTTTCCGCGGGTATGCCATGTGGAAACGCTTTCGGATCGACGTGTTTGATTTCTTTCAGACCAACAAGGCGCCGGTGGGTATTTTCTCCGATGGCACCAACTATTCCGGCCGACTTTATGGCGCCTATACCTCCACAGCGCTGCCCAAATTCTCCTTCCTGGGGCAGCCCAGCCAGCTTTACCTGGATGCTTTTTTCATGGGGTATCTCTACGGGGGTGCCACGGCGTCCATCGCCACGGCCAAAGTCGGCGGCCTTCAGGCTGGCAGCACACGGCGCGACGGGATTGGCGGCAGGCTATGGGGCAAGCTGGGGCCGATGACCGTCAGTCTCGACGGGATCTTTCAAGGCGGTTCCTTCCGCCCCGCCAATAACGGACAGGCCAGACCTGTCAGGGCTTTTGCCGTCAATGGCAGCGCTGTCTACACGTTTGCCGGTGTCAGGGGCGCACCTTCCATCGGTGTGCAGGCCGATATTTTTTCCGGCGGGAATTACAACAAGACAACTGGCGCTGTCGGCACATTCGGCACGCCGTATTTTCCGCTTCCTTACTACAACGACGTAACACTGACCCTGAACAGCCAGAACCTGGTTGGCGTAGGCCCACTGATTTCCTTCAGTCCCGCACCGAAAGTGGCAATGCGCCTGCATGCACCGTTCTTCTGGCGTGACAGCACACAAGATGCAATTTACGGCATTGGCCGTGTTTATACGCCCCGGGGCAACCTCCAGGGCGGGTATATCGGGGCGGAGCCGCAGTTTCAGGCCAGCTGGAATTTTGCACCGCACTGGACCTGGACCAGCGACGTGGCGGGCCTTGCGACATCGCATTCGGCGCAGGATGCCGGGCTGAAATCAAGCCTGATGTTCATGCAGACCATGAGCCTAGTTTTTTAAGTGGGCAAATACCCCATAACACGATAGCGTTGCTCCCGTAGGTGATCGCGCTTTATACTGAGTAAAGCGCCCTTTCCACCGGTTTTTTGAACAGGAGAACAATGGCCAGGCCCGACAGCGACGACAATTTTTCCGCCGAGTTCTGGCGGTCGCAGGAAATGCTGCTTCTGCGCAGTGTCATTACTCTGGTCGGCCGCAAACTGGACACGGGGTCCATCTGCCGCGAAATCGTGCATCTGCTGTCCGAACTGCTCGGTCTCAATCGCGCCCGTATTCTCTGGCGCGATCTTGACAGCCTGACCTATCGCATTCGGCACGCTTACGGCCTGACCGCGCAGGAAATTGCACGCGGCGTATACCTTGAAGGCGAAGGCATTACCGGCACCGCCCTGAAAAACAAGCATCTCATCATCATTCAAGATATCGACGAGGAACCGCTGTTTCTGGGTCGGGCGGTCAAGCGCGAACACCTGCCAGAAGGCAAGGTGGCCTTTATAGCCATGCCGATCCAGCTCCCCCGCAACGAGGTCGGGCTGATCGCATGCCACAGACTGCGACACAGAAGCCGGAACCTTTCCGACGACATAACGATGTTGCAGATTCTCTCAACTCTTATCGGGCAGCTTATGGCGCTGCATGAACGGGTCGAGGAAGAAAAACGCGTCCTGCATGAGCACAACGCCCTGCTTGAACAGGCTCTGGAAAAATCGTCCAGCCGCTACGGCATTATTGGCACATCCCGCCCATTGCTCAGGGTGCTGGCAGATCTTGAAGGTGTTGCCACGTCATCGTCCCCCGTCATGCTCGAAGGTCAGCCCGGGACCGGCAAGGAACTGTTCGCCCGTGCGCTGCATATGGCCAGCTCACGCAATGGCAGCCCGTTTGTTCGGATAAACTGCGCGGCAGTTCTTGAACGGTCCTTCGAGCAGGAATTTTTTGGCTACGAGCGCGGGGCGTTCCCCACCGCCCGCAGCAGGCATGTCGGGCAGATCGAACAGGCCGATGGCGGAACGCTGTTCCTGGATGAAGTCGGTGAACTTCCCCTTTCCGTGCAGGTCCTGCTTCTGCACATGCTGGAGCAGGGTACCATCACCCGGCTGGGAGCCGCCAACCCAAAAAAAGTCAATCTGCGCATTGTCAGCGCAACCAGCACGGATTTGAAAAAACTGATCGGGGCCGGGCGCTTCCGCTACGATCTTTTTTACAGGCTGAGCGTCATTCCCCTTCACCTGCCGACCCTGCAGGAACGCACGGAGGACATTCCCGTGCTGAGCAACCATTTTCTGAGCCAGTTCAACCAGAAATACGAACGCAACATTAGCCTGTCCGCTTCGGCCATGTCGCTGCTTGCCCGTCACAACTGGCCAGGAAATGTCAGGCAGCTTAGGAACGCCATTGAAACGGTGGTTTTGCTGGCGCAGAAAACGACCCTGACATCCAGCGATCTGCACGGTCTGCTCAAAGACCGGACTTTCAACCGATCAGCGGAGATCCATTCCACAGCCCTGCAAAACCGGCCTTACCTCTCGCCGCGTCTCACACGAAGGAGGAACTGGTAGCAGCTCTTAAGCGTAATAGTGGCAACAAAACCCGAACGGCGCGGCAACTAGGCATGACGGCTCGCCAGCTTTCCTATAGGCTGACGGTCCTTGGTATTCCAGGCGTTAATTTTTCCTGAAAAACGCCGCATCGAGCTATCCACGTCGCATCATGGTGCCAGGCTCCAAAGTCCGAAAATTGTGCCTGCAGCCGCTTGCCGAACGGTGTATGCTGGCTGGTAAACGTCAAGAACTTGAACGCTGTGAGCGGCCACTTTCGGTCATGCTACGCCAATAACAGACAGACAGTTCGCCCCCCTGATCGGCCTGTCTGCTCAATGATACAGGAGCAGACAGGCAGCAGTCGCCCTCATGTCGGTCATATAAGGGTGCAAAACTTTATCTCGTAAGCGGACGTCTTATGTCCGTTATGAAAAGAATAAGTCCGGATTTATTTTTTGAGCCATGAAGGCCGTTGTGGACTGAGACCCAGTACCCGAAGGGCTTTCTGATTACACGCGCCTGTCAGGCTGTTCTGGAAATAGACACTTTCCTCGCCTAAGAGTTGAAGAGCCTCTCGCTCATCGAGGTAGGGAGGAGCATCAGCTCCGACCCAGTTTGCGTATGCCGGTAGCCAGTCAGACATTTTCGTCGGTTGGTTATCTACGATATTGTAGATGCCGCTTGGCGCTGTGAGGGCCGCCACCGTTGCCTGTGCAGCATCCTCTACATGGATGAAGGAAAATGTGCTACTCCCCTTGCCGATCAGAGAAACGTCCCCCTTGAGAAGATGGCGACTGAATGCACCGTCGGACCAGTACCATGTCCCGGGACCGTAGAAGAACCCATAGCGCAGCCCGATACCTTCCATTTCCTGTGCGCTTGAAACCCTCTGTTCCAACGCGGCATACATACGGGCACTGTCACCGATCGTCCCTGGAGCATTGATCCTCAAGGGTGACGCTTCCGTTGCAAGCCCTTTTCCACCATCCAGATAAAACCCGGATAACTGCTGGACATAACGTTTTACTTGGAAAGTCTTGGCTGCCTCGAAAAGATTACCACCGCCATCCAGCCGCAGTCGGCGATCAGCAGGCAGGCGCTGTGGCAGGTCGAAAGGACTGGACGGCAGGGAAGTCAGCTGATCGATCACCACGTCCGGGCGGATCTGCTCAATGAGTTCGAAAATATTGGTCCGATTAAGTGCATCACCATTCACAGGATGAACACCGAGCCTTTCGATCGTTTTCAGACTCTCGGGACAATGGGCCAGCCCCCAGACCTCATGTCCGGAATCCCGCAGAATCCTGATCAGCGGACGGCCCAATGCACCGCTGGCTCCAGCCACTAGAACCTTCATGATAATTCGATATCCTTTTGATCACTTCGCGGGAAAGACAAACGGAGCGGCTTTATCTTTGACGAAAAACGCAAGGAAACGCGCTGGCTCTGTCTGACTGGCATTACGCCCAACGAGATGGACCTCGTCTGGCCCCTCAAAGAAGCTCTGTCCTTCTTTCAACGTTACGGGCGCGTCACCTTTGACCTGCATGGTGATGCTTCCCTTCAGGACATAGACAAAAACGGAAGCATTATGTCTGTGGATTGGATCCGAGCCTCTGGGTGCGTAATCGACCGTCAGCATGGCCCCTTCTTTGCCGGGAATACCCGAAAGATCATGGGCCAGCAGAGGCGTGACTTTGGTCTCAGCATGAAGAGACTGGGGCCAGAAACCTGCAGCCACAACAGCAAGAGCAACAAACTTGCGCATTTTCAATATTCCAATTGGTAAAAGCTTTGTGGTGGTCAGGATATGTTCAACCGTTTCCGTTGCCTGACTTTGCTGTTACGGCGGGTCTGGATACGCTCGTCGAACCACGACAGCGCCTCTCCGAGAAAGGGAGAAGGAGCCTTATCCCGCACGGAGCGTGCTAGATCGGCCAGGGAAACCTGCGCCAGTTCCCGACGCATGACCTGCTCAGCTCGCAGCATGACACCATGAATTTCGCAAACACCCTGCGTTGCCCACTCGGGCGGCCGCTGATCGAAGAGGGCGCAGCGACTGCGGATTTCCTGACAGTTGAAAAGGTCCTTTGGACCCTCAACTGCATCCACCACCGCCAGAACGCTGATCTCCTCAGCCGTTCTGCCCAGTTTGTACCCTCCTCTCAAGCCCTCCACCGCGGTGAGCAGGCCTGCCTTTTCAAGCTTGGGAAGCAGCTTGGCGATAAACGCCGCTGGAATTTCCTGCAGTTCTGCCAAATCGAGACTGCTGACAGGTTCGGGATTATCGACCAGCCAGAGCAGGCTGTGCAGGATATATTCGGTTCTTGCGCCATAAAGTGCCATACGCGGACCTTACAGGTCTGCGTTTTGAATCGCAAGACGCTGTACTGGTCATTCTGACCTTGCAGCCACCTCGAATGTAAATGCTGAAATGTCCCTTTCTGAAAGAAGCGGCGACTAAGCCGACATTCCGCTTCCCCCCCCTCACCCGACGAGTAGTCTTGTTCGTTCGCGCACCGCTTCCAGTTCTCTTTCGGAGACCCGACCTTTATGCTTTGCTCGTCTGGCGCGCCAATCAAGACTGCGAACCTGATC
>NZ_WOTD01000050.1 GCF_011516885.1 Acetobacter lambici | reverse complement strand
GAAAGGCTGGTTGTCCATCTGGGCGCGCAGTACGGCTTTGGCCGCATCCCGCACAGGGATCAGGGCTTCAATGATGCGTGCATGTTTCTGGAAGAGGCCTTCTTTCTGGTCCCCCTTGCGGATAGGCACCTCCTGACCTGTGCCACCTATGATCTGATGCAGGACGCGGTTGTGCAGATAGTAGCTGCCTTCCTTCAGGTCAGCGCCTGAGGCCGCTGTGCCCACACGCACACCGTCCAGTTCTGGCCGCGTAATGCGCTGCTCTACGGGCGGCAGAAACCGGGTCTCGGGGGCGATCCACGCCAGCGCTTCCGGCAGAGCAGTCTGGAGGTCCATTCCCGCCACTGGCTGGCAGCAGTAATCCAGTCCGAACTGGCTGCTCGCCCAGCCATGCCGCCCCAGAACCTGAACGGGATTGTCGAGGAAATAGCGGTTGATCCGCAGCGGGCCGCGCCCTTCATCACTGTCGGGTACGGGAGCTGTTTCCAGCCAGGTCTGATCGCCGGGCAACTCGCCGATCATGCGTTTGCGGAACACCAGCAGATCGAGCACCACCTCGGTGCCGGCATCCACACGCATTGCTCCTGCGGGCAGACGCACCGCCCCCAGCAGGTCAGCCTCTTCGGCGATATGCTGCCGTGCCTTCTGGTCAGTTTTGTCCAGCGTATGGCGTGACGTCACAAATGCTGCGAAGCCGCCCGGACGCAGGGCACCAACTGACCGTGCGATAAACCAGTCATGAAGACTGAACCCACGCAGCTCACGATAATCCACCGCGTTGACCAGACGGTTGGAGAAGGGCGGATTGCCAATCGCCAGATCATACGTGCTGGCGAGAGTTGCCTTCGTGAAGTCTTCGTGTCTGATCCACTGGTTGGGGAATAGCTTGCGGGCGATACGCGCGGCAATTCCATCGACCTCAATGCCGGTAAAGGCGATCTGGCCTTCGAGGCGCTCGGGCCTGAGGGCGATGAACTGTCCAACACCACAGCCGGGTTCCAGAACGGACCCACCCTGAAAGCCACGCTTCATGAGCATGTCCCAGATGGCGGTGACGATATATTCCGGCGTGTAATGGGCATACTGGGTGGAGCGGGCGAGGGCGGCATGGTCCGTCTCACTGCAGGCAGCCTCCAGCGCTTTGCCGATGCTCTCCCATCCTGAGCGGTAAGGCTCACCGGCACGGGGGAAGAGAGCGTTGGCCAGTTCACCCGCCCCAAAGCCTATAAACCGGCCCAGCACAGCCTGCTCTTCGGGGGTTGCATTACGGTCTTCGGTCTCAAGTGCTCCCAGCAGCCTGATTGCCGCAATATTGTCCCGCGCACGGTCCTTCCAGCTGGTGGCAAGGCCACGGGTCCCGTTGAGGCGGAAATCGGTCTGGGGGATGACCAGTGGGCTGTCTGAAACGGGGGAGGGGAGGGGGCTATCTTCGCCTTCAAGCTCACCCCAGAACAGGTCTGCGGCACCGCTGAGGGAGGAGGAAGAGAACAGGCTGAGCTGATCATCGAACAGGGACATGAAAGGCTCCGGACAAACGCCGAACGCCGCCTGCGTCTGGGACGAGGCGGCGTTCGGGGAGGATGGACAACAGCAGGGAAGGGGACTGAGCGCTGTGTTGCGTCAGATTTTCTTCTGCATGCTGTCTCCGGAACCGGGCCTGGGTGGCGCGAGCAAAGGCGGCGCCTGCGCCGGGATCGGGCTGGCTTCAGACAGACCGACCCACCCTTTGCGCGGGACGCTCAGGGCTGGTCGGGGTTTATTTTTATCTTACGCGTAGCTGAGCATTTTTTGGAAATTAGACATGTCTAATAGAAATTAACAGGTTGATCGGGCATTCCCGAGGATGTAATCATTGCGCGGCAAACGTAATTAGACATGTCTAATTTATATAAGGCGGTAGCTACATGACAAAAATCGTTTTAGTGTCGTCGCCCAAAGGTGGAAGCGGGAAGTCAGTGGTCACGAGGCACCTTCTTGTCGCAGCGGCGCAAGAAGGTCAGAAGGTCATTGGAATAGACTTTGATCGCCAGGGTACAATCGACAAGTGGGGAAAGCGACGGCAGGCACTCCGGTCTAAAATGCCTGAGTTTATCGACGTTCCGATTGTTGGTGCGCAACTTCAGGATTGGCGAAGCGGTCTCAATCAAGCAAAAGGCTATGACTTAGCCGTTATTGATACGCCTCCCAGTGTTGAAGATCACATGTCAGCAATCACTGGCTTGGCGCAAGCTGCTGACATCGTAGTTGTTCCTTGTGCCTGCACTCAGGACGATGTCGATAGCATCGCGCCTTGGATCGATGTTTTAAACCAGGTTACCAACAATACCGTTGTCGTGTTGAATAGAGCTAATCGCCGCACCAATTCATTCGCTAGAGTTCGCGGGCGGCTCATCAAAGTGGCTGATGTTATTCCAGTGGAGCTTCCTCAATTAGAAGATGTGCATGTGCCCAGTGGTAAAGGACTGACCCTTCTCGATTTCACAAAAAGCCGAGGTCAGGAGCCATTTGAAGAACTTTGGGCATTCATAAACAGGAAAATCACCAATGTCTAAAACACACCGGGTATCACGCACCTCAATCATGTCCGTAATGGAAGAAGATGATAGCCTGAGTGTTAGTGATAACCGTGCCGAAATGCTAATAGAACGAGTTGTCATTGATGATAACGTCATGACGACAATAGAAGACGTGTTTGCAGGTACTTCTGTAATTTCCGATACTGAAAAAGTCTCGCGTATTTTGGCAGTTCGTGCCGAGGTTAATCAGAACTGGAGTCAAGCCCGCGATTCATTCCTCGCCATCGGACGTGCTCTTCTGGATTTGGAAAATGTTCTGTCAAAAGCAGAATATATTAAATTGAGGCAAGGCTCTGATCGTCTGTTTCCCTTTTCTGACGCCACCGCAACACAATTAAGACGGATCGCGAAAGCCGTTTCGGATGGGGTAATCCCTTTGGATGCTTGTCCTGGGAGTTACGGAACAGCGTATCAAATTACTCTATTGAATGAACATCAACTGCGGGTAGCTAAAGAGCGTGGCCTAATTCGTCCAGATGTAACTCGTCGGGAGATTGCCAGCCTTCGTAAAGAGACGGTTATTAAACCGGAAATCTCCGGTCGAGTGGACGTCGATGTATTAAAGGATGAGTATAAAAAACTTCTACGGCATCGAGAAAAGCTGGAATCTGAAATGGCTGCCGTTGATTCCAAAATACAGGATATCAGGGGACTCTTGGGGGATTTAGTAGAGTAACTGGTTGATAACAAAGATACCCCGCTAGAGTCCCCATGGCGCGAACTCTAGCGGGGTATCCCATGAAACTTAGGGGCAATGGGCGCCCTAGACGGATGTAAGATAACACCAGTTTTTGTAACTTCAGTTTTAGCCGCAGGATATACAGCTAGCGCTATTTTCAAGTTGTCAATGAACTTCGGTCTGAAATGGTCTAACCGCACGACACCTGCACCAAACTGGGCTTTCAAAGCAGACCATGTAATTGCTGTTGGTCCTTTCAATGCGTGAAGCCGATAAGCAAGCCAACAATAAATGTCGAGCGCTTGGCTATGTCCATTTAATGCGCGGATTGCAGCTTCTTCGATCGGAATCGGATGTTTTTGCAGTTGATCGTAAAATAGTTCGGAAAGCTTAGCTCGCTCCAAGAACTGTTGTTTGCCGTTATCTTTATGATCATCCGTAAATATAGCGGCATCCACAATATTTTGATTTATCAACCCGCTAGAGTTCCCGGATTGGAAATGAAACGAGATTCGGCATCTGAAAATTCGCTCGGCTTGCTCTTTAACGTCTTTAATAGATTTTCCACCTTGCGGAATGCCCATTCTCTTGAGCCAATCTCTCAGAGATTTTCCTAGTTCAATTTCTCTGTTCTGGGTTTTTATGGCTTCCGTTTGTAGGTAAAGCATGATTAATCGTGCTTTACTTCCGTAGGGTACTCCTACAGATACTGGATTTGCACCACGCACTGCCCGACGACCGGGTTCAACAATCATCACTGCTCTGTCTGTCTCAATTTGCCAGACAAGATCGTCAGCTAAGCGTTTATGTGGCAATCCTACATGAGCGAACCCACTATATAGAAAGCCGATACCTGTATCTTCATAAGCCATATAGTCAGCGGCAATTTCTATGATCTTTCGATCTTCGTCAAAGGACAGAGCCCCTTGTTTACCGTGTTCTTCTATGAGCTTGTGAATGGTTCCCACTAGAGAACTCCTTTGAGCAGGATTGGTGAACACTAGCAGTAATTTTGTGCTTGAGAAGTGGGAACTTTAGCGGGAACGCACCGTACGAGGCGCGCTAATATTTGAAGTATTATTTATAGATATTAGTTTGTCACGCCAGAGTCCTCGGGGTAACTTCGGAAAATCAGGAATATCCAGCATTTATATCCGCTAGAGTTCCCAGACAATCCCGCTAAAGTTCCCATTTTGCCCCGCTAAAGTTCCCGGGGTTCCGCCAGAGTCCTCGGGATAATCTAAACATTTTTCCCCTCTAAAGTTCCCACTTTATTTTCAAAGTGGACGTCACCCATCCGAGTCTCTGTGACTGCTACTGTGTTTGAGCCGCTTTGCTGTTTAAAGCCATGAAATCTATATAACTTTGTTCTGGGAACTCTAGCGGGGCAGCGACCTCTACCTTGATGAATCATCAGACAGATTTATTTTTGAATTAACGGTTTAACGCATGTTCTTCAAAAGGATCACCTAGCTCCAGATAATCGCCCAGCGCTGCATACGTTGCGTGTCGTGCAAGGCGCTTAAGTTTGACTGGGTGTGCTCCCGCATCCATCCCGGTTGTAAGCGCCCCCCGTTTCAGGCTGTGGCCTCCAAAGGTTTTTCCATCCAACCCGGCAGCACTGGCACGGCTCTGGATGATCCGGGCGATCGAGCGATCTGTCAGGGGCTGCGGCCCAATTTCACGACCACTCCCGTCAGAGGCAGCTGTGCTTTCCTTACGGACGCGGCGGAAAATAGGGCCAGCCTGTATGCCTGACACCGCTAGCCAGGCCCCGTATGCCTTTACCGGGCAATACCGATCCTGAGTGTAGGGGAGGGCGACCTCCACACCCTTGCCTTGCCGATCACCCTTTGACTGGGGAAGAGTGACAAGCAGGCCTTTACTGACCAAGGTTACGTGGCGAACATCGATGCTGGCCAGCTCAGAACGCCTGAACGCACCATAGAATCCCATAAGGAGTAAAGCCCGGTCCCGCATCCCAGATAACTTGCTCAGGTCTATCGCACTGATGATTGTTGCCAGGACATCCTGCGTTGCAGCGGCTTTGCGGCGCGGTGTAAAGCCATCCCTTGCAGCACTGCGCCTGATCCCAGTCATGGTTTCGCCAATAGCGGCGTCAGCGGTGGGAACGGCGCAACCTGCCAGACGGTGAAGATAGGTGATTGCGGCCCGTCGCAACTCCAATGTCGCGGGCGCAAGACCCCGGCCTCTTTCGTCTGCCAGGAATGCGGCAATGTCGGCCGAACGGGCAGGGAGGCAGGGAAGGGCATGACGATCCGCCCAGGCACACCATGCCCGGACACCGGCACGATAGGCTTTGCGTGTGTTGTCTGCCTTGGCCTGCAAAGCGTAGGCTGAGGCACTATCACGTGCGGTTTCGAGAGAGCCATCGCGTTGCGGGACGGTCCTTCCAAGAGAGGCGTCAAACCATCGGATAATGACGCCCGGCGTCTGACCCGCAGGAGAGGGCAGGGGAGGGTGCAAGTCAGACTGTGCGATAGTGTTCCCGTGTGCCTGCCTGTAACGCGCCAGAAAATACGGAACTGAACTGAGATGTAAGGCGAGAGTCAGTGAGGGATCATCTGGAGCCACACCGATCCGCTCTGCGGCCAGTGCGCGGGCACGGGCGGCGAACGGCACGTCATGAGCAATCACCAGATCGTCGGTCTTATTCCCTGAGAGGGAGATACCAGACAAGCGCAGTTCCAGTCCTGGGGAGAGGCGGGCCGCAGCAAGAATTTCCGGCAAAGTGTCATCTGATGAACCGGCCTCGGCCAGACGGTGTCGGGTGGTCCGGTCACACCGGTCGAACAGAGCCGCGTAAACCCGATCTTTTCGGCCGTGGACAACAACTTCAACCTGCATAAACGGCGCCTCGTGCTTGCTACTATCCTGAGTATCTTATACCCAGTGTAGTAGCTCACGGCACTGAGCGAGAACGGTATTTTTCATCTCATGCCGTCTTTCTTGAAGACCGGCATGGGGGGGTGAACCGAAGGTCAGGTTTCCGGCATCCAGACGATGTTTCCTGCCGTTCATTCAACCGCGTATGATGGCGCGCTCTATGCAGGCAGTACGTAGCAAAGGAAGTGCATCTTCAGCACTGCAAGATTGCTACGGGCCCACACTGATCATTGCATCAGCCTAAGCCATTCTTTGGCAGCGCCCGAAAGATAGCCACCGCGCCGCCAGGCAAGTGTCATATGCCAGAGCATGTTCGGATCATCGAGTGCGATGGCCCGAATGCCGTCGTGCTGGCGGGTCTCCACCATCATGCGTGGCAGAAACCCAACTCCCAGTCCCGCCGCGATCAGGTCAAAAAGAAATTCAACCTGTGTTGAACGGGCAGTGACCATGGGCGTAAAGCCATTGCGACGGCAGGCCGCAAGCACGATCTGGTTCAGTGAAAATCCTGTTTCGAACAGCAAAAAGGGAGAATCAGCGAATGCGGCAATCGGGACTGATCTACGCGCCGTCAGCGGATTGCCCGCCGCGACCACCGCGACCACCGGTTCCACGCAGACATTTTGCCATGAGAATTCATCGGGAAAGGGAAGAAGTAGGCCAGCAAGATCAATCTCGCCCGTACGCAGCAGATCCATCAGATCTTGGCAGCCACGTTCAATCAACTGGATCCTTATGCCAGGATAACGGTCGCGAAACGCCACGAAAGTCGGTGCGAACAGCGTGTCGCTGCCGATCGGTGGCAGGCCAAGCCGCAATTCACCGTGCTTCAGTCCGCGCAATTCCCGCAGTTCCACCAGAAGGTCGTCGCGTTCAGCCAGGATCGTTTGGGCCCGGCGCAGGACCACATCGCCAGCATCAGTCAGCGTGATACCCGGGGCCACCCGGTCGATCAGGACAAGGTCCAGTTCATCTTCCAGACGCTTCACCGCTTTGCTTACGGTTGACTGGGTGGACAGCACCGCCTTGGCCGCCTGCGAGAAACCGCCTTCACGCACCACCGCGATAAACAGTCGTAATGTATTGATATCCATATTCTATTCCATATCGGACTTACATTCATTCATCCAATTCGTTTTTTTCACGTCCTCGTCATTTCCCGCGCCGCATGTGGGGGAATAATCCTCTCTCCACCGGCCGCAGAGCCGGACAAAGGGGAGGAGTTCGTCACATGGCGACTGGAACCGAGGACTTTGGTGACTTTGACTATATTGTAATCGGCGCGGGCAGTGCGGGTTGTGTACTTGCAAACCGTCTCAGTGCCGATCCACGTAACAGGGTGCTGGTGCTGGAAGCCGGCGGCAACGACAACTGGATATGGATCCATATCCCGGTCGGGTACCTATTCGCGATGGGTAACCCGCGTGCCGACTGGATGTTCCGGACCGATCCGGAATCCCATCTGGGCAACCGTGTGCTGAATTACCCGCGTGGACGGTTGCTGGGCGGGTGTTCGTCGATCAACGGCATGATCTACATGCGCGGGCAGGCTGCCGATTATGATGGCTGGCGGCAGATGGGTAATACAGGATGGGGATGGGATGATGTCCTACCCTATTTCCTTAAGGCAGAAGATAATTTCGCGGGTGCCAGCGCCTTTCATGGAGTGGGTGGGCCGTTGCATGTCGACCGGCAGCGGTTGCGCTGGAAACTGCTTGATGCCTTCCGCGACGCCGCCGCACAGGCTGGCATCCCGAAGATCGACGACTTCAACCGGGGTGACAACGAAGGGTCATCCTATTTTCAGGTAACGCAGAAAAACGGGTTTCGCTGGAGTGCGGCGCGCGGCTACCTGCATCCGGTCATGAAACGGCCCAACCTGCGCGTGCAGACCGGCGCGCTGGTTCATCGCATTCTGTTCCGCGATGGTCGCGCAATCGGGGTGCGCTTTGAAGTCAACGGCATGGTTCGGACTGTCCATGCCCGTGCTGAGGTGATCCTGTCGGCAGGCGCTATCGGGACGCCTGCAATCCTTCAACGTTCGGGCGTTGGCCCGGGAGAACGACTTCAGGGATTGGGCATCGAGGTCGTACGGGATCTGCCCGGCGTGGGTGAGAACCTTCAGGACCACCTCCAAATCCGCAGCGCTTACAGGGTCAGCGGTGTCGAAACGCTCAATACCGAAGCCGGGTCACTGTTGGGCAAGGCGAAGATCGGCCTGCAATACCTGCTGACCCGGTCCGGCCCCATGTCGATGGCGCCGAGCCAGTTGGGCATCTTTGCCCGGTCCAGTGCGCGTTACGCGACGGCCAACCTAGAATATCATGTCCAGCCACTCAGCCTTGCGGCATTTGGTGGCAACCTTGACCCTTTTCCCGCCTTCACTGCGGCGGTGGCCAATGTCCGGCCCGAAAGCCGGGGCAGCGTTCACCTGAAATCCGCTGACCCGGCCGTGCCGCCTGCTATCCACCCGAACTACCTCTCGACAGACGAAGATCGTCGTGTGGCCATTGACTCGGTACGCCTGACACGACGGATCGTGGTGCAGTCAGCCCTGGCGCGCTACCGGCCAGAGGAGTTTCGCCCCGGTCCGTCTCTGGAGAGCGACGCTGACCTGGAAAAGGCGATCGGGGAAATCTCAACGACCATCTTTCATCCCGCGGGAACTGCCGCCATGGGACAGGGATCGCAGGCCGTGGTTGACCACGAACTGCGTGTACACGGCATGTCGGGGCTGCGTATCGCGGACGCCTCGATCATGCCGCGCATTACCTCGGGCAATACCAATGCCCCGAGTATCATGATCGGTGAAAAGGCGTCGGCAATGATCCTCAATGCCGCCAGATTACCATCAACACCGGCGCTTGTCGCCTGAAACAGGGATTAATTATATGCCTCTTATTCGTTTTGATATGCTCGAAGGCCGTTCCGAAAAGGAACTGACCACCATACTGGATGCGGCCCACCAGGCGATGCTGGACGCTTTCGGCGTGCCGCCGCGTGACCGGTACCAGATCATATATGAACACAAGAAAAGCCGTGTGCGCATTGAGGATACCGGGCTGGGTATTCCGCGCACCGACGATGTAATGATCATCTCGGTCACCACGCGCCCTCGCACAGTCGATGAAAAAACTGCCTTCTACCGCCTGTTGACCGAGGCCCTGACCGAAAAGTGTGGCATCGCGTCCAGCGACGTGATGGTCAACTATGTTGAAAACACGGATGCCGACTGGTCTTTTGGTAACGGGGAAGCCCAGTTCCTGACTGGCAAGCTCGGGACGCCTAAAGTCTCGTGATTTGAAGACGGACAAGGCCGAGATCCTGACTCGGTCTTGTCTTTTAAGTATATCACAATCCTCGTACCATATAGACAATATCTTGCGCGGTTATCGTAACGAATGCACTGCGATGAAATCATTATCGTCAGTGACCAAAAATAGACGTCTTTTATTCTATCTGACCGGCCGTTGTGCAAATCCTAAGGGGTATTAGGCATTAGGTGCGAGTATGGCGGCAGCGCGCATGGCTACACCGACTACCTTTTCCATAATCAATAAACAGGGAAACGGACCAATGAGTTTTTACCAGACCCTCAACCCGACCACGGAAACCGTGGAACGCACGTTCGAACTTCACACCGCCGCGCAGATGAAGGCGATTGTCGATCGCGCGGACCATGTGTGGAAGACCGACTGGAAAAAGCGCGATATAGCCGCCCGCAAGGTCATCATGTCAAAGGCCGCCGACCTGCTTCGCCGTGACCGCATGACACATGCACGCCTGATCGCGACCGAAATGGGTAAGGCGCTGCCTGACGCGCTGGAAGAAATCGACATCACGGTCGACATCCTCTCCTACTATGCCGAAGGCGCGGAGAAATTTCTCGCTCCCACGCCCCTGAAGGTCAGGGAAGGCCATGCAAAGATCATCAACCAGGCGCTTGGCGTAATCTACTGCATCGAGCCCTGGAACTTCCCCTATTACCAGCTTGCCCGCGTGGCGGGGCCGAACCTTATGGCGGGCAACGTGGTTATCGCGAAGCACGCGCCCAACGTGCCGCAATGTGCACTGGCTTTTGAAAAACTGTTTCACGATGCAGGCGCGTCAGAGGGCGTCTATACCAACATTTTCCTCGACAACGATCAGTCCGCCGAACTGATCAAGGATTTCCGCATCCGTGGCGTCGCCCTGACGGGCAGCGAACGCGCGGGCCAGACAGTCGCGGCCGAAGCGGGTGCGGCGCTGAAGAAGGACACGATGGAACTGGGCGGCAGCGATGCCTTCATCGTGCTGGATGACGCGGACCTTGAAC
This sequence comes from Acetobacter lambici, assembly GCF_011516885.1. Lineage (GTDB taxonomy): Bacteria > Pseudomonadota > Alphaproteobacteria > Acetobacterales > Acetobacteraceae > Acetobacter > Acetobacter lambici. The sequence goes on along the minus strand of NZ_WOTD01000050.1, from coordinate 2,324 downwards.
TGGCAATCAAATGGGCGACATGGGGCCGGTTCGCCAATAACGGGCAGGTCTGCACGGCGGCCAAGCGGATGATCGTGCATGAGAAGGTCTACGACGCCTTCCTCGCGGGTCTGAAAACCGCAATCACGCAGTTCCGCATTGGCGATCCGCTGGCTGAGGGTACCACCCATGGCCCGATGAGCAGCAGGAAGGCACTCGACACCGCACTGGCGCAGACTGACGAAGCGGTCAAGGCAGGCGCAACGTTGGTGGCCGGGGGCAAGCGGATGGAGTGCCGCGGCTTCTTCATGGAACCGACCATCCTGACCAATGTGTCAAAGGACAATCCGGTCTTCTATCAGGAGATTTTCGGTCCCGTTGCCGTCGTGCACAAGGTTGCATCGGAACATGAGGCCATCGAACTGGCCAATGATTCTCCTTACGGCCTCGGCGGGTCCGTGTTCTCCCGTGATCTTACACGTGCCGAAAAAGTGGCTGAACAGGTCGAGACCGGCATGATGTTCATCAACACAGCTACGGCCGCTGCACCGGAACTGCCCTTTGGCGGGATCAAGAACTCAGGCTTTGGCCGCGAACTGTCCTTTCTCGGCATTGAGGAGTTCATCAATCGCAAGCTGATCCGCGTCGCCTGACAGGCATGATGCCGTTTCCTGTCCCGGATAAACTCCTGTCCGGGGCAGAGGTATGCTACTCATCAAGTGAAATACCGTCAGCGGATCAAGTAATACTTGGAAATGGTATATGGCTACTTTGTGAATATTTCGATTAATTATCGAATGGTCGGGATAAAAGAGACAACCGCCTGTCTGTTTCGGATTTACTAGGTATGACAAGCAGTCAGGGGGAAAACGGTAAAGTCCGTTGTTGAGCGACTGGACGGAAAAGTGGGCATTACGGGTGAAAGTGAGCTTCAACGACCTTAACTCATCGCAGCTCCTTCCTCAATCATTACCGATAGAACAAATGACCCCTGACGGACTTCCTCCGACAAGAGTGTTTCGAGGAACGTCTCGCGTTACGACCGAACCTGCGGCCACAACCGAATTTTTGCCAACCGTTACTTCCCAATAATTGTTGCACCGACGGCAATCTAAACGTTTCTCTCAATTACGATGGGTTTTGAGACAACAAAAGCACGTTGCTGGGACGGTTCAATAGGATGGCTCGACGTGATGAGACTTACGTTTGGCCCGATCATCACCAATATCAATTCCTTTGTGATCATACATGGTGCATGTTCTGATTTATGAACACGTTGCATCCAAGTTAAATACGCTCACCGCCACTGGTGTAGAACGGGGGTATTAGCAAAAAACTGTCGTCCTCCTTCTTGCCGATAAGATCGCTGAACATAGTCCGAATTTTGTCCGCATCGTCGAATGTCAAACGGTTGAGAACCGGGGTAATGACCATGACTAACTTGACGCTCGCTACCGTAGCCGCTGATTCTGGTGTTCTTCTGGGAATGAACTTGTCACGATCATCTTTCGACATTCGTTATTTTCCTCGCGTTTCGGCTGAGCATGTTTTCCAACGTGTACCCTCCGAAGGGATTGCGCCCACGCACGACCCATCCGTCGACTGCTTCCTTCCACTTGCGTGAAAATTCCACACCATCAAACCCCGGGACTAGACACGCTTATGTGTTTCAGCCGTTCATGAGGTGAGATACAGCGCTTAACATCTGGTAGCCTGACCACGTTTTCTAGCAGGCTGATTTCGCCTCTCTTCACCGTTTGGAACAGTTGACGGCGGCCCGGTTCCGGGACCGCGAACATAAGAAAGAGAGAGTGATATGTCTGCGCAAACCGTCATTGGAATAGATGTGTCCCGAGACTGGCTTGATGGCTTCTGTCTACCCGGAAAACAGAGATTCCGTTGTCAGAATTCACCCGATGGCCATGCCAGATTACTGGAAATCCTTCAAGGTATGCCTGATGATCTCAAGGTTGGATTTGAAGCCACAGGAGGACAGGAATGGGCACTCTGGCGTCTTCTCGTAAGTAGGGGAATCAATGCGGTCCAGTTGCCCCCTGCACAGATCAAAGCTTTCGTCTTTTCCATGGGAAAAAGAGTGAAGACAGACCAGATCGACGCGGAACTGATTGCCTGGTATCGGCCCGGTATCAGTCGCCATGCTTCTCGCGGAAATGCCAGAACTCGGCTGTATGACAGCGACCGAAGCCGCTGCCATGACCGGACTTGCACCAATGGGCGGATTCAACCGGTCGTCGCAACACCTTCGATTATATGTTGTTTGAGCAGTTGGTCGAGTGCCTCTGCTGGTGTTTTCCAACCGAGTGTTTTGCGTGGCCGTGTATTCA
>NZ_WOTD01000049.1 GCF_011516885.1 Acetobacter lambici | reverse complement strand
CGCCGCCAGAAGCAGAATATCGTCAATATTCCAGATCGGGCTCCTGTGGGATGACTGAATTCTACAAAATGACCCGAAATTGCCTCAAGTGTGAGAAATCCGCGTCGAGGCGGTGTTTACGCATGCCTCCACCAGCCCCAACCTCCAGATTATTGCATCGCTCGATGTCGCCCGCCGCCAGATGCAGCTTGAAGGGTATGGGCTGGTCAGCAACGCCTTGCAGATTTCGCTCGAAATTCGCAAACAGATCAACACCCACCCACTGATTTCCAAATACTTCCGGGTGCTCAACAGTGCGGAAATGATCCCCGATGCCTTCCGCAAGTCCGGGCTTGCGGATTACAACGACCCCAACATAAGCTGGGACAAGGCACTCCAGTCCATTAAAACGGACGAGTTCCAGCTGGACCCCACGCGTATGACCCTGTCCTGCGGGGCGGCGGGTTTTGATGGCACGACGTTCAAGAACATTCTGGCCGACAAGTTTAATATCCAGCTCAACAAAACGTCGCGCAACAGCGTTCTGCTCCAGTCCAACATCAACAACAACCGGTCCGACATTGCCCTGCTGATCCGGGTTCTGGTGGATATTGCCACGGACATTGAAAAGAAAGTTCTCGATAACGACGATGGTTATCTGAAAACCTTCGAGAACAAAGTGCACGAACTGGTGGACGACCTGCCAGAACTCCCCAACTTCAGCCACTTTGATGACCGTTACCGTGACCAGCCCACGGCCAAGACCCTGCACGGGGATATCCGCCGGGCCTTTTATGATGCGTATAACGAGGCCGAGTGCGAATATATTCCGCTCGACAGCCCCGAAATTGCCCAGCGCCTGCAATCTGGTCCGGCACTGGTCTCTGCCAACTTTGTTATCCCCTACCCGCCGGGTTTCCCCATTATGGTGCCGGGGCAGGTCATTACACAAAGTATTGTGGATTTTATGCGCAAGCTGGATGTGAAGGAAATCCATGGCTTTAACAAAGCTTTGGGCCTGAAACTGCTCAAGCGTGTGTCCGACACAAACAAGGGCTGAACACGCCCGCGTGCCGCTCCCGCACCGACCGTGCGGGAGCATTTTTTTTGCATAGGCTCTGCAAGGCTGTCACTTGCGGGTGAAGGAGCTTACACATGACAGTGCATTGGATTGCGGAGACGCTCCGCGCCTCTCCTGAACTGGCGATCTTTCTGACACTGGCGATCGGATTTTGGGTCGGGTCGCTCAAGTTCGGCAGTTTCAGCCTTGGGGCCGTTACGGGCACGCTGCTGGCCGGGGTTCTGGTCGGGCAGTTGGGCATTGCCATTTCGCCTCAGGTCAAATCCGTCTTTTTCATCATGTTCCTGTTTGCCGTGGGCTTTGGCGTGGGGCCGCAGTTTGTCCGGGGCATAGCCAATGACGGTTTGCCGCAGGCCATTTTTGCCGTCATCATTTCTGCTTTATGCTTGGTGTGCGTGTATGTGGCAGCCATTGTTTCGGGCTACGGGCCGGGCATTGCGGAAGGGCTTCTGGCCGGGTCGCAAACCATTTCCGCCTCTATTGGTCTGGCAACAGATGCGATCAACCGCAGTGGCCTGTCCCCCGAGCATATCCAGTCCGAACTGAACGCCATACCCGTAGCCTACGCGGTCACCTACCTGTTTGGCACAGTGGGTACAGGCTGGATGCTGGCATTTCTGGGACCAAAGATCCTGCGCATCAATCTGGCGCAGGAATGCGAGCGCTATGAGCGGGACATGAACATCCGCCCCGTGAACGAAAACGCGGATACCGCATGGCACACCTATATTATCCGCGCCTACAAGCTGAAGACGGTCGGCCTGATTGCGGGCAAAACCGTAGCAGAAGCGGAAAAAGCGCAGGACAAACGCATTTTTCTCGAAAACCTGCGCCGTGATGGCAAAATTATTCCATTCGACAACACAACGCTCCTGCAAGAGGGCGATATTGTTGCCGTATCCGGCCCGCATGACGCACTGGTCTACTGGTCCAACCATGCCGAAGAAGTGGCTGATCAGGAGTTGATCGAAATTCCCGTGGAAACGGTTGATGTGGTTGTGACCAGCAAACAACTGGGCGGCCAGCGCCTTGTTGACCTGTCCACCGCACCTTACGCCCGTGGAATTTACATTAACTCCATCCGCCGTGGCTCCATGAATGTGGAAATTCCCGTCCTCTCCCAGACCGCGATCAACCGGGGGGACATTATCAACATTACCGGCAGCCGCAGGCATGTGGCCGATGTCATCAGCAATGTAGGTTATGCCGACCGCCCCACCAATGTCACCAGCATGGTGCTGGTGGGCGGGGGTATTTTTGTGGGGGGGCTTCTGGGCTCGCTCGTGCTGCCTATTGGCGGTGTGCCCATTACCCTTTCCTCCTCCGGTGGAGCGCTGATCGCAGGGCTTGTGCTGGGCTGGTTGCGTAGTGTTACGCCAAAGCTGGGCAGTGTTCCTTCGGCTTCCGTATGGTTCATGAACACGGTTGGCCTGAACATTTTTATCGCGGTTGTTGGTATTTCCGCCGGGCCAACCTTTATCCGGGGGTTGCAGGAAGCGGGTGTGAGCGTGTTTTTCTGGGGGGTGTTCGCCAGCGCCACGCCCATGCTGCTGGCCCCCCTTATTGGCAAATACATCTTCCGCTTTGATCCCGCGATCAATCTGGGCTGCTGTGGGGGGGCGCGCACCAGCACGGCCTCGGTCGCCATGGTGGCGGATGTTGCCAAGAGCAATGTGCCCATGCTGGGCTACACAGTGCCTTACGCCGTAAGCAATACCCTGCTGACCATGTGGGGTCTGGTCATTGTGCTTCTGCTCGCCTGAGCCAGCAGGTGCAACAAACCGCCGCATGAGCAGAGCGGTAAAGAGCGGGCACCGCTACGCCCGCTAACCCTTTTGTGTCTGGTCGGTCCATAGCTGTCGCCCCTGAGTGGCAAAACAGCCCTATACTGGCCAGCCCCCCCCTGATTACCCAAAAAAATATTAATCCGCACAACCAGCAGTGGTCGCACACGCCTGTGCATCGCCTGAAGTTGAATTGCACCCACAGCGCCAATAAGAGCAGCGTGCCTTACCTTGTAAAAATTCGGGAAATCCTTTTTATAAGTGCGCCACAAAATACTTAATTTAAATATGAATTAACGGAATAATCGCATGCCACCGGCCCCGCAACCTGTTCCTCCATCCACACAAAAACCCGTCCTTACCAACCAGAACGCCTATATTGTGGCGTGGTTTTTGTGTCTGGTGTTCTACTGGTTGCAATACTCCACCCGCTCAGCACCCAGCGTTATGGTGGGGGAGCTTGTCTCTTCCTTCGGGCTGACAACCGTTGGTCTGGGGTCCCTGCTTGGACTTTATTACTACACCTACTCGCTGTGCTCCATTATCTCCGGTGCGGCGGTGGACCGGTGGGGGGCTAAATACACCATTTCCTTTGGGGCACTTGTTCTGGCAGCGGGTACATGCCTGTTTGGCTGGGGGAATGAGTGGATGGCAAGCCTTGGCCGCCTGATGCAGGGCGCGGGTTCGGCTTTTGCTTTTGTCGGGGCGGTGTACCTTGCCGCACGTGGTTTTTCCAAAGAACATCTGGCCACCGCCGTAGGGGTAACCCAATGTGCTGGCATGATGGGAGGAGCCATGGGGCAGTCCACCGTGGCGTGGCTGATTCATGGTGTGATCAACTGGCATTTTTTCTGGATTGATACAGGCGGGCTGATTGCACTTGTTGCCGTGTTCATTTTTTTCCTGACCCCGCAGGAACACAAAAGTGCGGCAACGGCCAACCACCCTGCGGGCTCCATGTTTGCGCCATACAGGAGCGTACTCTCCAACCCCCAATCCTATTTATTTATGCGGGCTGTGCTCGGGTCTGCTGTTTTTACCAACAACCGTTGGCAGCATGACATGGGGCATAACCTTTTTAACCCAGAGCTGGCACATTGGGTACCATGAGGCAGTCATGCGCGCGGCCATGGTGCCAGTGGGCTGGATGGTCGGCTGCCCCGCCCTTGGCTATCTGACCGACCGCATAGGCCGCCGCAAACCCGTGCTGCTCGGCGGCATTGTTGTTATGGCGCTGACCGTGGCCGCCATTATTTACCTGCCGGGCAACACCTTCCCCCCCTATGTTCTGGCGTTTGTGCTGGGGGTATCCTCCGGTGCGGCCATGATCCCCTACTCCATTATCAAGGAGGTCAATGCCGACGAAGTTAAGGGGAGTGCGACCGGCGCCATCAATTTTCTGGTGTTTGTCATGAGCGCCATTGTTTCACCCCTGTTTGCCGCGTTTTTGCAGCATCTGGGCCACGGGGCAGCGCTCACTGGCGTTCAGTTCTCGCAGGCCTTCAGCTTTGGGCTGGCGGGCATTGTGCTGGCCGGGGTGCTGACCTTTTTCCTGCGCGAGACAGGGCCAGGCCGCCACCCCAACCGCTAGGACTGCTTGCGCAGGCGCTGGTCGGTGCGGGCTATCAGTTCCGCACCATAAGGTGCGGGCATAAAGGCCAGCAGTTTTTTCATGTCAAGGAAACACGCATCAAACCCGGTCTCGAGTGTTTTTTGAAAAAACTCCTGCGCCATGGAAATGTTTCCGTCCTGTAGCGCCAGCCGGGCCATGTTCAGCGCGCCCCAGCAATCCCCTGCCTCTGCTGCGGCCCTGTAATACTCACGGGCCACAAACAGACCCTTGGGAGATTTATCTTCGTGCAAAAGCCCAATCATATTCAGTGCTTTTGCAACACCCGCCTGAGCCGCCCGAACGTACAGACCGTAAGCCCGCCCCACATCACGCGGCGGACCATGACCAGACATATACAAATCAGCCAGATTAAAAAAAGCCCAACCGTAATTCTGCCGGGCAGCCATTTCAAAATACTGGATAGCCACCAATGGGTTAGGCGTTACCCCCCACCCACGTTCATACGCGCGGCCTAGCATGTTCAGGGCTTGGGCGTGGCCACTTCTGGCGGCAACCTCGATCATGCTGAAGGCTGCGTGCATCTGCCCCCGATCCAGATAGATCTGGGCCAGTACAAGCTGCCCTTCAACAGGGGAGGGAGGCATCCTCCCTCCCCCCTGCATTAAGAAGGAGGCTGACTCGGGCAGCACACTGCTCCCGTTCTCATTGGAGGGCAGCATGCTCCCGGATTTATGCAATACCGAATCTGGCATTGTTCAGAATGTCACGCCAACGTTGCCAATAAAGGTACGCCCGGCCGCAGGCACCGCGCGGCTGCCAGAGAAGGAGGACGCATAGTTCAGATGATTGGTAATGTTGTTGGCATTGAAGGACACACGATAATGCTTGTACTCCCATGACAGCATGCCGTTAAAGTTGAAGTTATTGGGCATGCGTGCGGTATTGGTCGTGTCCGGCCCTGCCCAGTAGCCCGATGCGTACTGCACCCCGCCACCGACCTTGAGATCACCCCAGTTGGGGCTCAGCAATGCGCGTGACAGGTCATACGATGTCCAGACCGACATGGAGTTATGCGGCACCTGTGGCGCGGTCTTGCCGTTGGAGGTGGCGCTATGGGTCACTTTGCCATCCATATAGGAGTAGGATGCAAAGACCTGCCAGTCTTGTGTAATTTTACCGTTCGCACTCAGTTCCACACCGCGAATACGGCGGCCACTCCCGGCATCGCCAAAGCCTGCCTCCAGATCACCATTTACATCCGTATATTGTGAATTGGTTTCGCTAATCTGGAAAAAAGCCAGCGTGGTGCCAAGCCGTTTGTGCAGGAAGTCGGCCTTGGTGCCAAATTCAAACAGGTCACTGCGCTGGGGTGAAAGGTCAACCCCCTTCTGCGCCACGTCCCCCGCTGTTGGTTTGATTGTGACCTGAGAGGCCACATCCGTGCCAACCGGCTTATAGGACCGGGCGAACGTGAAGTAAAAAGACGCCATTTTGAAAGGCGAATACACAAGACTGCCCGATGGGCTCCAGCGATCAGACTTCTGCTCCGCACGGCCATTGGCCTGTGTGGCGCGGGTATAATATGTGCTGGAGAAGGAATCCCACCGTCCGGTGCCAAACAGGGCAAGCTGCTTGGTCAGTTGGATTTTGTCCGCAATAAACAGGCCCAGATCGCGCGCGTTGGCGTTACCGTACCCCGCATCGGGGAAGCTGATGGTTGTGCCACTGGACTGATATTGCGGGTTGCGGATGGTCTGGGTGTTGCTACGGTTGGCGTAGCTGCCCGGCCAGCGGCTATCGCTGGTATAATTGATATCTATACCGGCTTTAACATCATGTTTGATAAAACCTGTGTTAAAACGTGCACGCCCCATGAACACATTCTGCACCCCCCAGCCCTGCTGGCGGTATGCTGCACCACCGCCAGCGCCATAAGGCAGGGTTGGGTTGCCACCGTTAAGGAACGCCGTGGCACAGGCCCCGCTACAGGCTGCCGGAGTTGTGGCCGCGTATTCACGGTCATACAGGCTCAGTCGGGTATCGTTAGTAATGGTCAGCCAGCTATTGACCTCGGACTTAAGGGCCGAGGTAATGGTATGAATATTGGACTGGTCACGGTCAAAACTCCGGGTGTAACTGGTGTTACGCGGCAGACCATATTCGGTAATCGGGCGATATATGCCGTTAACCTGCAACATGCTCACCCCGTAATCCGGGTTGCTGTCACTCCCCAGCCACTGCCATGTCAGATGCCACGATGTTTTGCTCCGCAGGCCCACACCAAAGTCCACCGCCGCACCATAGCGGTTGGCGCTGATGTTATTGCGGTCCACAATATCCTGACGGTTGAACATGCCGTTCACCCGAATGGCCATGTCGTCATTGATCTGGTAGTTAAGATCCCCCGCCCCACGGAAGAGGGGACCACTGCCAAATGACTGATCATAACTGAAGGCATTGCCAAGATGGGCGTGTTTCTGGCTCATGTTGATCACGCCGCCAACGTTGCCTGCCCCAAAATATTCCCCCGATGGGCCTTTGATGACCTCAACACTCTCGGTGTTGAACATGTCACGCGTGTAGGTTCCAAAATCGCGCAGGCCGTCGGTGTACATATCCCCACGCGCCTGTAGGCCACGAATACGGAACTGGTCGCCGTTCAGCCCCCCCGCTCCCTCCCCGGTGGACATGGTAATACCGGGCACGTTGCTAAGCGCCTGATCCAGAGTAAAGGCGCGCTGCTGCTTGATCAGCTCCTGCGGAATAACGCTGATGGTCTGCGGCGTATCCCTCACACTATCGGGCATTCTGGAAATATTGAGGATCTGACTATTGGTATTCCCAGACTGATAACCATTCTGGTCATCCTGCCCGGCATGGCCACCAACCCGCACGGCTGGCAATCGGATGGCATGATCGGACGGGGATGGTTCGCTCCCACCCGGCAGATCCTGCGCCTCGGCCTCCCCTGCGGCAAGACCAAACCCCACCGAAACACCGATGGCCATGGCTGTGCGCAATGTTTTGCTCTGTGTTGGGGGCCGCTGTGAGTAACCCATGCACTGATACTCCCCGTTCCGCTCTTGGGCTAAGGCGAAACGCTTTCAAAATCTGGTTGAAACACACCGTCACATAATTTTAGTCAGGGCTGTTATGCAATTGATTATCAATATCATAAATTGCCTTGCCCTACTGGCTGTGTTAATTTTGCCACAACCAATGGGCACCAAATTAGTGCTAATTTTTTATTACATCTTGAATATATAAAGATTAATTCAAAACCGGTTTTTATAAACCGAACGGTCTCTTTCGGATTTTCTGTTTTTGATAAAGATTCTCACTTGCAATTAAAATCGCGTTTAGGCATTGCTCACCCACTGCGCGAGTGCCCATCCACTCCGGGTGGGCCCACTGGCAACCATAGTCCCAATGCGCTCTGGGGTGGAACAGAACGCCATAACCCAAGAAGGGAAAAGGCGTTTTCCCTCAGTGCCAATCAATGGGCTTTTATTGAACAGGTCTGAACAATGCCTTCTGCCACACAACTTTCACAGAATTTTTCTCCGTGGGATATGTTCCTTGGCGCAGGGGCCATTGTGCAGAGCGTTATGATCATTCTTGCACTGGCAAGCCTGCTGAGCTGGACAGTGCTGATTGCCAAGTCGGTGGAGTTCATACGCACGAAAAAAGGCCTGACAAAAGCAGAAAGCATTCTGGAAGAAGCGGATACGCTGGATGGGGGCGAGGCCCACACACGCTGCTGCCGCATTGCCCACACACTGGTCATGGCGGCGGAAACGGAGCGTGTGCGCTCGCAGGATATTCCCGATGATACGGACGGCCTGAAGGAACGCATTGTGCTGCACCTTGAGCGGCTGGAAGCTGCCGAAAGCCGCCGCCTGGTGCGCGGCACTGGCCTGCTGGCCACCATTGGTGCGACCTCGCCCTTTGTCGGGCTGTTCGGCACGGTGTGGGGGATTATGACCTCCTTTACCGGTATTGCGGCCAGCAAGGCCACCAGCCTTGCCGTTGTTGCCCCCGGTATTGCCGAGGCCCTGCTGGCCACAGCCCTTGGGCTGGTCGCAGCTATTCCCGCAGTGGTGATTTATAACCATCTGGCCCGCCAGTCCGCTGCGTGCCGTGCGCAGGTGGCCGATATTGCCTCCCTTATCATGCGTCTGGTCTCCCGCGATCTGGGCCGGATGCAAAGCCTGCTGGATGGTGGGCGCGTTGTGCGCTTTGGCAGCCGCGCCACCGGTGCGGAATAAAGGGAGCGGCAAGCATGGCCATCCACCTGCGCCACACGGATGAAAACCCGCACGAAGCGCACGAAATTAACGTAACCCCTTTTATTGATGTCATGCTGGTTCTGCTGGTCATTTTTATGGTCACTGCACCGCTGACCACGGTCAATGTGCCCGTGGACCTGCCCTCCTCCACACAACAACCCGCACCCCGGCCGGATAATCCGGTTTTTGTCACCATTCAGGCCAACCAGACTCTGGCTGTGGGGGAAGATATTGTTGCCCAGAATGACCTGCCAACAGCCCTGAACACCGCAGCAAAAGGCAACAAGGACGAACGCATTTTTCTGCGGGCAGACAAAACTGTGGATTACGCAACCCTTATGAGCGTGATGGATAAGCTCCGCGCGGCGGGGTACCTCAAGGTGGCATTAGTGAATCTGCAAGGGCAGGAAGAAGGCGCGCAGGCTCCATGAGCGCCTCCACCACCCTTCCCCCTCTTCCGTTCTCCTTCCACCATTGGAAGGCGGAACTGCTACGCAGGGAACAGCAGCGTGAAACACGGCTATGGGGGCTTTCCCTACTGGCTGTATGCGCCATAAGTGGTGGTGGTCTGTGCTGGGCCATGCTTCTGCCAGCCCCCATCCCACCCACGGAGAACGCAGCCCCCGCCGCTATTGCCATGGATCTGGCTCCCAGCCCTGTTTCCGTCCCCGCACCACCAACGGATGCACCGCCGGGGCCAGCGCAGACCCTCTCCCAACCTGATCCAGAACCCGTACTGCCCCCAGCGGTTGCCGCCCCCCCCCGCACCGGCTCCCAACCCGCCGGTGCCCGTGCCTGCGCCAGAAAAACTCCACAAGATTGTAAAAAAACACAAACCCGTCCCGCGCGTGCCATTACCTGCCCCCAACCTGCAAAAAACAGCGGAGCAGAACACAGCACCTCCAGCCTTTACGGCCCCCGCATCCACAGCACAGGCCGCGCCCCCACCGGGGCTGACCTCTGCCCAGCACACGCACGAACCCGCCACATGGCAGGGCCTGCTGCTGGGACAACTGGAAAAATTCAAACGCTACCCTGCACAGGCACAAATGGCGGCACAACAGGGCACGTCCATGCTGACCTTTACCATGGACCGCAAAGGCCATGTTCTGTCCGCCAGACTGGCAGGCAGTTCTGGCCATGCCCTGCTGGATGAGGAAACACTGGCCCTTGTCCACCGGGCCGAACCCCTGCCCACCCCGCCAGACAGCGTGCCCGGAGAACAGATCACCCTGACCGTACCCGTGGAGTTCGACCTCAAACACAATAGTGACTGAAACCCCACGCACAGGCAGGTGTTACTAACCCATAGCGGAACTGCGCCACCCCTGGCGCAGATGCCATGCAGCACCCGTGGCGCACCGCAAAAAATACGAGACATAAAAGGAAACCGTTATGGCCTTTGAACTGCCAGCCCTTCCATTTTCCTACAACGCTCTTGCCAACAAAGGCATGTGCCAGGAAACACTGGAGCTGCATCACGACAAACACCATCAGGCCTATGTGACGGCACTGAACGGTTTTGTAGACGCCAAACCGGAATTACAGGGCAAATCGCTTGAGGAGATCATTCTTGCCGCCAAGGGCAAGCCCGATCTGGCTCCGGTCTTTAACAATGCCGGGCAACACTGGAACCATATTCTGTTCTGGAACAACCTCTCCCCCACGGGTGGGGCCATTCCCAGCGCGTTGGAGAGCAAAATAAAGCAGGATCTGGGAAGCATTGACGCGTTTAAGGAAGACTTCAAAAAAGCCGCGATCTCACAATTCGGGTCGGGCTGGGCATGGCTGGTGCTCACCCCCTCGGGCAAGCTGGCTGTAACCAAAACCGCCAATGGCTCCAACCCGGTCGCCGAAGGGCAGGGGCAGGTCCTGCTGGGGCTGGATGTGTGGGAACACGCCTATTATCTGGACTTCCGCAACCGCCGCCCCGACTACATTACCAACTACCTCGACAAGCTGGCCAATTATGAATTTGCCGAGGCCCAGCTTAAAGCTGCCTGATTTTTTGCCTTAATCAATCTCTGGCCCGAACAGCACAATGGTGTGGCACGTGGTTCGGGTTATCCACGCGCCATACGGGCCAGAGCCAGTTCGGACTGTATTGTCCGTACCAATTGTGCGGCGGGCAGGGCTCTGGCCAGTGGTGCGCCCTGCCCCGCCCATTGCGCACCTAACCCCGCTTCACCACAAGCACGGGCGGCAGTATTGAGCGCCTTGGCTGCGGCATAGGCTATGGGATAGGCCGGTGGCTCTGGCATAGACGACTGTCCGGCCAAAGCACTCCAACGGCTGGGCAGACCACGCGCTGGCCTGCCAGAGATGCAGGATATCAAACGGGTATGGTATGCGGCAGGCCCCATGAGTGCCTGCCTGTAGGCTGCATCCGCGCCAGATTCGGGGCACGCTACAAAAGCCGTGCCCAACTGGGCGGCAACAGCTCCCAAATCCAGCATGGCGGCCACACCCGCGCCATCCATCACTCCACCGGCCGCCACCACGGGGCAACCGCCACAACGAGCCAGAAGCCGCGTTAACGCAACTACTCCCAACCCGTCATCGGGTGCTGCGGCGTCAAACATGCCTCTATGGCCCCCGGCTTCCAGCCCTTGAGCGACCACGCCGTCCATACCTGCTTTTTCGGCCATTTGGGCTTCCGTCAGGCTGGTCACGGTCGCCAGCAAAACTGCCCCCGTATTCCGCAAGGCCTGTATTTTTTCCGGAGCGGGCAATCCAAAATGAAAACTGATCACGCGCGGCCTGACTGCCAGCAACATATGCAGCATATCCGGGTCATCATCAAAACTGGTGTAGGGTGCTTCCAGCGTAGTGGGCACCGACACGCCATATTGCGTGAACAACGGCCGCAACCACGCCATCCATGACGCCTCACGCAATGGATCTGTCCGCGGTGTGCTGTGCACGAACAGATTCACATTAAAAGGCCGCACGGTAAGTGCCTGCACCTGTGCAATCATGTCACGCGCGCCAGTTGCATCCGTTGCACCGACCCCTATGGCACCCAACGCGCCAGTATTACACACCGCCGCAGCCAGCGCCGGAGTGGATACGCCTGCCATGGGTGCTTGTAACAAAGGAGCACTCAATCCAAGCTGATCAATAAAGGACATACCGGCTCCTTTGCCCACATACAGGAAAAGCCTCTGCTGACTTTGGCCAACCACAGAATAACGATGACCGGGTAATCACCCAGAAAAATCCAAGACCAAGCTCGGACCTGCATTATGAACATAGAGATTTTTCAACATAAATATGTCATATGGCACTCATAACAAAGTCCAACAGGCATATTAGCCACCAGAAGGAAAAAAACCATGATGCTACGGAGTAACACCGTAAAAACCATTTTTCTTTTAAGTATTGCGCTATTTGTCTCCCACCCGGCAAAAGCTGAACCCAGTATTATCGGTCTTGGCAATTTTTCTTGTGAGAAATATCTGAAGCTGCTGGATATCAATCCACGCTCGGATGAAAAATTCATGGCATGGGCACAAGGTTATATCAGTGGTCTGAGCAATGACCTCCTGCAGGCCAACCCCAACGCCAACCCGAATGACTTTGTGAGCAACATGACCTACGGCTCTGAAAAAATAAAACAGTCCTGTATCGAAAACCCAGAATCCAAGTTTTATACAGCTGTTGAGAGCGCGTTCCACGACATTGAAAAACATCAGGGCGCTGAATAACGACCTGCTCGCGCGGAGTCTCCTCCGCCACCAGCGCTGCGTTACTGTCTATCCGGGCTCATCCGCAGCGCTTTTCAACCTGACTCACACCCACGGTACAGACCCCGTGAATAACCCTGTGGATAATGTGCATAAAACAAAATGGCACCGACTCCACACACTGCTACAAACGGCAGAATTCCGGCCCAAACACACTTTTATCCCACATTTTCAACACACACACTCATTTCAAGACGACTACCCACGCAATAATGTGGACATTCCCTTTTTTTCGTCTGTGTGTCGTGAGCGACCGTGCTGACCTTGACGGCAGCGATGGAGGTCGGGCGAGTGCCTACCTTGCCTATCTAAGCAACCCGGCGAACGGATACCGAATAGCTTCGATTACAATCAAAGCTTTTGGCCAGAGTTTTACCCACGACCTCGCCGTTTGTGCCTGATATGTCGCCGGATTACCTTTTCGTCTGTTTCCTATGTGTTTCCTGCGCGGGATTTCGGGCAACAAAAAACCCGCCTCAAACGGGCGGGTTTATCGTGTCCTATCAAGGACTTACGTTTGGTTGCGGGGGTAGGATTTGAACCTACGGCCTTCAGGTTATGAGCCTGACGAGCTACCGGGCTGCTCCACCCCGCGATGGTAATGAGTGTTGATTTTGATTTGAAGAGTTTTTGAGGGTGGACTGGAAGACCTGGCGGCG
>NZ_WOTD01000048.1 GCF_011516885.1 Acetobacter lambici | reverse complement strand
TCAAGCAGTTTCGCGCTATCGCAACCCGCTACGATAAACTGAAATCGACCTTCCTCGCAGCCGTGCAGTTCGCCTCAATCATCATCCTGCTTAACTGACGACACGCCGTAGCGTTAGGATACAGTTTTATAAATATTTTGGAGGAACGCATGCTCACTCTCAAAAATCTTGGCAATGTGGAATCTCCTGTACATTTACCAGACTATAATCCTTTGGATATTAAAGCGGGTATTGTTCATTTTGGTGTTGGTAATTTTTTTCGGGCGCATGAAGCACTCTATATTGATAAAATTCTCAAAGCAGAACCAACATGGGGCATTATTGGGGTCGGCCTGACACAAGGCGACCACTCAACCAAAAAAGCCGCAATGTTTCAGGCACAGGACTGCCTGTACTCCCTGACCGAATGCGCACCTTCAGGCGATCGCTCCATACGGATCATAGCCGCGTTACGTGATTATCTGCTGGCCCCTCAAAACCCACAAAGCGTGCTGGAACATCTGACTAGCCCGGATATCCACATTGTTTCCATGACCATAACAGAGGGTGGATATAATATTAACGAGGTCACGGGACTGTTTGACCTTGATACGCCAGCCGTAAAAAATGACCTGCAAAATCCGACAAACCCGACAACAGTTTTTGGGTACGTGGTGGAAGGTCTCCGCCGCCGCCGGGATGCAGGATTAAACGCGTTTACCATTATGTCGTGCGATAATTTGCGGCATAATGGAGATGTCGCCCGCAAAGCTTTTCTCGGTTTTGCGCAAGCGCGCGACCCGGAACTGGCCGATTGGATCGCCCGTAACGCCACGTTCCCCAACAGTATGGTGGACCGTATTACCCCTACCGTTACTGCGGATATTGCCAAACAGTTGAATACCGCCAGCGGACTGGACGATGCTTTACCTGTTGTTGCGGAAGATTTTCACCAATGGGTTCTGGAAGATAAATTTGCCGATGGTCGACCCGATCTGGCCCATGCAGGGGTGCAGTTTGTGAGCGATGTAACGGATTACGAGCATGTTAAAATCCGCATGCTCAATGCCTCCCATATCATGCTCTGTTTTCCTGCCATTCTATTGGGTTATGAGCATGTCGATCAGGCGGTTAAAGATCCAGCACTCAAACAGAACGTGGAAAACTTTCTAACGCGGGATGTCATTCCAACACTCAAGGCCCCACCGGGCGTAAATCTGCAACAGTATATGCAAAGTGTGCTCAGTCGTTTTTCCAACCCCGCCATGGCTGACCAGACCTTGCGTATTGCCAGCGATGGCTGCGCCAAAATTCAGGTTTTCTGGACACAGACAGTCCGGGACCTGCTCCTTGATGGCAAGGATTGTTCCCGCATCGCCTTTGGTATGGCTGCTTATCTGGAAATGCTGCGCGGCGTAAACGCTCTTGGGCAGACCGACAAAACATCCGAGCCAGCTTACACGGCAGAGCAGGAAGCCCTTATTCGCTCGGATGACTACGCGGCAGGGCTAAAGCTGCCTGCATTTGATGCATGGCGGGATCTGGATAGTCATGTGCTGGATCAACGGGTTGTTGAGTTGCGTAAAGTTATACGTGCTCAGGGTATTCGGGCTGCGTTATCAGAACTACCAAGGTAATATAGTCTCAATATATCATCCATACATAATATAGAAATTAAAAATAAAGCAGAGTGTTTATTTCTGTAATCATGAAATAAACACTCTGCTACACCGCAATCCATACTTACGTAAAATGCCACCACGTTTTCGTTATGCGGTGGAACCACGCTGTTTACATGTCGTTTAAATAACGTGATTGAGCTGCATCCTTCATACCAATGATGTGATGCCCATATACCGCGCCACCCTACCATACTGCTGGCGCGCAAGAGCATGTAAGTCCCTATCTATGGTTTTTAGCATAGCCATGCCTGTTTTCCCGTCTGGCAACTCAGCCTGAAACCGCACAACATCCGGTCGGAATGACGCGACGGACGACAGAATTACACAGGGCAAAAAGGGGCTTACCCCAATGGAGCGTTACAGTTGGAGCAACAGGATATGACAGCACCATATAGCCTACGGGACGTAAGCATTGGCATAGATGCCACAGGCATGCGGCACGAAAGTGACTCAATGGGCACCATCGACGTGCCCGCCAACCATTACTGGGGTGCTCAGACACAACGTAGTCTGGTGCATTTTTCCATCGGACATGACCACATGCCCGTTGAGCTGTGTCGTGCCTATGGGATCGTTAAAAAAGCTGCGGCACAGGTTAACCTTGCCGATGACCGTCTACCTAACTGGAAAGCCGCCGCAATTATTCAGGCAGCAGATGAAGTTATTGCGGGCCAGTTAGACAGTGAGTTTCCGCTTTATGTCTGGCAAACGGGCTCTGGCACTCAGACCAATATGAATGTCAATGAAGTCATAGCAAACAGGGCGATTCAGCTACTAGGGGGGCAGATCGGGTCCAAGACCCCGGTTCATCCCAATGATGATGTGAATATGGGGCAGTCGAGCAACGACTCATTTCCCACGGTCATGCATGTTGTCACGTTACTTGAAATTGAAAATACTCTTGTGCCACAGATTGAGGCGCTTATTGCCAGTATTCGCGCCAAAGCCCAGATGTGGAGCACAGTAGTCAAAATGGGCAGAACCCATTTGCAGGATGCCGTGCCCTTAACTGTAGGGCAGGAATGGTCCGGCTGGGCCCAACAACTGGAGAACGCTCTTGATGCGCTTCTTTCCGCAAGGGGAGGGCTGGCTGAACTGGCCGCTGGTGGTACCGCCGTTGGCACGGGGCTGAATGCTCCCAAAGGCTTTGGCAAGGCTATTGCCGAACATATTGCCGTGCTTACAGGCAAACCGTTTGTTACCGCCCCCAATAAATTTGCAGCTCTCGGCGGGCTGGACGCCATGGTCCGTGCATCTGCCGGACTGCGCGCTCTTGCCGTAGCCTTAATGAAAATCGCCAACGATATGCGCTGGCTCGGTTCTGGGCCCCGTTGCGGTCTGGCGGAACTCAAACTGCCCGAAAATGAGCCCGGGTCATCCATAATGCCCGGCAAGGTCAACCCTACGCAATGCGAAGCCCTGATCATGATTGCAACGCAGGTGCTGGGAAATGATACGACCGTGGCTTTTGCGGGCGCTCAGGGCAATTTTGAGCTGAACGTCATGCGGCCGGTTATTGCGGCTAATGTTCTGCATGCCATCCGTATTCTAGCGGATGGTTGCAAAAACTTCCGGCTGTTTTCCGTTGAGGGGACAACACTGAACGAGCAGAAAATCAAACATTACGTGGAGGTTTCAGTCATGCTGGTCACCGCACTGAGTCCGGTAATCGGATATGACAAGGCCTCTGCCATTGCCCACCGCGCCATGGAGAGAAATGAGACGCTCAGAGAGGCGGCTCTGGCATCTGGAGTAAGCGAAGCGGTTTTTGATCAAAACGTCGATCCGAGTCGCATGGTAGGGGAGGGGCTGGCAGGCGCCTGAGTCAGCCTGCAATAGCGTGCGCCAAATGAGCATGCAGCCTAAATCACTCAGGCTTGATGCATATCATTGTGGCGTGATGGGGCAGGGGAGCAACTTTGGCCCGTTGTAAAACAAGACTTCTTGGCGGAAGTGGGAAAGGGAGGTGTTAAGCCTCCCTTTCTTTTGTACTCGCTTGTGATCAGGCTGTTTGCTGAGCACCACTAAAATCTGCCGATTTGGGCTGTTTTTTCTTTTTTTTCCAGCATTTCGGTATGGCGATGCGCTTCGGGTGAAATGCGCAGGCAAAGCGTAAGAACACCCGCGACCAGATAAAGCCCGGAAAAACTCCAGATTACACCTTCAAGCCCCATCCCGAACCAGGATTCACAGATGCTGACCACAGCAGGTCCAACCCACGTGCTAGCCCCGGCCCCCAAACCCAGAATGGAAAGAGCTGCGGCTTTTTCCTTGGGGCAGATCAGCGGCATAAGGCCAGACATCGGCACGAACGCAGCAACAGTGCCCCCGTAAACAAAGCCCGCAATAGCAGCCAACGTGAAGTTACCCGGGTACCATAGTGGCACATAATAAAAGAGCGGAATGGTCACGCAACAGCCAACACACCCACCAATGGCGATGACAAACCGGTGGCCAAGCTTGTCCGCCAACATCCCGGCAGCAAGGTTGAATAGAATATTGCCAAGAAAGATCAAAGACAGCAGATCAAGCCATTGCGACTGTGAGAAATGTAACTGATCAACAAAGAACGCAGGCATGATCGCCAGAAAGGCATACTCGGAAGACGTGTTGACTGTCCGGATAATGCCCGACACCAGCGTTTTAGGCTCGCGCCACATAATGCTGATTGACCCGAAGAAGACCTGTTTTTTATCGGCTCCGGCCGCAATCAGTGGCTTGCTTCCAATAGATTCTCTTACAAACAGCAGGGCAATCAGGCCGCCAATAATAACCAGCCCCAAAGAACACCAGAAAGTGGCCAACTCACCTATATACGGAATGGTATACCGTGCGAACTGGGAGCCAAGTGTTGGCAAGCCGGCGGAAAAGGAAAACCAGAACCACCCGGCAGCCGAACCCAGCATACGTGAGGGTGTGGCAGCCGCAATCCAGACCAGAAACCCATAAGCAAAAAGGGGATAGGCAAAACCACGGAGTGTGTAGAACAGCAGCGTCATGGACAGGTTGTCCGGTCCCAGCCCCAAGGACAGAAACCCCACCTCCAGCAATGCCCAGAGCAGCAGACCTGCCCACATGGTACGCCGGGGACCATACAGATCGGATAATGGCCCAGCCAGCCATGCCGAGAGCATGACCGTTACGCCATATGTTGTGAACATAAGGTTCACATCACCCTGAGTATGCCCGTGGTGGAGCATATACGTATCAAGGTACCCGGCTTCCACGCCATCGCCGACCATGAACAGGAGCAGGCCAACAAAACCAAAAAAGAGTGGTTGGGGGATGCCCAGAAAGGCGGCGATACCACGCGACTGCATGGATGACTGAGGGCTTGTCTCTGGCAAGACGCTCTCTCCTTATATAATTTTTGCAGCCTGCTGAAAAAGCGACACCCTAAGGAGCAAGGGAAGCAGACATGCGTGATGCTGGTCCGGAATAAAATTCAACGGACTATGAAGATACGAGCACGAAAACAGGATCGCGCATCACGAAAAAGAAGCACAAACCATTGCGCTTGCAGTAATATATACGCACACGCAGGAATCATTTCAAGATTTTTTTTATAAATACATATGCAAATAGAAATTATTGTTTTCAATAATCCTTTAAAATCTAAATATCTATTCGATATACCATAAGTAGTTATGTTTATATTTATTTATTAACATGCGAATTAATTTTTGAGATTACTTGATTATTTTTTTTCCGCTGCCCTTAAAAAAGCACAATTGCTCCTGATCATGCGAACGGGGGAGGTCCACTCTCGTAAGTAATTTTAAACTCTGTATTCTTAGATATGTAACTCTATAAAATAATATCTCATTTTCTTTTTGACCGTTTCATTTCTTCAAGTTTTGTCAAATCAACGGCGACCTTATTAATGGGCGCATCCCAGTCCAGGGGCTCTGACTGCTGATATATGCGAAGATGATTATACCAAGGCGTGTCCGTGCGGCCAGAAAGCCAGCGCCAGCACTGGTCAAACCGCGACAACATCCACACGGGCTTGCCAAGCGCTGCCGCCAAATGAACAACGGATGTATCAACCGAAATAACCATATCCAGATTGGCAATCAATGCTGCCGTATCGTCAAAATCGTGGAGCAGATTGGTATGGTTGACCAATTTCATACCCGCTGGTGGCGTTTTGGCCTGAATACCTTTTTCTCCAACCTGCAAGCTATAAAATAAGATATTGGGAACTTTTGCTAACGGTGCCATGCTATGCAGATTAATGGAACGACGCTGATCCACAAATTCCACGTATCTGACCTCCCTATGAGGGGAGCCCGCCCAGACAAGACCGATCCGTAGCGTCGGCGCCGCCGACATAAAGAACAGATCCTTATCCAGACGACTTTTCCATATAGCCACCTTATCAGGGTCAGGAACAAGATAACCATTCGCCAGCGGAATCGTGTCCAGCGTGGTGCCCAGCAAATAGGGCAAACTTCCTACCGAGCATTCCAGATCGTGGGGAGGAGCAACCTCATCAACTGTAATAAACAACTGCTCGGGAAAAGAACGCTGCAATAATGTTAATAATTCTTTGCGAACTTTTACAATGATTTTACCACCACGCTTAGCTGCATAGGGAACAAACCGCACAAAATGCAGCATGTCACCAAACCCGTCTTCTGTATGTACCAGCAGAGTTTTGCCTAAAAATGGCTTGCCATCCCACACCGGGCCCTGCAAATTATGCTTACCGATTATGTTGCTGTTCCAACGCCATTCATAGGCTTTAAAACCCTCCACATAATCCCCCCCAGCCAAGAGAGAGAGAGCATAGTTTGTGCGGCTTTGTCCGTTATCAGGTTCGATCTGAAGGGCGGCTTTATGGAAATTCAACGCAACTGCGTGCCGTCCCTGACAATCGAGCACCACCCCCAGATTGCTAAGAGCAAGTGAGTGCTGTGGTTGCAAGGTCAGGCATTTTTTATAAGCTTCAATCGCGCCATTATAATCCTGCGTTTCAAACAGGACATTCGCAAAATTTGACCACGCGTCCGGCATATCCGGCTTTATGCGAACTGCGTGTGCCAGAAGAGATTTTGCTGCCTGGAATTCTCCTAACGAGCACAACAGGCCACCATAATTACTGAGCGCATAGGCATTGTTGGGGTTACGCTGCAATTCGGCTTTGTAGACTGCAATCGCTTCTTGCAGTCGATTGACCCGTTGCAACGCTACAGCATCCATTATTTGAGCATCAGATAGATCGGATGAAACAGAAGACGGACTCTGTGGCATAATCGTGCAACCCAGATTCAGTTAAACTAAACGGAGAACATAGTCACACTGTTCAAAACCATTGTGACTATGCCTTCCAGATTAGCAAACAATTATAATGGTTTTACAAATCCAACCAGTTTTTCTGCTTCGGTTACAATAGGCTCGGCAATGGCCTGTGCGCGTTGCGCACCGTTATGCAGCAGTTGTACCAAATAGGATTCATCTTGTAAAAGCTGGCTGGTTTTTACCGCAATCGGGGCAACTTCATTGACAACAACGTCCGTCAAAGCCGTCTTGAACGGACCAAAGCCCTGTCCCTGATGTAGGTCCAGCACCTGCTGCACACCCATGCCTGACAACGCTGCGTAAATAGATATAAGATTTTTTGCTTCTGGCCGATCCACTAGTCCCGATGGGTCAGACGGTATGACACCTGCATCCGTTTTGGCCCGTTTGATTTTTAATGCAATGGTATCGGCATCATCTGTGAGTTCAATCCGGCTTTGGGCAGATGGGTCGGATTTGGACATTTTTTTTGTCCCATCGCGCAGACTCATCACACGAGCTGCCTCTGGGGGAATAAGTGCTTCAACCTGCGGAAAAAAGTCCACGCCGTAATCATGGTTGAACTTCTGGGCAATATCGTTGGTCAGTTCCAGATGCTGCTTCTGGTCTTCCCCCACAGGCACTCGTGTGGCCTTGTATGCCAATATGTCCGCCGCCATCAAATTGGGGTAAACATAAAGCCCTGCTGAATGATTTTCCCTATCCTTGCCGGCTTTATCTTTAAACTGGGTCATACGGTTCAGCCAGCCTAACCGGGAGACACAGTTGAAAATCCACGCCAGACGCGCATGAGCTGAAACAGCCGACTGATTGAACAGAATGTGCCGCTCGGCATCAATGCCTGATGCGAGCAGAATAGCGGTCTGCGTAAGCGTATGTTCGCGTAGTTTGGCAGGTTCCTGCCAGACCGTAATGGCATGCATATCTACCAGACAAAACACACATTCATGGTCTGCCTGTAGGCTAACCCAGTTGCGGATTGCCCCCAGATAGTTACCAAGTTGAGGAACGCCTGAAGGCTGAATGCCAGAAAAAATACGTTGCATACGGGTTTATCGCTACTGTCTGTAAGGAAAAGGAAAGCTGAAGGAAATACCTTATTTTTCAAAAACCAGAGCAGAGTGGCTTCAGGCATTTCATTTCAGGAAGGTCGGAAAGGAAGCGTTTAAATTTTTGCCCTGAGCACTATTGGTGCCACTCACCCCATTCAGAAAAGCACTTACCTGATGGCGCAAACCTGATCTTACCGATCAGCAGGACAATAACCAACGGGGAAGATGCCTTCCATGGCTATCAAACTCAGCATTGCTACAGAGAACATGTAGTAGCGGAAGCATTCTCGATCATCAGCGCACAATCAGGCAAGTTCACTGATGTGTTGAAAATCTTCCCCTCGAAGCATGGTGCTAATCCGCAAGCAAAGCTCCATGCGGGGAAGGGGAGAAGATACCCCCTCGCCGCAGCAGTAGCATTATGGCGAATTATGCGTATGCTCGACCCCAAGCAACTGGATACGGAAGACCAAGGGACTATCTGAGGGAATAACCCCCATGGACCGGTGACCATAGCCCAGTTCTGGCGGCACATACAGCATCCACGTGTCACCAACATGCATCATGGGCAGGGCTTCCATCCAGCCCTGCACCAGACCATCCAATGGCATCTGCATGTATGCCCCGTTACCGTGCTGTTCTGAACCATCAAAAATGGAACCATCGGGCAGACGACCTTCGTAGATGAGCATCATCATATCCCCTTTACGGGGTTGCTCACCATCCTTGGGACCAGATTCGAGAACTTTGTAAGCCAGACCGTCCTTAAGCACCGTAACACCGGGTTCCGACCGCAGTTTGGCCATCTGCTGCGCCGGTGTCAGCTCAACCTCTTCCGCCTTGTGGCCACCACAGGCAGTAAGCGAAAAGGCCAGACTGGCCGCCAGCATACATGGGACAAGAGAAAATCGACGGGACATGGTGTGTATGTGCTCCCTTACAAAGTACAGAAAAAGCGGCGCTTAAAGCGCGCCACCTTTACGACCAATCTGCGCGCCCAGACGCAGGCGCAGTGCATTCAGCTTGATAAAGCCCTGCGCATCTTCCTGATTATAAGCGCCCTCATCATCTTCAAAAGTCACGACGCGGGTATCATACAGGCTGTTAGGGCTTTCGCGGCCAACACAGATGACATTGCCCTTATACAGCTTCAGGCGTACGCGCCCACTTACCGAGTGCTGCGAGGCATCAATCAGGGCCTGCAGCATGCGGCGTTCGGGGGAAAACCACAGGCCATTATAAAGAATAGAAGCGTAGCGCGGCATCAGGCTATCTTTAAGATGCATGGCTTCGCGGTCCAGTGTAATGGACTCAATGCTCCGATGCGCCGTAAGCAGGATTGTGCCGCCTGGTGTTTCATACACACCGCGAGACTTCATCCCCACAAAGCGGTTTTCCACCAGATCCAGACGCCCAATGCCATTGGCACGACCCAACTCATTCAGCCGTGTCAGCAACGTTGCGGGGGACAAGGCCTCGCCATTAATAGCAACCGGGTCACCGCTGACAAAGTCGATGGTAATTTCCGTTGCACGGTCAGGTGCTGCTTCTGGCGCAATCGTGCGCTGGAAAACAATTTCCTCAGGAGCAACAGCCGGATCTTCCAGCATTTTCCCTTCGGAAGAAGAGTGCAGCAGATTGGCATCCACGGAAAATGGCGCTTCGCCTCGTTTGTCCTTTGCAATGGGAATCTGATTTTCTTCCGCAAAGGACAAAAGACGGGTGCGCGAGGTCAGATCCCACTCACGCCACGGCGCAATAACCGTAATGTCGGGCTTGAGGGCATAATAGGCCAGTTCGAACCGGACCTGATCGTTGCCTTTGCCGGTAGCGCCATGTGCAACGGCATCTGCGCCAACAGCCTCTGCAATTTCAATCTGACGCTGGGCAATAAGTGGGCGGGCAATGGATGTGCCCAGCAGGTACTGCCCCTCATACAACGTGTTGGCCCGGAACATCGGGAAGACGAAGTCCTTCACGAATGTCTCGCGCAGGTCTTCTACAAAAATTTCCTTGACCCCGAACATCTCGGCTTTTTTGCGTGCCGGCTCAAGCTCTTCACCCTGCCCAAGGTCAGCCGTAAAAGTCACGACTTCGCAGCCATAGGTCTTTGTCAGCCATTTCAGGATAACGGAGGTATCAAGCCCGCCTGAGTAAGCCAGAACAACCTTTTTAACGTCTTTTTTGGCGGAAGTCGCGCCCATGCACCAATCTCCTGATCACTCTGAATAACAGGTTTGCCTTTCTCCTATCACCGAGAAAGGTCTGGAGCCAGAGCGCTTTGCCCATCCAGCCATGCTCGGACAAGAAAAAAGTGTGTTTTTAGGAGGGAAGAGAGTTTCTTGCCCGTTCACTCGCTGTTTTTAACTGCCCGCAGGCCGCCAGAATATCGCGTCCACGGGGGGTGCGGATAGGGGATGCAAAACCCGCATTCATAATAATTTCCGCAAATCTATTCTGCTGCTCGCGTGTGGAAGGTCGATACTCACTGCCCGGCCAGGGGTTGAACGGAATCAGATTAACCTTGGCGGGAATATCCGAAATTAGCCTGACCAGTTCACGGGCATCTGCTTCGCTGTCATTTACCCCGCGTAGCATGATGTACTCAAAGGTAATGCGCCGCGCATTACTGGCTGCCGGATAACGGCGGCAGGCTGCCAACACCTCCTCGATCGGATATTTGCGGTTGAGGGGCACAATTTCATCCCTCAGATCGTTCCTTACGGCATGAAGGGAGACAGCAAGGTTAATTCCCAGTTCGTCACCACAACGGTCCATAAGAGGCACAACACCGGACGTGGAAAGGGTGATACGCCGCCGGGACAGGCCTATGCCTTCCCCGTCCATGATGATTCGCATGGCCTTGGCAATGTTCTCGTAATTATACAAAGGCTCGCCCATACCCATCAGAACAATGGTAGACAGCAGGCGAGGGGTGTCCCCCTTGGGGCTAGGCCATTCCCCATAGGAATCCCGCGCAGCCATAAACTGCCCGACAATTTCCGCAGCGCCCAGATTGCGGACCAGCTTTTGGGTACCCGTATGGCAGAACGTGCATGAAAGCGTGCACCCCACCTGCGATGAAATGCAGACCGCACCCCGATCCTCCCGCCGGTCGGGAATGTAAACGGTTTCCGCTTCCTGCCCATCCCGGAAGCGGAACAGGAACTTACGTGTTTCATCCTGAGATGTCTGAACGGTTGTGGGCTCTGGTCGTGCGATAATGAATTTCTCAGCCAGTTTTTGCTGGAGCGGCTTGGCAATGCTGCTCATCAGCGAAAAATCTGTAACCCCCTGATGATAAATCCAGTGCCACAACTGCTTGGTACGAAAAGGTTTTTCTCCAATTTCGACCAAAATTTCCGTAAGTTCATCACGGGAAAGCCCAACTATGTCCCGCCGCCCATCAGCCGTAACCATAGAAGGCGGGCTAAACAGGGCCGCTTTTGCCAGAATGCGTGTGCGCTCTTCGGCATTCAGCGCGGTTACCGCGGCGGCATCCGCAGGGATTGAAGGGGAGGGAACAGGAGACGACATGGGGCTATGCACTGTTTCAAAAAATGGGGATGATGAGGGTCATAACAAAAAAAGAGGCTGACAGATACCAGCCTCTTTCTCTCCACACCGTCATCGGGGTCTAACGGCAGACAATTTTGTATCCACCGTTACTGGGCAGGGGGCTGAGCCTGCCCTTTCAGGGCATTCTGGAGCCACGTAGCCATTGTCATTTTAGAGGTGTCAACATTATCCAAAATCATGCCAATGGTCTGCGCGGAATAGGCATCTGGCTTCGTATCAGCCGAAATCGGGAAGGACGGGCGCGTAATTTCAATCGTTAGCGCGGGCGCTTCCTGCTTGTCATCTCCCACATTCATGCTCGCCGGGCCAGCGCCTTCCTCCTGTATATCAGCAACGACCGAAAGTTTGGCAGCCTCCGGGTTCTGACCAAAATACAGATAGGCATATGTCGCAGCCGCAGAAAGAACATCCTTGACTGTCTGCCGGTAAAGGTCGGCTGAACCAGAAGCGCCATCCACATGTAATGTGGCCGGGTCGGCCTTAATAGTCAGCACACCGGCCTGCATATCATCCTGCAAGAGCAATCCGTCCTGCTCATATCCCCGAAGCAGAACATTACCTGTTTCCGTGGCCGGGCGGGATGGTGCTGAAGGATGATACGCAGGGGCCGCACAGACATATGAGCTGGTGGCCAAAAGGAAGGAGACGCTGAATAGTGTCGCGATCGTGCGCATGATTCTTTGTTGCTTCCCTTAATGGTGAACTGATTTGTGCATTCTCTCGGAGAATTATGGCAAAAAAATTGATCATCTGCCATGCAAAAATCAGGAAGCGACCTGAAAATTTAATTTAAGATTTACGCTTATAGTCTGCTTTTTATGCCTTACGCTGTGCCGCTATAAGGAATTCCTTATTCCCTTCCGGCCCGGTAATAGGGCTTAGCTCAATGCCCAGCACCTCCCACCCCGGTAGGCCAGACCACCATTCCCGAATATTTGCACACACGCTTTCATGCACAACAGGATCGCGCACAACGCCTTTTGCGCCGATCTGCTCCCGCCCGGCTTCGAACTGCGGCTTAATTAATGCCACAGCCCATGCATTGTCCGCAGCGAGGCCAAGAGCCGCGGGCAGAACAGTGCGCAGGCCTATAAAACTGGCGTCACACACAATCACTTCGGGAGCCACGGGAATAAGTGTGCTGTCCAGATATCTGGCATTGCACTTTTCCAGCACACTAACCCTCGGGTCGGAGCGCAGCTTCCATGCCAACTGACCATGCCCGACATCGACCGCATAAACATGCTCTGCCCCATTGGTCAGAAGCACATCCGTGAAGCCACCAGTGGAAGCTCCAACGTCCAAGCACTGCCGCCCCCGTGGGGAAAGACCAAAATGTTCAAGGGCATGCGCAAGCTTGCACCCCCCGCGAGACACCCATGGATGGTCCTGCCCACGCAGTTCCAGAGGAGCATCCTCAGCTAGCAGGTCGCCCGCTTTAGCCACACGCTTGGTACCATTAAACACAAGCCCGGCCATTATCAGGGCCTGAGCTTTTGTCCGGCTTTCCACCAATCCACGATCGACCAGCAACTGATCCGCACGACGCCGAGCCATATAGTCAGGCCGTCCGTTCTTCCGTCAGATTAACACCCAAGGCGTTAAGAGCGGTTGCGACGATGTGTGGGGCGGAGAGCCCTGCCTCGTCATACTGCGCGTCCTGCGTGTTGTGGTCGATAAAGCGGTCGGGCAGGGTCATG
>NZ_WOTD01000047.1 GCF_011516885.1 Acetobacter lambici | reverse complement strand
GCGCGCGGGTGATTTCAGTCCAGGCCATCTTGATCTCATCAGGTTATCGCAAACCCATGAATCATAATCCACTGAAATCACTCAACTCATTTTCGGTCAGACACTAAGAGAGTAGCCAGCTCACTTAATAATGAGCCGGATTGACGTGTGGTTATGTGTATGAGGCATGGGGGTTAAACAATGTCTGGCCTGATTTTGTTTGCCGCAGGGGGCTGCACGCTGGTTTGTGGAGTGTTGCTTTACCTCTCGTCCAGACATCAGTGCATTTTTGTCAGTCGTCCTAACACCCGTCTCTGCCTGTCTGGTGCAACGGGTATGGCCGCGCTGGCCATTTTCCTGCTCGGAGAGGTCGAGGGCAAGGCAAGTGCGTGTTTTATGGTCGTGTTGCTTTTGATGGCGGTTTGCAGCTTTTTTCCCCTGCTCATGGCAATGCGCCTGTCTGGCAACAACCGCTCATGACGGAAACGCGGCTTAATAACCGGCAATGGCTGGCCAAGTTTATGGCGGCCCTTGTGCCCGGTGCGCTGTTGTCTTTTGGCGCCATGGCTGTTGTGGGGACGTTGTGCCACACCACGGGGGACATCCGAACGGTTTCAGCTCAATTTTTAATGTGGATGGCCGTACTGGTCTGGCTTGCTCTGCTGGGTAGTTGTTTTTTGTTCCGTTCTGGCGCGCGGGCATGGGCAGTTCTTGGGGGAGCGGCCCTGTTGGTCTGGGGGGTATTTGGAGTGCTGACGAAAGTTATTATGGCATGAAAATTCGGCCCGATATTGTGCAGGTGTACCGGGAGGTTCATAGCTGGGTTGGCATTCTTTGCGGTCTGTTCCTGTTTGTGGCGTTTTATGCGGGCTCCATAAGCATGTTTGAACAACCATTGCAGAATTGGCTCACTCCTGCCCCCACCTTGCCAGAACCTATTGGGCTGGAGGCAACGCCCGAGCTTTTGCAAAAAGCGTTTGCAGAACATCCAAATGCCAGCGAACACTATACCATAGTCATTACCCCGGATAATACGCGCCCTGCCCGCCTTATGTGGCCACAGGACCCCACGCATCGTGGCCATGGGCCGCAGGACTTTGTGCTGGGCGCATTGTCACCCACTGGTGATCTGGTGACAATGACCCGTAGACCATCAGAAGTTCCATTTTTTATTGATCAGTTACACGAACAGATCGGTCTGCCGTTGCCACATGTTGTGGCGCGCTACGTCATGGGCTGTGTGGCTTTGGCCTATTTTTTGGCATTAGTGTCCGGTGTTATCGCATTTTTACCGGCTTTGAAGAAAATGCTATTTGCAGTCAGGCTCGGTACAGGGGCACGCAAAGTCTGGCTGGATATTCATAATCTTGTGGGTTTTTTCTCGCTCCCTTTCCATTTTGTTATTGCCACGACCGCAGTTGTTTTTGCTTTTCATGACCCAATTTATGCGGTGCAGGGTAAGTTGTTCCAGCGAGGGCCGGTTGCGGACCATGGTTCCATGCACCCACATGGGCATTCTGGCGGCAGAGGCAACGGTAACTTAGTCCATGCAGCCAGTCTGGAGGGGCAGATGCCTCCTCTGGCCATTCTGGACGCATTACGGCAACAGGCTCCCGGTTTTGTTGCCGATACACTGGAATATACAACGCAGCAGGGTAAAGGAAAAAGCCAGACAACGCTCAGAATTGCAGGGCATGATAACCGTTATCCCATGCGGGGAGCTACAAACGGCTTTGCCATGGTTGACCCGTTGAATGGTAAGGTTTTGTCAGCAGATTACCTGCCGGGGCACCAGTCTGCGGGGTTTGCTGCCTTGACCGCATTTATTGCCCTGCATTTTGGCAGTTACGGTGGATTACCCGTGCGTTGGGGCTATTATTGTATGGGGCTGGGTGGAGCCTTTTTGTTTTATACTGGTAACAGGCTGTGGATTGCCGCGCGCCAACGGCGTGAGGAAAAAAATGCTGGCGAAGGTTTGCAAACACGCGGCACATGGTTGCTATCCTGCCTGACAACCGGATGTATTACAGGGTGCATGACAGGGATTGCTATTTTATTTATGTGCGCGCCATTCCTCCCCTCGGGGGGGAGTTACGCGCAGGCATCCATTTTATATTACATGGTATTCCTGTTGTGTGTGGGGCTGTCCTTTATTTTAAAAGAACGTCAGCGTGAGCCATTATTATTTTGTGTAACTGGTTTTGCAAATATAGCGGCAACTTTTGTTATACTTTTTTCCATAACATGGAGGCATGCAAGCCTGCCTGCGCTGAGTGTTGCTACGATTGCGTTGGTTCTGGGGTGTTTTCTTTTGTGGTCCGTCAGGCGGTCTGCATGCAGGCTTTCCGCCTGACGGAAGTTGTGTGACTTGCCTCTGCGCTAAGGAGCAGAGGCAATGTCTATATATTTTTAGTAAATAATAACGGAACGGATGGATTTTCCATCATGCATCAGATCGAATGCATGGTTAATGTCTTCCAGTCCCATAGTATGGGTCACAAAGGGTTTGAGGTCGATTTTGCCCTCCATGGCGTCCTCCACCATGCCGGGTAGCTGGGTCCGCCCCTTAACACCACCAAATGCGGTGCCCTTCCATGTGCGCCCGGTAACAAGCTGGAAAGGACGGGTGGAAATTTCCTGCCCTGCCCCTGCAACGCCAATAACAACAGACTGGCCCCAGCCACGGTGTGCGCATTCAAGGGCTGCACGCATGACGTTAACATTGCCAATACATTCAAACGTATGGTCCACCCCCCACCGGGTGATGTCCAGAATGACCTGCTGAATGGGCTTGTCATAATCCGTGGGGTTGAGGCAGTCGGTTGCCCCCATGGAGCGAGCCAGTTCAAATTTATCCGGATTGGTGTCGATGGCAAAAATTCTGCCAGCTTTTGCCTGCCGCGCTCCCTGAATAACCGCAAGCCCGATACCACCAAGCCCAAAAACGGCAACACTATCGCCCGGTTGTACTTTGGCTGTGTTGTGCACAGCGCCAATTCCGGTTGTTACCCCACATCCGAGCAGGCAGACATGCTCATGGTCCGCATGGGGATTGATTTTGGCAAGGGAAACCTCGGCAACAACCGTGTACTCACTAAAGGTGGAGCAGCCCATATAGTGGTAAAGAGGCTGGCCGTTGTAAGAAAAACGGCTTGTTCCATCGGGCATGACGCCCTTACCCTGTGTCTCGCGCACCGCAATGCACAGGTTGGTTTTGCCCGAAGTACAGAACTCGCACTTGCCGCACTCGGCCGTGTAGAGTGGAATAACGTGATCGCCCGGGGCGACCGAGGTCACGCCTTCACCAACTTCCACAACAACGCCAGCCCCCTCGTGACCCAGCACACAGGGGAATAGCCCTTCCGGGTCGCTGCCAGAGAGGGTGAAAGCATCCGTATGGCACACCCCTGTGTGGGTAATCCGGACCAGAACCTCGCCCTTTTGGGGAGGAGCTACGTCAATTTCCACAATTTTAAGGGGTTCGCCAGGAGCAAAGGCAACAGCGGCACGAGACTTCATGGTCGTTCCTTTTGGGTTATTTCAGATAGGTGCGGACGAGGGACAGAATGGTGTTGATACTTTGTTTTTTTCCAGAAGCCAGATCTGGGTCAGAATCAAATTCCTCATGAAGATACATCTCCATGACTTCGGACATAAGGCCGTTAACCGCGCCCCGGATTGCAGCAAGCTGCTGGAGCACCGGAGGGCAGTCCGAGCCAGATTCCAAGGCCCGTTCCAGCGCGTCACACTGCCCGCGGATACGCCGTAGCCGGGTGAGCGCCTTTTTTTTATCTTCTGGGGTATGGGGCATTCTGTCGGATCATCCTTTGGTACTGTGGGGGAGTATAGTATCTTGCTGCAGATATGGCTATGACTTTGTCATCAGCACTGCGCTATGTCGGGATATGCTGGTTCGTAAAATGGTCTGCGATGATTAAGCTATGATCGTTTTTTTTCTATAAAACATAGAAGCAGTGCAATAATTATACTATTGATTGATAATAGCATAATACAGATAGCAATATCAGGTATGGCGGAGTTAGCCAAACTGATCTTAACTGCCCGACCAAAGACAACCAGCGCAAGAAGACGAAGCACAATGATCTGTTTTTTTGTGGTAGGCGTAGCCTGTAAACCAAATTTGTTGCGTACAAAGGTAAGGCTACAGGCCCAGATAAGGCAGGACGCAAAAATTGTGGCTTCTGTCAGGCATAGAACCGTATCAGTCATGGCGGGCTTGACCAGATAGGATGCGTAAACTGCCAATGGCAGTAAGGCCAGTCAACGCGCACAGGCTGTTGACACTCAGGTGGAGTGGTGTTCCCCATGCGGCCAATGGTGCTGTACAGCCATCAATGGCAGGAATGGCCAACCCGAGCATTCCGGTTGTCCCTGCGATTATACGCCAGCTTCTGTTAACGGGAAGCGTCATGGCCAGCAGGAGGCAGACTGCCCAGATGCCAAAAAAGCCTGTGACCTCCAACGTGGACCGTGCGGCCCAGAATGCGGGGATAAGCCTGTTAAAAACAAAAATACTCAGGCAGGCAGTTACAAGCCCTCCGATCAGGGCAATATTCAGGCGCTGTGCTAGGTGGAATGTGTAGGCGGGCTGTTTTTTTTGCCTTGCTGTATAATAAATCAGGCCACTCCCTACCATAATGGTGGATGCCAGGCCGCCCCCAAACCAGAGCCAGCGCAGCAATGGCCCCATACTACGGGCAAGGTGCAGGCCATTCAGAATATAAAAAGCATCTTCAATCTGTGATGCGTCTTTGGTTTTGCTCAGGAATTCTCCGCTCTGGCTGTCAAATGTAGCGGACAGGTCATTTGAGTTCAGACTGTTCTGCCGGATTGCCGAGAGTGTTGTTTTGCCGTCGTCAAAAAGCACATAGGATGGAGCGATCCCCAACCGCGTGCGTGTCTGTTGTAGCATAAGGTTCAAAGAGGCCTGCGGTGCCCAGTGGGGCGTTCCCTGCGGGGCAATGTCTGCTTGTGCTAGGCTGGGTTGGTCAAGCTGTATGACCGGCAGGGCATTTTCGGCGGTTAAAATCAGCCCCGTCCATGTGATCATAATATGGAAGGGTAGCATTGTACTGCCCGTAAGCACATGGATGTCCAGCAGGCTGCGTGCCATGGACGCTTTGAGCCTGAGTGTAAAATAATCCGGCATCAGGCGTTTGAGGTGCAGCAGAACGCCAGAAAACACTATGGCTGCAAAAGCAAAGGCAATGCACGCAACCAGACGTTCCCCCCACGGGCTGGGTATGCGTAATGTATAATGGAAATGAAAGAAAAAATTCCCACCTTCCGTCTGCCTGACCGGAATTGTCTGGCCGGTTTGTGGGTCCAGAGTTGGTCCTACAAAGCTATGACCGTCGTAGTGCAGAACGCGAAGGGTGGGATCCCTTGGTTCCGGCAACAGCAGGAATGATGGCGGGGCTCCAGCGTGATCATTCTCAAGCAGGATCTGTTGAGCCCTGTCCATGGCGTAGGATGTAAGTTGGGAATCTTGGGGGATAAGTGCTGTTTCTGGCTGCATCCAGCGTGTTAACTCGGTATCGAATAGGGCCAGCGTGCCGGTAAAAAAAATGGCAAAGGCGGCCCATCCGGTCACAAGACCGGCCCAGCGGTGTAACCATGCCAGACGGGCGCGGCGTGCGGGGGTCATGCCTGCATGGCCAGTACAAGTCCGCCACTTAGCGCCAGCCCGCCTCCGCCCAACAGGGCGTAACCTGGATGAGTAACCCAGAATGCCCAGATCATGCCCAAAGGAGCCAAAGCGCTGGCCATTACCCGGTAGCCCGGAATGACAGCTTGAGAAAACGCGGGGAAAAACGCCACAATGGCAGACCCCCACAACACAAGCGCAAGCCAGACAAGGAGTGCTGAGGCAATGCGACAGGTATAGGCTTGGGGGCGTGTCACATATAACCCCATACAATGCCTGCCATGGCCCCTTCCCTGCTCCATGAACAACTCGGGGCTGGTCTGGTGCATAACGCGGATGGGTACGAACGTGTTAAAGGCTTGGCAGGCACGAAACCGGGTTTTCCTCTAGGCTGGTAAGCTCTGTTTACGCCTCCTTGTAATGCGAATTACTCTCACCCTCAAGGTTGAGGGGGGTATGTTTGGCTCTTACGCCGCATAAAAGATTATTGCTGTAGTGTTCGGGCCAGATCAGCCAGCGCGCTGATCTGGCGTGTCAGGAACGCGCGCGTTGGTGCGTCGGTCAGAGCCAGAGTCTGAGGGTCAATTTTGCTGGGAACAAGTCCGATCATGGCCTCAGGTTTGTTCAGAACAAATGCATCCAGAAAAACAAGGCTTTGCCGCAGATGATACTGTGCCCGCGCCCCTCCGATCTGTCCGGGAGATGCGGTTTGAATAGCGACAGGTTTTTTGGCTAAAGGCTGAGGTGTTACGCGGGATAGCCAGTCTATGGCGTTTTTGAGCACGCCGGGTATGGAATAATTATACTCGGGCGTGACAATAATAACCCCATCTGCGGCCTGAATCTGTGCCGCCATGGCCAGAACCGCTGGCGGGAATGCCTCATCCTGCACGTCCTGACTGTAATGGGGAAAGTCGGCAATGCTTCCCAGAGCAGAAATAGAGACCCCTTGTGGCGCCAGCTGAGGCAGACTTCGGGCAATGGCGGCGTTAAAAGAAGCACGGCGCAGACTGCCCAGCAGCGTTACAAAATGCAGTTGTGTAGAGGTTGTCATGCTCGCCTACCTTTTTATGAGGGTCTTGTCGTGGCTTGTTGAGTGCGCACTGGTTGCTCAGGTTGGAATGTTACCAAAACGTCCGTTACTGAAGTCTTCCATGGCTTGGTGGATTTCCGCTCGGGTGTTCATGACAAAAGGGCCATACCCTTCAATCGGTTCGTTCAGGGGGGCTCCGGTCAGCACCAGAAAACTACTCTGCTCCTGTGCCTGAATACTTACCTCCGTTCCCTCATGGTCCAGTAGAACGAGCTGCGCACTGCCAAGTTCCTGTTTATCATTAATGCTCAGTCGTCCTTCAAGCGAGACAATTGCTGCATTATGTCCTTCCGGGAGGGAAAGAGTGACTGCCCCACCCTGCCTGAGTTGCACATCCCAGACATTTAGCGGGGAAAATACGCGTGCCGGGCCTTGGGTGTGGTCATAATCGCCTGCAATAACCCGTAACGATCCCGCATTGTTTGGCAGGGGCAGTGTGGGAATGTCTGCCGCCAGCAGAGTCTGGTAAGCGGGTGGTGTCTGCTTGTTCCGCGCGGGCAGATTGACCCAGAGCTGGACCATTCTGAACGCTCCACCAGTGGTGGCATATGCTGGAGAATGGAACTCCTGATGCACAATGCCGCTGCCTGCTGTCATCCACTGCACATCACCCGGTCCAATGGTGCCGCCTCCACCAGAGGAATCACGGTGTTCGACCTCTCCATCATAAACAATAGTGACCGTCTCAAAGCCCCGGTGTGGGTGCTCCCCTACGCCGCGGCGCTCATCTGTAGACTGGAACTGATGGGGACCTGCGTAATCGAGCAGTAGAAAGGGGCTGAGATGTTGGCCCAGAGTCGTGTAGGAAAAGAGGGAGCGGACGGGAAAGCCATTCCCCACCCAATGCCCGCGTTCGTTGCCGTAACGCCCCAGAATTTTTTTGTGCATGGTTTTTCTCCTGTCTTATTGGAGCAAGAGCCAAAACAGGCTCTTTTTGCTTATCCTGAATATAGAAGCCATGGAGCGTTCTATAAATATCGACAGATCAAACATTGCGTTGCATAAATAGAACGATGAGAGACCTTAACGACTACTCTTATTTTGTTCAGGTTGTGGATTTTGGCGGGTTTTCGCCTGCTGCACGCGCAATTGGTGTGCAAAAATCCTTGCTGAGCCGACGCATTGCCATGCTGGAAACGCATCTGAATACCAGATTGCTGCAACGTTCCTCCCGCCATTTTTCAGTGACTGAGACAGGCCGCCGGTTTTATGGGCATTGCAAAGCTATGCTGGCTGAAGCGGAACTGGCTGAGCAGTCCATTGCCCAGTTGCAGGCAGAGCCGTGCGGAATAATACGCATGAGTTGCCCCGTGGCTTTGCTGAATTTTCAGTTCGGAGCCATTCTGGCGCGGTTTATCATGCGTTATCCGTCGGTCCGCTTACAGTTGGAGAGCACAAACCGCCGGGTTGATATTTTGCAAGATGGGTTGGACCTTGCCGTACGGGTCCGATTTCCTCCAATGGAGGCATCTGATCTTGTGATGCGTGTGCTCGATACCAGCACGCAATGCCTGATAGCCGCGCCAGAGTTGTTGAGCGTGCGCCTGAACTCCCCTGCGGATCTCACCGCTTTTCCCAGCATGGATTTTCATACCAGTCCGGCCGAGCAGTCCTGGATTTTGGAAAATGGACAAGGACAGACAGCCACCGTCTATCACGAACCCAGACTGGTGACGGACGATATGGCCGTATTGCGGGAGGCCGCGTTGTCTGGTGTTGGTGTTGTACAACTTCCAACCATTATGGTGTGGAAGGATGTTCAGGCCGGTCGGCTTGTTCAGGTTCTGCCGCAATGGACACCGCGTGCGGGCATTGTGCACGCGGTCTTTCCGTCCCGCAAAGGGTTGATGCCCGGAGTAAGGGCTTTGCTCGACTTTATGGCTGAAGAATGCGCTCAGCAAAGGCAGATGGCGACATCTACCTTTCTCGCCCGGAACTCATGAGGGGAATATGGGTCCACAGGTTGTGGTATTTGTGCCCCATATCGTCCCTGCACTAACTATAAAATATTATTTATTACGGTAATAAATGCCGGTATTATCACACTGATAGATTGTTTGATCCGAGCTGAAAAAGCTTGTTGATGGCTGAGTTCCAGTAATGATGCAATGATGTTCCTGAACAAATTGGTCCCATTGTTGCTGACGATAATTGTGCAGGATTGTCGATCCCCCCCCACATTATCCCACCCACAATGACGAATGCTGAAAACCATAAAACAAATTCTTTTGTATTCTTGCTCATGTTTCATGTCCTTGCTGAATGAATAAGGATTCAGCTACTGGTTTTGACCTTCGCCCATTGGAAACAGAGCGATAAACGCTATCTAATTACTTTTTGCGCATGTGGCAAATAGCGTATTGCTAACGTTTTGCAGGTAATAAATTTTCAATTTATTATATTTATTTATAATCCCCGGACACAAGCACGGTAAATTTTGAGGTGTGCGTGGGAGGGGGGGGGCTCATGTGCGCAGGCAGGTTTAGGTCTAGGCACTTTTGAGTATGCCTTTGCCGCCGTATGGCAAAAAGGCTACCTTCCCGCAGATGCGAGGGGTAGCCTTTTTGTCAAATTATGCAGTCTAAACCTTCTGGTCGATCAGACTTATGCCGCAGCCAGAAGTTGGGCGTCAGATGCGGAGCCAAAGAATTCATAATGGATATGCGTTTGCGGTACCCCCTGAGCCTTGAGGGCCGTAATCATGTCCAGCATGAATTGGTCTGGACCGCAAACCCAGTAATGAGTGTCCGGCTTAATCTGCGAGGCAAGCCATTCGGGGGTAATACGACCAGCGTGCAAAGCTAGGTCTGGAGTGGCTAATGCTTCTGCCGACAGGCCCGTGCTATAGAAAATATCCGCCTTGATAAGGCCTTTGCGCGCCAGATCCTGCACATATGCTCCAAATGCCTGTGTGTCTGGCGCATGCGTTCCATGTACAAAGTGGATCGGGCCGAGTGACTGTTTTTCAATCTCTCCCAGTGCGGACATAAACGGTGTCAGACCTATACCTGCACTAATGAACATGGTTTTGACATCTGGCTTGGGAGCGCAGGCAAACTCTCCTGCTGGTGCGGAAACCAGAAGTTCATCCCCTTCCCTGACAGTGTCATGGAACCATGATGAAACGACGCCTCCCTCAGCCTTGCGGATGCTCAGGCGGTAGTGGTCAGAAGCCGGTGCGGAAGAAATGCTGTAGTTGCGGCGTTGGGAACCGTGGTCGGGGATGTCGAGCTTGAAGCTCAGATACTGGCCTGGCTGGTGCTGCATAACCGGTTTTTGGTCAGTTGGCACAAGGTCAAACGACCGGATTGTGCTGCTTTCAACAACAATCGTGCGCACGGTAAAGCTACGCCAGCCAGTCCACCCCCCGGGTGTTGCGGCATGCGCCTGATAGATCTGCTTTTCACGACCGGTCAGCACATCGGCCAAAAACCAGTAGGCCTTACCCCATGCGTCCATAATCTCCGGTGTGGCAGCATCGCCGAGCACATGGGCAATGGCACCAAGGAGCGCCTCCCCCACAAAGGGGTAGTGCTCTGGCAGAATGTTAAGGCCTACGTGTTTTTCAGCAATACGTTCGACCATGCCTCCAAGGGCACCCAGATTGTTGATATTGCGGGCATATGCCAGCACAGCAAGAGCCAGAGCCTTTGGCTGCTCCCCATCTTTTTGGTGTGACATGTTAAATAAATCGCGAATTTCCGGTTTGGATAAAAGCCGCCGGTACATTTCTTGCGTTATAGCCAGTCCATGTGCTTCCAGAGCGGGAACACAGGCGGAAACGATTGTCCGGGTTTGGTCATCAAGCATGGTGCTCATGATATGCGTCCAAAAGATGTAAAATGCAGATACCTTTAGTATGGGAGGTTCAATAAGATGTCAATAAAATACATCTTATATGTCTGTTGAATATGTCCAGATGCAGCCATGACTGCTATGAATAAAAAGCACCCAGACATGCAAAACTTGCATATCGCGGGGTTAATCGGTTACAAGGAACAAAATTCAACAAAAAAGGATGCAATATGGCAAATTTGTCAGCGCTTTTGACCGACGCCGCAATTTTTGTATTTTTCCCATGGGCTTTGTGGCGGCTCCTGCAAAAAACGCTGCCAATAGCCGTGTTGCCAATCCTTGTGGGTATTGCTCTTGCAGTGTGGCACGTCCCTGTGCAGCAAATGGGTATTCCCTCTGTTTATGGGAATAATATTGGTTGGGTTGCCGTGTTGGTGCTGGCTTTTACCGCTGGTCTGGAAATGTGGCAGCACCCCGGTGGGGAGCCTTCGGGGCAGGATTTTGCACAACCCACGATTGGCCGCCTGTTTGGTGGCGCTGCTGTGGCTCTGGGCATTCCCTTCTGTGTTGGTTCGTTCCTGGCCTACACGGTTTTTTTACACCTCCATGGCTGGCAGGCGCCTGATGCCACTCCCTTTGTGGCGGCGGCATCCATTGGTTTGTGCATTGCGGTCAGTGCTCTGCCTGTTCTGATTGGTGTTGTGCGTGAGTTGGATGTTGCGCAAAGACCTCTTGGGCAGCTGGCTCTTA
Source organism: Acetobacter lambici (assembly GCF_011516885.1). Classification (GTDB taxonomy): domain Bacteria; phylum Pseudomonadota; class Alphaproteobacteria; order Acetobacterales; family Acetobacteraceae; genus Acetobacter; species Acetobacter lambici. The sequence goes on along the minus strand of NZ_WOTD01000047.1, from coordinate 2,694 downwards.
AGCTGGCTGTGGTGGACGATGCGGCATTGTGGATCGGGCTGGCGGCGCTTCAGTTCGCGGCCCGTGGGTCTGCCTCCCTACATGGCTGGACGGGGCTGGAGGCGCTGGCGGTTCTTTTGCTCGTGGGGCTTGCTGCCGCGGGTTATTGGGCGTCCCACCATTTCCGTCATCCGCCATTGGCTGTGATCTGGCTGGCTGTGCCGGTTTATCTGGCCGCCGGGTCCTGGGCCAGTATGCAGCTTGGTCTGCACGAACTGATTGGTGCTTATTTTGCCGGTGCGATCATGCCCCCCAGCTGGGTGCGGCGTTTGCCGGTGGAATCTGTGGGAACGTTCGCCCTGATCTGGTTTGCCCCGATGTTTTTTGGCCATAGCGGGCTGCATATTAATGGTGATGCCTTAACATGGCCCTCTGTTGTGGCGTCTTTGTCGCTGGTTGTTATTTCAATGGTAACCAAAATTGCCGCAGTCTATATTTATCCTCCCGCTGCTGGGCTTAAGCCACGGCAGGCATTGGGTGTTGGCGCCCTGCTCCAGTGCAAGGGGCTGATGGAAATTGTGGCTGCGACCATTCTGCACGGTCAGGGTATGCTTTCCGATTTTGGGTTTGCGTCCCTTATGGTTCTCGCGGTTATTTCAACAACCCTGACAGGACCATTGTTCAGGTTGCTTGCTCCCCGCAAAGCGTAACAGAGCTGTGTGGGATGGGGCCATCTGGCCCTTCGGGCTTACGTTTTTGGATGTTACACGCGCGGCGTAGTCCGTGCCTGCCCGGTCATCCCCTTCACAGCATTGTCATGCGGATAGGTCTTGGCAAAAAGTCTTACATGGCCAAGACCTGAACGAGGGCAAGGGCCATGCGTAGGCGTGCCTCGTTATTTTACAAGGAGCTGGAACCTGCATGCCCAGCACTCCCTCAACTGCTCAGGATAAAGCTCCACATCTGCTGGTGTGGCTCGCGGTAGCACTTTTTCTGTCCTATCTTGCGGTTGCCATGTCCATGCCGACAACCTCGGTCTATGTCGCAACATCGCTTCATATGGGCAATGCTCTTGCTGGGCTGGCGGTTGGCGTTGCGTTTGTGTCCACCATTGTCACCCGTGGCGTTGCCGGTCGTTTTGCTGACCATAAGGGTGGCAAACGCTGCATGCTGTTCGGGCTGGTTTTTTATACCCTGAGCGGTGCGCTGTCTGCCATGCTCGCGTGGATGCCAACAGTCTGGGCTGCTTTTGCCATGCTGATGGTGGCCCGCCTGACACTCGGCCTGAGGGAAAGTCTGACCGTTGTAGGGCTGCTGGCATGGGGTATTGGTCTTATGGGCCACCAACGCTCAGGGCGGGTGCTCTCTGTTGTGGGGATGGGCATGTATGGCTCCCTTGCCGCAGGTAGTCCTGTGGGGTCGGCTTTATACAATCAAGGGGGGTACGCGCTGGTGGCCCTTGCCTGTATTGCAACGCCACTAATGGGTTTTGCCATGGCTGCCCCCGTGGAGGCAGTGCCTCCACATGGCGGAGACCGGCAGCCCCTAAGCCGGATTATCAATAAGATTTCCGACCTTGGACTGGTGGTTTTTTTTCAAGGTATCGGGTTTGCAGCTATCGGTGCGTTTATGCCTCTTATGTTTGTGCATAGGCACTGGGCACATGCCGCCATGGGGCTGACGTTTTTTGGTCTCGCGTTTGTGTTGGTCAGAATTCTGTGTAGCCACCTGCCAGATAAGCTGGGTGGCGCGCGTGTTGCGTTTGTTTCCATGGGGGTGGAAACCTGCGGACAGCTTTTACTGTGGCAGGCCCCCAGCCCAAACGTGGCATTGGCGGGTGCATTTTTGACCGGCTGTGGCTGCTCCATGATCTTTCCCGCCATGGGGGTGGAAGTTGTTCGGCGTGTTCCTCCGCAGATGCGGGGGACGGCCATGGGTGGGTTTGCTGCTTTTCAGGACCTTGCATACGGAGCGACTGGCCCCCTGACCGGCCTGCTGGCCGAATGGGCAGGCGATAGCGCCGTTTTTATGGTCGGGGGCATAGCTGGCATTGGTGGACTTTTGCTGTCCGCCCGACTGGCATGGCATGAGCGCGCCGCAGTGGCGGCGGACTAAAAACAACAGGATGGATAGCCACATGAAACCCGTAGTGATAGCCGCCTCCCTTTTGCTTGCCGCTCCCGTTTTGGGTCATGCGCAAACAACCCCTGTAGCCCTGACCCATGTCAGGATCATAGATGGCACAGGGGCCCCTCCAACAGAGAATGGAACCGTCCTTATGCAGGACGGTACAATTGTGGCTGCTGGGCGGGCTATACCCGTGCCCCCCAACGCCCAGATTCTGGACCGGTCTGGGATGAGTGTTCTACCCGGTCTTATTTCCGACCATAGTCATGTTGGTCAGTTGGTGGGTGTTCATACAGGGGCGCAATTCTATACGGCGGACAACATCACTTCGGAACAGGCGCAGTATCGGCGCTATGGTGTGACAACCGTGACCGCTCTGGGCAACAATGTTCCGCGTGTTTTTGATCCCATGCGCAAAGATGCCCATATGGGCCTGTTGCCTGTGGACCTGTTTGGGGTGGATCAGGGTATTGGCGTGCCTAAGAGCCTGAATCAGAAAGGGGTTTGATTGATTTTTCGCAGAACTCTGCGGATATGGGCAATCATCAACCACGCGTGGGATGACGAGATTGTTGCCTCGACATCCTT
>NZ_WOTD01000046.1 GCF_011516885.1 Acetobacter lambici | reverse complement strand
GCAGTCCCCGATCTGCTCAAAACGCAGATCAAAAGCTACCCCAAAAACCGTCAATCAAATCGCCAAAAACCTGAAATCACGAGCCAGGCGCATCAACCAACGGTTCTTCGATCCCTCCATCTGGCAGTTCATGATCTTGCCGGCAGATCCCGTATACTGCCGCCCCACATCGCAGGACGCCTGACCCTTCTTCAGAAAACCGGTCTCCCGCCTTTGCTTCCAGTTGAATAGGCCAGAGCCTGCTCCAAATCAGGGCGGAACACTTCAAAATCCACAATCAGGGAAAAAGCTTCGAGCAGATCACCAAGCCCGTTCAATCGCGCAAGCCGCTCTCCAACATCAAAAAAGCCAGCCTGCTTCATGCTTAATGCCCCCAATTAACACAGGAGTAATGGAATCACAAAAGGCAGGCCCAAAACCAGAGGGTTCTTCGAACCCTCCAACCTGGCAATTAATGACCAGAGGCAGCTACATGCCGCTGCTTCATGGGTTGACCGTCTTCCGTTATCCTGACTGAACTTTTCTCCTTATTTTGCTCTAAAAATAACACTATCTGCAAACGCCATTGCCGTTTCTAGAGCCGTATAGTCAGGCTTCCATCGCGGCAACGGAGGAGACGCTCCTTCAAACACCTCACTATCCTGATTGTCATGATCAGACTCATCATCTAAACGAGGGCGCCCCCGCTTACGCCCTGAAACTGGTTTCTTCGGTATTCTGACGACTTCTCTGAGTGGCGCGAGGTCCTTCAGAGCAAAAAGACGCCGCGCGGCACGGTGCGTGACATCAATAACTAATCCACGCTCCAAAAACCGCTCCAGAAGGACGCAGGCAGCCTGAACCGAAACGGACAGCCGGGCTGCCAATGTTGTCGCAGAAATCACCGGATGGGCAGCAATAATGTCGATGGCCAAGGGCGCTTTGGAGTTGCGGCGCTGATCCCCGGCTTGCGCACGCGCACCACGCCATGACCGGTCCAACGTATGGATCATGTCTTTGACCCCAGCCGCCTCCCGCTCCAATGCGTTCAGCCATGCCGGTATCCAGCGCCGCTCATCCCAGGACGTTGCAGCACGAAATGCTGCGGCTCCCGTTATGGGATACAAGCCGCTGAACACCCCTTCCTTCTGCCACAGGCGAACCAGCGCTCCCCGAAAAGGGGCGCGTGACCGACCGGCATCAATCCATTCCCGAAACGCCAGTGCGCTGCCCCACAACACACCCAGACGTCGAACTGGCACGGTCATACTGCTAAGCGCTTTGGTAACCTGCTCCTCCTGAAACGCGGAGGCCCGAGCGAGCCACTGATACTCCTCAAAGGCATAACGCAACGCATCGACCTCGTTGCCACGCTCGTAGACATCCTGACCGCGGATGCGTGGACGCAGGCCCTCAAGGCTCGCTGCTAATTGCCAGGGGTCGATCAGAAACCCATCTACGGCCGCGCACTGTCGGGCCGCTTCCAGCCGCACCCGGAACAGCACAGCCTCACGCAAAGGGTGACGACGCAGCTGCTGGTCGAGCGCACCAAATGTCAGGGCCGTACGGGTCAGTGCTGGCATCACGTCATCGGGGCGAGCGGCAAGACGTTCGATCCGCATGCTTAAAACCGTTTGCCAGCCTGTGCATAGGCTCTGGACTTGTCGCACTCCCCGATTGCCAGAACCTTCTTGAATTGCGCCTGAACCGTGCGGTCAGGACTGTGCCATTCCTTCAGGACGCGAGGATCGAACTGGAGTATGTAGCGGCTCACAGGTCATCCAGTATCACCGTTACGGGCGCTTGCGGTGTCGCGAGGCGTTCGCGTGCAACCTGCAGCAGATCCGCATCCTCTGTGGAGAGGACATGGCGTGACACCGGCAGTTTTCCAGTCTCTACGACATATTCGAACGTCTGGCGGATCAGGTCGGACGGCGTCACGCCCAGTTGCGCGAGACAGGCATAGGCCTGATCCTTCAGGAGGCTATCGATCCTCAGATTGATGGACGCCATACTTTTATCTCCTCTCCAGATGCACTTAAAAATACGCCTTTACAAACGTAAAGGCAAGCATCTTGTATTCACCCTAAGTAGCCTATAACTTGAAACTCCATTATTTTTTGATTTTTGCTCCCTCCCCCGTTTTTATGTCCGATAAGTTCTCTTGTCGGACATAAAAATCCAGACAGAAAACCAATCGAAAAAATCCAGATTATGAGGATAATCAGCCAGAAACCGGGCGCTCCAACCCATCGGAGTCCCACGTCTAATGTAGGGCAAATCGTGCCGTATCTTCGGCCCAGAAGGCAATTAAATTCAGACAAACCATCATTGTGTTGCGGCGAAAGCAGCACAATGCCGCACCATATTCCGGGATAATCTCCGTCATTTACATCATTGCTGTATTTGCTGTATTATTGCGCTTCATTGAAGGAGGGGATCATGCGCACATTTTCGACCAGTGACCTGTCTCGCAAGTCAGGCGACATCATCGCCAGTGCCCTGCAAGGCCCAGTTTCAATCAGCCAGCGCGGCAAACCGCGCCTGATCATGCTCAGCGTTGAACAATATGAAGCACTGACATCCCGTGATGCCGACAGGCGTGTGGTCGGCGCGACAGCGGACATGCCTGCCGATTTAGCCCAAGACATTGGACAAGCAATCGACGGCTACCTGCTGGACATTACTCCTCAGCCATGAGCATCGATTTTCGGCCAGGAGTGCCCTTGCGATACCCCTATCTGTGGCACTGGCAGGACGAGCGCGGGGAAAGCGAAGGACGCAAGGATCGCCCGACCACTGTTGCTGCCGCTTTTGTGGCACGGGACAACCAGAACTATCTTCTTCTGCTTCCGGTAACAACACGCCTGCCGGCCCCTAACCGTATAGCAGTCGAGGTGCCTGCAACGGAAAAACGACGGGCTGGTCTTGATCAAAGCAGACAGCAGTGGATTCTACTTGATGAGTACAATCTCGACCCGACTGCAACTTCGTACTATCTACAGGCAAGTCCACCCCTCGGGCAGTTCAGCGATGCGTTTATGCGTCTCCTGCTGACACAGTTCAAAACTCTCCTGCCCCAAGCCAAGCGTATATCCAGATATCCTTAGCTGTCTGTTTCCATCGGATCCGAACAGCTCAAATAGCCGACAGGCGGCTTACGCCCTCATGTCGGTCATACAGTTGGTCAAATCGCTTTCCGTATAGCAGACATGACCATTACAAATTCCACTTGCCATCGAGGTGGCTATAAAGATGTCGGCAGCGTCGAGAGAGCGATCGGAGATAGTCGCATGCTTCACTACCTAAATTCTTAAAATGGATGAAGCAGATTTTTCAGCGGGCGATATCCGCATCATACAGGCGATGGCTGACTTCCAAATGGCCCTCAGCGCGCTCGACTTCGTTTCAGAGGTCAGTCCTGATGAACCGATTTCGCGGATCGAGCGTCGGCGCCTACGATGCTTTGAGGACGCCGCTGTCGTCGCATACTGGCGACCATTTTCCTACTCAAATGGGCTACCAAAGCTCACGCTGGAGACGTTGGGCATCACGGCTACCACCGAGCAGTTGACCCTCCACGAGCGGCTGAAGGAGAGGCGTAACAAAGTCATTGCTCACACGGATGTCGATCGTATGCGCCTTGTGCTCAGCACATTCAGAGTGTCTGAAGATTCAGAAATCATGATGCCTCAATATAATTTCGACGATGCGCTAGAATTCTACCCGAACCTAGATACATTAATCATGTGGATACGCATCCTACATCAGGCCGCTACCAGAGCGATTTTCAAGCGCGTGCAAGGGCGGCGAGAGATTCATTTCAAGCGCGACCACACCGACCAAGGTTAGCCGAAGGCCCCTCTCTCACCGCTTTTGCAGACCGGCGGCTTTCGCGTAATGATGCCCCAAAGCCGACCTTCAGTTTACCCCCCCCATTGCCGCCGTTTCCTGTCGGGAAAAGGCCGCGGATTTTGGGTGCGTCCGGTAAAGTGTGGCGTTGCTGATCCTATGCTCCCGGCGCAGGTCAGCAACCAAGACGCCACCCTCGGCCTGGCGGATCACGCCCAACCGGCTATAGCTTATCAAGCCCGTAAAGCTGTCCGAACGGACGGGACCACCTCAGCGCATCCGGCAGGCGGCCCGCAACATCAAACGTTATCTGAAATCGATGGGCGTGAATGTTCCATCCGGCAATGAGGTCTGACATGTCGATCTTTCACGGTCTGTCCGCTTTCCCCATTACACCTGCCAACGAACATGGCGTGGTGGATACGGAAGGTGTCATACGTCTGACGACGCATCTGTCGGCCAATGGAGTGGACTCCATCGGATTGTTGGGCAGCACTGGAACCTATGCCTATCTGAGCCGCACCGAGCGGTGCCGCGCCATCCGGGCAGCCGTCAAAGCGGTCGCAGGCAAAACGCCGCTGATCGTAGGGATAGGCACGCTGCGCACCGACGATGCCCAGAATCTTGCACGCGATGCCGCAGCAGAGGGTGCCGACGGACTGTTGATGGCTCCTGTATCCTACACGCCTCTAACGCAGGAAGAAGCCTATCAGCATTACAAAGCAGTCGCCGAAGTCACGTCTCTGCCGATCTGCATCTACAACAACCCCAGCACCACGCATTTCAGCTTCAGTCGTGAACTACTTGAACGGCTGTCGGAGTTACCCAACATCGCCGCCGTGAAAATGCCCGCTCCGGCAGAAGGCACGGTCGCACAGGAGCTGGCCGAGCTACGATCCGGCCCAATTGGGAAACTCGCGATAGGCTACAGTGGAGACTGGATTGCGGCGGAAGCCCTGCTTGCCGGATGCGATGGCTGGTTCAGTGTGCTGGGCGGTTTCCTGCCCAAGCTGGCCAGGGCAATGGTGACAGCCGCCCGTGCGGGGGACGCCCGTGCCGTAAACCAGTATCAGCAGGTGCTGGAGCCGATGTGGACACTGTTTCGGGAATTTGGAAGCCTGCGTGTTGCTTATGCTGCCATCGATCTTCTGGAACTAGCTTCCGCCCAGCCCCCACGTCCAATTTTGCCTTTAACATCGCAAGACCAGAAGCGTGTTGAGGATGCTCTGAAGGCATGCACCGCACTTTAAGATAAATAGCGATGTCTGCTTTTAGACTATACCAGTCGCAAAGCAGACATTCTGTTTACCCCCCCTAAACTGCCCGTCTGCTCAGTGATGCCGGAGCAGACGGGCGGCAATCGCCCTCATGGTGGACATACAGAAGGGGGAAAAGTCTTCCGTATAGCAGACACAAGCAATTTGCTTACGTGTAGTTAATTTAGCCAAAAGTGGGGTCTGCTATGGAATTGTGGAGTGGCTGCACAGATATCGTCGGTGCAAGTATCAAACCGCACGTCTCCGCATACCCTCGCTTAACTTTCGTAGCAGACAAATGCTATAGCTGCGCACATGAGTCTGTTTGAGAACGCTGTGCATTCAATCCAAATTGGCGTCGAGGATCTTGCCTCAAAGGATAAGCGTCGGATTATTTCCGCTGTCCGCAACATTCAGGCTGGAACCCTTCTGCTGTGCAAGGAAAAACTGCGCCGCATGTCTCCAGACAGAGATTGTCTCCTCAAGCAAAAACTTGAGCCGGTAATTGGCTCAGGGGGCACCGTGACGTGGAAGGGCAAAGGTGACAAAACGGTTGACGTCCAAGGAATAAAGGAGCGTTTCGGCAGCTTGGGTATTTCCTTCAGTTGGAGGCATATCGACCGCATAACCAAAATCCGTAACGATATGGAGCACATGTTTTACAAGGACGGCGAGGCCCTAGCTCGTGAAGCCTTGTCAGACGCATTTATCTCCGTTCGTGAGCTGCTCGCCGTAGTTCTAGAGGAAGAGCCGGTTGGTGCCTTGGGCACAGAGTGCTGGCGCTCGTTGTTAGAAAACAACACACTGTTCCAGCAGGAGATGGATTCCTGCCGGGCGACGCTAAAGGCTATACGGTGGAAGACTGAGGGGGCGCGAACGGGCTCGCAGGAATTTACATGCACTGACTGCGGTTCTAAACTCATCAAACAATTGGACGACGGCAACACCGAGCAGGATAGTGCTGCGTTCATGTGTTCGGCGTGCGGAGAGGAGCCCGACATCGTCCCGCTCATGGTTGCCGGTATAGATGATGCTTACGGCGCTGAAGCATATATCGCCGCAACAAAGGGCGGCGAACCTCCTGTGGGAAGCTGTCCCGAATGTGGCGAGGAAACATATGTCTTTATTGAGGGTGGCTGCGCCCTTTGCGGCTTCGACATGCCGGATGATGCCCAGTGCGCGGTTTGCCATGAACCGTTGACGCTTGAAGACTACGAAGACGGTTCAGGTCTGTGCAGTTACCATCGCTGGGTTGCCGACAAGAACGATTAGATGCGCCTTTATCGTCCTGTTGCATAATTGGGACTGTCACGTCATAGCCTACCACATCCCGTCCAAACTCGCCGCTAGAGAAGAACGCAAAGCGGTAGAAAGAACCATGACACAATACGTCCGTTCCCCGGCCGGAGCTGCCTGCTGGACGAAAACGGAAGAACAGGCGGCATTCGCCCTCATGTCGGTCATTCAATCAAGATTGGTAATTTCCAGGAAGTGGACATAACCGACGACATCGTATTTAGCATTGATGGCAGGCACATCAGTTGCCAAATAGCAGGATCACTTCTTGGGCGGTTGCAGGCCGCTCAAACTTGATGGGGCCTTCTTCAGCGACGTATTTGAACTATATCGTCGACTTTCAGGCTGAAGTTGCCTTCCGTACAATTATTCAAAATGCTTACTGTCTCATATTGGATATGATCATCCTCATATTGGATATGATCATCGTCGTAATAAATCTTATTCTGCGTAAGTGGGATTGAAAATTTTTTTATGCAGTGGCATCTGTAACGAGATTAAGACGGAAAGGCATGTTTAGCGTGACCGAAAAAATAGCTCATGTAAAGAATCCGCTTACTGTTATTGCCATATTTGCAGGAATTGCAGAGGTTAGCGGTACGGCTGTTCTTCCATTATTAGAAAAAGATACACAACAAGTCTACGTATGGTTTATTATGGGTTTTCCATTGTTGCTTGTTGTTGCTTTTTTTCTAGTTCTTTATAATAAAAATTATGTTCTATATGCTCCATCCGATTTTAAGGACGAGAATCTCTTTGCGTCATTCAAGCCGGGTTCGCCTCAATTACGTGCGGAAAAACTTAATGAGGAAGCTGGCGCTGATCGTAATACGGAAGAGGCCGCGCAGCCTTCAGATTTAATTTCTACAAATGGGACAGCTTCTGAACCCATATGTGATAACCATGATTTCATCTCTCGACCTTCATATGGACAGATAGCAGCTCAAGCTTCACTTGCTGAGGATCTCGTTATTACCCGTTTGGCTTCCGAGCGCAGGACGCAGTTCGCTCGTAATGTCAGCCCCGCAGCAATGCCAAGTATTATGTTTGATGCAGTTGCAAAAGACGGGAATAACCAGATTATTGTAGAAGTGAAGTATACTAGAAAAGGATTGATTTCTATAGGAAATATAGAGCGCGTTAAGAGCACATTTACTTCTTACTATAATTCCCTGCCGGACGTTACAAAGCGTGGAACACTGTTTATTCTAGCAATCGTCTGTGACGGGGATGCAGAAGCTAATACCTCTCGCATTGAAGTAAAATACTCAGACATTATAAGAGAATGGAATATTCCGGCCCAGGTTCGCGTGTATAGAATGAGCGAGTTGAGGAAATCGATTCAATAATACTGTTGACTATAACCAAAGTTATCAAAATGTGTATAAGTAATAGTCTCTGACTATCTGTTGATGCCGTCAACTTTTCCTAAATCAGATCTTCCACTCCCCCCCCCATTGCCGACATTTTTCTGCCGGGAAAGGGAAGAGTGTGCTGGCTCGGGTATAGCCTTTAGAGTCAGAGGGCTGCGCGGATTTTCGTGACGGGTTGAGAGGGTGGGAGAGAGGCTCCTGTCCGCCCGTCATGGAGTTTTCCGCCATGGCGACCGCTATTCCCAAAATCACCCTGAGTTCGTCCCGCGATATCCCGTTCAACCGGCTGGTGCTGTCCCAGTCCAACGTGCGGCGTGTGAAGTCCGGCCTGTCGATTGAGGAACTGGCCCGCGACATCGAGCGCCGGGGTCTGCTGCAGCGCCTGAATGTCCGCCCCATCCTTGATGATGCTGGTGTCGAAACCGGTAGTTATGAAGTGCCAGCCGGTGGGCGACGTTTTCGCGCGCTCGAACTGCTGGTGAAGCAGAAGAAACTGGTGAAGACCGCCCCAGTACCGTGCATCGTGCGTGAGGCCGGGTCGGCCATTCTTGCCGAGGATGATTCCCTGGCCGAAAACGTCCAGCGCGTGGCCCTGCACCCGCTGGATCAGTTTCGCGCCTTTCGCGACATGCTGGAGAAGGGCATGTCCGAGGAAGAAATCGCCGCCGCGTTCTTCGTGGCACCGACCGTGGTCAGACAGCGTCTGCGGCTGATGACCGTGTCGGACAAATTGCTCGATGTTTATGAGCAGGACGGCATGCGTCTGGAACAGTTGATGGCCTTTTCCATCAGCGATGACCATGCCCGCCAGGAACAGGTCTGGGACATCGTATCCCAGAGCCATAACCGCGAACCCTATGTCATCCGCCGCATGCTGACGGAAAAGACCGTGCGGGCGTCGGATCGTCGCGTGCGCTTCGTTGGGCTGGACACCTATCTCGCGGCCGGTGGTCCTATCATGCGCGACCTGTTCGAGGCGGATGATGGTGGCTGGCTGCAGGATCCGGCTATTCTGGATCGGCTGGTCATGGAGAAATTGCATGCAGCCGCAGAGAATATCCGCGCCGAGGGCTGGAAGTGGGTCGAGACGGCTCTGTCGTTCCCATGGGGCCACACACGGCAGTTCGCGGAGATCGATGGCACGGAAGTGCCGCTGACCGATGAAGAGACGGCCCGTCTCGACGCCCTGCGGGCCGAGCAGGAAACCATCGAGGCTGAATATGCCCAGGCCGATGAATATCCAGACGAGGTCGATGCAAGACTGGGCGAGATAGAACAGGCCATTCTTACCCTGGAAAAACGGCCACTGGCGTTCGATCCCGCTGACATGGCGCGGGCAGGCGCCTTCGTCAGTCTCGACAGCGATGGCACGCTGCAGGTGGAGCGGGGGTTCGTATTACCAGAGGACATGCCGGCTGAGCCGGACGAGACCGATGATGCGGACAACGCCGATCAATACGATCGCCCTGCATATGATGGGCAGGACCACGATAGCACAGGCCGTGGTTATCAGGAGGGGGAGGGCGACAACATCGTTCCCGACGTGGAACCCGAGGAAGAAGACGGCATCAAACCGCTGCCTGACCGGTTACTCACCGAACTGACGGCCTGGCGCACGCTGGCCCTGCGGGATGCCTTTGCCAGCAACCCGCACATCGCGCTGACCGAACTGCTGCACACGCTGGTGTGTGATGTTTACTGGCAGACACCGGGTGCGGACTGCCTGGAAGCCTATGTCCGCGAAATCTCCCTGCCGGTCCATTCGCCCGACATGCCGGGCAGCGTGCCAGCCCACGCGCTGCGCCAGCGCAACGAAGGCTGGAAGCACGATCTGCCCGAGGACGAGGACGCGCTGTGGCGCTGGATCGACGGGCTGGACGATGCCAGTCGCATGGCATTGCTGGCGCATTGCCTGTCCTTCGGGGTCAATGCGCTCTACGAGCGCATGCCCGCCTATGGCGCGGTGTCCCAGCGCAGCGTGACCGAGCGCCTTAAACGGGCCGATCGACTGGCGTCGGCCCTCAGCCTCGATCTGGTCGAGGCAGGCTGGCAGCCCACGGTCGAGAACTATCTCGGGCGTATCACCAAGGCCCGCATCCTGCAGGCTGTGCGGGAAGCACGCGGTGATGAGGCGGCAGAGCGCATCGCCCACCTGAAGAAGCCCGACATGGCCCGCGAGGCCGAGCGGCTGCTCGATGGTTCGGGCTGGCTGCCCGAGGCATTGCGCACGGCAGGAGGAGCAGAGCAGGTGCCGGTTGAAACGGCAACGGTAGACGAGGGTATGGAGGCTATCGCCGCAGAGTAGCCTTTATGAGGTCTGGAACTCTGAGACAGCGGCTTCCGGTGCCCGGAAGCCGCTTTTTTCATGTCCGACATCCCGGAAAGAGGGAGAGGTCGGCTTCGCCTTTTGTGCCGAATAACCGGCATCAGAGGAGAGTTTTCCATGATCACGACCACCATCCTGCCCCCTGCGTCCCGTGGCGCCGCGTCCGGCGGCTTCCGGATTGATCCCTCCCGTGGCGAGCGCAATGCCCGCGTCTCGTCCGAATGGTTTTCGCGCCCCGATGATGAGCGGTATCTCTCGCTGTCCGACCTGCATGCCGCCACGCTGGCGCGGGCGGATCGGGCCACGGCCCGCACGGTGGAAAGCCGCGCCATCCGCGTCGAGGCGTCCCGCGACAATGCCGAGCGCCTGACCCTGACCGTGCCGGGACAGAATGACCCGATCGCACCCACACACTGGTCGTTCGGCCAGATGTGCAGCCTGGTTGGTGCCCCGTCTTCCTACCTGCGTAACCTTCCGGCCCCACTGGCGGCGATCAACCTGCAGCACGGGCTGCTGTCGCACCGGGCCGAACTGGTCAAGACACTGGAGACGGAAGACGGGCGGGTGGAACTGCGCGCCGTGACCGGCCCCGATTACGGCCGCATCTGGGACCATGAACTGGTGGGTGCGGTGCGGAAGATCGCCGGAGACGGCACGGGCGATACCAACTGGAAGGTGCCGGGTGTCATCGACTGGGCCACCATGACCCATAATCCGTATGTGGACATCACCAAGGAAACCACGACGCTCTACGCATCGGATCGCGATGTCTTCCTGTTCCTCGTCGACGATACGCACCCGATCGACGCTGGCCGCCTGCCTAACGGCGACCCCGATCTCTATTTCCGGGGCTTCTATGCCTGGAATTCGGAAGTCGGCAGCAAGAGCCTCGGTATTGCGTCATTCTATCTGCGCGGGGTGTGTCAAAACAGGATGTTGTGGGGCGTGGAAAATTTCGAACAGATCACCATCCGGCATAGCAAGTTTGCGGCCTCGCGCTTTGTGCATCAGGCGACACCGGCGCTCCGGAATTTCGCCACGGCCAGCCCGGCGTCGTTCGTCTCGGGCATTCAGGCCTCGCGCAAGGCGCTGGTGGCCAGAACCGATGACGATCGGGAAAGTTTCCTGCGCCGTCGCGGGTTCTCCAAACCGGAAACCACCAGGATCATCGAAACCGTGCTGCACGAGGAAGGCCGCAAGCCCGAGAGCGTGTTCGATTTCGTGCAGGGGATTACCGCACTGGCGCGGACGAAGACCAACCAGGACACACGACTGGATCTGGAGGGCAGGGCACGAAAGCTGATGGAGAAGGTCGGATGAATGCGTCCATCATCAGAGGCCAGCGTGATGGGGAAGGGGCGGCGGACGAGGTCCGCCGCCTTTTGCCTGTCGGCAGGTCAGTCGTTCAGGCTGTCCTTCAGCGCCTTGGCAGGCGTGAAGGCCAGCTTGCGCGAGGCCGCGATCTGGATGGTCGCACCGGTGGCCGGGTTGCGGCCTTCGCGGGCGGCGACTTCCCTGACCTTGAACTTGCCGAAATTCGGCAGGGTGATTTCATCACCGGCCTTGGCTGCAGCGGTCATCGCTTCGACCAGGGCATCCAGCACCTTGCGGGTATCGGTCTTGCTCGTGTCGGTGGTGGTGGCGATATGATCGACCAGATCGGCAATCTTCATGGGACTATCCTTTTGCATTCGGGCCTGTGCCCGTTGCCTCTGCCGTTACGGGGGAATCATGGCGGCATCAAGCCTGCAGGGAGGGTGAGATGACCAATGCGCAGTCATGGGATGCTGGCGATCTGGCCCGCAGGCTGGCTGAAAATGCCGAGGCGGTCTGCCGGCATTACCTCTCGGCCGGGCGGCGGCACGGCAATTACTGGCTGGTCGGGGATGTTCATAACACCTCGGGGCGGTCGCTCTATGTCCGCCTGCATGGTGGACCGGACGGGCGTGGCCGCGCGGGCAAATGGACGGATGGCGCGACGGGGCAGCATGGCGATCTGCTCGACATCATCCGTGAAAGCCTCGGGCTGCTGGATTTTCGCGATGTCGCCGACGAGGCTCGGCGCTTTCTCTGCCTGCCGCACTCCGAGCCACGATCGGCTCCTGATCGCGGCCGTGCCCATGCGTTCAGCCACGATACTTCGGGGCAGGCATCTGGCACCGCAGACGCCGCACGTCGGCTCTGGGCCATGTCCCGCCCGATTGCGGGCACACTGGTGGAAACCTGGCTGCGGCATCGTGACCTGACTCGCCTGACGGACCTGCCATCGCTGCGTTTCCATCCTGACTGGCACTACCGCGCAGATGCGGACAGTCCGACCGAGACCTGGCCCGCGCTGATTGCCGCCGTCACCGACCTTGAGGACCGCGTCACCGGCGTGCACCGGACCTGGCTGGCGCGCGACGGACGTGGCAAGGCGCCTGTCGAAATCCCCCGTCGGGCGATGGGCGACCTGCTCGGCAATGCCGTGCGGTTTGGCGCGGTGTCCGACGTTCTGGCGGCAGGCGAGGGGATCGAGACGGTGCTCTCGCTCCATGAGGTCATGCCCGCTCTGCCACTGGCCGCCTGCCTGTCTTCGGCGCATCTCGCCACCATGGCGTTTCCGTCCATGCTGCGCCGCCTCTACGTGCTGCGCGATGACGACCCGGCCGGAGACCATGCGGTGACGGCCCTGCAGGCCCGGACGCAGGAAGCCGGGATCGAATGCCTTGTGCTGTCACCGCGTCTGGCGGATTTCAACGATGATCTCCGCTATCTCGGGCGTGGGGCGATGCGGGCGATCCTGCGTCCCCAGCTTGCTGAACTGCCCCGGGTTTACCGGAGAGTAAAACTCTCGGAGAATGAGCCCTATGGTAGAGAAGAAGAAGACATCGCGATATTCGCCTGAGTTCCGTGAGCGCGCCGTGCGCCTTCTGGACGAGCATCGCTCTGATTACCCGAGCCTATCGGCGGCCTGTCGCGAGATTGGTGGCAAGCTGGGCTGCTCGGGCGACAGCCTGCACGACTGGTGGAAGCAGGCCCGACGAGACGCTGGGGCGCAACCGGGGCCGACCTCGGCCGAGACGGCACGGATCAAGGCGTTGGAGCGTGAAGTCCGTGAACTGCGTCAGGCCAATGAGATCCTGAAGAAGGCTTCGGCTTATTTTGCGCAGGCGGAGCTCGACCGCCCGTTTCGCAAATGATCGCGTTTATTGAAACCTGCCGTGCCGATTATGGGGTCGAGCCAATCTGTCGCGTTCTGCCGATTGCCCCGTCCACGTTTTACCAGCAGGCGGTCATAGCAAGAGAACCGGCCAGGGCCAGCTCGCGTGCACGGCACGATAGGGAGTTGATGGAACATATCCGTCGGATCTGGCAAGACAACCGTGCTGTTTATGGTGCGCGCAAGGTCTGGCACAGCCTGCAGCGTGAAGGACGACAGGTTGCGCGCTGCACTGTTGAGCGTCTGATGCGCAAGATGGGTCTGAAGGGTGTAATCCGGGGCCGGAAGGTCATCACGACCCGTCCGGATACGGCGCGCCCCTGTCCCGATGACAGGGTCAACCGGCAGTTCCGGGCCGAGGCCCCCAACCAGCTCTGGGTCTCGGACTTTACCTATGTCCAGACCTGGAATGGCATGGTCTATGTGGCGGGCGGATTCAACCGGTCGTCGCAACACCTTAATATTGGAGGTGTAGACGATGACAGGGAAACGGAAATCGGAGCGGTCCACAAGGCGCAAATTGTGCTCGCCAGGACGGCCGCCTGTCTGGCAGCGTGAGACCCTTTGTCGGTTCTGGCAGGGTATCGCGGCAGGTCTTTCCAGCGAAGAGGCTGGTATCGAAGCCGGTGTTTCTGCTCCAGTTGGAAGCCGTTGGTTTCGGAGTTCTGGCGGGATGCCACCTACACATTTAACCCCTTCGAGCTCTCACCCACAGGGCCGTAGTCTTTCTTTTTCCGAGCGTGAAGAAATCGCTCTGGAATGCGCACGCAAGACCGGGGTGCGTGCTATTGCCCGCAAGCTGGGACGTTCGCCCAGTACGATATCTCGTGAGATCAGGCGCAATTCCGCGACCCGCAACGGGGATTTCAATTACCGTGCCACCACCGCACAATGGCATGCGGATCGTGCGGCCCAACGTCCCAAGGTG
>NZ_WOTD01000045.1 GCF_011516885.1 Acetobacter lambici | reverse complement strand
GAGGGCTGCCCATCCAGAATGCCTCCTTCAGAGAATGGTCAGCATCCTGTGAATCACATTTTTAAACCGATGGGTACCCCGTGAGTCAGGCCAAACAATGGTTGGTATAAGAGGTGTCATTCGTGGCAATGGTGTCAAGTCCATCTGGTCAGACCCGGCATCCCTGTGTCCACAAGTTCTGGTACAGCGTCAGGTCTGTGCGCTTGCACCAACAGGTTATGATCACTTCTATTTCAAAGGGTGTGTCCTCAACTGTCAGCATTGATAATCGTTTCAGGACCAACCGAGGCGTTTTATCTCAGGCATAATAGTCGGACTTAACCAGCCTTCAGTCTGCATGTCTTCAAGCATCCACCCGAAGGCTGTTTGGGCGGTCTGCTTGTGGGTGTCGAACACCATGGCATCTTCTGTGGCTGTTTTGCCGGGCATGATGGCCGAAAGAGCATCCGGGGATAAGTCTAGTCCATTGTTCTGTTGGGAGTTACTGAGCAATGTTATGATGGCTGACGCTTCGTCAGGTGTATTGCAAAGTGCCACGGCTTCGGTCAACGCCGCATACAGGCGGGGGAGTTCGTTTGGGTGCGCTCTTTTCCATTGTTCTGTCATGATCAACATTTTTTCCATGTGACCGGGAACAGTCGATGCAGAGCCAGCTACAGTAAAGGCTAGATTTTTCAATTGTGCATCGGCCCCCCAAGGCGGGCCAGCACAAAAACCATCAATTTCCTGTTCGGCAAGTGCTTGGATCATGCGCGATGGTGGCATGATGACGATCTCTGTTTCAGTATCGCGAGAAATTGATATATTTTTTAAAAACCGGCTTAAAATAAGGTAGTGTGTGGAATACAGATGCACAACGCCCAGACGGGGTTTGCGACCTAGTCTGCGTTGCCAGTTTTTAAATGCGGTATGTTTGTCGGGTTCATCCTCCCAAAGGGCATGCTCGGTATTTTGGCCGCGCAACACAATCATATTGCCACCGCGACTGATGGGAAGACCGGGTTGCAGCCCAATTGCCCGGCCTCGTTGGCCAAGGGCAGCCATGATGGCAAGGGGGGGGAACATAATTGCGCCGTCCAGACCATTCCAGACAAGTCCATCGGCAATATTGGCCCATGATGGAACGATTACGGGTGTAACGTCCAACCCATGGCGGGCAAAAATATTCCATGAAGAGGCGACCAGAACAGGCGCACTGTCAGCCAGCCGCAGCAGACCTATACGGCAAGGAGTGCTCATGCTGTTGGGCTCCCGTTGTTGTGCATAAGGTAGTCTTTTGCAATATCGGCAATTTTTTTGGATTGTTCCATGGCCTGCTTGCGTAGCCAGCGGTAGGCCTCTTCTTCTCTACAGCGCTCCTGTTTCATGAAGAGCAGCTTGGCGCGGTCTATTGCCTCCCGGTCGGAAAGCGTTTTTCGGGCTGCTACCAGCTCCGCATTTGTTTTACGAAAGCGACGGTATAACGCAATGGCTGATCGCAGGAGGGGCTTTACATCTCTTACGGGCGTATCCAGCACGTTATAGGAACAGATACCTGCGGCAAAGGCGTCTTCCATCAAGCTTTCATCATCTTCATCCACGAATAGAGCGACGGGTTTTTCAATATCTGAGGCCGCTAGTGCGCGTACGCTGTCCAGGGAATCACGGTCAGCCCGGCTGATATCAACAAGAACAATATCTGGTGCATGGTAGCGGACTGCGTCGATCAGGCTGATATCGGTGCCTAACAGGATAACCTTCAGTGTGACGTCAGCTTCCAGCAGACGTGCCAGAGCCCCGGCTCGTTGGGAGTTTTCATCTGCCAGAAGGACTTTCATACAAATAGCCTTCCTGTGTTAATACACGTCCCGCAGATAGCGGCCACTTCGTGTCATGTCTGCCATAAAACCATCGGCCTGTTCAGGATTCATTTTGCCATGTTCGGCGATAATTTTTTTAAGCGCGTGTTCCACATCTTTTGCCATGCGGGCTGCATCGCCGCAGATATACAGGTAGGCTCCACGGTTTAGCCAGTCCCATAGTTCGGCACCGTTTTCTTCCATGCGATCCTGCACGTAAATGCGCTCGGACTGGTCACGTGAAAAAGCAGTGTTCAGTTGCGTCAGGCGGCCCTGCACCATTAGGGCTTCTAGCTCATCCCGGTAATAAAAGCCTGTACGTTCATGCCGTTCGCCAAAAAACAGCCAGTTCGGGCCTGTCGCCTGCCGTGCGGCCCGTTCCTGCAAAAAGGCGCGGAAAGGGGCAATGCCGGTGCCAGGGCCGATCATGATGATGGGAGCCGTGTCATCCACCGGGAGTTGAAAGTGCGTGGTGGGTTGAA
Source organism: Acetobacter lambici (assembly GCF_011516885.1). Classification (GTDB taxonomy): domain Bacteria; phylum Pseudomonadota; class Alphaproteobacteria; order Acetobacterales; family Acetobacteraceae; genus Acetobacter; species Acetobacter lambici. Next base: position 11,906 of record NZ_WOTD01000045.1, on the reverse strand, counting down.
CAAATACGGGCACATCCTCGCCAATACTCAGGCCAGAAAGCCATGTGGAGGAAACCCCGGGGAATGGGGAGCGGTTGATACCTACTGTAAGATGCACCTGATCTGGGTAGGCTTGGGGAGAGGATGAAATGGAATATAACCGGGGCTGCATGCGGCGGAACAGTTTTGGTATTAGCAGTGGGTCGGGTGGTGTGGAAAGGCCGCGAATAAGGTCGGGTAGATATCCGTTTTCGTGAGTGCCAAGCAATTCCAGCAGGGCAGGCGTGGGGTGTGAGAGATCAAACCAGCGGCGGAGGGCCTCACCAAGAGTAATAGATCCGAGGCGTTTGAGGGGGATTACCGTGCTTTCAGAGAGTTGGAGGGTATTGAGCACCAGTTGAACATTATTCTCGCTATTATGCGGCCATATTCCCAGTGCGTCGCCAACTTTATAGCGTAGGCCGGTTTGGGAAATATCCAGTTCAATATGGCAGGTCTCTTTATCCGGGTCGTCCCCTGTCAGGCGTAATCTGCGGGCAAGGCGTGCCTGTGTTGGTGCATCCCGCGAAATGGTGGAGATGACAGCAGGAGCATCATGTGTAATCGGTTTGGTTTGGACGTGCAGCGTATCGCCAAGCCTGTTCAGGAGTGTGGCCTGCCATGCTTCCACGTTTTCTTCATAATCTGGCTCACAATCCATGCGCGCGCAGAGTGCAGAGGCTCCCAATGTGCTCAGGCGGTCGTCCAGCGCGCGGCCAAATCCGCAAAAATTGGCGTATGATGAATCCCCCAGAGCCAGAACCGCGTAACGCAGGGAGGGGAGGGATAATTCCTGCTGCTTTAGCGCGTCCCAGAATGAGGCTGCCATATCCGGTGGGTCACCATCCCCAAAAGTGGAAACGAGAAAGAGAGCAGTACCTGTAAGGGCCGCGGGGTCACACATGTCCAGCCCGGCAACGTGAACATTGTATCCCTTTGCGCGCAGCCATGTGCCGAGTTGTGTTGCCAATGCCTCTGTGCGGCCAGTCTGTGACGCCCACCAGAGCGTTAGGGCTGGTGCGGAGGTTGACGCCACAGGCGTGGCGGAAGCAGGCATGCGCGAATACAATCCAGCCAACAAGCCATTGAGGTGCTCGATCTGCTCGGCGGCAAGCGGGGCGGATGGGGGGATAACAGGCAACGTATCCTGCGGTGGATTGATGCGTAACCCTTCCAGAAACCCGGCTATCCAGCGGGCTGTGGCCTCGGAAAAGTGGGGGAGCGTGTGCTCTGTCAGCCCCAAAGACTGGGCAAGACGATCTACCGGCATGATGTGTGTTTTCTCCTCGACAGTAGAGGGAGCAGTCTGGGCACGGGTGAGGGACACAGCACAGTATTTGATGCCGGGCTGCAAGGAGACAGGGTCCGTTACGTCTGGTGTGACGGCATTAATGCACAGGAGTTTACCAAAACGGTCATTCCAATGGAAAGGGGCAAAGCAGGTGCCGGGAGATACGCGGGTGGAAATATGGGCGGGCAATGTTGCCGTACCCCAAGCGGAGCGTATTTCCACGGGGTCTTTCTCTTGCACGTCCAGCTTTTTGGCATCGTCTGGTGCAATTTCCACAAATGGGCCGGGGTTAAGCTTGTTGAGTTGGGTAACGCGGCCAGTTTTTGTCAGGGTATGCCATTGGTGTTGCATGCGGCCGGTATTCAGCAGGAATGGAAAGGTCTCATCCGGCTCTTCATCACGCGGCAACCATGGGCGGGGGAAAAAGACGGCCTTACCGTCGGGCGTGGCAAAGACAGGTGGACCATCGGGGGTTGGGCAATAGCGGATGGGGTGGCGGGGATTGGGGTCGTGTGCAGGAGCAGGCCATTGCACTGGCCCATTTTGCAGGCGATCATGGCTTACGCCAGAAATATCGTACCCTGTTGAAGGGTTTTTAAAACGACAGGCTTCGGCAAAAACATCTGCAGCGGAATCAAAGGAAAAACCTTCTTCAAACCCCATGGCGCAGGCAACGCGGGCAATAATCTGCCAGTCGGGGAGGGCATCTCCCGGGGGGGGAACAGCCTGACGGGCAAGTGTCATGGTGCGTTCCGAATTGACCTGCACGCCATCCCCTTCAGCCCATAGCGCGCCGGGGAGCAGAATATCGGCATATCGTGCGGTTTCTGTATCGGCGTAGGCATCTTGCACAATAACAAGTTGGGTTTTTTCCAAAGCTATGGCGACCTTGCCACGGCGCGGCACTGTGGCAACGGGATTTGTGCAGATAATCCAGCAGGCTTTGATTTTACCGGCCGCCATTTCCTCAAACATGGCAATTGCGCCCTGACTGCCCGCGTTGCGGATGGTGCCGTGTGGCAGCATCCACTGGTCTTCGCAGAATGTCCTGTCTTTTTCGGACAGTGCCGTGCGTTGGCCGGGTAGGCCCGGCCCCATATAACCCATCTCCCGCCCCCCCATGGCATTGGGCTGGCCGGTCAGGGAGAATGGTCCGGTTCCGGGTTTGCAAATGGCTCCTGTGGCAAGGTGTAGGTTACACAAGGCATTGGTGTGCCATGCACCAGACACACTCTGGTTGAGCCCCATTGTCCATAAAGACATCCACGCCCCGGCTTGGGTAATCCATTCAGCCGCTGTGCGAATGTCCTCTACGGCAAGGCCGGTCAGGTCAGCAACGTGCCGGGGTGTATAGTCGGCCAGAAAAGCAGGCATGTCCGCCCAGCCTGATGTGCAGGCGGCAATAAAGTCTTCGTCGATGGCACCCATTTCCGTCAGCAGCCAGAGTAGGCCATTCAGCAGGGCAAGGTCCGTTCCTGGGCGGATTTGCAAAAACAGATCTGCTTTGTCAGCCGTGGCTGTGCGGCGTGGGTCCACCACAATCAGCTTTGCGCCGACTGCGCGTTTACGGTCCATCAGACGCAGGAACAAAATGGGGTGGCAATCTGCCATATTCGCCCCGATGACGAAAAACAGATTGGTGCTATCAAAATCCTCATAGGAGCCAGGGGGGGCGTCGGCTCCTAATGAGAGTTTGTAACCCGCTCCAGCAGCTGCCATGCACAGCCGGGAATTGGATTCAATATGTCTGGTGCGCAAGTAGCCTTTTGCCAGTTTGTTCGCGAGATATTGCGCTTCCAGCGACATCTGGCCGGAAACGTAAAGAGCAATAGCGTCTGCCCCGTCAGTCTCCAGCACAGCTTTAAGGCGTGATGCTGTTTCCTGAATGGCAAAATCCAGAGGGGCGGGTGCAGGTGGACTGGTGCGGTCTGACCGCAGCATGGCGGTGTCCAGCCGGGCTGGCGAGGATATTGGTTGGTTGCAGGTGCTCCCTTTGGTGCAAAGCCGTCCTTTATTGGCCGGGTGCGCGGAATCTCCACGCACCCGAACAATTTTCTGGTTTTCCACCACCATCACAATGCCGCATCCGACACCGCAATAGGGGCAGACTGAGCGGATTTCCTCGCACGTCATGGGACGTTACGCCAGGACCGCTTCCGCTTGGGCCGGCACCTTACGGGCGCGGATTTCCACACGCCCGGCATGGAGCCTTGCCTCCCACGCACGGATGGACTTTTTGGGGTCCTCCAGACATGTGCCGTCTTCAAGATTGAAGTGTTGCTTGTAAAGTGGAGACGCCACTACGGGTTGCCCGTGGATGTCCCCCATTAATCCGCGCCCCAACACGTTGGCGTGGGAGAACGGGTCATGGTTGTCCACGGCAAAAACCCGTTCCGTTCCGTTGGCGTCTGGCAGGTAGAACAGGGCAACCTGTGCGTTATCATGTAGTGCGACCACGCCCGAGTTAGGCACAAGGTCCGTTTGCGCGCACAGGTCCGTCCACTCCACCGGGCCTGCGCCTACGGGCAGTTCGGCCTGATTGTCCGCAGGTTTTATCTGGTCTCGTTCTGCTACGGTGCGGATGTTGGGGTCTGGTCGGCTGTCATTCACAAACGTGCGGAAGCGTTTGAGTTTTTCGTGGTCAGTCAGCGCATCTTTCCATTCGCAGCGGTAGGTTTCCACCACGTACTGCATCTGCTGTTCCAACTCGTTACAGATGCCAAGACTGTCGTTGATGATGACATCCTTGAGGTAATCCAGACCACCTTCCAGATTTTCGCGCCAGACGGAGGTTCTTTGGAGTTTGTCCGCAGTGCGGATATAAAACATGAGGAACCGGTCTATATATTTAACCAGTGTTTCTGAATCCAGATCCGTTGCAAAAAGCTCCGCATGGCGCGGGCGCATGCCACCATTGCCGCAGACATACAGATTCCAGCCATGTTCGGTGGCAATAATGCCGACATCCTTGCTCTGGGCTTCTGCGCATTCACGCGTGCAGCCAGAGACTGCGAATTTTAACTTATGGGGCGAACGCAGCCCCTTATAACGGTTTTCCAGATCCAGCGCCTTGCCTACGCTATCCTGCACGCCGTAGCGGCACCATGTGCTGCCAACACAGGATTTTACAGTACGGGTGGATTTGCCGTAGGCGTGCCCGGTTTCAAACCCTGCACTCAGCAGTTCGGTCCAGATTTCAGGTAACTGGTGGAGTTGCGCACCAAATAGGTCAATACGCTGCCCGCCGGTAATTTTGGTATAAAGGTTATATTTTTTGGCAACCTGACCCAGAATAATCAATTTGTCTGGTGTGATCTCCCCCCCGGCAATACGGGGCACAACCGAGTATGTGCCATTTTTTTGCATGTTGCCCATAAAGGTGTCGTTTGTGTCCTGCAAGGGAATATACAGGGGGTCTGTAATGGGCTTGTTCCATGCCGAAGCCAGAATGGAGCCTACGGTCGGTTTGCAGATATCGCATCCAAGACCGTCATTGCCATACTGTGCCATCAGTTCTTCAAAACTGCGGATGTTGTGTACGCGCACAAGAGAGTACAATTCCTGCCGCGTGTAGGAAAAATGTTCGCACAGGCTGTGGTCAACCGTTATGCCACGTGCGGTCAGTTCTGTTTCAAAAACACTTTTAAGCAGGGCGGAACATCCACCACAGCCTGTGCTGGCTTTTGTCTCCTGCTTCAAGGCGGCAAGGTCTGTGCAACCCTGCTCGATTGCCGTGCTGATACTGCCTTTGGTAACGTTATGACACGAACAGATAATGGCTGTATCCGGCAGGGCGTCCGCTCCCAGAAGTTCCGCACCTTCTCCGCGCGGCAGGATCAGCGCAGCCGGGTCCGATGGTGGGGCTATACCGTTCTGTACATACTGGAAAATGGTATCGTAATAGGAGTTGTCACCAACCAGAACAGCGCCGGTTACACGCTTGCCGTCGGCCGACAGTACCAGCCGTCGGTAGGAGCCATCAGCCTCACCGATAAACCTGTAGCTGGTCGAACCCGGCTCCCGCCCATGTGCGTCCCCAATGGAGCCGACATCAACCCCTTGCAGTTTCAGCTTTGTGGACATGTCCGCCCCCGTAAAGGCGGCATCTTCTTCCCCTCCCAGCAGAGCGGCAACCGTGCGGGCCATGGTATAGCCGGGGGCAACCAGACCAAAAATCTGCCCTTCCCATAAAGCGCATTCGCCAACGGCAAATATGTTCGGGTCCGAAGTGCGGCACTGGTTATCCACTATAATGCCACCACGCGGCCCGACTTCCAGCCCGCTTGTGCGGCCAAGTATGTCCTGAGGCTGAATCCCGGCGGAAAAGACCACCATATCCGTTTCCAGCGAACTGCCATCCGCAAAAACCAGTTTGTGCCGGTGTGTTGTGCCGGGCAGAATTTCTTGCGTTTTGTGGCGCACACGCACATTAATGCCCAGTGCTTCAATCCGGTGTTTTAGGGCGCGGCCACCCTCTTCATCCAACTGGGCAGGCATCAGATGAGTGCCCAGTTGGATAACGCTCACATCCAGCCCCAGAACCTTAAGCGCATTGGCAGCCTCCAGCCCCAGCAGTCCGCCACCAATTACGGTGCCATGTTGTGCGCCCTGTGCTGCTGCACGAATAAGGTCCAGATCCTCCAGTGTGCGGTAAACCAGTCCGGCAGAGCTGGTATTGCCCGGAACAGCGGGAACAAACGGACGCGAACCAGTTGCCAGAATAAGACTGCTGTAAGGAAATACCCCAGCTTCTGTTGCAACGGTTCTGGCTGTTGGATCAATCTGTGTAATGCGTGTACTCAGATGCAGGGTAATGCCGTGGGCTGTGTGAAAATCCTCCTGATGCAATTTGAGCGCCTGTGCATTCTGCCCGCTCATATAGTCTGTCAGATGGACACGATCGTATGCGTGGTGGCGTTCTTCGCCAAAAATATGAATCTGATGGGTCAGGTGCAGGCCATGCATAATAAGCTGCTCAGCACAGTAATGGCCAACCATGCCGTTGCCGACAATAATGATGTTGTTTTTGGGTGTCATGGCTCTGCTCCCCGTTTTTAAAATTTGAATTCGAGGGTCTGCATATACAAAGCGCCCTCTTTGGCCCCGACATTGCGCATCCCGCGGGACAGAAGAATACCTTCGATATCATGCGTCCATGCCCAGTGTGGGGCAAAGTTCCATGAAAGCTGGGTGTAGGGCATAACCCCTGTAAACCCGCCACGCAGATTGTCCCGCCAGCTATAGATTTTACCGTTACCACCATACACGGCGTCCTGTGTGCTGGCCCGCCAGAAGAAAGGGGTATGCATTTTAAGGTGAAGGGTCGGGCGGATGGTAAAATTGGCGATCGGGCCAATGCCAATCAGGTTTTGTGACGTTAGGGACAAGGAGAGGTCATTATAATAGGGCAGGGGGACGAATGGTGTTGCAAACGTGCCGACGGCACCATTCTGGTTACGGTCGGAACCGCCAGAGAACAGGTCTCCCTGCACACCAAAACCGGGTTTACCTGCCCAGTCCGGGCGTGTGTAGGTTATGCTGCCATTGACCGCATAGGCACGGACAGCGCGGGTGCTTTGACCAGATTGGGTGGGGCGGAACTCCCCACCCTGAAAAATACCGGTCAGGTTTGTGCTAAAGCGGCCGATGTTCCCCCACAGACGTAGCCCCACATTATCCCTACGGGTAGAGCCTTTTTGCGTTCCCCCCACAGCAGCAGTCGGGATGGACGCCGCCGTTCCGTTGTAGAGGTAGCCAAGGAAAAACACATCGGCGAACATTTGGCTCTTCTGCCCCATAAACTGAAAGGAGGGCAGAGCCGTAGAGGTGTAGGCACCATACAGGCGGGCATTATAGCTTGTGCCGTCTGCAAAGACCTTTTGTGGCAGCTTGTTAGTCTGCATGAAGTCGAACAGGTCAATCCGGAACCGGTTCCATACGGCATAACCGCGAAAACCATCCCAAGTCTGCTGCACGTTGGTCAGGTCTCGCGGGGATTGCATGGAAACGGGAGCATCCAGAAAAATCTGCCGCCCGCCAATAACCCCCATCTGCGCTCCCAGAAGACGCCCTTTTACTTCCAGAATGCCCTGTTGCAGATCCAGACTTTCGCGCTGTACACCAGTCTGGTAGCCATAAGTGTTGGAACCTCCAGCGACCCCATACAGGAATTCCGCATAAGCCCGCACATGTTCGCCCAGGTGCAGGTCCGCTCCATACTGGTTGCGCAGGAGCACACGACTGGAGTTGGTTTTGCCAGCCTGACCCTGCATGGGTTGATTTTCAAAAATATAGCGCAGCCGCTCTTCGCCGCTAAAACTCATCCAGATACTGCCGGTGTCATTCAGTCGCACATATTTCAGGCGGTTGAACCAGTCATTTTTCCGGACGGTTTGTGGTGCATCCGCAAGGGCGCTCCAGTCTTCCGCCCAGCGGGCCTGACCATAGCCATTGACCACACCAAAGCCCGATGCGGCATTATTGCCCGCGTTAAAAATCTTCCAGTCCGGATGATACAGAGCACCTTTTACAAGAGCGGCTTTGTCAGGCAGGGGCAGGACGGGAACGGGCACAACAGGCGCCAGAGGCGTTACAGCCGCTGGTACGGCCCGGGCCGAGGTTGCTGGTTTGTGTTCACTGGCCCATGCTGTGCCACTCAGGGCAACGCTTAGCGCAAGGCTGCCGCTTTTCCAGCGGCGCAAACAATGGGTAACGTTTCTCATCAGGATATTCCCATCCATTTGCGGTGGCAGAGGGTGACACAGCCGCAGGCAACAAAGCAGACAAGTGCGAAAACAAGGAATCCGGGGCCATAGGAGCCTGCCATCTGGCGGGCCGCTCCAAGAGAAGATGCAAGGTAAAACCCACCAACCCCACCGGCCATGCCGACAAGACCAGTCAGGATTCCGACCTGTTGGGGAAAGCGGATCGGCACAAGTTGGAACACCGCGCCATTGCCCAGACCAAGGGTCAGCATGCCCAAAAAGAACGCGCCGAACGCCATGTAAACAGAGGGTAGTCCAGTGGAAATAAGCAGGAAAATAACGCCCGCCATGCCGTAAAGCAGCATAAGAGCTTTTGTGCCGCCAACGCGGTCCGCCATGGCACCACCAACCGGACGGATGAAGGAGCCTGCAAAGACAACAATTGCCGTGCAGGCTCCGGCTGTTGCGGGCGGGAGGTGATATTGGTCGTTAAAATAGATGGTCAGAAACGACGCGAGGCCAACAAATCCGCCAAAGGTAACGCTGTAAAAGAACATCAGCGTCCAGCATGTCTTTGACTTCAGAATAGGCCCCCATGAGGATAGGGAGGGCATGGCAGGGCGAGTTGCAGGCTCCCGTGCCATAAAGATGAAGGCCACCAGAACGGCAGTTAATGGCAGCGTGGCCAGCCCCAGAACATTCAGCCAGCCCATCATGGATGCCAGACCGGGAGCAAAAAGGGAGGCGAGCGCCGTGCCGGAATTGCCTGCACCGGCAATACCCAACGCCGTGCCCTGATAACGTGGCGGATACCATATGGATGCCAAAGGCAGAGCAACGGCAAAGGAAGCCCCCGCAATACCCAGCACAAGAGCGACCCAGAACATGCTGGCATAGGTATGGGGAGCAAGAAACCACGTTAACGCCAGGCCAAGAATTACACTGACCTGCGCACCAATGGCGACACGGCGGGGGCCAAAAAGGTCAACAAGAGCCCCGGCAACCACACGCAACCCCGCACCTGCCAGCACGGGGGTTGCAACCAACAGACCTTTCTGTCCTGCGTTCAGGTGCAGGTCATGGGCGATGGATATCCCCAACGGGCCGAGTAGAACCCAGACCATAAAGGAGACATCAAAATACATAAATGCGGCTATAAGCGTCGGTGCATGACCGGCTTTAAGGAACCCTCTGTCCACAGAACGTCTTTCGGATGGTCCGTATATTTTGTACGGAAACCCATCGCTCTTATGAGCTAGCGAACCGTCGTTGATTCGCTCTGTGTACTGCTTTTCCCACTAAAGGGAGGAGTCCGTTCCGCCGCCGTTGACGGAAACAGTAATATGCTAAGCATGATACACACGGAACAATCCGGAGTCAAAACGAATATACCGGTCTTTAGGGGGAGGCTAAAATATGTAGATTCAGATGCCACGAATAACCTTCCGTTTTTTTGGAAGGTTGGTGCATCCGTAATCAGCCACTATTCAAACTTCAGAGTGGCTGAAACACTCCTCGCTCTAGAGATTCAAGTTTGATCGAGCATCCATTTATTCATATCAGGCACGGCGCAATGATCGCTGTGCGATTTGACGTGCCCAATAAATGATCATGAACAGCAAACATGTTCCAAGGCTGGCTATCACGGTCGTCCGTTGAGTGGGGTCGCTGAACATGGCAACAAAAATCAATACGACAAAACCCAGACAGGCAATATTGACGAACGGGAAAAGTGGCAGATGGAAAAAAGCTTTCTTTCCCTTATCGTCTGCTTGATAACGAATGGCCATATAGGCTGTCATGATCAGGGAATAAACCACCAAGATCACTCCGCCGCTACAACTCAAGAGAAAAGCAAAGACTGTGTCGGGTGCAATGATAGATGCAAACGCCACAATTCCTCCAGCTAATGAATTGACCACGATCGCATTCACAGGTGTTTTATGGCGGCCATGATGTTGCAGCCTTGCAGGGGCATCTCCATGCCGGGCTAACTCTGCCAGAACGCGGGATGTAATATACAGGCTTGAGTTCATGCATGAAATTATTGCGGTTAAGACCACAATACGCATGGATAACGCAGCACCAGGGATTTGCATGACCTGCATGGCCATAACAAAGGGCGAATGGCCGGGCACTATGTCTGTCCACGGAACAATCATCAGGATGATTCCGATTGAAAGACTGTAAAACAATGTCAGCCGTGTACCCAGACTGCGTGTAACATGAGCAATATTCTGGGCTGGTTCGGCAGTTTCTCCCGCAGCAACTGTTGCAATTTCAGACCCGATCATTGTGAATAAGACTGTAGGAACAATCGAAATTACAGCAATAATGCCATGGGGCATTAATCCGCCGTGGTTCATTACATTCTGAACAATTGGTACCGACGGCCCGAATAGATGCCCGATACACAGGATTCCGATGAAGACGAACAAAACAATGCTGGCAACCTTAACAATTGATAGCCAGAATTCGCATTCACCAAATATGCGCACAGCGGCGAGGTTGATGAGCATGAGCGTTATGATCAGACCTGTCGCCAAAAGCCAGACCGGCAGATTGATCATGTCATGCAACATAATGGCACCGGCTATTGCCTCGCTCCCCAAGACAACCAGCCAGAAAAACCAGTATAACCAGCCTGCGGTAAAGCCTACTCCATTTCCGTGCGCTTCGCGAATATATGCGACAAATGACCCTCTGCCCGGGCGGGCGGTTACCATTTCTCCCAGCATGCGCATGACCAGCATAACCAGCAGGCCGACGGCAACAAATACGGCCAACACCGCAGGCCCAGCAGCAGCAATGGCAGCACTGCTCCCCACAAACAGCCCCGCACCGATAGCTCCCCCCAGCGCAATCATAATAATATGGCGTTGCTTTAGAGTGGAGAGCGTATGGCTGGAAGGAGAGGTGTCGGCTGTTTTGGGCATGGCTGGTAATATTTCCTATAGAGATGAAAATTAAACCTCAGTGTGGACGGGATTTTTCCATCTTTTTTAAGTGCTTTTGTATTACCAAAAGTGTCTGCATTTGACAGATATCGATTTTTTAATCGAAGTTCTGACTTTAACTAAGTCGCGTTCCATTAGGGACACGTCGTTCTATAGATGCCATCACAACACCCTCGGGGGTTTCAAAGCCGGAGAGTAAAAATTCCGACTGGAAGGGACCGATCTGTTTTACAGGGAAATTGATAATGCCAATGACCTGACGTCCAACCAGATCGTCATGGCTGTAAAGTTTTGTAAACTGTGCGCTCGTTTTCAGTTCACCATAAGGCCCAAAATCAGCCCATATTTTATAGGCTGGTTTGCGCGCTTCTGGAAAATCTTCAACACGAAGAATAGTCCCCGAAACGATTAAGACTTTTTCGAAGTCACTCCAGCTGATTTTTTCCATAATACACTCCTTTTTTTGCGATGTTGTCACGTATGGCAGCTAGCTATTCATCGTTCTGCCCTTCCATGTTTTACGTGACAAAGGGGCGGACAAGCTGTTGCAACCACATCAATTGAAAGAAAAAAAATACCTGACAAACTCAAATCCATGAAGCAAAGGGACGCTTATATTTCTGGTCTGCCAGAGTAAAAATCTTCTCTTAACTGGTGTTGGTCATAACTGCGGTTGACCGGGTATTACTCCATCATGTCCCAACGATGGTATATTAGAGCCCTTTTGGAAATTCGCTATGATAGGTTTTCAAGAGGTTTTGAGCGTGATTCAAAGGCAGGATGTGGACGCCAGCACAACGAGGCCGCATGGCCGGAATTACACGCAAGACGAAACGCTATCCGTCTGATCTGACAGATGAGGAATGGGAGCGCATAGCGCCTCTGATGCCCCCTGCGAACCGGCGTGGTCGGAAACGGACAACCGATTTCCGTGAG
>NZ_WOTD01000044.1 GCF_011516885.1 Acetobacter lambici | reverse complement strand
CGTCGATATCGCCTGCCATGCCTGGAACCAGCTCGTCGATCAACCATGGCGCATCATGTCAATCGGACTGCGCAAGTGGGCTCATGGGTTATAGCAATCAACGGTTGGTATAAGCACGCTCCTGCATTCGGTGGACCCCATGGTGCGGGCGCAAACGGTCATTGACCTGCCGCCCGCCTCCTGCCCGCCCACCCGGCCATAATCCATGGCGCGCTGGCTGGCGTGGATGGGCTTAAGCGCCCGCCTGCTCCGCCATATCCGCCCTGTGGTTTGGGGGGAGTAAGGGGCGAATGCGGTGGTATGCGTCTTCCTCCGTTTCGTCCGGTGTTATGCCAAGCCAGTGGGGTTTGCGCCGGATGATCCAGTCCAGCATGCGCGCGCATATTCTGCGGCACAGGGCAAAATCCTCCGCCAGTAGGGCAACGCCTAGCGGAAGCATCCACAGACCCAGCACGGGCAGGAAGGAGAAAAGCCCTCCCGCAATCAGCAATACCCCGGTTGGCAGGCGGAGCCATTTTTGCCTTGGCTCACGGAGCCAGAACAGCCAGCCGCGTGTTTTGTCCGGTAGCTGGACAAGCAGCAGGGCCATGCGGCGCTGCCGCAGGAGTTCGGGCGGGTGGGGTGTGCCCGCATTGGTCCGTGCGTTGGTCATGCCGTAAATATGGGGGTGGGTGGGGCGTTTGCAAAGGTGCCCGCTCACACCGGTAGTGCAAGACCGGTGTGAGCGGGGGTGGCCCTAGTGTGCGCTAGCGGGCCGCAAAGCCTGCAATGATGGGCCGCTAGCAATAACCTGACTATCCAGTGCCGGGTCTGGTGTTGCCAGCGTGCGCAGTGCCTCCAGCCCCTGATGGAACAGCCGTACAACAATATGCGGACCACTGGCCGTGCGCCATAGCTCAAAGGCCAGTGTGGTATCGGGGGCCGTGGGGTCTGGCTGGTCGGCAAAGGACCAGTCCAGCCTGTACAGGGTGGCCAGTATGTCCAGATTGGTGTCATGGCCGGAGAGCACGAACAGTTTTGTCTGCTCTGTTACAGCAGGCACGCCTGCCACAGGTTTGCCTGCCAGCGCATTCTGCACGGCTTGTGCCATGGGGGCACCTTTGCGCGCAGCCAGTGTGAGCAGGCGGCGGACCAGCCAGCTTTCCTCGGTATGGAGGGGGAAGACCTGCCCGATCAGGGTTGCGGGCGCGTGCCCGTCAAACGGCTCGGCCTGTTCTGGCATGCCCTGAGCATATTCCAAAAGCAGATTTTCCGCCGCCGTGCCGCCGGTTGCAATGCCGCCTTCAAGGTGGGGTTTGCCTTTTTTCCAGGCCAGTGTGGCCATGTTGGCGCTCAGGCAGTGGGGGGTGTCTGTTGTGCAGGCTGTGGGGGCCAGAACGGCCTGCAACGTGTTCATGCCAGCTCCCACAGAGGGGGGGATGGCGTGTGCGCGCTGGTCAAATTCACGCGTAATGGCGCGCTGGTCCGGCGCGTTCAGCGGGTCTGGCGGGCCTGCAAAAATTGGGTCTTCCTGCCCATCGGGCAAAGCCTGCGCGTGCAGGCCGCATGTGGGGGCCAGATGTTCGGCCCATAGGCTCCCACTCTCACGCGTGCGGTGGTCCTTGGCATCGGCCCATATGGCAATACTGCCCGGTGTGGGGCAGGTGGTTGGGTGGAGCAGGCCTGCCTGCGTGTAATGCTGGCGCACCAGTTCCACCATCTGGGTTAGCGCCTGTTTGCCGTGGTCTGTTAGCTCACCTGGGGCCACGGGCCATTGCGCCCATATGTGGCCGGTCTGGGTTTGCAGCGTCTGGGGTGGTTTGGTGGGGCTGCGTATGCCGTGGCGGGCAAGCAGGACCACCCGCTCCAGTTGTGCCCCCTGCTGTGTGGCAGGGGGTGGCGTTGGGGTGGCGGCAAGGGCGGGTGTTGCCACAAGCAGTGTGCAGAAAAATGCAAGATGTCTCATGGTATGGTCACCGCAAGGTTGAAGAACACGCTGCGCCCGGGGTTGCGCCAGTAAAGGGGGGCATCGCCATAGCTCTGGTTGCCAGCAAAGTTGCTAATGGCCCGGTTGTTGAACAGATTGCCAATTTTAAGGCTTGGCGTAATTTCGCGGAACACGCTGCCAGCATTGCGGATGCGCCAGCCCAGCGCAAGGTCCGCCGTTACGTTGCTGCCAATTTTATACTGGTTGGCAAACTGCGTGTTGCCTGCGGCGTTGGTCATGCTGTCCAACCCCCAGTGCTTGCCAACATATTTGCCAATAATGGAAAAATAGGCCCCTCGTTCGTTCTCATACAGCAGACCAAAGGAGGCCAGCATGTTGGGGCTGGAGGCTACCTTTACATCGGTATGTTTGTATTTGGCGCTGTTAACACTGTAGTTGCCGTAAATGGACAGGCCATAGCCAATAACGTACTGCGCCTCCAGCTCCAGCCCCTTGTATATGGCCCCGCCACTGTTAACGTAGGTGGAGGTTGTGCCGTAGCCGGGCACGGAAATCTGTGCTGCGGCAATGTAGTTTGAAAAATCGATGTAGTAGGCGTCTGCCGCCAGCATCCATTTTTTGTCACGGTAGACGGAACCAACCTGATAGTTCATGGTTGTTTCCGGTTTGACATTCCCGACATCTCCGACCTGAAACACGGATATGGGGGGGGCCAGAAAGCCACGGGCGACCTGCCCGTAAACGCTCCACTGGTCCATAAGGCGCTGGTTGATGGCAATGGAGGGCTGCCAGGACGTAAAGGTCTGTGTGGCATCAAGCGGCTTTTTGGTGGATTTGTTCAACGCCGCATCATAGTCACGGTGGAAGTAGGAAAATTTGACACCGGGCTTGATGGTCATGCCCCGCATGGGGTGTATGTCCAGTTCCAGATAAGGCTGGAGCGTGGTGTTGGTGTCCGAAATATTATAGCTGTAAGGGCTACCTGTTTTGCCCGGAACCGGTATAGCCCCCTTGGAAAGATCAACCGCGTAGCTGACCCGTTTGTCCTTTTGCACATCCGCCCATACGCCAAGCTGCACATCCACGTAGTGGGTTTTTGCCGTCAGGTTCAGTGTATCGCCATAGTTGCGGAAGTGAGCATCCGCATATTTACCGGGAATGTCCGAAGCATATGTTGCAACTTTCTGGCCCGCCGTATTGTAAAAGGTGACGCCGTTGGCATCGAGCGAGCGCTGGGAGGAATCGGTTGATTCCGTATATTCATGTTCAAACCCTGTTGTGTAAACGGAGTTTTGCAGGCTCAGCCAGTCATTCAGGCGGGTTTTGAGGGCAATATAGCTAAAGTCGGATGTGTAGGTGCTGGGGTTGTAGCCATAATAGCACTGCCGGGTGGGGTCTTTGCACAGGCCGTAGTTTTTGCCGTATTTGGCGTAGTCTTCCAGCGTGGCGCCCTGTGTTGTGTACTGCCATTCCTTGTTGTAGGTCGTCTGGACAGTCAGGCTGGTTTCATCCGCAAGCTGGATTTCGTCCTTGAACATAATGTTGCTGCGTTTTTCAAACGAATTGCTCAGGTAGCCATCCGTTTCCTCATGCTGCATGTCCAGCACGGCCTTGCCAAAGCGGGTTTTTCCGCTGTCCAGTTCCAGCCCGCCCGCGCGGGTGTTAAAGCTGCCATACGTGCCATACAACTGCACGCCCGCCTTGCTCGGCGCGCTTTTGGAGCGGAAGCCCACCGTGCCGCCAAAGGTGGCATTGCCAATAGTGGAGGCCGTGCCGGGGCCACGGTCGATCTGCGCTTCCCCCAGAAAATGCGAGATAAATAAAGAGGATGTTGTGTGGTGCAGGTCCGAGGCATCACCAAAGGGAATGCCGTCATACGTCATGTTGTACTGCCCGTCCTGAAAACCGCGCAGGCTCATGGTTTCTGCTTTGCCAACACCCGGCCCGTTCGGGTTTTGTGTCCATATGCTGGGCTGGAACTTGATAATATCGTCCACGCTGGCCAGTGGAATAATGTTGTTGCTGATAAAGTTGCTCTGGATGCGTGATGTAGGTTCCGTAATATCCAGCGGCACAACAGCGGGGGACAGGCGCATGGCGCGGCCCAGAACAGTAATATGTTCGTCCGTGTTCTTTTCTTTTTTCAGTTCCGCATGCTGTGCGGCTTTGGTGGGTGTTGTGGGGGCTTTACGCAAGATCAGCATGCCTTTTTGGCGTGCATCCACGTCCAGACCTGTGCCTTGCAACAGGTGGTTGAGTGCCGCATCTGGCTCCATGGTCCCGTAAACCGGGGTGGAGGTGGCTTTGGTGGCCAGTGTGCTATCCAGTGCGACCTGTTGCCCAGACTGGCGGCTGAAGGTGACAACCGTCTGGTTTAATGGCCCCGCGGGAATGGCAAAATGCACGGGAGCGGCCAGAGCATGGGAAGCAGACAGAACGGATACGCCACAAAGGCCGAGGGAAAGGGAGGAAAGGCGGGAAGAAAAAGACTGCACGGTAGTTGCCCTGCTTGTGACGAACATACCGTTAAGAGTCAAAACCGCCGTATTTTCCGCTGGTTTTTTTTGTTACACAAATAAGACAGGTTGGCGCACGGGCCACATGGCCTGAAATGCTAATACAGCAGAAGGGTCTGTGGGCTTTCGTTCAGTCTGGCCCCCAGTATGCTGCGCGCAGCCGTTGCAAATGCCTCGGGCTGGTTCAGGCTGAAAACACCTGTCAGGCGGCGGTTGGCCAGAGCGGGGGCAACGTGGAGCTGCCTCTGGTTGTAGCGGTTGAAGGTGCTGGCAATGCTGGCCATGCTCTCGTCATGCACTTCCAGTCGGCCAAGGCTCCATGCGTTCTGGGCATCTAGTTCTTCGGGCATCAGGCTGCGCACTTCGGGGGGGAGATCTCCGCTCAGGGTGATCTGCGCGCCAGATGTCAGGGTCCACCATTCATCCGAATGGTGCCTGCGCAGCCGCACCGTGCCAGATATGGCCGTGGCCGTAACCTGTGTTGGTGTGCACGATAGCAACAGGCGGCCCTGCGGCACAAAAATGAGGTTACCCGCCTTCATGACCATACCGGTCCGGCCCAGCACACAGCAGCGCCCGCTAACCAGCCGGTTGCTCTCCAGCCCCATTTTAAGTCTGGAGTAGCAGTCCAGCGTAATGGTGCCAAAAGCGGTGCCCAGCGGGGCGGAGACCGCGTTGCTGGTTGTGTAAAGGCTGTTGGCCTTACCCTGCCGCTTGGGGGCGGCCAGCAGCACGGCAGCAGCAGCGGCGGCGGCAAAAAAGCGGCGGCGTGGCAGGACGGGCAGGGTGGTCGGGTGCGCAATGGCGGGGGTTTTGGAGCCTTCAAGTGCTGCCAGCCTGCCGCTTGCATGCCATATGGCCTTTGCACGCAGGAAGGCTCCCTTGTGTCGTATATCCTGCTCCAGCCATTGCTGTAGTGCCTGCTGTTCGCCTGCGGATAGGGGGCCTTGGTCCAGCCGGGCCGTCCATCCTGCCGCCGCCTCGTCAGGGCTGGCGTTTGCGAGAGTGGGCGAGACGCGGGCGTCTCTCCTCATCAACGGTCATCTCCCTGTCTGATTCCGAATATTCCTTGGACAGAAAAACAAGTGCGCGGGCAAGCTGTTTTTCTACAATATTTTCAGAAATGCTCAATTGCGCGGCACATTCCTTTTGTGTCAGGCCCCGTGCGCGGCGCAGAATAAAAATGTCCCTGCACCGGGCAGGGAGTTTTGCAATGGCTTTTTCCAGAAAACGCATTTCCTGCCGGGCATGCACCACCCGCTCGGCCGAGGGGGCGGCATCGGCCATGGTGTCGGCCTGCATAAGGGCAAGGCTTGTGACCGGCACCATGCGCGCGCGCCTGTAATGCTGCATGACAAGATTGCGGCAGACGGACACAAAATAGGCGCGCGGGTTGGTAACGGCTGACCACTCCGCCTGCGCCATGATCACATAGGCCTCGTGAATAATATCGTCCGGTTCAATGTCGGCGTAGCGGCGTAATCCTGTGCGGATATGGCCTTCATGCGGGAGAATATGGGTGGCCAGCCAGATGCTGCACTCGTCTGTGTTGTTTAACAATCGAACCCTCTGCCTCGCCGGTGTGGTTGATTGGCAGGCATGTAGCAAGCGCATGACTGATGCAGTGTGACAGTTGCATGACAAAGGGAACCAATCGGGTGCGGGGCATGGTGCCGTGTTGCGTGCGTTTATGGGCACTCACACCACCTGTACACATTATCCACAGGCTTATGCACTGGAGCATCCGCAGAATCTGTGGACGAATCTGACGTAAAGAGGATTTTTTCGCGGGTTGGGGGTGGTGCAAACCGCTCTGGTGCCACAACAGAACCGGGGGTGCGGCCCCAGGCTTGGAGCCTATGCGTGTGTTTTTAAAACATGGCTGTATTGCATAATGGGCGATGTGTTTGGGAGATGCGTGGCCAATACAGCAAGGTTTCCAAAAATAATAAATTTTTTAATGCTGCGTATTCCACAACCAACACCTTGAGAAACGCATTTTACTAACCAGATATTGAGGTTGAATCCTTATGTTTCAGTGTTCAACATTTTCGGTCAGGATTATTTTCATGCGTTTTAAGGCATCTTTGGCGGCAGTGGCCGCTCTTATGGTCAGTGCTTCGGCAGCCCATGCTGGCGCCATTCACACGGATTGGGAAAAGTTCAAGGCCGGGCGTGCGCTGCATCACCTCTCTGTAGACGGGCAGAAGGCCTTGCAGGATGTGCTGGTTGCGCGTGACCTGCTGGCACAGGGTAAAACCGATGCGGCGATCCCCCCGATTTATGATGCGCAAAAGCGTTTTGTGGCCGCACAAAAGGATAACCGGCGTTTTTATGCGGCGGAAGACCAGTTGCAGCCCGCGCCCCAGCACCCTGTTTCCGCCACGCATAAACCCACAACCGGCGCTGTTACGTGGATTCCCGTGGGTGGTGAGTTCATTCTGACCGAAACACTGGCTCCCGATAAAAAAGCCGCAGCCCAGCAGGCCAATCAGGCGCTCAAGGCCGGGCAGAACACGCAGGCCCAGCAGAACCTTCAGGTTGTGGGCGAAGATGCTGACTTTATTATCGCCCTTGCCCCGCTGGAACAGACCAAAAGCACCCTGTACCGCGCCCGTGTGCTGACAGAAGGCCGACAGGCCGCACAGGCGAAGGAAGCACTGGACCAGTTGCTCGATAGCATTGTGTTCGTCTCGGACGATTTTGTGGACCAGCCCGCAGGTGCTCAGGCTCCGACCAAAGCTGCCGCACAGGGTAACGCGGCTGTGGCTCCTGCCTCGGCTTCCACCCCGGCGGCTCCGGCAGCGGCCCCAGCTACTCCTGTGACCACCACTCCGGCGGCACCTGCTGCGGCAACGTCTGCTGCTCCCAAAGTGGATTCTGCTGTGGGGGCCGCACACTAAAAAAGTCTTTTAAAACAGAAGGCTGAAAACAAAAAACAGGGGGTGGCGAAAAAAAATACGCCATCCCCTGTTTTTTTGCTTGCGACAAGATGAGAATTGTTCTTATTATCAAATTGTCGCGGTGATGAAGGCGTTTCTGCTGGTGGGGCAAGGGGCATCACCGCGACAATCTGTGGTTGTCGTGACTACCGTTAAAATACTATCCCCCCGAACTTCCAGACTGTTTTGCATCCCCGGTCAGTCTGGAAGAAGTTCTTTCTTCTCCTCCTTCCCCTTGCTCCACCAGTACCCAACCCGCTCCCTGAGCGGGTTTTTTAATGTTCGGGCACGGCCCGGTAGGGCACAACGCCGCGGGCATTACTGCCCGTGTCCAGCACCCTGCCAGAAACAGGGAGCGAGCGGTGGCTGCACTGCTCCCGCCCGCAGGCCCGGCACCCCGGCCCAATAGGCACAACCAGCGTGTGGTCCTCCAGATTAAGCCCGGCGGCGTAAACGGTTTTTGCCGCGTCCGCTATGGTGCAGCCCAGCACCATGGCAATCTGGCGGGGGCGGTCGGCGTAGCTTACCCCCTCCCGTCCGACCGTGCGGGCAACATTAAGGTAAATGGAATCATCCGTGGTCTGTGAAAGCTGGACCTGTATCTGCCCCGGTGTTGCAAAGGCGCGGAACACATTCCACAACGGGCACGGACCACCAAAGCGGGCCTGAGAAAAACGGTTGGCCGAAAAACTTTTAAGAATATTCCCCGCAATATCGAGTTTGAGAAAGTAGAACGGAATGCCTTCCGCACCAAAACGCTGCATGGTGCTCAGGCGGTGGCAGATCTGCTCAAAACTGACGCCAAAGTGGCGGCGTAGGTCATCCACATCGTAGCGCATGCTCTGGGCTTTGTGCAGGAACCGCGCATAGGGCAGGATCAGCGCGCCAGCAAAGTAGTTGCCAAGATACACGCGGGCGAGTTCTTGTGCATTGCGTTCCTTTGGGCCTTCGCGGCGCAAAATGTCGGTCATCAGGCGGTTGTGTTCAAGCAGGCCAATAATCTGGGCCAGAAAAAACAGCGTGCTTTCGGGCGGCTGGTTGTGGGGGAGCTGGATCTGGCGTTTGTGCCGGTCAATGCGCCAGACCAGACCGCGCTCCTGCATGTCCGTATTATGGGTTATGCCCAGACCGTGCCGGTCTTGCAGGTGCTGCACAAGGGCTATGCCCAAGGCTCCTTCGGGCGGGGTTAGGTGTTCGTAAAAATCCTCGGCTGCACTATCAAGTTCATGAAAATAATTATTGTGGTCCTGTACCCAGTTGCCTACGGCCTCGTAGGGTTCAAGCGGGGGTGTGCTGGTGGCGGAGGACGCGTGTTCGCGCCGTTCCTGATCAAACGCATAGGCGCGGTAGAGGGTTAAAAATGCCTCGCACAGCTCCGGGCTCTGGCGGGCGGCTTCCGCCATTTTGGCCAGTTGGAGTGGTGCGTTTTTAAAAATCGGGTCGGCCATGGTCTCGCGCAGGGCCTGCACGGCATGGGCCTCGCGCGTGTCGGCAAACCATGCGGGGCTTATGGCAAAGCGCTCGCACAGGTTTTGCAGCAGATGGTCAGGCAGGGGGCGGTGGTTGCGCTCAAGCTGGTTGAGGTAGCTGAGGGATACGCCAACACACTCCGCCAGCACGGCCTGTGTCATGCCCTCGCGCTGGCGCAACTGGCGCAGTCTGTTACCGGCGAACAGCTTGGTTCTGGTTCTGGGCATGCACACCAACCTTCACAGACTTTGCAATGGGGGCGAATTCCTTCGCTTCTTTTTACTCTTATTCCTCTGCTGCTTTACGCAACAGTCTGCAACTGTTTCCCCAGATCACAAGATGGCAAGGGCCGGAACAATGCAAAATCATGAAGTGCGCGTACACCCCGAGAGTGAACGCCTGAACCGCGCGGACCAGCTTGCATGGAAAATTGCGCAGGTAGCGGCGGACCCGGTTGCGGTGGAACCCGCTGTGGCTGACATGATCATCAACCGCATGATCGACAATGCCGCCGTGGCCATGGCCTCGGTCAACCGTCATGCGGTCATGAGTGCCCGGACCGAGGCACTGGCCCACCGCAGGCCCGGTGGTGCTACGGTGTTTGGCATGGGGCCGGATGTACGTGTGCATGCGGAGTGGGCGGCATGGGCCAATGGCACCGCCGTGCGCGAACTGGACTACCACGATACGTTTTTGGCGGCCGAATACTCCCATCCGGGGGATAATATTCCCGGCATTCTGGCGGTGGCACAGCAGTGTAACCGCAGTGGCGCGGACCTGATCCGGGGCATTGCCACGGGGTACGAAATCCAGATCGATCTGGCTCGCGCCATATGCCTGCACAAGCACAAGATTGACCATGTGGCCCACCTTGGCCCGTCTGTTGCCGCGGGCATTGGCACGCTGTTGCGCCTGCCGCCTTCGGTCATTTATCAGGCCATTGGTCAGGCGCTGCACGTGACCACCGCCACACGCCAGAGCCGCAAGGGCGAAATATCGTCCTGGAAGGCTTATGCCCCTGCCCATGCGGGCAAAATGGCCGTGGAATCAGTCGATCGCGCCATGCTGGGCGAAACATCCCCCACCCCGATCTATGAAGGGGAGGATGGTGTGATCGCATGGATGCTTGATGGAAAAGACGCGCACTACACCGTGCCCCTGCCCACCATGGGCGAACCCAAGCGGGCCATTCTGTCTTCCTTTACCAAGGAACACTCGGCGGAATACCAGAGTCAGGCGCTGATCGACCTTGCCTTCCACATGGGCAAAAAAATCAGAAACTGGGAGGATGTGGACGATGTGCTGATCGAAACCAGCCACCACACCCACTACGTTATTGGCACTGGCTCCAACGACCCGCAAAAATTTGACCCACAGGCCACGCGGGAAACACTGGACCACTCCATTATGTATATTGTGGCCGTGGCCTTGCAGGATGGGTGCTGGCACCACGTGCGCTCTTACGAGCCAGAGCGCGCGCGCAGGGCCGATACGGTGCGGTTGTGGAAAAAAATCCATACGATTGAAAAACCCGAGTGGACACAACGCTACCACGAGAGTGACCCCGACAAAAAAGCCTTTGGTGGGCGCATTGTCATCCGCATGAAAAACGGCACCGTGCTGGCGGATGAGCTGGCCGTGGCCAATGCCCATACGCTGGGGGCCACACCATGGCAGCGCGCGGATTACATTAAAAAATTCCGCACTCTGTCTGAGGGGATTGTGGCCCCTGCCGAGGTTGAGCGTTTTCTGGCCGCTGTCCAGCGCCTGCCCGAACTGGGGGCGGGGGAACTCCACCAGCTTGAACTGCACATTCCACCGCAGGACATGCAGACCAATAAGGTGGAAGGTATTTTCAACTTTGGCCAGTCTGGCGCGGGTGCAAAAAACACCCAGCACACAGCGGCCCTGACGTCCTGACAGACAGAACACACAAGGCAGGGGAGCAAGGATGATGCACACCGAACTGCACCGCACAAAACCCAAAAAATCCGTGGCCCTGTCCGGCACCGTGGCGGGCAATACGGCCCTGAGCACGGTCGGCCACAGTGGAAACGACCTGCACTACCGTGGGTATGACATAAAAGACCTCGCCCGTGCCTGCACGTTTGAGGAGGTCGCCTACCTGCTGATCCACGGCTACCTGCCCAACACGGCGGAGTTGGAAGGCTACAAACGCCACCTGATCAGCCTGCGCGATATTCCCGATATTGTGCGGGCCACACTGGAGCGCCTGCCTGCCTCCACCCACCCCATGGATGTGCTGCGTACGGCGGTGTCTGTTCTGGGCTGCGCCCTGCCCGAGCGGAGCGATTGCCCAACCGCAGGTGCGCGCGAGATTGCGGACAGGCTGGTCGCCTCCACAGCCTCCATGCTGCTCTACTGGTACCATTACTCCAACCACGGGCGGCGGATAGAAACCCGCACGGAGGATGAGAGCGTGGGCGGGCACTTTTTGCATCTGCTGCATGGCTATACGCCTCCTGCGGACTGGGTGCAGGCCATGCATACCTCGCTCATTCTGTATGCCGAGCATGAGTTCAATGCCTCCACCTTTGCCTCCCGCGTGGTGGCGGGCACAGGGGCGGATATGTATTCCGCCATTACTGCGGCCATTGGCGCGCTGCGTGGCCCCAAACATGGGGGAGCCAACGAGGTGGCGCTGGATATTCAGCAGCGCTACCACACGGCGGACGAGGCCGAGGCGGATATCCGCCGCAGGCTGGAGGGCAAAGAGGTGATTATCGGCTTTGGTCATCCGGTGTACACACTGGCTGATCCAAGGAACGAGATTATCAAGGAAACGGCAAGGGACCTCTCCCGCCGCAATGGCACCATGCGGCTCTACACCGTGGCCGAGCGCATAGAGCGGATTATGGCGGACCAGAAAAAAATGTTCCCCAACCTCGATTGGTTCAGTGCTGTTTCCTACAACGCCATGGGGATTCCCACCCCCATGTTCACCCCCGTTTTTGTTATGGCCCGCGTTACGGGCTGGTGCGCGCATATTATGGAACAGCGCGTGGATGGAAAAATCATTCGCCCCTCCGCCAATTATACAGGCCCGGATGCACGCCCGCTCACCCCCTTACGTGAACGCGATGGACTGGAGTACGCCGCATGACCTATCTGGTAGGCAAGGACCTGCCCGCAACACCAGCGGGACAGCGTTTTAAAGAGATGATGCACCGCAAAGGGATTATGCAGATCCCCGGCGCACATAACGGGCAGGCAGCCCTACAGGCGAGGGACTGCGGCTTTGGCGTACTCTACCTGTCCGGGGCCGCCATGACCGCAAGCATGGGTCTGCCCGATCTTGGTATTATTACCATAGACGAGGTGTGTTTTTTCATCCGTCAGGTTGTGCGCGCCACAGGTCTGCCCGTGCTGGTGGATGGCGATACAGGGTATGGTGAAACCCTGAACGTGATGAACATGGTCCGCGCGTTTGAGGAGGCAGGAGCGGCTGCCGTGCATATTGAGGACCAGATCCTGCCCAAAAAATGCGGGCACCTGAATGATAAAAAACTCGTCTCCCCACAGGAAATGGCACAAAAAGTGGCCGCCGCCGCCCGTGCCCGGCGTGACATGGTGGTGATTGCCCGCACGGATGCCGCAGGCTCGGAAGGGCTGGATGGAGCCGTAGCCCGCGCCCGGTTGTATTACGAGGCAGGGGCCGACGCCATTTTCCCCGAGGCGTTGATATCGGAAGACATGTTCAGGGAGTTTGCGCGCCGCCTGCCTGATGTGCCCCTACTTGCCAACATGACCGAGTTTGGCCGTTCGCCCTATTTTACGGCCAGCGAATTCGAGGCCATGGGCTACAGCATGGTCATATGGCCGGTCAGCTCCCTGCGGGCCGCCAACAAGGCGCAGGCGGACCTGTTTGCAACCATTGCGCGCACGGGTGGTACGCAGGCCATGCTGGAGCGGATGCAAACCCGCGAGGAACTATACAGAACACTCCGGTATTATGATTACGAAACGCTTGATGCAGGCATTGTGGCCACCGTTCTGCCCCATATTGGCCAACCCGACCGCAACGCCGCCTGAGCACCGCAGACTTCTGTCCCACACAAACAACAAGAACAGGGGATACAAGACCATGACGGACCAATTAACCATTCCAGCCCGCAACTACCCTTACTACCCGGCTATTATGACGCCCGAGCAGTTGCAGGCCATGCGTGAACACGCCCGGCGCGACCCGGACGGGTTCTGGCTGCAACAGGCACGGCGCATTCACTGGTGCTCCAAACCCACGCAGGGTTTTGTGGGGAGTTTTGAACAAGATGTCTCCATCAGCTGGTTTGCTGATGGCACGTTGAATGCCTCGGTCTGCTGCATAGACCGCCACCTGACCGAGCGGGGCGATCAGGTGGCCCTGATCAGCCAGCGCGAGGCGCAGGGCCGCTCCGAAAGCCTGACCTACAAAGACCTGCACGAGCGGGTCTGCCGCCTTGCCAACGCCCTGACCCATCTGGGGGTGGAGCGGGGGCACAGGGTTGCCATCTGCCTGCCCATGGTGGCGGAGGCGGTTGTGTCCATGCTGGCCTGCGCACGTATTGGGGCGGTGCATGTGGTGCTGTTTGGCGGGTTTTCGGCAGAGGGCATAGCCGAGCGTCTGGTGGATAGCGGGGCCGTGGCCGTTATTACCGCCAACATGGCGTGGCGTGGCAACAAGCCCGTGCCTTACAAGCAGAGCATGGACGAGGCCCTGCGCAAGGCGGGCGGCAATAGTGGCGTGCATTCCATGCTGGTCGTGCGCACATCGGAGGAAGCCGTGCCCATGCTGCCGGGCCGGGACTACGATTTTCATGACTTTGTAGATAATTTCGAGGCGGATTTTGTGCCTGCCGTCATGCGGGCGGAGGACCCGTTGTTTATGCTCTATACCTCGGGCAGTACGGGCAAGCCCAAGGCGGTTGTGCATGCAACAGGGGGGTACATGGTGTGGGCGGCCTACACCATGGGCATGGTCTATACCCATCAGCCGGGTGATGTGCTGTGGTGCACGGCGGATGTGGCCTGGATTACGGGGCATACCTCCGTGGTGTATGGCCCGCTGGCCAATGGTGGCACCACCATGATCTCGGACAGCCTGCCAACCTACCCCCGGCCGGGCCGGTGGTTTGACCTGATTGATGAATACAGGGTGAGTATGCTCTTTACCGCCCCCACCGCCGTACGCGCCATGATGGCCGAAGGGGACGATGTGGTGAACAGCCGTAACCTGTCCTCCCTGCGTCTGCTTGGTGTGGCGGGTGAGCCCATAAGCCCCGATGCGTGGTTGTGGTACCATGATGTGGTGGGCAAAAAACGCTGCCCCGTGGCCGATACATGGTGGCAGACCGAGACTGCGGGCATAGTCCTTGGTCCCATACCGGGGGTGCAGTCCCTCAAACCCGGATCGGCTACCATGCCCCTGCCGGGGGTAGAAATGGCCGTGCTCGACCAGCAGGGGCGGGTGGAGCAGGGGGCGGCGGAAGGCGCTTTGTGCATTGCCCGCTCATGGCCCGGTCAGGCGCGCACCATTTGGGGAGACCACGCCCGCTTCTGCCAGACGTATTTTGCCATGGCTCCGGGCCTGTACTTTACGGGTGATGGCGCACGGCGGGATGAGGATGGATACTACTGGATAACCGGACGTATGGATGATGTGATCAACATTGCAGGCCACCGCCTTGGCACGGCGGAGGTGGAGGATGCATTGGGCGCGGACCACAGGATTGTGGAATGTGCGGCCGTAGGGGTGGAACACCCGGTCAAGGGGCAGGCGCTGGTCGTGTTTGCCATACCCCGCAAGGACGTAACCTCCGGGCTGGACGAGGCGGGTATCAGCCGGCTGGTGGTGCAGTTGATCGGGCGGTACGCAGCGCCCGAGGCTGTGTATCTGGTGCCAGACCTGCCGCGCACGCGCTCGGGCAAAATCGTACGCCGCCTGTTGCGCAAGATCGCAAGTGGAGATACGAATGAACTACGGCGTGTCGTCAGTTAAGCAGGATGATGATTGAGGCGAACTGCACGGCTGCGAGGAAGGTCGATTTCAGTTTATCGTAGCGGGTTGCGATAGCGCGAAACTGCTTGA
>NZ_WOTD01000043.1 GCF_011516885.1 Acetobacter lambici | reverse complement strand
CCCGTCAAAACGGGCCACAACACGCCGTCCACAGGAGGCTGGAAACTCATACGCGCCTGCGCTACACTCTGTCTGCATCGGGTTTTCTTATAGCTTACGAAAATTTCTTTTACACAAAATAGACTTTTTCATAATCTAACCCGATGTACAACCCTTCCGTGAGATTTCCGCGTCGATCGGAAATACCGTTTCATCCGCAAATGGAAAACAACGCATGCCGCTGCCAGTGATGGCGCGCGATTGAGAGAGGGGCTTCTGGATAAAACCAATACGGCCTCAAGTGTCTGGGCCGACACGGCCTATCGCTCAAAAGCCAACGAAGACTTCATGGAAAAGCAGGGCTTTGTCTCCAAGGTTCATCGCAAAAAGCCGCATCTCAAGCCTATGCCCCGGCATATCCAGAAATCAAATGCTGGAAAGTCGGTCATCCGCTCGCGTGTCGAGCATGTCTTTGCCGATCAGAAGTCACAGACGGGGCGGTTTGTCCGGACTGTCGGTATCAGTCGAGCCACCATGAGGATCGGGCTCGCCAATATCGTCTACAATATGCGCCGCCTCCTCTTCCTCGAAAGATTGAACGCGAGCCCATAGCCATCCAGCGAGAGACAACTCCCAATCCGCTCAAAACGCAGACTGGACGCCATCGCAAAAACCGTCAATCAAATCGCCAAAACCCAGAAATTACCGGCCAAGCACATCAATCAAGGGTTCTTCGATCCCTCCACCTGTTCAGGACTGGGGGGCAGAGAACGCGGAAGGGGGAGGGGGCTGATCGTAAAAATCCACCCTCATCGCCACCTTGCCCATGGGTGTTACAAAATGAGGCTGCTGCGGTTCGATCAGGCCGGGGGTGGCGGGTGTCAGCAGAAGTTCAGATGGAGGGGCCAGATAAGTGAGCTTCAACTCCCCCTCAAGCACACGGATCACGCCCCACACACCCGCCTTGGTATTATGGCGCGTGCGCAAAGCAGCAGGTAGCGTGTCCTGATCGAATACGGGCGTGGAGCGATAGGGCAGGGCTTCGGTCATAGGTATCACTTTTCGGGGAACAGCGCCTCAAGGTGCTGTGTTGCGCTGGGGCATGGCCCGTTTGGCGTAAAAAGAGAGTGCAAGCTGCAAGCTTCTGGCAATGTTGGCTGCCTTGTCCTGTAGAACAGCGGCTACATCTGCTGGCATGTGTGTGGAGGTGGTCTCACCCCATAGTGCCAGCCACCGATCAAACAGTTCTGGCGTAATCCGGTCACGGTGCTGCATATGCACGGGCACTGGCTGGCCTTTGTAACGCCCGGTACCCAGCATGACGGAAGACCAGAAAGCCGTGAGCGTTTGCAGGTGCTCAGGCCAGTTGGTCACGGCATCTTCAAAAATGGGGCCAAGCTTGGGGTCCGCGCGCACGCGTGTGTAAAAGGCGTCTACAAGTGTTGCCAGCCCGTCCTCGTTTAGTGGCACCCTGCTCATAATATGAGCCTCCTTAACAGCCTGATGTTGAGTACAGTCTATCTGATACGACTGGCAGAAAGGTTGCGCCAGCGCAAACCCGGCACGCCCCCAACGCAGTAGAAATATGGTGAGACAGGCAAATATGGCAATCTTCCCAAGGAGGGATGGATGAACGAACTGGCAATTGCCCGGGCACTGCACGTGATCGGGGTCGTGATCTGGATTGGCGGGGTCTCCATGGCGACAACAGCGGCTTTGCCTGCCCTGCGCTGTGGTGTGTTCGGGGCGGACAGGCTTGCGGCTTTTCAGGCTTTTGAGCGCCGTTTTGTGTGGCAGGCGCGCGGTGCTGTGGTTCTGGTCGGGCTGAGCGGGCTTGTTATGGTCATGAAAATGGACCTCTGGGCCCGTTTTGCTGAACCCGGTTTCTGGTGGATGCACGCCATGGTGGGGTTGTGGCTGGTGTTTGCCATTGTTCTGTTTATTGCGGAGCCTCTTGTTCTCCACCGGCGCTTTAATGTCTGGGCAAAGCGTGACCTGGATGCCGCTTTTGCCGCCTTGCATCGCGCGCATATTGTTCTGCTGGTTCTGGGGCTGGTAACCGTTTTTGGTGCGGTGGCGGGTAGCCATGGCTGGTCGCCGGTCTGATCGTATGCGTGGCACAATACCCTGCGCGGCATAAGGGGTGTATGGGTCATGGCATGTCTGAGCAAAAAACGCCTTCGCAGAATACGGTCAGGGCCATATGCGCACTGGGTCTGGTAAAGGGGTTGCCGCCCGAAGTGGCAGCGCATGTTGCGTCTTTGGCGCGGGTTGATGTTCTGCCCGGTGGGGCTGGTGTGTTCACGCAGGGAGCGGTGGCGCAACGGGCTTATGCGGTGCTTGTGGGGGCGGTGCGTATCCGCCAGATCGGGAGCGATGGCGCGCAGGCACTCATGCGCATGATTGCACCGGGGGAGATGTTTGGCACCGTCGCACTGTTTACCGAAGGGTATTACCCGGCGGATGCTGAAACAGCGATGCCATCGCATATTGCAAGCTGGTCAAAAGCGGACTTTATGGCGCTGACCATGAACTCCCCGCAAATTGCGATCAACATTATCGGCATGGTCGGGCAGCGGCTTGCCAATGTTCAAAACCGCCTGCGTGAAATGGCAACCCAGAGCGCAGAGCAGCGCATTGCCCATGCCCTGCTTATGCTGGTTGAGCAGAGTGGCGCCGTGCAGGCCGGGGCTTGTGAGATTTGTATTCCCCTGCGCCGCAGGGATGTGGCGGAACTGGCGGGCACAACGCTCTATACCGCCAGCCGCCTGCTGGCCGCGTGGGAGAAGGTGGGGCTTTTGGCCCGCTCCCGCCAGATGCTGGTTGTGCGTGATGCCAATAAGCTGCGCAGAATTGCGCAGGGCGGACTTATTTAAAAACATTTTGAATGGACTACACTCTTTGCAGAGTGTCTTGCTGCTGCATGGCTTGACACCTTGCGTGGCCTGTGTGGCAAAAAACAAACAGCATCCTGCCAGGATGTCGCCTGCGCACAGAAACACTTTGACATCGGAATGATATGCCGTCATCCTTGGGTCAGATCTGGTAAATGTCAACGCTGGCATTCGATCCATAAGGTCATGATGATATCTACATTGGGGGCCAATGATGGCCTTCTTGCCCATGGTGGGCGTGCTTGACGTTTAGTCCGGCACTAGGTATTAGTGTTATGGATAGAGGTTTCCTCAAAGCTGGTAATTCCCGCACTCTCCTTGCTGCTTTTCTTTATTTTGATGTGTCTTTCATGGTCTGGGTGCTGCTTGGGCCGCTTGGCATAGCCATATCACATGACCTGCACCTGAACTCCGGCCAGAAGGGGCTTCTGGTGGCCATGCCTGTGCTTGCAGGTGCTTTGCTGCGGGTTGTTGCTGGCGCACTGGTTGACCATTATGGCCCGCGCCGTGTTGCCATAGGCATGCAGTCTTTTGTTATTGCGGGGCTTGCCGCTACGTGGGTGCTGGCACCACACAGCTATGCCGGTCTGTTTCCCGTAGCTTTTGTTCTGGGTGTGGCTGGGGCTTCCTTTGCTGTCGCTCTGCCTTTGGCATCTGGCTGGTATCCTCCGCAGTATCAGGGCACGGCACTGGGTATTGCCGGGGCTGGTAATTCCGGCACGGCGCTTGCCTCCCTGTTCGCGCCCGGGCTTGCGGCCCTTTATGGCTGGACCAACGTGTTCGGGCTGGCCACGTTGCCGCTTGTTCTTGTGCTGTGTGCCTTTATCTACCTTGCCAAAGAACCACCCCGCCGCCCGAGTGCCGGCCTTGTGGCGTGGCTCCCGGTTTTGAAAAAAGCCGATTGCTGGGCTCTGATGTTCTTTTACGGCGTAACATTTGGCGGCTTTGTTGGGCTGGCCTCCTTCCTGACCATCTATTTTAATGACCAGTACGGTCTTTCCCCCGCAGTGGCTGGGAGCTGCACCGCGCTGGTGGTGTTTGCTGGTTCCTTTATCCGCCCGCTGGGTGGCGCACTGGCAGACCGTATTGGGGGCGAGCGTGCGCTGTGCATACTCTATGGGGCCGCAACCGTTATTTTTGGCCTGATCGGTTTGGGGCTGCCTACGATCTGGCTGGCGTTCCCCGCTTTTTTTGCGGGCATGCTGGTGCTGGGTCTGGGGAATGGTGCCGTTTTCCAGCTTGTTCCCACACGTTTTGCACAGCAGGTGGGCATATTGACCGGGCTGGTCGGCATGAGCGGCGGGGTTGGCGGGTTTTATCTGGCCTCCTCTCTGGGAGCCGCACGGCAGGCAACGGGGTCTTATAGTCTGGGGTTTCTGGCTTTTGCCGGTATCGCTCTGATGGCCCTTGTCTGCGTCTCCATCTGCCGCAGAAGCTGGAACAAACCAGCCGATGCACATGGGTCTGACACGACCGGCCTTTCCGCAATTTCCTGATCTTCCTTTCAGCCACGGATTATGACACGTGACCTTGAACAAGAATCGCGTGCGCCCCAGGGGCGCCCTTTTTCAGACCTGGCCAATCTCGGTTCATGCGGCTGTGCTGCTGGGCACTGTGGGGATACACCCCGCCTTGGCGCAGGCTGCCAGTGCTCCCGCGCAGGATACAGTCCCAACTGCACGCCAGACCATTGTGGCGGTGGAGAAAAACAACACGCCCAAACCCGCAAAAGCGGCGGGGCACATCCCCCATACACAGGATTGGGGGGTGTTCAACGCAGGCAAGCAGGCTGCCAGCGGTTTTGGAACAATGGCAGGCTTTGGGCAGGTCCGCTGGGCCGAGGACTGGAGTGATCTCGAAAACGTTCCGGTATCAAAAAGAAATAAGGACTGGTTCAATCGCCTTAAATACATACGCCTGAACAACACAGGCAGTATCTGGCTCTCCCTGAGCGGGGAGGAGCGGCTACGCTATGTGTTTGAAAACCAGCCCATGATGGGCACAGCAGGTAAAACCAACGCCAACCGCGTGCTGTTGCGCAACATGTATGGTGCAGACCTGCATCTTGGTGAACATGTGCGCGCATACGCCGAGTTTTTGTGGGGTGTGGCCGGTGGCTCCAATTACTACGGGTATCAGGCAGGCACACAGCGCGAGCGGCTGGACCTTCAGCAAGGGATTCTGGAGGTAAAGGGGCATTTGCTGGGGGCGAGCATGGGGGTTATTGGCGGGCGGCAGGTATTTGTGGATGCGCCGGTTTCCATGCAGTCGGCCCGTGACCTGCCTAACGTGCAGCAGACATGGGATGGCGTGCGGGGCTACGCGGTGTGGAAGTCCTTTCGTGTTGATCTGTTTGACTTCATGCAGACCAATAAAAAGCCGATTGATGTGTTTGCAGATGGCACAAGTTACAATGCCCGCATGTATGGCGCCTACACATCCACGGCACTGCCATCATTTTCTTTTATGAAGCAGAAGAGCCAGCTTTTTGCCGATGTGTTTTTTCTTGGCTACCTGTTTAACGGTGCCAATGCGGCCCTGCCTCTTGCTCAGGCAGGCAAGACGGAAGCAGGCTCCACCCGCCGGGATAATATAGGCGGGCGTCTGTGGGGGAATGCCGGTCCGTTTGATGTTAATCTGACCGGGGTTTTTCAGGGTGGGCAGTTTCGTCCCGCGCAAAAGGATGCACAAACCCGTCCGGTCCGGGCATTTGCGGTTAACGGCAGTATTAGCTGGAATGCAAAAAACCTTCTGGGTAAACCCTCTTTCGGGATTCAGGCCGATGTGTTTTCCGGCGGGAATTACAACAGCAAGAATGGTGCAGTTGGCACTTTTGCAACACCGTATGTCGCATTGCCATATTATAACGATGTTACACTCGCCCTGACATCCCAGAACCTTGTGGGGGTTGGCCCGCTGATTACAGCAGCCCCCAGACCCAACCTGCGCCTGAGGCTGCACGTGCCGGCCTTCTGGCGTGAGAGCACACAGGACGCCGTTTACGGAACAGGCAAGACCTATGCCTGGCGCAATAACCTGCATGGGGGCTTTGTTGGTGTTTCTCCCCAGGTGCAGGTTGCCTGGAGTTTTGCCCCGCATTTTACATGGACGCACGATATTGCAGGTTTTGCCTCATCCCACGGTATGCGGGAGGCCGGGGCCAAAAGCGGCATGTTTTATATGCAGACCATGGAGTTCAAGTTCTAGGTCCGTATGCCATGAGCCGGGGCAGCTTTTGGCGTGATATGTGGTTCCCTATTTATTTTATTTCGTGTAAGGAACTAATTGGAAGCATCCCATAACAGTTACCGTCAACGGCGGTGGTAACGGGTTAACGGCGAGTTGTTCAGGGGTCAACGGCGGCTCCTTGGCCTGAACAAGGCGTGTTTGCACACAGTGCAAACGCAGGAACCGTTCCATAATGGTGCAGCGTTTTTCCCATTCTGTTTTCTGTAACATGCGTCTTTCCCTGTGTGCACGCCTCCTGCGGGGGCAGCCTTGCGCGCATATGGGCATTTGCGTTGCCACCCCCTGTTCCCAAATTGCGAGGAGTTACTGACCATGGCCACTACCGGCACTATCGTTATCATCGGCAATGGCATGGTGGGGCACTACTGTGCAGAACAGCTGGTCATGCACGGCCTGCACGAAAATTGCGCAATCCACGTATTTGGCGAGGAACTGCACGATGCATATGACCGTGTGCACCTGACCGAATACATGACCGGGCAGGATGCGCTGGCCCTGCGCCTGCATGCGGAAGATTTTCATGCAGCACACGGCATTACCCTGCACCGTGGGGTGCGCGTGAGCAGCATAAACCGGCAGGCACAGACCGTACACAGTGCAGAAGGCGCTTTGCAGTACACAACCCTGATTCTGGCAACCGGCTCCACCCCCTTTGTACCTCTGGTGCCCGGAAATACCGGTACGGCAGGGCTTGTTTACCGGAATCTGGAAGATCTGGACCTTATCCGCGCAGCAGCACAGGGTGCACAGCACGGCACGGTTATCGGGGGTGGTCTGCTTGGGCTGGAGGCCGCCAATGCCCTGAGAATACTGGGCCTGCACACAAGCGTTATCCAGCTTGGTGGGCACCTTATGTCTGCCCAGCTGGATAAGGAAGGCGGGGATGCGCTCAAATGCCGGATTGAGGCATTGGGGATAGATGTGCGCACCTCCCACGCCACAAAGCAGATTGTGCCTGGGCAGACCTGCCGGCACCGCCTGATTTTTGCAGACGATACGTTCCTTGAAACCGATATGGTGGTGTTTTCCGCCGGTATTCGTGCGCAGGACCAGCTTGGGCGTGAGTGCGGGTTGGAGGTGGAGGCACGCGGCGGTATTGTGATTGACCAGAGCTGCCGTACGTCAGACCCGGCCATTTTTGCCGTTGGAGAATGTGCCTCCTGGCAGGGACAGGTTTTTGGTCTGGTTGCGCCCGGCTATGCCATGGCCCGCACGGTTGCGTCCATTCTGGCAGGCGAGGAAGCGGCTTTTACCGGGGCAGACATGTCCACCAAGCTCAAATTGCAGGGCGTGGATGTGGGCTCCATTGGCGATGCCTACGGGGCAACACCGGGGAGTAGGAGCTACCGCTTTATAGGCGAGGCAGATGGCACCTACAGGCGGCTTGTGCTGTCTGGGGATGGTGCCCGTGTTCTGGGTGCCGTGCTGGTGGGGGATAATTCGTATTATGACACCATTCTCCAGTACGTGCAGAACGCGATCAACCCCCCGGCCGACCCGGCAGCACTTATTCTCCCGCGTGGGGAAGGGGCGGAACTGCTGGGGGCCGATGCCCTGCCCGATACGGCCATGGTCTGCTCATGCCATAACGTGACCAAAGGGGCGATCTGCGCAACAATAGATGCTGGATGCACTGATCTGGGGGAACTCAAGCAGACCACAAAAGCCAGCACAGGGTGCGGCGGGTGCGCCGCCCTTTTGAAAAGTGTTTTTGAAACGGAGCTGGAAAGCCGGGGCATTACGGTTGATCGCAGCCTGTGCGAGCATTTTTCCCATACCCGGCAGGAACTGTATTCTCTGGTCAGGGTGCACGGTATCCAGACATTTGAAGAGCTGATGCAGCAGCATGGCCATGGCGGTCTGGGGTGCGACATCTGCAAACCTGCGGTTGGGTCCATTCTGGCTTCGGCCTGGAACAAGCCCATAACCGACCCGCTGTATATTCCCCTGCAGGACACGAACGACACGTTCATGGCCAATATGCAAAAGAACGGCACCTACTCGGTGGTGCCACGCATAGCCGGGGGGGAAATTACACCGGACAAGCTGATCGTGCTCGGTCAGGTTGCAAAAAAATATGATCTCTACACCAAAATTACCGGTGGGCAGAGGATCGACCTGTTTGGCGCGCAACTGCACCAGCTGCCAGAAATCTGGACCGAACTGCTCGATGCAGGGTTTGAAACGGGGCAGGCTTACGGCAAGTCCACCCGCACCGTAAAATCATGCGTGGGGAGCACATGGTGCCGTTACGGTGTGCAGGATAGTGTGGGCAAGGCCCTTGATCTGGAAAACCGCTACAAGGGGTTGCGCTCGCCCCACAAACTCAAGTTTGCGGTTTCTGGCTGCACGCGTGAATGTGCGGAGGCACAAAGCAAGGATGTGGGGGTTATCGCCACAGAAAACGGTTGGAACCTTTATGTCTGCGGTAATGGCGGCATGCGGCCGCGCCATGCGGAACTGTTTGCAACCGACATCGATTCAGAAACTCTTATAAAATATATAGACCGTTTTCTCATGTTCTATATCCGCACGGCCGATAAACTCCAGCGGACTTCTGTCTGGCGTGAAAATCTGGAAGGCGGGCTGGATTACCTCAAGGACGTGATCATCAACGACAGTCTTGGTATTGCCGAAGAGCTGGAACGCCAGATGCAACTGGTGGTGGACCGCTACCATTGCGAATGGCGGGACGCACTGAGCGACAAGGACAAACTCAAGCGCTTCCGCACATTTGTGAACGATGCCCGCCCAGACCCCAACATTCGCACCGTGGCCGAGCGCGATCAGGTCCGGCCTGCTGCCAACCTGCCCGAGGCAGGGAGCCTTGCAGGCCCGCAGGCATGGACGGAACTGTGCGCGCAAACGGACCTTGTGGAAAAATCCGGTGTGGTCGCATGGTGCGAGGGTAATCAGGTTGCTCTGTTCTATGTTCCGGCCACGCAGGCCGAGCCTGCCTGTGTGTATGCGCTGGATAACCATGATCCGTTTTCGCATGCCAATATTATTGGCCGTGGGCTGATAGGGGAGATCAAGGGGCAGCGGGTTGTGGCCTCACCACTGTACAAGCAGCACTTCCGTCTGGAAGATGGCCAGTGTCTGGAGGATGCATCGGTCCGGTTGCGCACATGGGATGCACGGCTGGTGGACGGCAAGGTGCAGATCAGGGTGCGCGCCGGGCAGGGCACACCTGAACTGACGCCTGCCTGACGTGGCCATGCCTGATACTTCATTCCGTTCTGTCTGCCCGTATTGTGGCGTAGGGTGCGGGATTATTCTGGATGTAAAGGATGGAAAAATTGCAAAGGTGCGGGGTGATGCCGCGCACCCTGCCAATGCTGGCCGTTTATGCACAAAAGGCAGTTCGTGCGATAAGCCCTTATATGCGCAGGAGCGTTTAAAAACCGCCTTGTTGCGCCCGCAACGTGGGGCGGATGCCGTGGCGGTTCCGCTTGAACAGGCTATTGGCAAAACGGCAGCAAGGTTGCGGAGTATTCTGGATACACATGGGCCGGATGCACTTGCGTTTTATGTGTCCGGTCAGATGTCTTTGGAGGCACAGTACCTCATTAACAAACTGGCAAAAGGGTATGTTGGAAGCCAGTATATAGAATCCAATTCCCGCCTGTGCATGGCAGCGGCAGGTACAGGCTACAAGCTCTCGCTCGGGGCAGACGCACCACCGGGCAGTTATGAGGATATAGACACCACCAACCTGTTTTTTGTCATCGGGTCCAATATGGCCGATTGCCATCCGATCCTGTTCCTGCGTCTGATGGAGCGGAAAAGGGCCGGGGCCAAGCTGATTGTGGTGGACCCACGCAAAACGGCCACGGCGGAAAAGGCGGACCTGTACCTGCCCATCCGCCCGGGAACAGACCTGGCCTTGCTGAATGGCCTTTTGCATATTCTTGTTGAAAAAGGAGACATAGACAAACGGTTTATCGCGCAGGCAACCCGTGGGTGGGATGCCATGCCTGCATTTCTGACAGAGTATGCGCCCAGCACTGTTGCCGAAATAACCGGCCTGCCTGTTGCAGATATTATGACCGCCGCCCGCTGGATTGCTCAGGCCGGGGACTGGATGAGCCTGTGGACCATGGGGCTGAACCAGAGCGTTGCGGGAACATGGAATACCAATGCGCTATGCAACCTGCACCTTGCCACAGGCGCGCTGTGCAAACCCGGTTGCGGCCCGTTTTCCCTGACCGGCCAGCCCAACGCCATGGGGGGCGCGAAATGGGCTATATGGGGCCGGGGCTACCGGGGCAACGCAGCGCGCTGGTGGCGGAAGACCGCGCATTTGTGGAGGCGCAGTGGAAGCTCCCCCCCGGCACCCTGCGGGATGTAGGGGGCAATGGCGCCATTGCCATGTTTGAGGCCATGGAAGAAGGCCGCATAAAAGCCTGCTGGATTATCTGCACCAACCCTGTGGCCACTGTTGCCAATCGCGGCCATGTCATACGGGCATTGGAAAAAGCGGATTACGTGGTTGTGCAGGACGCTTTTGCAGATAGTGAAACCACAGGATTTGCCGATAGTCTGCTCCCAGCTGCCCTTTGGGCAGAAGCGGATGGCGTGCAGGTTAATTCCGACCGGACCATGACCTTGGCACAAAAGGCGGTTGCTCCACCGGGGGAAGCACTGGCCGACTGGGAGCTTATTGCCCGCGTTGCGTGCGCCATGGGGTTTGAACAGGGTTTTTCCTTTACTTCCGCCGCTGAAGTGTTTGCTGAACTCAGCCGTTTTACAAACCCCAAAACCGGCTATGACTGCGCCGGAGTGAGCTATGAGCGCCTGCGTCAGGGCCCGGTGCAGTGGCCTGCCCCTGTGGGGGACACGCAGGCCCGCCACCCGGTGCGCTATGTACCGGCCGGGCAGGTGCTACCGGTTTTTCCCACCCCCGATGGGCGTGCGATTTTTTACGCGCGCCCGTGGATGCGCCCGCAGGAATGGCCAGATGAGCAATTCCCCTTTGTGCTCAACAGTGGCCGACTGCAACACCAGTGGCATACCCTGACCAAAACAGGCCGTGTTGCCAGCCTGAACCGCCTGAACCCCGGCCCATTTGTGGAGGTTTCGGTGCAGGATGCACAGTTACTTGGGTTGCAGGCGGATGATCGTGTCAGGGTGACGTCCCGCCGTGGGCACATTGTTCTGCCCGTTCAAATCAGCCAGCGCGTGGGGGCGGGGCAGTGCTTTGCTCCATTCCACTGGAATGACCGCTTTGGCCCGGACATGGCCGTCAATGCGGTTACGTCGGATGATGTGGACCCGCTCTCCCTCCAGCCCGGCTTCAAGCTCTGTGCCGTTAAGCTGGAGCGGGTTGCGCCAGATGTCGTGCCGCTCCCAGCCCCCCGTCAGGAAGAAGGAAGTGCCCCTATGCCGCTTGATACCCTGATGCGTCATTTCTCCCTTGATGATCCAGCCCTCCAGCCAGATTTGCCCGAACAGGCCAGAATATGGCTGAAAGGTTTTTTGGAAGGGTTGCGTATGGTGCCCCCACAACCCGGTCTGGTGCCGGATGTACCCGCATCCGCTCCCCTGCCTGTGGAGGCGCGGAGTTATGTAAACGGCCTGCTGGCGGGCCTGTTCAGCCGTGTGGGGGAGGCATGTGCCCAGCCTCTTCCCCCGGATGTTCTTGCCGTGCGGCAGAGCATCCGGGTTTGGTGGGCATCCCAGACCGGTCGGGCGGAGGCGCTGGCCGCTACCGTGGCTGTCTGGCTGCGGGAGGCCGGGTATATGGTGGAACTCGCCTGTCTGGATCACTGCAAGGATGCGGACCTCGGGCAGGGGAAGGCGATTTTTGTTGTCTCCACTTTTGGGGATGGAGATCCCCCCGATTGTGCAACCCCATTCTGGGACACCCTGCGTGCGCGCAAGGAGGCACTGACCGGCCTCTCCTGCGCGGTTCTGGCGTTGGGGGATTCCTCCTATGCCAGTTTCTGCGGGTTTGGCTGTGCGCTGGATGGCCGCCTGCGGGAGCTGGGTGCCTGTATGATCATGGACCGCGTGGATTGCGAACCGGATTTTGAGGATACGGTAGAAGTCTGGCGTGGCCAGCTTCTGGCTGTGCTGGACAGCACAACACCCCCAGTGGCCCCACCCGCCGGAGGGGAGGCCGCACCCGCCACCACGCTGCCCGAGCCCAGAGTTGGCACAAGGGATGCGCCGGTTATTGCCCGCCTTGCACTGAACGAACGCTTGTGTCAGGGCGCTGCCAGCAAGGATACA
Organism: Acetobacter lambici; assembly: GCF_011516885.1. GTDB lineage: Bacteria > Pseudomonadota > Alphaproteobacteria > Acetobacterales > Acetobacteraceae > Acetobacter > Acetobacter lambici. The sequence continues at coordinate 2,656 of NZ_WOTD01000043.1, read as the reverse complement.
CGCCGTATTGGTCTGGACCTGGGCAAGAGCAGCCTGGACTGGAAGCCCGGAGATGCGCTGGGGATATGGCCCTGCAACGCTGTGGAGGTTGTCAAAACCACTCTGGCGGCACTGGGCCTGCCAGCGGATACTCCCGTGACCCTAAAGGGCGCAGGCACCGTTGGGCTGCACGATGCCCTGTTGCGCCATTTTGATCTGGCACGCCCCAACCCGGCAATGCTGCACGCACTTGGCCGGACCGAAGGCGGCTACCTGCCCGAACTGTTGCAGGCGGCCCGCCTTGATGTTGCAGCACAGGATGTGCCCGCCCTGTTCCGCAGGATGCAGCCCCGGCTTTATTCCACAGCCTCTTCCCCGCTCGTGTCGGGGCGGGTGGTGGAACTGACTGTGGGCGTGAATAACGACCCATGGCCCGGTGTGTGCACAAACTGGCTTGCCGGGTTGCCCGCCGGGGCCGATGTGCCGGTTTTTGTCCAACCCACAACGCATTTCCATCTTCCCGCAGATGGCAGGACGGATGTGATCATGATCGGCCTCGGCACGGGTATTGCGCCATTCCGCGGGTTTTTGCAGGAGCGTGAAGCCCTTGGCGCAACAGGGCGCAACTGGCTGTTTTTTGGCGAACGGCACGCTCAGGAAGGGTTTTACTATCAGGAGGAACTGGCCCGCTTTGCGCATACCGGGTGCCTGACACGGCTTGATACCGCGTTTTCGCGCGATCAACCCAAGCGGATCTATGTGCAGGACAGGATGGAGGAAGCCGGGGCAGAGCTATGGAACTGGTTGCAGGCCGGGGCTTTCCTTTATATCTGTGGAGATGCGGCGCGTATGGCGCGTGATGTGGATGCCGCATTGCGCCGTATTGTGGCACGGCATGGGGCCATGCCAGCAAGCCAGGCGGATGATTATGTTGCCGGGCTGACCAGAGGGGGCCGCTACCTGCGAGATATTTATTAATGGATAAATATCCTGCCCCATCCCCCATGCGCACCCGCATCAAGGTGCTGGTTGCCGATGAAAACCCCGGACGGGCAAAGGCCTTGTCCGATACGCTGCGGGCGGACCCGTCGCTTGATGTACAGTCCGTTCCTGTTGGCATGAGCCTGATAGAAGCCGTACACCAGTACTACCCCGATGTTGTGCTTGTGGACATGGCCCGCGCAGACCGTGATGCGCTGGATAGCGTGCGCGCACTGTCTGTTCCAGCACTGGAACGGCCCATTGCCCTGTTTGTGGATGAGGACGATGTGGACCTTATGGAAACCGCGTTTGATACAGGGGTATGCTCCTACAATGTTCTGGATGCCCCCCCGGATGATGTTAAGCCGCTGCTCCGTGCAGCCATTGCGCTCTATGCGCGTTTTCAGCGCACGCGGGCGGAACTCAGTGCTGCACAGCAGGAAATTGAAGAGCGCAGGATTATTGATCAGGCCAAAAAGCTGTTCATGAAAAATGAAAAAACAAATGAAACACAGGCATATCGCTGGTTCCGAGGGCGGGCGATGCAAACATCCCAGCGTATTGTCACCGTGGCCACCCAGTACCTCGCCGCGCAGCAGAAAAGCGACACACCATGACCAGACCTCTCCGTATCGGGTTGTTGCGCCTGTCTGATAGTGCGCCCGTTATGCTTGCCCATAATGCGGGCCTGTTTGCACAATACGGGCTTAGGACGGAACTGGTGGTTTCTCCCTCATGGGCCAATATCGCAGATGGTCTGGTCTGGAAAACACTGGATGCAGCCATTATGTTTGCGCCACTGGCTATGATGACCTCTTTGGGCAGGCGTGGGCATATGCCAGCACTCAAGCCCCTTGCGACGTTAAGCTATGGGGGCAACACCGTTATACTGCGTGGCACCAACCCGCTGATGGGCCAGTGGCCCACGGGGGATAAGGGGCGTGAGGCTTTTGAGACATGGCGCACTACAATCGGCCGCCGTCCAAGGCTTTCTGTTGTGCATATGTATTCAACCCATTTTCTTATCCTCAAGCGGTTCCTGTTATCCATAGGGGTGAACATGGAGCAGGATATTGAAATTCAGGTCATGCCCCCGCCTGATATTATCAGCGCCCTGATGAATGGCTCCATAGATGGCGGGTGTGTAGGCCCGCCATGGGGGACAGAAGCCTGCCTGCAAAACCTTGCTTTTCTGGCCGGTGGTTCTCAAACCGTTATGCCGCGCCATATTGAAAAGCAGTTTGTTGTGCCACAAGGCACGTCTCAAAATCAGGATGTCTGCAAAGCAATTATCAACGCGCTGAACGATGCCACGATTTTTTTGCGCAATGCGGAAAACAGGCAGACTGTTGCGCATGACCTAGCCGCACCGCTGGAAGAAAAAGGATTAAACCTGCCCGAGGCTGCAACACTTAAGACCTTGAGTGGCGAAGGCTTTACAGAAAAAACACATTACATCCATGGCCATACAGAAGCAGGGAACGTGGCGTGGATGCTGGATGATATGCAGGGGCTGGGCTGGATCACTCAAACGGAACACGATTTTCTGGAAGAAAAATGGAACGTGGAGGGATCGAAGAACCCTTGATTGATGTGCTTGGCCGGTAATTTCTGGGTTTTGGCGATTTGATTGACGGTTTTTGCGATGGCGTCCAGTCTGCGTTTTGAGCAGATTGGGAGTTGTCTCTTGCTGGAT
>NZ_WOTD01000042.1 GCF_011516885.1 Acetobacter lambici | reverse complement strand
CTGGGTTTCGGATTTTACTTACGTTTCCACATGGCAGGGCTTTGTTTATGTGGCCTTCATCATTGATGTGTTTGCCCGCGTGATTGTGGGCTGGCGCGTCTCATCCACTGCTCATACCGACTTCGTACTGGATGCCCTTGAGCAGGCTCTGTGCCAGAGGCAGCCTGAGGGAAAAGTGACCCATCACTCAGACCGCGGCTGTCAGTATGTGTCCATTCGCTACACGCAAAGACTGGCTGAAGCGGGGCTCGTTGCTTCTGTCGGAAGCGTTGGAGATTCCTATGATAACGCTCTGGCGGAAACCATTAACGGGCTCTACAAAACCGAACTCATCTATCGGCAGGGACCATGGAAAAACAGGGAAGCTGTTGAGCTGGCAACGCTTAAATGGGTCGACTGGTTCAATAATAGACGCATCCTGTCATCCATTGGAAACATCCCGCCAGCAGAAGCTGAGGCTCGCTTTTATGCGCAACAGAAATCACATGCATTAGCCGCTTAAATCAGATAAAAAACGTCTCCATAAAACCCGGGGCAATTCAACCTCGGGATCGCCGCTGAACGGATCTATACTGACAAGGGATTCACCGGAACGACCCGGACCCGCCCTGGCCTGGATCAGGCTCTGGCAGCTGTGCGACGCGGTGACACCCTCGTCGTGCCAAAACTCGATCGGCTGGCCCGATCGGTGCCGGACGCGCGAGCGATCGGAGACGACCTCGCCGCCAGGGGCGTACGCCTCCAGCTCGGTGCCAGCGTGCATGACCCGTCCGATCCGATGGGCAAGCTCTTCTTCAATATCCTCGCAACATTCGCCGAGTTCGAGGCCGACCTGATCCGGATGCGAACCCGCGAAGGCATGGCGGTTGCCCGTGCCAAGGGCAAACTGCGCGGCAAGAAGCCCAAGCTCTCCGAGCGGCAGCAGAAGGAACTGCGCCGGATGTACGACACCGGCGATTACTCGATCAGCGATCTCGCCGCCGTCTTTTCAGTGTCACGGCCGACGGTTTACCGAACGCTTGTGCGTTTAGCTGCTGTGCCTGCAACGGAAGCATGACTGGCGGCAATTATGTTGTATGCGAAGGTCAGGGAGACAGTTCGATAGTTTCGAACGTTCCAATCTAGACAATCTCATGGATGGTTCAGAAGCTTCGGATCATTCTGGTGACACGCAATCCAGGAGAGTTATGATATGACCGAGCCCGATCAACACGACATCGTCATCATCGGTGGGGGCGCAAGCGGCACGCTGACGGCGTGGAACCTCGCCACCCGCTACGGTATGACTGCGACGCTGGTCGATCCGTCCGACCGTCCCGGCTTCGGGCTCGCTTACTCAACACCGTCATTGAAAAATCTCCTGAATGTCCCGGCCAAGGGCATGAGCGCCGACCCGGCCGACCCCGACCACTTCTTGCGCTGGCTGGCCGAGAACGTGCCCGGCACGATCGATGACGGGGAGTTCGTACCGCGCGCGCTCTATGGCCTTTATCTTCGCAACCTGCATTCTATCGCAGCTCCTGAGCACGTCCGGCAGCGCGCCGTCGGTTGTCACCGGATCGACGGCGGCTTTGCCGTGACACTCGCTGACGGGGAGGTGCTATATGCCAGACAGGTCGTGCTGGCTTCCGGGCATTTCGATCCGGCGTGCCTGCCCGGTATCCCGCGCGAACTGGACGACACCGGCCGCTATCACCACAACGCCTGGGATGAACGGGCATTGGCCAACGTTGCGCCCGATGACGCGGTGACGCTGATCGGCACCGGCCTGACCACGATCGACGTACTGCTGCGTCTGCGGGAGAACGGCCACCGCGGACAGGTGACGGCCCTGTCGCGTCGCGGCCTGTTTCCCGAACGGCATGCGGCATACACGAAGCTGCCAGCACCTGTCTTTACACCCGGAAATACAGCATCAACCGCACTCGCCTACCTGCGCGCTTTCCATGCGGCACTGAAACGCGGCACCGACTGGCGGGCGGCGGTGGACAGCATGCGTCCGGTCATCAACACGCTGTGGCTGGCGCTGCCGGATGTCGAAAAATCCCGTTTCCAGCGGCATTTGCTACGGCGCTGGGAAATCCTGCGGCATCGTATGGCTCCGCATATTGCAGATATCCTTGACCAGGAGCGTCAGGCCGGAACCTTGCGCGTGCTTGACGGGCGCGTGACCGCAATCAGCACCGGCGAAGATGGCCTGATCGTCAGGGCCGGCGACGACATGACGATCACCGCCGCCCACGTCATCAACTGTACCGGCCCCAGCCTGAAATACCAACGCGCAGACGCGCCCTTGCTGCACGATTTGTTCAATCGGGGTGAGATAGTTCCTGGTTTCAAGGGCGCGGGCCTGTCCTGCACGCCGGACGGTGCGCTCATCAACGCGGAGGGCGACGTGGCGGACGATCTGTTTACAATCGGCCCGGCGCGGCTCGGCGTGCTGCTGGAGTCCATTGCCATTCCGGAAATCCGCGTGCAGGCCCGTGAGGTCGCCGACCGGCTGGCGCAGGCCGTATGATCCCGCGCTATACCGATCACGCGGCCAATGAGCGGACCTTTCTCGCCTGGCTCCGCACGGCGCTTGCCATTGTGGCCTTCGGCGGCGTACTGGCGAAATTTGACCTGTTCCTGCGTCTGGCGGCAGACCAGCACGATGCCGCCGCACCGCGCCCTTATGGGGCCACCGCCGAACTGGGCGTCGTGTTCGTCGCGCTCGGCGTTGTTCTGTTCGCCGCAGCGTATCGGCGGTTCCAAGCCACGCGTACGGCAATCGCGGCGGATACGACGCATTACTCGGTCGGCCCTAGCATGGAGCGCGCGCTAACGATTGCGCTTGGTGCCCTTGGCTGTGCCGTGCTGGTGGCCCTGACCCGGGCGGTAGTGTCATGACGCTGGAACAACTTCGGATTTTCGCAGCTGTCGCCGAGCGCGAGCACATCACCCGGGCCGCCGAATTCCTCAATCTGACGCAATCCGCCGTCAGTCATGCCGTGACCCAACTGGAGGGCGAATTCCAGCTTGCTTTCTTCAGCCGGATCGGTCGCCGCATCGAACTGACACCGGCCGGTCGGTTGTTTCTTGAGGAAGCGCGCACCGTGCTGAACCGCGCAAACATCGCGCGCGAGCGGATGTTCGACCTCGCGGGCCTGCGCGACGGCAGCCTGCGCCTGCATGCCAGCCATACCATAGCGAGCTACTGGCTGCCCGCGCGTCTGAATGCGTTCCGCGCCGCGTATCCCGGCATTCGCCTACACGTCACGATCGCCAATACACGCGATATTGCGGCAGGGGTGCAATCGGGCGAGGCGTCGATTGGCCTGGTGGAAGGCGATCTGCCGACGCCGGACTTGCACAGCGATGTCGTCGCTCAGGATCAGCTGCTGCTGGTCGTGGCCCCCGATCACCCATGGGCGTCGACTCCGCCCGCGACCCGCGATCTCGCGCGCAGCCCGTGGGTTCTGCGCGAGGCCGGGTCGGGCACGCGTATCGAGTTCGAACACGCACTCCACGCCCTCGGCGTCGATCCGGCCGATCTCGACGTGATGCTGGAGGTCGCGTCCAACGAGGCGATGGCCAGCGCCGTGGAGACGGGGACCGCTGCTGCCGTGCTCTCGGCAAGCGTGGTGGCGGGCCGGATCGAGGCCGGGCTGCTATGCGCCGTGCCCATGAACCTGCCGGACCGGCAGTTCCGCGCGCTGCGCCACCCGCAACGCCGCCTGTCGCCGGCGGAAACTGCCTTTCTCGCCCTGCTGGGCGCCCCTGTCACAGTGAACAAGCCATGACGAAGCCGCTGCAGAACCTCGCCCATCCGCGCGAGATGATCCGCCAGTTCACGCCCAACTGGTTCGCTGCCACCATGGGGACGGGTATCCTGGCCCTCGCGCTACCGCAGATCCCCGTCGCCGGTTCGTATCTCCACGGCGTCGGCACAGCGTTGTGGCTTTTCAACATCGCCCTGTTTGCCCTGTTCGCCGGGCTTTATGCCGCGCGGTGGATGATGTTCGGCCACGAGGCGCGGCGGATCTTCGGGCATGGCACGGTATCGATGTTCTTCGGCACCATACCGATGGGACTGGCGACAATCATCAACGGCGGCATCGCGTTCGGCATTTCGTTGTTCGGTGAGGGCATCGTGGGCATCGCCCATGCGCTGTGGTGGCTGGACGTGGCGATGTCGATCGCCTGCGGGGTGCTGATCCCGTATCTGATGTTCACACGGCACGAGCATCGTCTGGAAGGCATGACGGCGATCTGGCTGCTACCGGTCGTGGCGGCCGAAGTGGCGGGGGCATCCGGGGGACAGATCGCGCCGCATCTGGCGGATGCGGGCACGCAGTTCACCGTGCTGCTCACGTCCTATGTCCTCTGGGCGTATTCGGTGCCGGTCGCGTTCGGCATCCTGACGATCCTGACGCTACGCATGGCGCTGCACAAACTGCCGCATGAGAGCATGGCGGCGTCATGCTGGCTGGCGTTGGGACCGATCGGCACGGGCGCGCTCGGAATGCTGGTGTTGGGTGGGGACGCACCTACAATCATGGCGCTGCATGGCCCGCGGGAGATCGGCATCGCGGCCCACGGCATGGGGGTCTTGGCGGGGCTGCTGTTGTGGGGCTTCGGGCTGTGGTGGTGGTTGATGGCGTGCCTGATCACGGCGCGCTACTGGCGCTCGGGCATCCCGTTCAATCTCGGCTGGTGGGGCTATACCTTCCCGTTGGGCGTTTACACGGTCGCAACGTTCCGGCTCGGTGCGATGCTCGATTACGGGTTTTTCGGCGTCGCGGGCACGGTGTTCTGCGTGATGCTCGCCATCATGTGGCTGGTCGTCGCGGCCAAGACGCTCGCCAGCGGGTGGGCGGGAAATCTGTTCGTCTCTCCCTGCATCGCAACCCCGGAGTAGAGCGCATCGGCGTACGGCCTGATTTCGTCGACCGTGTATCCAATGAACCAGCGCATTGCGGCGCATTACCCTGAGAAACGCGTTGCAGGGCGCTGAGCTTTTCTCGAATGAGGCCTTCCGGGTGAAAGAGCAACCCGGTAATCTATTTTATCGAACGTTCTAAGCGATACGTTTCAATTTTCAGCCTCGTCCCCTGATCGTATCAAAGTCTTCACGAGAAGCGAGGCGGGAAATCGGTCCTGGCCGCGAAACTCGAAAGGCAATGATTTGCATTCCGGAGAGTGTCTCTGCCCCTCCGAAAAATCATGCGCCGAAATGCGATCACGGGAACAGGCTTCCATGAAAATTTTTGGCAAATCGAAGGTTCTGCCTCTCGCCTCCGTCCTGACGGGACTGGCTCTGCTTGGCGGATGCGGAACGGCAATCACCAGCAGCAACAATCCCTCGCATGAACGGGCGCGTCTGTGGTGGGACTACAAGAGCCTGCCCGTCAAGTTCATCGGAACGGTTCCGGGTCAGACAGACGCGACGCTGGCTGCCCTTTATCCGACGCAGGACGGCGTGGCATCGGCAGACAGCCGTCGTATCGTGATGTATCTCAACGCCGTGCGATTGCCCGCCAAGGACGAACTCTGCTCCGCCGAAACGGAATTTGCCCAAGGCGGGCCGAAAGGCGGTTTGACTCAGGTCACCGCAGCCATGTGTGACGGATCGAAAGAAATTACCCGCACCTCGGGACAGATTGCCACAGACGGCGCCTCTGCCCGGTGGCTGACGATCGGCTTCGACAATATTCGCGACCAGCTCTACACGGCGCTCACGCCCGGAGCTAATCACCCTTACATGGGGAACTGAGTTGTTCAATGCCGCGCGTGAAGTCGCTTGGGATATCAAGCGCGGCATCGGCATCGATGTTCAGTGATGGATCAACAATGGCAGCATCTCGTGGGCAAGAATGTCCTCGGTCACGCCTCCGAAAAGCCTTTCGAAGAAACGCGGATGCGTATAGGCGCCCATAACGAGAATATCCGCATTTGCGCGCAGTGCATGATCGCGAAGCGCGATCCCTTCACCGTCATCAATCCGAAAACGATCGATACCGACACTGATGCCGGCATCCATCAACCGCCGGGCAGGATCAGGCATACATTCATCAGGGAGCGCTCCGATCAGGAAGGTCACGTGTTCGGCAGTCAGCAGCAACTTCCATGCCGCCGATAGTGCGGCATCCAACGCCCGGGACGGCTCCCACAGAATGACGGGACGAACGCCGATCGTCCGGGGCGCATGCTCAGGAGCGATTAATACGGCGGCGTTGGCATCGAAAAGTGCTGCCATGAGAGTCTTTCTGGTCCGGTCGGGGTCGCTTGGCATGTGTCTGCCGACGACCACGAGATCGGCTTTCCGGCTTTGTTCGGCGACGATACTGCGAACGTCGCCTATCGCCTGGAGCCATTGTGCTGAGCCCGTGTCCGCGCGCGTCGTCATCCATCGCTCGGTGATGTCGCGCAAGGTACCACTCAAATTCTGTTCGCGCTTTTCGAACTCGGCGTGTTCGCTCTGCGTCTCGATGCCTTCGTCCTCAGACTGGAAGTCCGGATTGGTCTCCTGCCGCGGATGCAGGATCGTCACCTTGCAATCTTGCAAACGCACCATGAGGCTATCGACGGTGCGAAGGGTCTGGAGCGCCGGCCCAGGCCGGTCGAGAATGGCCAGTATGTGCATGATAGATCTCCACTCCAAAGATAAACGACCTTCGGAACGAAGAGAGGCGCACATGTCTCCTCGTACCGATTGCGGCACAGAGGAGTCATCAGCCTTGCGGCGGTTTCAGGGGAACCCCATCCCCTTGTCCAGGACGACGAAATTCTGCTGTTCGCGCGTCACCGGGATTATGTGCGCCCGGCGGTGAGGGCGAGCAACAAAAAAGGAGGGCTGGCAGGTCACAAATACAGGAAACGGCTCTTCTCGGGATTAACCATGCCCCGACGGCGGCACCCTGAAGTAGCGCACTGCGACCGCTTTATGTTAACTCTCCCGACAAGGGGATGGAGCTCCCCCTTCAACCGCCCTCGCAAGGGCTGATGGCTCCTACCGCGACACAATGGCGGTGGGAGTGCGTCTGCATTTCGCCGCCCGAAACAGCGGGTTCCGTCCGAACTCGCGCAGAAAGGGAATGGCATGTCGTTTACAACCTGTCTTATCGTCATGGTCGGAGGCGCTCTCGGCACGTTGGCGCGTTACCTGGTTTCCGTCGCGGCCATGCCGATCAGCCGCTTCATCCCATGGGGCACGATCCTCCCCATCAACGCGCTCGGCTCGTTCGTGATCGGTTTCTTCGGCACGTTGACCCTTGCGGACGGGCGCTATCCGGTGTCGGAAAACATGCGTCTTTTCGTGATGATCGGGCTCTGCGGCGGCTATACGACGTTCTCATCCTTCAGCCTGCAGACGCTCGACCTGATCCGTAACGATGCCTGGGGGCGGGCGTCCGTGAACGTGGCCGCGTCGGTCATTCTCTGCATCGGTGCCGTGGCGCTGGGCCATATCACGGCCGACGGGTTCAACACGGGCGCCATCCGCATCGCCCAGACCGCAACCGAAGAAGACGCCTAACCGATAGGGCATCATGATCATGAATGGCTCAGGTGTGCCCCCTTGGTTGGTATGGGCTCTGTTATCAGCCGCCTTTGCGGCGATGACGGCAATCCTCGCCAAGCTCGGCGTTCAGGGGGTTGATTCTGATATCGCAACTTTCGTGCGCACGATCGTCATCGTCGTCGTGCTGGGAACGTTGCTTGCCCTCACCGGCAAGCTGCGCGCGCTAGACCCCATCGGTGGGCGGACGGTCCTCTTCCTCATGCTGTCGGGTCTCGCCACGGGAGCATCATGGCTATGCTATTTTCGCGCGTTGAAGCTGGGCGATGCGGCGCGCGTGGCGCCTGTCGACAAGCTGAGTGTCGTTTTCGTGGCGATTTTCGGCGTCCTGGTCTTGGGCGAACATATGTCCGCCAAAGGCTGGGGCGGGGTTGTCCTGATCGCCCTCGGTGCTGTTCTCGTTGCCGTGGGCTAGGCACCGCGGCCATAACGCCGCATTGTTGCGCAACAGGGCCAATGAGTTTGTGGGGGCGTGCCTGTGCGCCGTGTTTGCCTGGTGCCTGATGGGTCCGGTGCACGCGCAGGGCGATCCGCAGGGTCTGAGCGCTAATTTACCCGTCAGGCTCAAGGACGCCTTTGTCACGCCGTCAGGACATGTCGCGCTGCAAACGGCCGAGCGCGTGAGTATAGCCGGCGACGGGCGCTACAGCGCGCGGGGTGGTCCGGCCATCAAGCTGGGACTGCCCGGCCGGATCGAACTGAGCTTTGCGCCCGCGCGTCAGTTCGGCGACGCGTCAAGTGTTCATGGCAATCTGGCGGGCGCGGAAGTGGAATGGAACTTCCGCCAGCAGGGGCGCTACGTTCCGGCCATGCTGATATCGCTCATCCGCCAGGAGCCTTATGGGGGCGGCCATTAGGGACCACGCGACAGCGTCCAGTTCGTTGCGACGAAATCGCTTGGCCGTTCCAGGCAGGCGCCCAGGGTCGGCATAGAAATCGCCTGGACGCGATCCTTCAGGGTTCGGCCTGACGAACGGCCGAAGCGATGGATGGTCGGGATGGTCGGCTCGCATCTGATAGGGCCTCGAACTGCGCTGGTCGCCGATGTGGTGCGTCAGCAGCAAACCAGGCAACGACGCCTGTCGAGCTTCGTTGATATCGGCTTTAACCATATTCTGGAGCCGGCAGTAACAATAAGCGGTGGTCTCGGGGGCGGTGTCGCCAGCGATCGTGGAGCTGTGCGGGTTTTCATCGGCCTGAAATAGACCTCCGGGGTGATCTTTCAGGGGCGATAACCGAAGTTACATCGCCGAATAATACAGAAAATCGAACGTTTCGTGCTTTCAAATGAGTTGGTTCGGGTGATCAAGAGAAGCGCATGATCAGGCTCTCCAAAGGAGACCGACTATGAACGACATGACTTCAAACCTTCGCGCCGACCGGCGCCATGCCCTGCTGGGTCTGATGGCGGCCACCGCCGGCGCAACGATCGCCACCACTTCCACTGCCTTGGCAGCACGATCTTCCTCGTCCCATGCGGACGGAACCGGCAATCTTGCCGTGCTGACCTCGCAGCTGGCCAGATCCCCGCGCCGCCGCGATTTCAGGACCGTGCCGATGGTGCTCGACGACCCGCTCATGTGGGACGCCCAGGCACTTGATCTGGTGATCGCCTATCGCGGCGAGCGGAAGCAGGTCTGGGACAACACAGCAATCGATAGCCCTTGGCTCAACCTGATGCGCAATTCCGTTAACGCACAGGTGTTTTCGTTCAGACACCCGGACTTTCTCGCGGTGTCGGCCACGCATGGCTCCGCTCACCTTGCCCTCTATGACCAGACAATCTGGGACAAGTATCAGCTGGCGAAGCTCGCCGGGCCGGCCTTTGCGTTTAATACGCTTATCAAAACGCCAGACGGTGCTCTCGATGCGTCGGCTCACGAGGATCCGAAGGGTCTTTTCGGAGCGGCAGGCAACACGATCCCGATTTTGCAGAAGCGTGGCGTCGTGTTCATGGCCTGCCACAACGCGATCTGGGAGCAGACGGGCAAGCTGATCGAGAAAGGTATCAATCCCGATCATCTGTCACACGAGCAGATGGCCGCCGAACTGACCAATCACCTGATCGACGGCGTCGTCCTGACCCCCGGCATCGTGGCAACGATCCCTGAACTGCAACATGCCGGTTTCGGCTACGTGAAGTGAGAACGGCTATGACACCCTCAAGAATAAGAAAAACCCTGTTGGCCACAGCTGCGGCGACTTTCGTGCTGTCGACTGCTGCGGCGTTGGCCGATCCGGTGCAATGGAACGGCAAGGCGCAGACCCCGCATTACGCAGAAGACGTGTTTCCGCCGTGGCAGCACGGCCAGAACAACGACGCGACACGGCGCGGCTTCGAATTCACCGTCCCGGAAGTCGATGTTCTGGCCGATTTTCATGGCGACATCACGAATCCGAGCCTCGTCCTGTATGTCGGGGGAAACTACTTCTTCGCCATGGCGCCGCTCGTCTCGGCGTTCGAGCATGAGCATCCCGAATTCTCCGGAAAGATCTATTGGGAGACGATCCCGCCCGGATTGCTGATCCGCCAGATCGAAGCAGGCGGGACGATCACCTCCGGCAATATGACGTGGACGGCCAAGCCCGACGCCTATTTCGCGGGCCTCAAGAAGATCGATCAGTATATCAAGAGTGGCCTGCTGGCGGCGCCTGCCGTGCCCTATGTCACGAACACGCTCACGATCATGATTCCGAAAGACAATCCCGGCCACGTCGAATCCTTGAAGGATCTCGGCCGCCCGGGCATCAGGCTTGCGATGCCCAATCCCGAATTCGAGGGCATCGCGCGCCAGATCGAGGCATCACTGGACAAGGCGGGCGGCAAAGCTTTGGCCAACGCCGTCTACAAGACGAAAATTGCCAACGGCAGCACGGTCCTGACGCATATTCATCATCGGCAAACGCCGTTATTCCTGATGCAGGGCCTCGCTGACGCCGGTGTGACATGGCAGTCCGAAGCGATCTTCCAGGAACAGACCGGGCACGCCATCAGCCATGTGGACATTCCCGCCGATCAGAACAGCACGGCGATCTACGCGGGCGCGATGGTGAAGGGAGCCGCGCACCCTCAGGCCGCAAAGCTCTGGCTCGATTTCATCAAGTCGCCAACCGCCTTGGCGATTTTCGAACGCTACGGCTTCAAGGCCTATCACGGCGGCAGCATGCCGGATCACGACAGCGAGTAAATGGAGGCGAACATGAGTATCACACACGCATCAGCGCAGCGCGCCGTTTTTGGCGCCACCGCCCGACCCCTGACCGAAGCCGAGCGTAACTGGCGCATCGGCGGCCTCGCACTGCTGGCAACGCGGGTCATTCAGGGGTTCATTTACTGGGGCGGCGGGTCGCGCCGTTTCATCTATGCGCCTTCCAAGCTCGACGCCTGGGGCGGCCACAACTGGATGGCCAACAAATTTCAAACCGCGATGCCTGGGGCGCTGTTCGGTTTTGAACACGTCATCTCGTTCCTGTTGCAGCATTTCTGGCTCCTCTACACAGGTGTCATCGTCTTCAGCGCCGCCGAGCTGATCGCCGGTGCCGCGCTGATGGCAGGGTTCATGACCCGGGCGTCCGCGCTCGTCTCGATGGGTTTTTCCGTGATCCTGATGGCCATGTTCGGCTGGCAGGGCGCGACCTGCATCGACGAATGGACGATGGCCGCGTGTAACCTGGCTATGGGAACGACCCTGCTGCTCGGCGGATCGAGTGCTTTCAGCCTCGACAATGTGTTGCTGGCCCGACGTCCGCGTCTCGCAGACAGCGCCTGGTTTCGTTGGGCGAGCGGCGCGCTTCCGCTTCCGCTGGCGGATATTCCATTCCGGAACCTGACGCTGGCTTTGTTCGGCTTTGTCCTGATCTACAACGTCAGCACCTACAGCTATTTTCGCGGTTCCGTCGTTACGCCGTTCCATAGTGGGCCGGTGAGCCCGACGAAGCATCACGTGACGCTGTCCAATGCGGTCGTTCTCGCTGATGGCGGTATTCGCGTTCATGCCTATCTGGATGCAGGAACGCCTGAAGCACCCGTGCACATCGTTGATGCAGCCGTTATCGGGCCGGACAAAGTGATCGCAGAACACTGGGATGCCAAAGTTCTGTCAGCCCTGACGAAGCAGAACTTCGATAATGATTACGCCTATAACAAATTTGGCCCGGGGCCCTACGGTATCCGTGCGCCGATGGGGGCGAAGGCGACCATTACCCTCCCGTGGCTAACGCAGGCCCATACGCCGGCAAACGGGTCGGTTATTCGCTTCACGGATGTCGACGGGCGTATATTCACGGCACCGCTTGGTGTTTCTAAATAAGTCTTGCTGCAAGGCAGGAGACTGGCGCCGTTGGTTCTTCCGGCGGCGTCTCTCATAAGGAGCACGCGCCAAGCGCGCGTACATCATCGATCAAGTTTGGTATAATATCACCATATGACGCGCGTAGACTTTAACCAAAGCAGATTAAAATTCGTCTGCGTCAGATTTTTTGGAATTTACAGTAAAGCGGCGGAGACTGAGCCAGCAATCAGATAGTATAGGCAATGCAGACTGGCACTCGGCCAGCGGTCGCAGGTTCTCTCGGATCATCTTTTCGGCGCAGCTCTAGGATCATTGCAACGATGCCCAGCAGTGGCATGCCGAGAAAGCCACAGAATAATATGACGCTTATCACGCCGTGTGTGGCAATTTCGTAAAACATCGGGCGTGTTCCTTTGGATAGAGTGACTGTCCGATCAATCTACCTATCGGTACCCACTTAAAACATTCTTCATTTTCTACTGTTTCAATCTACCACGTCGAACAATTGAGTCCCTGTCTGCCTCGAGTTCATGACGATAGCACCATCGAAACTGAGCGCTTGCTGCGGGTAGATCACTCGTCACCTTTTTCCGAGCGCACGTTACGAGAGACTTACGCGACCTTTTGTGAGCTACGGCCGAAAGGGATGCGCCTTAGCCTACAGCTAGGGCCTGTTAGGTCTTGAAAGACGGAACGAGTTGCATAGCTCTTTGTGATGAGCATGATGCAGTCTGTATTTTCCGATGATGCATGGTCGGGCGGGGAACCTCTGATCGAGACGGTCCGTCCAAAAGGCAAAACCCCGCCTCGCGATCTGCGGCGGACCCTGTCGGCGATTTTCTGGCGCCATCAGAATGGCGCGAAATGGCGCTCAATTCCTGCTGAACTCGGCCCCTGGTGGACGGCAGCCCAACTCTTCATCCGTTGGGCAAAGCTCGGCGTCTGGCAGGCTCTGTTTGAACAGGTGAAGGGTCAAGATCCGGCTTTAGGTATGGTCTTCCTCGACGGCACAAACATTCGGGCTCATCACAAGGCCGCCGGAGCGGCCAAAAAGGGGGATTCAGAGAACGCCGCAATGATCGTGAAGCACTTGGCCGCTCGCGTGGAGGGTTTGGCAGCAAGGTCTGCGTAGCCGCAGATGGGCATGGAAAGGCCCTGTCTTTCACCCTGACGCCAGGTCAGGCCCATGAACTCCCCTCGGCCATGGCCCTCCTTGACGCATTGCCGCACGCCCCGCGCTATGTCGTTTGCGATCGGGGCTATGCCTCGAACCAGTTTCGAGAGGCCTTATGGGACAGGGGTTCACGCCCGGTCATCCCGACAAAACGCAACGAGCCACAAGTAACCTGCCCGAAATGGGCCTATCGGCACCGACATCTGGTGGAAAATCTGTGGGCACGTCTCAAGGAGTGGAGAGCAGTCGCCACGCGGTATGAGAAAACCGCTACGTCCTTCATGGCCGTTATCTGCATCGCCGCAACAGCAGATCGCCTCAAGACCTAACAGGCCCTAAACCTTACATGATAGTTCGTTTAACGTTCTCTCTAAACGTACGTTAAATGCACTTTCGTGTAGTCAACCCTTGTTTTAATGGCGGCGACCTCACAGCGCCTGCACGATGACCGCGATTTCAGAATATTCTCTAACTTTCGAATAAACCAATGACATAACTCACTAATCCAATTTTGTGATCAAAACCCCATATCTGGCCCGCTATCATAATCCCGCCCTCTGCTCCGTCCTCGTGAGCGGCCCAAGGATCGACCCAATTCCTGCTGGAGCTGCTTCTGTCTTTCCTGTTCGGCCGCCCGGATATCCTGCTGGCGTCTGATCTCGGCCTGACGCGCCAGCTCCTGCCTCTGGCGTTCGGCTTCCCTCTGCTGCTCCATCCGTTGCCCGATCTTCCGGGCCAGACCGACCGCCTGCCGGGCCTTTTTCTCAAGGCCAGAAAACAGCTCCTGCGCCTTTTCCACGGCCTTGCGGGCCGTTTCCAGCACCCGATTCCGCTCGCGGATCTCCGCATTCTGCTTCCCGATATCCGTCACCGGCTCCCGGCCGGGGATCTCGCGGGCCGCCTGACGCTCTAGGGCGGTCGCTGACACGCCCATGTGCCGGGTCGGCTCCTGTTCCTTCCCCTGGCGCTCGAAGCTCCGGTGATCCACCCGCTGTTCGACCTGGTGCCGTTCCAGCGCCATGTTCACCTGACGCGCCCACACGCCCCGCATATGCTCGATCTCGGCCGAAGCGGTGCTGGCCACGTCCAGAACCCGCGTCTTGG
Source organism: Acetobacter lambici (assembly GCF_011516885.1). Lineage (GTDB taxonomy): Bacteria > Pseudomonadota > Alphaproteobacteria > Acetobacterales > Acetobacteraceae > Acetobacter > Acetobacter lambici. The sequence goes on along the minus strand of NZ_WOTD01000042.1, from coordinate 1,456 downwards.
CCCCCAGCCCGTCCTCCCCGGCCGTCCGGGTCGTGGTCAGGATGTGCGCGTGATGGTTCCGGTTATCCCCTTCCCGGCCGGGTTCATGGATCGCCACATCGGCCACCACCCCGTACCGCTCCACCAGTTCACGGGCGAAATCCCGGGCCAGTTCTTTCCGTGCGTCCGCGTCCAGCTCGGCCGGTAATGCCAGCTCATATTCCCGGCCGGTCTTGGCGTCCTTCCTCTTCTCGGCCGCTTCCGCTGCGTTCCACAGGGCGTTCCGGTCCTGCGCCCAGTCTACACCATCCGGGGCCACGATGAACGCATCCTCTACCCCCTGCTTTCGGGTGTAGTCGTGCGTCAGGCCCTGCCGTTCGTCCGTCAGCTCCTGACCGGCACGATAGGCGGCAGCAGCCACGACACTGCGACCGGCAGAACGCGAGATGGATTTGACGGACAGGTGATAGATCGCCACGGCTCTCTCCGTTCAGGAAGGGTTCAGGGAAGGAACGTCCCTGACGCACGCATTGCGAAGCAATGCTAAAGTGCGCCCTTCACTCCTTTGTCGCAAGGGTTGTTTGCGCTCCACGAGGAAACAAGGAAACTTTTGAAAAATCGGGTATCATCAACAGGGTCACGCAGGAATGGAAATCACAACAGACCATTGCACCCACTTGGTGCGGGAGGAAAAATGACACCCATCGAAAAGGCAAAACAGCAGGTCGAGCAGGCCAAGGCCCGGTATCAGGCTTTGCTCGCCAGACAGAACGCCGAGGAGCGCAAACTGGATACACGGCGCAAGGTCATTCTCGGGGGACTGCTGATCGACGCGGCCGGGAAGGATGAACGCTTTGGCCGGGTCATTGACGAACTGATGAAACGCATCACCCGCGACCACGACCACAAAGCGTTCGAGGGGTGGCAGAAGCCGGAGCCTGACCGGTCATGACCGACGAACGCGAGCTGGATGACGGGCTGGCCGCGTTCGACCAGCTCGGCCGGGAAATGGCAGAGACGAACCGCCTGCTCCGGGCCGTCAGGTCCGATCAGGAAGCCCGGAACCGGCAGGAACGCACCCTGTCGGCCGAAATGCAAACCGCGCTCAAACAGGCCACAGGAGCCTCACAGAAGGCGCTACAGGCCGCCAAGACGGAAATACGTTCATCTCTACTCTGGACGGCCCTGACGGCCCTCCTGATCGTTCTGGTGGCATTTAGCGGGGGTTATTTCTTCGGTCAGCAGGCCGGAACCGAAAAAGGGCAGGCGGAAGGGTATCAGGCCGCTCGTGATGAAAAGGCGGCTGCGTCCTGGGCCAACACTCCGGCCGGACAGCGGGCTTATGGTCTCGATCAGCTCGGCAACCTCGACGCGGAAATCTCACAGAAGGGTTGTACATCGGGTTAGATTATGAAAAAGTCTGTTTTGCACAAAAGAAATTTTCGTAAGCTATAAGAAAACCCGATGCAGACAGAGT
>NZ_WOTD01000041.1 GCF_011516885.1 Acetobacter lambici | reverse complement strand
GTCAGCGGCGCCATGAGAATTCTGTTTTTGGCGTAAATGCTTCCCAGTTCAATCGGCTCAAACAGGCTGGTCATGACAGATCCTTCTTAAAAGACGCAGTTCCTATGAATTAGGGAAGCCTCACGAGGAATACAACAGAAGGCTTACCACCTCGTCTGACTTGAGGTGAGCACTGCCTGTCTGCTTAATTGGTGAAGCCGACAGGCAGATTTGGGGGGATTCCAGTCTGTCGGCTTCGTGGCACAAAATCTTTTGGATCTGACGTTTTCGCCAATTCCAGCGCGGCTCGCTCTCTCTAAGACGGTGGAGCATTGGACCAGAGATTTTTGGCTCAGGGCATCACGTGTGATTGCGGGTAACCTTGGAAGACCTGTGCTTCTAGATTTAGAAGAAACTCGTCGTCTTTAAAATTTTCGACGGTCGGCTCGATCTCGTTCAAGAGCGCACGTAAAACGGGGGCGCCAAGGCGTTTCCGCTCAATCAAAAGCGTCACCATCCTACGCATAATCGCGCCCTCGGCCGCATTGAAGAGATGCGATATCTCAGTGGCGCAATCGAGAAACGACAGGCAATCAGATGTATGGGCAGTAGAGGCTTCGTACTTTTTAATATCTGTCCCCGCGCGCTTAGTCACATTATCAAGCTGCAAGCTGCTTAGCCCATGGCCAGCTGCACGCGCCAGATAAAGTTCGGCCGCCACCCCCCCGGCGTATATCTCTTGCCCTGCTCGACCGGAGGCATCAGCACCGAATCTTCGCCCGGCCCACGAAAAGGGTATATCGTGCCAATCGACGATGACAGCTTCGGAAGGAACTTTATTCTTGTGCGCCATCATGACATGGCCACATTCATGCCAGCAAACTTGAACTAAATTTACCTTTCGCTGAGTCTCCAACCTAGAGCACAGCTCAACAAGAATCGTATGCGCATCGCTCTTAATGTTACCGGCGCGCTCGGCATCCTTTGCGTACATAATATCTGAAAGCCTAAGTACCTGCAAACTCAGCTCGCACGTGCTCTCAATGCCCGCCGTGGATAAAGCGTTACACATAGCCGGAGCATACACTCTGTTCTGCTCAGCTTCCTCACACTTTTTTGGATCATCAAGATTAGCGATGCACGAGCGTACCAAGTGCGCGAGTTCTACCCCATACCTTGCTTGCAGGGTTTGCGATCCGATATCATGCATATAGTAGTAGGACCCTTCATTTATCTTTTAAGAACAGTCTTTCGAGACTAAATGGTCACCTCAAGCGCGGTATGTAAACTGCATCAGCAAAATTCATTCGATAACTATTTGGAAATGTTAACGCTGAGGTTGGGTTTAGCAACCTTTCGGAGGCGGTCTGGACCACGGCTGGTTTAGGGACGCCAGCCTTAGCACGCTAGAAGCCACGTCCGGTTCGGGAAAGCGCAAAATTTCACTTCGGTGTCCGAGAAGAGGGCGGAAGCAGCCCATCTGTTCAATTATCGGAGCCGACAGGCAAGGCTGCGAAGTCAACAATCCTTGACCGACAACACGTTAGGTGATCATCGACATCATCAATGCGGTCGATGAAGGCTAAGGTTTCGGCAGCATGTAACGGTCGGTCACGATCTTCGTCTTGTCGACCGTTAGCTCAAGCACCTGATTCACAAGATCGTCGTCCAGCGCAGAGATCTGGTCCATTGCCAGATCGAACAACTCCTCTTGCAACGCGAGATCCATCCCAGGTGGTCCATTCAAACAGACAAGCCCAGCATGGATAGCCTGTGCTGCGTAAAGGCCCGGCTTTCCAGGTACATCCGCAGGGCCGCGGAAATCGTAGGAATTCTTCGTCACTAATGTCCAGTCTTCATCGACAACTAACTTAATTAGGTCCCAATCCTTCATACCGCTCTTGCCACGCCATACGACATGGGAAGATTCCACATAACCACTGGCTACGGCCATAGTCGCCAATCGCTGGCTTAGGCACTCATCGACTAGAAACTTCATCCGGCCGTCTTGCGCGGCACGACCTTGCGGTCGATACGTTCGGTACCAATTGGCAGGAGGGTCATGCGCGGTCGGCCGCGCTGCGGGTGCGCTATCGCGTAAATGCTCGCGAGTTCGATCTGTCGATCGGTGAGTGACGGGTAAGCGTCCCGGATGCGATCCAAGGTCTCTCCGCTGGAGACGGCCGCCGCAACATCGTGCACGAGCACGCGTGTCCCGTGCAGCACCTCGGCGCCACCCATTACCTCCTCGTCACGCGAAACCACTGCTTCGGCCTCTCGCAACCGCTCGTAGCTGCAGACAGTACGTTCGATGAAGGGAGCAAGGTCAACGCTCCAATAATGCTCGACGAGCTTCCAGTTCTCCTGCGCCAGCGTGTGATAATGGCTGAACTCGACGAATCGCAGACGGTCCTCAAAGCGCGCAAGAATGTGCTTACGCAGCGGGGCAGTGAAGTCCTCAGCCGTGCCATGGTAGAAAGCAATCATCACACAAGCACCAGGCGTCAGCCGACGACCACCCTCAACCTCGAAAAACCCCTTCGGGAGCACATGGTCGTCGATGGCACGGTTGACCGAGTGCACGGCAATGCCGGACACGAATGCCGCTTCTGAAGAGCGGAGTAGATCAGCCCGTTCACCCATGATTGCCTCCTAATACTTCCTGCCAAGAGGAAGATATATGAACGGTTCATAATTTTCAAGGGATACTGACCTGCTAATTCGATCGACCACCGTTTGTGTCGTAATTGAAGTCTACAAAATTCCTACCGTCGCATGTGAGTTCGCAAGTGATTTCATAAGTTCAGGCAATAGACCTACTTAATCCTGCTCACCCTGGAAACATTGGCCTTCAGGTCGATGAGCATGTCACCTTATTCATCAATTTTTGGTCGACTTGAAATTTGAGACCCTTTAATCAGCTTCCTACCGCACGCTAAAACAGCAGCAAATGAAAATATAGCTAGTGCGAAGATGGACCAGAGAACAGACCATTGAACGAATTCAAATACAATCTGGCCAGCTGTCAAAGTTCCACAACCTACAGCTTGGTTTCTATCACAATACCCATGGATATATGCATCGCGGGCACATGTTAGCAAAATGCTGGGAACGAATGTCATCCATATGAAATGAAACCAGAAATATTTTGGATAAAATCGTTTGGCATAATGCAACAAAAGAAGAAGGCCGACCCACCATAACACGACAGTCGAAACAAGACTATTTTGAACACCATGATTGGTTAAAGGATGAGCATAGACCGACAAATCTGTAAACATGTGAGCATAAACCTTAGCATAAACGACCCGCCCCATCGGCAAAGTCCTGTAAGCAGTATGCAAGGCTCACTTGTGAATGGACGAAGTGTCTATTCTGGTCGGCCAGACGATATGGCTTTTTTCCACGCACTGAGCATGACAACCTTTTGTTCAGACAGGTCTCTTTTAACCAGGTGTGGAGAATGTTCGACATTCCTATGGTTTTTTATGGCCTCCTTCTGCCATTTATCCATAACCCGCGTACACGCCCCCCATGCACCAACAACCCATTGGCCAGCAAACCATGCACGGTTGAGTAAATGTCCGGCCGCCTGACGCCTCTCCCTGAAAAGTTTGTCCACAAGGCGCTGCTCGATACTGGTCTGGAGCATGATCTGTTCAACCTGGAACACTTCGTCACGGCCGGCGATAATAATGTCGGGCGCCCTGTCGACAATCTCCTGTAAATCCGAGCGCAACCAGATTTCCAGTTCCTCGACATCGGCGGGATCAGTGAGATCATAGTCATCAATCACTTCCTGGAAGGCTAGTCGTCCTTCTTTTTGTATCCCGGCCGCACGACGTGGCGCGCTAAGTCCAGCTTCCTTCACAAAAGCCACTACAGTGGCATAGGTTGGTGCAAGCTCTATGACAGCTTCGACAGTTTTTTCCTGCTGACATTCCCGGCCCAGGCGACGAACCGATGTCTCAAGAGTGGGGACAGTTTCAGTCATGAACCTTCCTTCAATGCCTCAGGACCAAGAGTAGATCTGTCGCGCTATCTGTTCCAGTGTCTTCTTCGCGGCCCCGGCATTCACAGGTTACCTGCCACAAAATCATGGCCGAGATCCCCATCGGTTTTTGGGTTTGGCGGCAGGCAATTTTGAAGGTGGTGGCACCATATCCACTTTCTCGACACCATGGAGATCACGCAAGGCATAGAGGCTTCGGTCAAGAAAGAGAGTGTTGCGCACCCCACGGTCGACCAGTGAGCGGAAATACGCGTCAGGATGGCGAATACTTTCCCCATGTTCCCGTCTTGTGGCCATGACGATCACAGCGACCGCAGCCTCAAATTTCCCGAGAATGCCGCAACCTACACGCCAGGACTGATAACTGATCCCAATCTGTCCGGAGAGCTGCTCGGCCGCATCGGCAAGTTCATCTCGGTCCGGAGTGGAGGTTGAGCAGAGGTCACGCAGATCCGGACAGACCGAAAGGTAGAACATCGCGGTTCCTCGAAATCCACGTAGCGCCGATCTCTCACGCCCCTCACCCAGATCGGAATGATCCGCCTGCCCTGCACGCCGCATTGTTTCAATGCGATTGCGCCTATCGGGCGCTACTACAACAACATCTAATGTTTGATTGTTTTTTCTATCTGTATAGTGGGTGCCGATAGTGGCATCCATGGGTGCCAGTTCTGGGGTACATTCGACGCTGTTCTGAACAAGATGGCCCTTGTTTTCAGACGACTTATCCACAGATTTTGTCTGCGGCTGAAGGCCTGCAAGCAGTGTTTTCATGTCCTCGTAATAGGCCGAAAGGGTATCAGTCTGCTCTGTGCCTCGACGCAGACGCATAATCCGGGCAGCCTCCATAGCAATCTCCTGATCCCCAGATGCGTCAGCCACCCTGCGAACATTCTCATTCAGATCGGCAATAGCGTCCCGCAGGAAGGCAACCTGGGAGCGGCGACGCTTTTCTTCCTCAAGCTTGCCCAGCAATTCTGGCCAGCGATGACGGAGTGAGCCAAGGTTGAAACCGACCTGTATCTCCCCTTCAGCCCCCTGCCAGCGTTTTCCCCTCTGACCATTCCGGCCGTCACAGGGCACCAGCATTTTCGCATCAGCGAGTTCTCGCACAGCTCGCCGCAAAGCCGTGAGGGATAATCCCGTCCAGGACATCAGCGTGCTGTTATGAGCGTAGATGAACGGTGTCTTGAGCATCTCCCAGCTCTCGACTGGCGTCTTCTCCACCATGCGTAAGAGCAGAAGATAGGCGTTGCGGCTCAAGCTAAGGGCGCGCGGCAGGGCGCGCAGCACATTGAGCAGCGCATACTTCTCCGGGCAGTCCGGTGGGGACTGCATCAGCTCGTCGCGTGCCTCAAGCATGGCAGGCGTCAAGGTACGCTTGCCGCGCCTGCGTAGCACGCCGGGGGTTTCATTCTGTAGTGGAAGCACAGGGCGTGGCTCCAGCAATGGGGGTTAGATCAACACCTCATGCCGATGACACCAGACAAACCTTCCCCGTTCGCAATTTACTTGCGTTCAAAAACGGGAGGCGCTATAAGGGGAGGTAATTGTTGGTCCCCCTCACAACTGAGTTTCTTTGGTGCCCTGGCTTTTCCGGTTTGCAGACCGGGAGAGGCAGGGTTTCCTTTTTGGTACTTACGTCATCTCAATGGCGGTCCTCTGTTATGCCTGTGGGACTCTGACTCCGAGCCCGCGCAGACCAATAGACACTCATGGCCTAAATTATTGATAATGCACAGACTTGACCGCGTTGATTCGGCAAAATACTTCGCAGAGTCTGTGCCTCTCATGACTGTGGATGTGTAAGCCATCAGGAAATGACCGCTTCCGAAGCGCCAGAACCCATCCGTTGGGAAACGGTTGAGTAATACTGACCAACCGTCCAGTTGCTCATATTGTTGGCCGCCAGTGTTTTGGTTGAGACGAAATCACTGAGTGGGCGGGACGTATTGGATTCAGCGGCCATTTGAGAGCCCGCTGTTGTGCCGAACATGTAGGCTCCATAGGCCTGCGCTCCCGTCACTGTCCCATGAGTGCTGCTCGCAACGGATGTCGCATAGTCGCTGATAATGGCACTGGCGACTTTTGCCTGTACGGCCGGGTCACTCCGGTCTTCGTCACTCACCCCGGCCTTGGCGGCATATTCATTCCATGTGCCGTCAGTGATTTGCCAAACGCCCTGAGCAGATGACGTCGAATTGCCGGTATTCTGATAATGGCTCTCGATCTGACCAAAAGCTGCCAGTGTATCCGGATTGATCCCGGCCGCCTTCGCCGCTGCAACAGCGTCAGAGCCATAGGTCTGATTGAGCAGGGTCGCCATCGCATCTGTGTTCCCCCACTCACCGGAATAACTGGAGGCCTGCCCACTGGAGCCTGTTGACTGTGACGCGCCACTACTCCCGGCATAGACAAAAGTCGGGGCTCCAGTTTCATGAATGCTGGGGACAATCTGTTCCGTCGAGCTCGCCTTGACGGTTTGTGGTGCGCCACAAACCGTCAGGAGCATTACGATGCGTAAGGCCCGCATAAGGAAGCTCTACTGTCTTGGATGGGTGAACAGAACTGTTCCATCCGCCCGCTCGCCCGTGACAATGCAGCCAACAGGGTGTTCGGGATTGAGAGGTTTGTATGGGCCAATGAGGCTGGCCTGGATCCATGCCATATGCGTGCCATTGAGCAGAACCTGCCGCCAACCATTCACTTCAGTGCTGGTTACTGCAAGTTGGGAGCCCGCTCGCCCCACCTTTGTCGCATTGATATTGGGGGCGGAATACAAAGGTGTCGTTTCATCCAGCGGGCTCATGCAGGAGACAGACACGGGTAATGCTTTCTCAGTATTCGCAGTGGCAGGTGGATTAACTGGATTACCCCAGTCCCGTGGGCCAATATCCTCCATGCGTTCCTGCGACAGCCGATCCAGATCGCTCGGTGTGGCATGCTGGGCAAAAGCAGGTGGGGCTATCCCCATAAGGGTTATTGCTGCCGCCACCTTGTAGAATCTGCTCATAATCAATGTCCTTCTTTATCGTCGGTTTCTAGTGTCATCATCGCATGAGAGGTTGTGAATAAGGAGTTCACTGTTTGTTCTTTCTGTATTCACATCACTCTCTGACAGAATGGTCTCAAAGGAGACTTTCATGCGACACATTCTGCTGGCCACTTCAGTGGTTCTTTTTCCTCAGTTGGCAAGTGCTGGACAATGCCAGACACCGCCTCCCATGGAACCTTCCGCTCCGCCGGTTAAGATCGTTGCCACAAGTGAAGGGACAACGATTCCGCGCTTATTGAAGGCTGAAGATATCAATCAAAGCCCGGCTTTGCGTCGTATCGCCAGTAATGGGGCAACGATCTGGGAGATCGGCGACAGTATGTCCAATCACGGTCTGCGGGGTGTTTTTGCCAGAAATGGGCAGACCTTCAGGACTTTCTACCTCACGCCAGATCTTCAGGCTGAGGTCGGTGGCGTCATGTGGGATGCAGAGGGCCATAATATTACCCGCGATACAGTTTCCATGATCCCAGGCGTTATCCCAACGGTAAAATGGGACGCGGGGCATACCAATCCGCCAAAAGTCGTTAGTGGACAACCGCCGGCCGAGGGCACACACGCCGATGCCGCTAAGGTCATGGCCTCAGCCAGTTTCGGTCTTTATGGGCATGCTGGTGCGCCCCGCTTGTATATGATTGTCGATCCACTTTGCCCCTGGTCGATCAGGGCGCTCCAAAGCCTCCAGTCATATGTCGACAACGGAAAGCTGGAGCTGGCGATCGTCCCGATTGCCATCAACGATTACGAAAATAATCACGCCAGCACTCCGGCAGCGCAGGCCATGTTAAGCATTGGACAAAGGCAGATGATCGGTGTCTGGCGACAGATCATTGCACTTAACCATGCTCCGGACGATGTCTCATTGACTGAGACATCCGGCGCCAGCCTACAGCTAAACCTTCAGAAAGCGCATACGGTTGGCCTGAGGGGAACCCCGACCATTGTCTGGTTGGACAAGTCGGGTGTCTCGCATACCCAGTCGGGGCTCCCTGATAATGTTGACGCCTTGATCGAGGGCGTGGCCCGATGAAAACCAAACAGGGGTTGAAGCGTCTTGGTCGCGTTTCCCTGTGGCTGGCCTATCCACTTTATGGGCCTTTCACGAAGGGCATGTCGCTCCTGCGCACGGGCTCACATCTTGTGCGAAATTTGCCGGAACTGACTACGGACGGAGCAACTGAGACGGTAGAAGCGCTAACAGCTGATATACAGGCAAGAACAAGAGCACAGGTTAGAACTCGAAATTACGGTGTATTCTGTGGGGTCTTGTTAATGCTGATGAGCATGATGTGGCTTTATGACGTTTTCTGGGAAAAGCAGTTCATCTTTGGTCCTGTTTGCATCGAGACGGCGGCCGTCATCATTATGCTGTCAGGACAGTTCCTTGCCCTCAGTTTTTCTAACTGGACAATCCGTCGTGGGTGGTCTGGGAGTTTTTCTGAGTTTATGTCCAACGGGAAAAATCTTTGGCCCCGATAAGACGATAGCATTAAATGCTTTAAGGCTGGATACAAGCATAGTTTCTTGCATCCGGCCTGATTGTTTTTTTGCGGCGAGGGCTATTCAGCCCTCAAAAAGTCCCAGCCCGGTCACTCGCCTGATTCACGCTCCACTTTGCGTGTTCGTAATCTGGGCGGCCTGCCTGATCAGTAGGATCACTTGGTTTTATGATTGAACCATCATACGTGCCAACAGACGGTGACCAGTTGGCCGGGGCTGAGCCATAAGGAGCATAGGGGTCGTAAAGAGCCTGAGCCACTTTAGGTGGCTTGAGAGGCCGGCTTGATCCAGTGTGGAGATTCCCCTCAGCACAGGACGAAAGGGACAGAAGAGCAAGAACCGGAACAGCAAAACGGTGTCTCAAGTTTTATCCTTCCCTGTAGCCTTCCGGTATTTCTCAAGTAGCGCATTATACTTATCGACTATCTCTCGATATTCACGATTCCCATCGTTAGAGTAGGCTACGAGAGCATTATAATCATCAACCAGCTTGCCGTAATGTGCCTTCCAAGCTTTTTCGCGGGCCTCTTTCTCGGCTTTGAGCTCTCTGCTCTCTCTCAACAGAGGGTTATATTTATCTGCGAGTTCCCGAGAAAACTTAAGAAGCTGGTCGCGGTTAATGGTCAGGATTGTGCAGTTTTGCTCTAAAAAGGATATCTTCTCCATTGCCTCACGGTAGTCAGCCGCAGGCACGGAGCCTCTGGAAAGAGTCCGGTTAATACGTTGCAACTGGTCTAACGCAAAGATGTCACCCATAGTAAAATCCCTTAAAACTAGACTTCAACAACTGGAGCTTCATCCATTTGCGCTTTGGTGTTTGAATCCATTTTAGGCGTTCCGTTCTCATTCTGTTTACCACCTCCACCTGATCCTTGTGAAGAGTTATCTGATGTGTTTTTCACAACAGATTTTGTGGCCTCAGAGGCAGTATCAACACCTTTCTTAACCGGGTCTTGACTGTTCTGCACAAAAGCATCGGCATCAACCCGGCCGATAGAGCGGAATCCGACCATATCTGGCAGGTGATGCGGCAAGGTTGAAATAAGGCGGAAAGACAACGTGGCCGTTGTCATTTCAAGGGTGACATAAAGCCCCATCAGCACGAGGATACCGATGAAATTATCTACCAGATATCCGTTATCAAAAACGAACCCACAGGCGATAACGAAGCTCTTCATGATAATCCAGGACATGCCTGAGAAAATGGTATAGCTGCAAATCATGCCAACAACCATCATGGATGGTCTGAACAGAATGGTGAAAAGAATTTCATAGCCTCTGATTCCTTTCCCATGGATGCCATCCCCCGCGAACGTCATATGGGCCAGAAACCATAGAGGGGCAGCGGCCATGGCTTCCACGACCAGTACCAGCCAGCCGGCCACCCCCGCATACCAGAACAGGCAAGGTGTCATAGGCAGGATGTAGGCCAGGGTTACCCCTGGAGCCATCAGCATAAAAGCCGCAGTAAACAGAGGCACCAGAAGGGCCGTGACAACACCAGTAAATGTGGCCGCCGCTGCCGCCGCCGCAGCTGCTCCGAAATTACCGGTCGCAAGACTGACAACACCCGCGGCCGCTGATGCCGAGCTGCTCGAAGCAATGGCCGATGCCCCGATAATGGTCAGGGCCAGCATAATGAGGAAATGGCCCAGACCCAGCATATTGCTCAGCGGATCAGTCCATCCGGTGCCCGCACTTGGAATAACCAGATAGTTCATGATTGTTACAAAAGTCTTCTCGGAAAGGCCAGTGTAGCGCAGAACTTTATCTAAAACCCCCGGAGCATCCTGACTGACAACAGAATTGGCAAACAACTGGGGAGAGGCAGAGGGGGCATAGGACTGATCCGTCGTAACCAGCATTTCGTCCTGTTTTGCCATATACCCCGTGATGGACAGGAGGAAAGGCGCAAGATCTGATGAGAGATACCCCCCAACACCTGCCCATGACGGTTTCTGGACTGACGGTGTGATGGCTGAGACAGCCTGCACCTCGGCATTTAAGCGCGATATTTCCAGATAGTACGCCCCCAGCCCCGTCCAGCCGAGATTTTTCATGAAAACTATGCCTGAATCTTCGCTCCCGTTGTTGCTGCCTGCAGCCCGGATTTTTGCAATAGCAGAGGAAGATATGGCGGTCAGCCGTCCTGAGAAATATTGGCTCTGGCCCGTAAAAACAGAGTTGAGCGTGTTGAGGACTGTTACGTCTCTCGTCTCCCAAAGGGTCTTGGCAATTCTGTCGGTGTTAGGGCGTATGTTTGATATGAGCTGCTTAAGAGCCGCAACACGCATGTTTCCTTCGGCAGAAAAATCAATCGTGCTCAAACTTTTCTGAGTGGTCGCAAGGCTCAACTGAGCAGAGACCTGTCCAGTTGCGGCCATGGAAATCTTGCCGCAGGCAGGGATAGCCTGTGCGTCACCTTGAGCCATGTCATAAGAAACAGTCACCCTGAAAGCTTCTTTGGTACCGATCGACACCTCTGGAGCAGGAACCAGGTTGCTGTTGTTTCCAGCGATGTTGATCAAACTCCGGCAGAGTTCGCTATTGATGACACCCTGCACAATCTGACGTGAGCCCGGAATGATCGGTGCGGAAAGCGGGAGTGCTTTAGGTCCCACGCTGTCAATCACAATATCCTTGAGTGTCCTTCCCATGCCGATACTGACTTTGGCGGTCTTGATGATCAGATCCTGCCCAAGAGAATACCCGCCATTAGTGGATACCGGGGCCATCATGATGATAGCCCCGATAACCCTGATGGGAACCCAGCCGGAAAAGCTGGCGGACAATATTTTCCCGCTTTCCGCCGTTTTATGAATCTGGATAATGGTCGAATAAAACAACCAGACGGCTGCGATCATTCCCACATATGCAGTAAACCATTCCAGCATAAGGCCAGTTGTCGTCTGTGTGGCACCATCCATAGGGAAGAGGCTGTCAAGGATCTGGCCGGTAAAATCATTGCCCGCCTCCAATGCTGCCCATGACACGCTCGAAGGCGTAACATCTGCATAGGCCGGAGCGGCCAATACGGACAGGAGTGCCAAAGATACGAGGCCGCTAGCAGCGATGCCTTTGAAAATGGTGCCACGCATCATTCAGGCCCCCATAGAAGGGCCACTATCCCGCCCTTGCTCCTGCTGATGATTTAGGCCCAAAAAATCGCGGGTTTTCTCCACAAGCTTCTCGACGATATGGCCGATTGACTGCACAAGGTTTTTTCCCGGCTCAACGCCTGGGATATTTTCCATTTCCAAGCCCACCTCACCAACACGCTGCTCCGCCATTTTCACGGCTGGATCATCGGTAGCACCTCGTTCGGCTGCTTCGGCCTGCATCGACAGAACATTGCGTTTCATGTTCGTCATGGAGCCAACAAGCTTTTCATAAGAGCTCCGGACATCAGGATTATTCTGACGTTCCTGCATGAATTCCTGACCAAAAGCCTGATGTTGTCCACCAGGAGCCATTTCGGACAAAATTTTAGGGATGGTCTTCCCTTCCAGACTGGCGGTTGCTTCCAGTTTTTTGAAAAATGGCGCGGCCGCATTCTTCAACGTCTGAAAATTTTTACGGCTTTCCTCAATATCCGTGTCAACGCTCTGGATGAGTTTGTTGATACGTCGTGTATCTGTTGCCGCATGGTTAGTTGCTCCCCATGAGGCAAATCGACTGGCGGCACGCGACATAATACTGGCAGCGGCCGGCGCTGCTGCAGGGGCTGCCTGCACGGCTTTGACTGCTGAGGGATCTGTAGCAGTTTCCGCCTTTGGTGCCTGCTGGGCTGGGGTTCGGACGTCACGCTGTGTCCGCTGATCAGGTTTTTCCGTCTGAGAAGCGTCTTGCTGCTGGCTATCCTGAGCAGACGTGTCGATTTCGGGTTCCTGTTTTTCTCGTGCTTCGTTATCTTTTCTATTGGTTGCACGGATCGCCTTATCTTCTTCTTCGGTTAAACCTCCAGAAGCCCCTGGTGCTTCAGAAGGCTCGGCTTCGTGTTCATGATCTGGTTGAGTGTTCTGATCCGGGGCTGATGGTCCTGAGACCGGGGCTGGTTCGTCCAGTTCAGGCACAGGGAAAACCTCTGCTGTAACCGGCATAACCGGGTCAGGTTGTGCAGCCGGTGAAACCGGAACCTGACCTGTAGCGTCCATCACCCTGTCACTGAGGTGCTGTGTCGCCATTGCGATCATCATCGCTGTCTGCTGTGCGGGCGCCATTTCCGCCACTTCCATAACCGTTGAACGGATCATGGCAACCAGCTGCTGGTCAGCAAGCTCCCGTGTATTGCCGAGCAGACGGTTAAGGTCCGGGTTGGCAAGGCCGGGATACTGCGCAGCCATCTGTGTCAGGCCGGCCTGAAAGATTGGAGAAAGAGCTGGCTGCTGGTTTGTCCCACTGAATTTTGACCAATCCTGCACAAGCCATGCGACCTGTGTCAGATATTTTGGATCATTCTCAAGGGATGGGTCTTTTTCTAGCCTTTCGCGCAGATCAGCCAATTCTTTAGCAAGGCCACGTTGTCCTTCGGGGATGTTATTCTGCTGATTTTGAAGGGTGTCCAGCAGGTTGGTCAAGGATGTGGCGGGGCTGGCCGCAAGAGTTTCAGACACAATGGTTTCCAATACTTACTGAGGATTAGGAACTGGGAGGGGAGAGAAGCGGTTAAGGCTTTTGTCCGCCTCTATTGCGAGCCGCTTGACCGTAGCCAGCGCGGTCTTCTGCTGGAGTTTAAGTTGCTGCCAAAGCAGCCAGTTACGTTGCGCGTCCAGCAGAGCAATCTGGATGAGAACTGATTTTTCACTCGGCATGGCCTGAAGATCGGCCTGCCAGTCAGTGCCGGAATAGCGCCGGTTTACTTCGAGATCAGTGGCCTCCCACAAACTGCCAACGTCAGTCTGGGTAATCCCCTCTCTTTTGGCTTCAGCTTTCTGGCTGGCCGTCAGTGTCACTGTGCCTGCGCGCCAGCTCAGAACATCATGCCCAATATTATGTGCGAGGGAGATTGCCGCATTATAGGACCGACGCCCGGGCATTGCCTGTTGGCCATCTGGAGTTGTTATGGCGTTGCCGCGCATTGCGGCCGGAACAACCGGCTGGATGAGAGTGGTCTCATAATCATTGGCCCGGTCGATGGCTTTCTGATCAGCGTATACAGGTGGGGTTAGCAGGCTTGACGCATTCTGATCCGCGCCCTTCATGGTGTCTTCAGCGAGTGAACACAGACCAGCTTCTGCCTCGGCATCATCACAGTATTTAGAGAAATGTAGAGTGTTATTGGCCTGTGACGCTTGTCCGGCTCCTACCCATGACGGTGTATTGCGAGAAGCCCTCGTCCTGCTGTTTTTAGTTACGTCCAGTGCCAGAGCGACATCACCGGCCTGTCTGGCTGCAACCACAGCAGCCTGTCCGCCTTCTAGGTTGAGGCAATCCTGGCGGTTGACGGCATGCTCGTCCATGATGTGAGCGTTAATAACATCACGGCTCAGGCGGGCATTGACCATATTGTTTGCGTCAGCAAGCTGTTCCTGCGCACCGACCTGAGCTTTGGTGTAATTGGTAATCTGCTGAAAACCCTTCACCATGGCGTTATTTCCATCGACGACAGATCCATTGAGGATTTTGTGTGTCGACTGGACGACGGAATTCATTGCACTTTGAAGGGCTGTTATCGCAGCAATAATGGGACCGGCATCACCAAGAGCACTGGCCGGTTTGCTCGGCATAAAAGTACCAAGAGTAAAGGCCACCAGGATCACGAGCGTTTGGATCAGCTTCACAGCGTACCTCCCGACAGCCCGAAAGCCTGAGACGCATCACCAAGGGAATACCCATCTGGAAGCTGTAGACTCCCATTGACATCATAGGAGTTTCTGCCGTCCGAATAACTACTCGTCCCACTCGAGTTGACACCGGTATTGATGAGTTCATCACCGCCGCCGCCAAAATTCAGTGTTGGACATATTGATCCAGCGCCAAGGCCAAGGTTGAAATTGTCATCAAAACTGGACACGTTCAGGCCACATTGCGCCGCACTCTCCAGTGTGTCCCATACGTTGGAGAGTTCGTCGCAGATCTTACCCATCGCAGATTGGGCTATGGAGGAGATATCCAGCCCGTTTGTAAGAACATCCAGCCCCAGACCGTTAAAAAAGTTTCCAAGACAGGTAAACTTGGTCACTGATTCCGGTTGTTGGATCATGGCATCATCAGTTTTGATCTGGGCTGCTTTACCAGTCGCCGCAGCCTGCACTAAAGCCTTGCATCCAGAGGCATCCGCCCACGAGAGGGAAGGTGAAGCGAGTGACATCCCGATCATCGCCCCATAGATGCACAGCTTTTGAAGGCGCATCATTCTCCTTTCCCCTGCTCAGAAGAAGACTGTGGACGCTCATTGGCAGGTTCGCCGGGAAGCACAATCGTTAGCAGCAGATCCTGAGCATAATCCCTCGAAAGCCACACATTCGGATCGCGTGCAGATTTGGACACTTTTGACGTTTGAGACATCTGACAAAACTCATCTCTATGATCGGTTCTGTCAGGATACGGGGGGAAGTTGTGAATACAGACGTGACACTCTACTAAAACTGTTTTGAGGCACTCTGAGCGGCAAGAGTTTGGTAGATAGGCCATGCGCGGAGTACATGGCGAGCATGCGCGAATGTGAACCAAAGCAAAAAATGGTAATATATCTACAACTTCCCAAACCGGATATTTATGGTTCGGTTTCGCGCGATGGCAAAAATATGATGCTTTGTCTCAAAGACCTATGATACGGAAATAAAGATATTCCAGATGCGCAGAGCAGGAGCCAGTCATGTTCAAAGCTGCAAAAGCAGCCATTAGGGGAAAATTTTCGGTCCCCCGGCAAAGAGTGGTTCAGGCATTCGCGTTTCTTGGTGGCGCATCTGGCGGGTACGACAAGCAGATACGTCCACGATGGAGCCGCGATGAAGAGATCTATCTTTCACGCTCCTATCCTAAAGGCACCGATGTCGGTTTTATTGCCGGGCTGATCGGTCGTCCGATTTCTGCCGTGCGCCGCAAAGCACTCCGTTTGGGTGTACATCGACCGCGAAGCGGTCGGGCGGCAAAAGCCGCCAATGCATTGAATGCCCCCCCCCCCCCCGCACATTTCTGAGCTAGATTCAACCCTACATCGCGGTTTTCTTTACTTTTTTTCTCCTCATTCGAGGTCGGAAAAGGGTCGCGTCATCTGGACCAACGAGGCAATCGCCACTCTGGCAGCCCTTTGGAAACGACTTTATTCCCCTACATGCATAGCTCAGTTTTTCGGACTGAAAACAACAGCCGTTGCCGAAGCCGCCAGACGCGCAGGCCTTCCTGATCGGCGCGGTCTGCCAATCCTCAGTTCTTGCAAACATAAAGACCCCTTTTCAGAACCAGAAAATCCAACACTCGTCAGTATGATGGTGCAAAAATTTTGCCGCCTGACGGGAAAGCTCTTTTTCGTGCGCCCGCGGGACCGAAAAACAGTTCATTTCAGCATGCAAGGTAAGCTTGCGCTCAATCGCAGGCAGGCTGATGTTGATGCGTGGTCATTCGATTTTCCTGTTAACACCACGACAGGCAATTACGAGCATCACTCCGAACTTAGCTTCGTCTGAAGATGAAAAATACATATCAGGCGGTTACCCGCAGGCTGAATGATCCGTCTTTTTCAAAACAGGTCATCAAGTGTATTCTTCTGGGGTTTTCATGCTCACTCGTCGCAAATATGCTGACTGTGAGTGCGTTATTTTATGAAATCACGCACCGCCCCTGGGTTAAATACATATATCATGACTCATTTGGTAAACCGCGCGAATTGATCGTGACGGATCAAGCGTATTTCTCAGACATCGAAATTACCAACTGGGCCACGAGCAAAGTAACCAATCTCTACACAATGAACTGGCTCGATTACGCGCAACATCTCGACGCGGAAATCTCACAGAAGGGTTGTACATCGGGTTAGATTATGAAAAAGTCTGTTTTGTAGAAAAGAAATTTTCGTAAGCTATAAGAAAACCCGATGCAGACAGAGTGTA
>NZ_WOTD01000040.1 GCF_011516885.1 Acetobacter lambici | reverse complement strand
CACTTGTCAAAGACCAAAGAGCCAAAGAACTTAGCAGAAACTCTCATCCCCGCCAAGACTGCTTCGTCTCGGTGAAGCAGCTTCTATACCCCCAAACACCTACCCGTCAACCCCTCACATAAAAAACAACTAAACCCCCAGAAAACCAACACTTTCCCCGATTCATAAACGCCTCAAAACACAGAAAATCACCAAAAAAAACTTAATCTATCTCGTTACAAAATGTCCATGTTTGGCGCCTGCGCCATAAAACCGATACCAGCGCAGGAAGGACGCCATGCCGTCTATCAGCTCGGTTTTGGGCTGCCAGCCAGTGAGCTGGTGGATGGCGGCAATATCGGCCCATGTTTTTTCCACGTCCGCTGCGGGGCGTGGAAGCTCGTGAATATGGGCTTTGGTCTCCAGCACCTCCTCCAGCACCTCTATGAGCTTGCGCACGCTCTGGGGGCGCTGGCTGCCAACATTGAGCACGCGGGCGGTGTTGGGCGCGGGTGGTTTGTCAAACACCGCCAGCACGGCGGAGACCACATCGGCAATATATGTAAAATCGCGCGACAGGGCGCGACCGCTATACAGGGGAACAGGCCGCCCCTCCATAATGGAGCGGGCAAAGCTGTAATAGGCCATGTCTGGCCTCCCCCACGGACCGTAAACGGTAAAGAACCGCAGCCCGGTCTGGGGAATGCCATACAGGTAGCTATAGGTGGAGGACGCAAGCTCCGCGCTCCGCTTGCTTACGGCATAGAACGAGCCGGGCTGGTCCACGGGGTCTGTCTCGGAAAAGGGGAGTTTGTTGTTGCGGCCATACACGGAGGAGGACGAGGCGTAGACCAGATGCTCCAGCCGGGGGAGCCTGCGGGCAAACTCGAGCACGGCAATATGCCCGCGCACGTTGGCATCTGCGAACAGGTAGGGATTTTCCAGCGAGTAGCGGACCCCCGCCTGCGCAGCAAAGTGGAAAATGCCGCGTATATGCGGCTCCCGCACCGCCAGCGCCATAAGCCCGTCGGGCTGGCTGATGTCCAGACCATGAAAATGGAAGTCGGGATACTGCTCCAGCAGGAGCAGGCGGCTCTTCTTCAGGTTCGGGTCGGGGCAGGGTGTTAAGTTATCTACCCCGATCACCCGCTCGCCCCGCTCCAGCAAGGCCCGAACAACGTGAAAGCCAATAAACCCGGCCGCGCCAGTTACCAAAAATGCCAAAATTCCGCCTCGTGAGCTGAGCGCACCGAGGCTCCGCCAGCCCGGTACCGTGTTAGGGCGCTTCTAGCGAAGCCAAAGCGACGCGTCAGGGCGTTTTTGTGGTTGGCTGGGCTGTTTGTGGCAAGGAGCCAGCAGGCGTTGGGAGAGCCAGGGAGGCCGCCTCCACCTTGTCGCCCACCATAATGCCCAGTTTGGCGGTTACACCACCTGCCAGTTCCAGTGTGGCCAGAGCCGGGCCGTGGCTGCTGATATGGGCCAGACTTTGCGGCACCGCGTTTTCCACAATGGACTGCACGCGCAGGTCCGGGCCAATAAATACGATATCGAGCGGGACAAGGGTGTTCTCCATCCACATGTCGCTCTGCTGTGGCGCGCCCCACGGGAACAGCATGCCCCCATCGGCAGGCACCTGCGTGCGGAACATCTCGCCCACCTGCTGCTCACGCGGGGTTTTGGCCAGTTCAACGGAAAAAACATGTTTGCCCGAGGCAGAGACAATGCTCAGCGGCTCCTTGGGCAGGACCGGCTGGGCCTGCGTGGGTTCGGCATCATCGGCCAGAGCAGGCACCCACGCCACGCCAGCACTGCCCACCAGTGCTGCCATAAGCAGCCCGAACAGTTGTTTGTTCTTCACGTCCTGTTTTCTCCTGCACTCAATGTTCGTCTTGCAAAAACGGGTTGCCCGTCCGCTCCGCACCCAGCGTGGACAAACCACCATGACCGGGCACTATCACAATATCATCGCCAAGCGGCAGCAGCTTTTGGCGTATGCCCTGTATAAGCTGCGCGCCATCGCCATAGGCAAAATCCGTACGCCCCACGGAGCCACGGAACAGCACATCGCCCACAAAGGCAAAGCGGGCGCGCTCATCCACCAGCACAACATGCCCCGGCGTGTGGCCGGGCACATGCACCACGCGCAACTGGCAGCCCAGATAATCCAGCACCTCCCCATCACGCGCAAAGCGGTCGACCGAGGCGTTCTCCAGCCCCGAAAGGCCAAAGTGGCGCGCCTGATCGGTTATGGAGGACAGCAAGAATGCATCACGCTCATCTGGCCCTATAACGGCGGGGCGGGGCTTGCCCTGCGCCTCCAGCCCACGGCACAGGGCGGCCACACCGCCTGCGTGGTCAAGGTGGCCGTGGGTGAGCACTATGGCCTCCACGCTCAGGGACTTGCGGTTTACAAAATCCAGCAGCACGTCCGCATCCCCCCCTACATCGACCATGATGCACCGCCCCGTGTCCTCTTGCCACAGGATGGAGCAGTTCTGCCGGAAAGGCGTAACCGGAACGATGCGTAGCTGCATGCCGGGGTAGGAAACCTGCATATGCGACCTCTCTTTGCGCCGTAGTTCTGGCCAGTATGCCAAAAAAAAGCTGCCAGACGGAACCATCTGGCAGCTTCTTGTCATCAGGCTTACGGCTTTTTTTAGCCCGGCAGAACCCAGCCCGTGGCCGGAATGTCAAAATGCTTGTGCAGATCGTGGGCCGGAATGTTGGTCAGGTCCTTGATCAGCGTCTTGATCACCTTGGCTTCGGCGGGCTTGCTCAGATGCGCGCGGATGTCGTGCATGATGGGCGCGGGGGCCGCAATAACAAAGCCGTCCACCTTGGCGCCGTGGGCGACCATGGCGTTAATGCGGTCGGCCACATTGCGGGCAAAGCCTTCCTTGGCGGCTGTGCGGGGGTCGGTTTCGGGCGGGAGCTTGCCGGGGGTGTCTTCGTGCCCTTCGGCCTTTACGTCGCTCACGTCGCGCATTTCGCCCTGCACGTCATGCAAAAAGCGCACTTTACCGCCGTCTGCCGCAACGTAAACAATCAGGCCGTCTCTTTCTTCAGTCATGAAAATATGTCCTCGTTTCAAAATCGTGCAGCCCGTCCCCATTGTTGCTGTGCAGTCACGCGGCTTCTGGCCTGTTCTGCTGCCAATGGGCAGTCTGTATGCACAGTGATATAGGGAAGGATCATGACAGTTCCAGCCCCCCCTCCCCAACTCCTGACCCCACTGGACCATGCACTGGCATGGGCACGGGCAGGCGAGCCAGTTGCCCTTGCCACCGTAACCGGTACGTGGGGCAGTTCCCCCCGCCCGGCTGGTAGCTGCATGGCCATGAGTGCGGGCGGTGCGGTGGAAGGCTCGGTCAGCGGTGGGTGTGTTGAGACCGATGTGATGACCCACGCGCAGGACATTATGGCCGGAAGCCCCGCACAAACGCTGGAATACGGCGTAAGCAGCGCCCGCGCGTGGGAGGTCGGGCTGGCCTGTGGCGGACGGCTGGACGTGCAGGTGGAGGCCATAAATTCCCCCGCCTGCCCCACCGGAACCCTGCCCCTTGCCCTGCTGGAACAGGCCTGTGCGTGCATGGCAAACCGGCAGGCCGCAGCCCTGATCCGCCTGCCAGATGGCGCGCAAAACGCCCTTGTTGTGCAAACCGAGCAGGGCTGCACTGTGCAATTTGGCACCTGCCCGCCCGAAATTTGCAATGCAGCCAATGAGCGCATGCAACACGGCCGCAGCGGGGCAGAAGCCGACGCCACGGGCCGGGTCTGGTTTGTGCAGCCACTGGTGCCCGCCCCGCGCCTGCTTATTGTGGGGGCGGTGCATATTGCCCAGTCCCTTGCCCGCATGGCCAGCATGGTCGGGCTTGCCCCCATTGTCATCGACCCGCGCACGGCTCTGGCCACGGTCCAGCGTTTTCCCGGCCTTGTACCGGGGCAGACCCTGCTGGCCGACTGGCCGGACGAGGCCATGCAGACACTGGGCATAGACCGCATGACCGCCATTGCCACGCTAACGCATGACGCCAAGCTGGATGACCCCACACTGGAGGAGGCCCTGCGCAGCCCCGCCTTTTACATCGGTGCGCTGGGGTCGCGCAAAACGCAGGCCAGCCGTATGGAGCGCCTGCGCGGTTTGGGCTTTACCGAGGCCGAACTGGCGCGCATACGCGGCCCCATAGGGCTGGCCATAGGAGCCGTGGGGGCGGAGGAAATAGCCCTGTCCATTCTGGCCGACATTATTGCCGTACGCAGGCAGGCCCCTCTGGCGCAGGCGCGCGGGTGGCAGTACCCCTGATGGCCAGCACGCTGGCAGGCACGCTGGCCATTGTGCTGGCGGCGGGCCAGTCCTCACGCACGGGGGCGCGGCACAAACTGCTGGCCCCCGATGCCTCGGGCTGCCCCATGCTGGTGCGCACCCTACGCAACACCGTGCGCTGCGCGGCCGAGCATGTGCTGGTGCTGCTCCCCCCCAACCGGCCAGAACTGGCAGCCCTGCCCCAGACCCTGCCCGAATACGGCACACGCCTGAGCGCACAGCGTGTGGCGGACGCGCCAATGGGGCTTTCCGCCTCGCTCCATGCCGGTGTGCGGGCAGCGCAGGTTGCACGGGCCAAGAGCCTGCTGGTGTGTCTGGGGGACATGCCCCTTGTGCCCACCCACCTGCTGAACGCACTGCTCTATGAGCAGCACACCACGCAGGCTCCTGTTGTGGCGGCACAACGGCACAACAGGCCCGGCAACCCGGTTGTGTGGTCCAGCACGCAGTTTACGGCCCTGCTGGATGTAACGGGCGATCAGGGCGGCCGCGCACTCCTGCGCGCACTCGGGCCTGCCGTACGCCTGCTGCCCGCCCCTGCCGAACTGCTGGAAGACTTTGATACGCCCGACAGGCTGGAACAGTTTGCACGTATGCAGCCCAGCCCCTGTTGACCGCAGGCCCGATCGCTCCGAAAACTGTAGGGCCGCCCGCGCGTTGTGTGCGCAGGCGGCCTTAGTCCTGATGATCCCCAAGGAAGTGTTTGTTCATGAGCAAAATCCTGCGTACCAACCCCAACCCGATTCTGTCCGCCGCAGTGGAATACCACGGCTTTGTCTACACTCAGGGTGTGGTCGCCCGCGATCTGGACCAGGACGTGGAAGGCCAGACCCGCGACGTGCTGGCACAGCTTGACGCCCTGCTGGAACAGCACGGCACGGACAACACCCGTCTGCTACAGGCCCAGATCTGGCTGAAAGACATTAACGACCGTGACAAGCTGAACACCCTGTGGAGCGCATGGCTGCCCGAAGGCATGGCCCCCGCCCGTGCGTGTGTGCAGGGCATTCTGGCCGACCCGCGCATGCTGGTTGAAATCATGCTTGTGACCACCAAATAAGCCTGCCTGACCTACCGGGCTGGCACTGTGCGAGGCGTGGTTTTTTAGCCACAGATACGCCGAATCAGAATCAGCCCGGCTTTTATCCCCTGTTCTCCAAATGTGCCCTGCCAGACCGAATTAAGGCAATCCCGTGACAGATGATAGGAATTAATTCCTATTTTTGGTTTTCAACCGGGTTCTTTTTAGCAAACAGTCACTTTCGCGTTTTTGCCGCGCAAACAGCGCTTGCCTGATCTGCATTGATGTTTATACCTGACCACAGAACATGCAGCTGACCTAAACTAAAGCAAGCCAGGGAAAGGCAGACACGATGCAGGATGGACGGTCTAAAAAGCTAAAACTTGCGCTGGCCGTTGTGTCCTTTGTTTCTGCCTCCTTTCTCTCCTGCGCTGCACAGGCGCGCACTAGCCATGTTACCCACCATAACGTGCATGCCGCATCCACCCACCACCACCGCAGCTCCGGCCATGTGATCCAGTGCGTGGCCTACGCCAAGTCCGCATCCGATGTGGTGCTGCACGGCAATGCGCGGGACTGGTGGCACAATGCCGCCGGTGTGTATGACCGTGGGCTGGAACCCAAGGCTGGCAGTGTTCTCAACTTCCGTGCAACACGCCGCATGCCGCTGGGCCACGTTGCCGTTGTGCGCAACATTGTGGACAGCCGCACCATTGTTATTGACCAGTCCCACTGGGCGCAGGCTGGCATAAGCCGCAATGTGTCGGTTATTGACGTCTCCCCCAACAATGACTGGTCTGCCGTGCGTGTTGCCCTGAACAACAACGCCAACAGCTACGGCTCCATCTACCCCACATATGGGTTTATCTACCCCCGCTCGGCTGGCAAGGACGCAGCACCAGCCAGCCTGAAGCAGGAAGTTATGACCGCATGGGCCAGCAAAATGCCGGCCACCCAGTTGGCGCAGGCTCCCACAGGGGCACAGCCTGTTGCTGCGGCCAAAGCAACACCGTAATAACCAGCGCGGCCAGATAGCCAGCATATCTGCCGCAGCCATAGGTGGGTTTATACCCCGGTCAGTCTAACTGATCGGGGATTTTTTTACCTTGTGCCTTGTACTTGGTAAGGCCGCCTTATGCTGGCGGGCCAGAAAGAGCGCGCGTGCGCACGGCACTTTCCAGCACATTCCAGCTTGCCTCAAAAAAACGATTTTTTGCGGTCTCTGTTGCAAACGGCTTGTGCCCGCTCAACATCTGGTGCAGCGGCCAGCCTGTAACCAGCCCACGCAGACTCATTTCCAGCATTGCAATTTCAGCCCGGTTTTCAGGCGTGTCTGGCCAGCCCAATGCCTGACCCAGCAGCATATTCATCCGCTGGTGCAGTGGGTCTATGGCCTCATCCAGATCCGCCGTAATACTGGCAAACTGCTGGCAGTCCATAATAAGGATACGGTAGGTTTCCACCGTCTCGGGTACCAGCAGAAAGTCCAGAAAACGCCGGAGCATGTCCTTCATGGCGTCCATCGGGTTGGCCATGCTGCCCGGTTGGGCTTGCAAAATGCCAACCATATGCTGGCAACGTTCCTGCACAATGGCTCTGAACAGCTCTTTTTTGGACGGGTAGCGCCGGTAAATCGTGGCTTTGGAACAGCCAATCACCTTGGCAATATGTTCAACAGAGGTGCCAGCATAGCCTGCGCGCATAAACTCCGCCGTGGCCACGGTAATAACCGTACGGTCCAGTTCCTCCGCCGCTTCGTGCGATGGGCGACCGCCCGTATGTGCTACCCCGTCCGCCATAAACTCTGTTGACCCGTTGCTGTTTGCCAAAAAAGGCTTCCGCTCCACAATAGCCCCTCTGCCCGCAGCAGGAAACCCGGGAACAGCCCTATATGGCCGAACAACTGGCAGTTTTGGTCCGTACAGACAGGATCAGTCCTGCACCAGTTCCATATCCAGCCGTGCCACCTGCCAGGACATAAAAACCCCCTGCGTCTGTTCGGACAGATGCACGTCCACGCCATGCGCGTTTTCCATCAGCATGACCCCGCGCCCCTGCCCAACGGCCGCAGCGCCGCCGGTGGTCCAGTACGTGCCGCTAAAATCCTCCGGGCGGGTAATGTTGCGCACACAGCCTGCGGCCTGAAAATACGCCTGCCCCACCGCCAGCACACCACCCCCACGCGCAACAATGCGGTAGGTATGCCCGCCAAGTTCGAGCGTGCCGCGCCCCCACTGGTAGCCCACCACAGCGCCCAGTTCTTCCACCCGCAATGTCAGCCACCCGTCATCTGGCCCACAATCCGCCCTTTGCGTGTGGGAAAGAGATTGGGGCTGTTGCTGTTGCTGTTGCTGTTGGGGCTGTGCCAGCGCGGGCTGGGCCGCAAGCCAAAAGGTAGCGGCCAGTCCGCCTGCCATACCCTTGCCGCGCACAGGCGCACACAAGCCCCCCCATGCACGCACCCTGACCAACATGCCACAAACAACCCGCGCACAGGTCTGTGGCAGGGCAAAAGACAAGCACCGGCCGCGCCCGGCAGGCACAGTGACTAATGGGGGCGCAGGCGCGGAATATCGGGATAAATCAGCCAACACTGGCACGGAACCTTGCATCCTTGGCATGGGGGGGGCAGCAAAACTTTCGCCACAGACATAGGTGGACTGGCGCGAGCTTTGCAAAACGGAACAGTCTCGTTTTATGTCGCACCCCTATCTGTGTCAAACGCAAACCCGTGCGCCGTAAAACGCCTTCAAACCACCAACCAGTCCCCTATCCCCATCAGGTGCTCGGCAGGGCGCAAACAGCACGCGCCGCACCACGCCGGGCCAGCCCCCGCACAGGCAGACAGGCCAGCAACGGCACACCCCGCCAACATGGGCCGCCGGGGCGTACAGTGCCGGGCTACAAACACAAAGGGCGACCCGGAGCAAAACCCCGGACCGCCCTGTTGCGCACCACTGGTACCAGCCGTTACGGCAGGCTGGGTGTTATTCCATCCACTCCGCAATATCGGGGCACGAGCACACAAGATTGCGGTCGCCGTACACGTTATCGATCCGGGCGACGTTGGGCCAGTATTTGGTGGCCGGATTTACACCGGGGGGGAAGCACGCCTGCTGGCGGCTGTAGGGGTGGTCCCATGCCTCGGCCGTAACCGCCGCACCCGTATGGGGCGCATGGCGCAGCACGGACTGCTCGGCTGTAACCGTGCCCTGCTCCACCGCGCGCACTTCCTCCCGCATGGCCAGCATGGCATCGCAAAAGCGATCCAGTTCGGCCTTACCTTCGGATTCCGTGGGTTCGATCATAAATGTGCCCGCAACGGGAAAGCTGACCGTAGGGGCATGGAACCCATAGTCCACCAGCCGCTTGGCCATGTCATCCACGCTCACGCCCGTGCTGTCCTTGATCGGGCGCAGGTCCAGAATGCACTCATGGGCCACCCGCCCCTTGGCCCCCCGGTACAGCACCGGATACGCATCGGACAAACGGCTGACAATATAGTTGGCGTTCAGGATTGCCACCTGCGTTGCCCGCTTGAGCCCCGCATCCCCCATCAGGCGGATATATGCCCACGAAATCGGCAGAATGGAGGCCGAGCCAAACTGCGCGGCACTGACCGCCATACCCACGTCCGCATCCGCCGGGTTGCCGGGCAGGAACGGGGCAAGGTGGGCGCGCACGCCAATTGGCCCCATGCCCGGACCACCCCCGCCATGAGGAATGCAGAAGGTCTTGTGCAGGTTAAAGTGGCTGACATCCCCTCCATAATCCGCCGGACGGGCAAGGCCGACCTGCGCGTTCATGTTGGCACCATCCACATACACCTGCCCACCTGCGGCATGCACCATATCGCAGATGGCGCGCATGTTTTCCTCGAACACACCGTGGGTGGAGGGGTAGGTGATCATCACGGCGGACAGGTCCGCCGCGTGGGCCTCCACTTTGGCCTGCATGTCTGCAAGGTCAATGTTGCCATCGCCATCGCACTTGACCACTACAACACTCATGCCCGCCATTTGGGCGGAGGCCGGGTTGGTGCCGTGGGCGGAAGCGGGAATAAGGCACACATTACGCGCACCCTGCCCGCGCGCACGATGGTAGGCGCGAATGGCCAACAGGCCCGCGTACTCGCCCTGCGCACCCGAATTGGGCTGGAAGGACACCGCATCATATCCGCTAATGGCGCACAGCCAGCGCTCCAGGTCGGCCAGAAGGCTCTGGTAACCCGGCACCTGATCGGCCGGAGCGTAGGGGTGCAGGTCACAAAAGCCGGGCCACGTAATGGGCAGCATTTCCACCGTGGCATTCAGCTTCATGGTGCAAGAGCCAAGGGGGATCATGGTGCGGTCAAGCGCCAGATCCTTGTCGGACAGGCGGCGCAGGTAACGCAGCATATCTGTCTCGGACCGGCACGCGCCAAAGACTGCCTGCCGCATAAAGGCCGACTGGCGCACCAGTGCGTCTGGCATTGTGGCCCCCGGCTGCGCCAGCTTGAGCGCCATATGCCCCATGCGGTCCCGGTCGTTACAGAACACGGACCACACATCCAGCACGGTTTTGATCGTGCTGGTCTCGTCCAGACTGATGCCGATGCGGCCTGCCCCTGCGTTGCGCAGGTTCATGCCCATCTCGCACGCACGGGCCAGCAGGGTTGGGGCGGCATCGCCCACATCTATTGTCAGTGTATCAAAGAACGCGGTGGTCTGGACGTTTACGCCAAGCTCACGCAGGCCCGCGGCCAGTGTGGCGGCCAGCCCGTTGACCCGCCGGGCAATGGCCTTAAGCCCTTCCGGCCCATGATAGACCGCATACATGCCTGCAATAACGGCCAGCAGCACCTGGGCTGTGCAGATGTTGGATGTCGCTTTTTCGCGCCGGATGTGCTGCTCGCGCGTTTGCAGCGCCAGACGGTAGGCCGGGCGGCCCTCACTATCGACCGAAACCCCAACAAGGCGGCCGGGCATGCTGCGCTTGTAGGCATCGCGCACCGCCATGTAGGCGGCATGCGGGCCACCAAAGCCCATGGGAATGCCAAACCGCTGTGTGGAGCCAATGGCAATATCCGCCCCGAGTTCCCCCGGAGAGGTCAGCAGGGTCAGGGCCAGCGGGTCTGCCGCCATAACGGCAATGCCACCGGCTGCGTGCAGGGCATCAATCCCCACGCGCGGGTCGGTGATCTGCCCCGAGGAGCCGGGGTACTGGAACAAAGCGCCAAACACGTCCGCAGCGTTCAGCTCCGTGGCCGGGTTGCCAACCTGAATGGCAAAGCCCATGGGCTCGGCACGGGTTTTGAGCACCGCAATGGTCTGGGGGTGGCAGTCCGCATCCACAAAAAACGTGTTGGACGCGGATTTGGCAACCCGTTTGGCCAGCGCCATGGCCTCTGCCGCCGCCGTGGCCTCGTCCAGCAGGGAGGCATTGGCTATGTCCAGCCCGGTCAGTTCTGTGACCATGGTCTGGAAGTTCAGCAGCGCTTCCAGACGCCCCTGACTGATTTCGGGCTGGTAGGGCGTGTACGCCGTGTACCAAGCCGGGTTTTCCAGAATGTTCCGCCCGATAACCGCTGGCAGCACCGTGCCGTAATAGCCCTGACCGATCAGGCTGGTCAGCACGCGGTTCTGCCCCGCCAGTGCGCGCAGGTGTTCGAGCACCTGTGTTTCGGTCCAGCCCTCACCAAGGCCAAGCGGCTGACCGATGCGAATGGCGGCGGGCAGGGTCTGGGCTGTCAACTCATCAAGGGAGCTGGCACCCACCGTATGCAGCATGGCGGTCTGCTCGTCTGGCGTGGGGCCAATGTGGCGGCTGGCAAAGGCTGCGCCATCGGCCCGAAGCCCTGCAAAAGCGGGCAGGTTTTCAACTTGGGAGAACATGCGAGGAACGATCCTGATACAGGCGGGTAAACGCAAAACAACAGGGGATGGCCCCACCCCGCCCCCGCACCATACCCCAAGCCCCGCGGCACTGGGCGGGGCTGCGTGGGGGAGGCTTACGGTCTGCGCCGCTCAGGGCGGCGGGGCGGAATGGAGCCAGCGTAAGGCCGGGTTTACTTAACCCACGAATGCTGCGTACGCGGCGGCGTCCATCAACCCTTCAAGCTGTGCGGGGTTGCTCAGGCGGAATTTGACAATCCAGCCAGCGCCCTGCGGGTCGGAACTGACGGTGGAGGGGTCATCGGCCAGTGCGGCGTTGCCTTCCACAATCTCACCATCCACGGGGGCGTAAATGTCGGATGCGGCCTTGACCGATTCCACAACAGCCACGGCTTCGCCCGCCTTGACCTGCGTGCCAGCGGATTTGGTTTCCACAAACACCAGTTCACCCAGTTCGTCCGCTGCGTGCTGGGTAATGCCCACCACCGCCGTATCACCATCCACACGCAGCCATTCGTGTTCGCTCGTAAAATACAGGGTCATGCCTCATACTCCGTAAGACCCCAGAACGGGGCCTGTTTGAAAATTATTTGAACCGGATAAAAAACTCAGCGCCTGAAGCGCGCAGGCACCAGCGGCAGGGCCGCAACGCGGGTGGCAACGCCGCGCCCACGCAGTTCGGCCACAAGCTCCGTGCCAACACCCGCATGGGGTGTGGCCACGTAACCCATGGCGACCGGGGCCTCCAACGTAGGGCCAAATGCGCCGGATGTGACCTCGCCCACCTTGTCGGCCAAAGCGGCATCCGCGTACAGGGGGGCACCGTGGCGCACGGGCGCGCGGCCGGTTGGCAGCAGGCCCACGCGGCGGCGGGTTACGCCTTTTTCCAGTTGCTCAAGAATAATGTCAGCCCCCGGAAAGCCCCCGGCCCGCGCGCCACCGGTGCGGCGGGATTTTTGAATGGACCATTCAAGCGCTGCTTCCACGGGGGTTGTGGTCTCATCAATATCGGACCCGTACAGGCACAGCCCGGCTTCCAGCCGCAGGCTGTCGCGCGCGCCAAGGCCGATCAGCTTGACCTGCTGGTGCTGGAGCAACTGGCGGGCAACGCGGTCCGCATCCTTGGCGGAGAGCGAGATTTCGTACCCGTCCTCGCCCGTATAGCCCGAGCGTGAGACTATGCAGCGCGCGCCATCAATTTCGAGCATGCACACATCCATAAAGCGCATGGTCGCGGCATCGGCGTCAAAGCTGCTCAGCACGTCCTGCGCCAGCGGGCCTTGCAGGGCCAGCAGGGCGCGGTCTTCGAGCGGTTCGACCAGACAGTCGGCCAGATTGTCCTGCATATGGGCAAAGTCGGCCTGCTTGCACGCGGCATTGACCACCAGCAGCAGGCAGTCCTCCTGCGCGATGACCATAAGGTCGTCCAGAATGCCGCCCGATGTGTTGGTGAACTGCGTGTAACGCTGCCGGTTGGTTTTAAGCCCGACAATATCGGCTGGCACCAGCCGTTCCAGCGCGCGGGCGGCATCTTCCACATTGCCAGAACGCGCACGGATGCGCACCTGCCCCATGTGGGACACATCAAACAGGCCCACCTGTTCGCGCACATAGCGGTGCTCGGCCATAATGCCGTCTGCGTACTGCAACGGCATGGCATAGCCCGCAAACGGCACCATTTTGCCGCCAAAATCCTGATGCAGGGTATGGAGAGGAGTGTGGAGGAGAGAAGAATCGGTGCCCATGCACGCCGCCTTACAAAATAAGGCCCAAATTCCGCGCGCACCCTGATGCTGAACACAAGGCAAAAACACGGAGCTTCGGACCGGACCGTCCGCTGCCCCTTCTGTGCTTTTGCCTGAGATCGCTATCCCGTCGGCGGGTGCGAGCGCACCTCTCTCCAGAAGTTTTAGAGCGCAGGGTCCTTTTGCCTGAGAGTTTCCGGGGCGGTTGCTCCTTCGGCGCCAGCTTTTTAGGGCTGGTCTCTCCCTCTGCGCGGGTGCGACCGTGACATTATTTGCACCCCAAGTCAATCACGGTCGCGGGGTGGCTTACGCCTTGGTGGTGGGCAGGTGCTTGGCAATATAGGGGGGAAGGTTAAAGGCGCCGGTATGGATTTCTGGCGTCCAGTACTGGGTTTTCCCCAAAATGCCAGCCTGTTCGGCACGAGTGCGCACCTGATCTGTATTCTGCCCGGCGGGGTTTGGCCCCTTGGAGGCGATACCCAGTGTCATGAACCCACCAACATAGGTCGGCACGGCTGCCACATAGGCGGACACATGGGGGAAGTATTTGGCCCGGCGTTCGCTGGTTTCAAACAGTTCGTCAGCCTGCATGAAGGGCACGCCGCACTGGTTGACAATCAGCCCTTCGGCACTGAGCACGCGGGCGCAGTGTTCGTAAAAACTGTCGGTAAACAGGACTTCGCCCACACCAATGGGGTCCGTGCTGTCCACAATAATTACGTCAAAGGAGCCATCGGCTGCCTTGGCCACGTAATCGATCCCGTCGCCCACAATCACTTCCGCGCGCGGGTTGGTCCAGGCATCACCTGCAATGGAGGGCATGTGCTGCTTGGCAAGTTCAATGACCTTGCCATCAATTTCCACCATCACGGCTTTTTCCACGCCGGGGTGCTCAAGCACACGGCGCAGCACGCCACCATCGCCCGCGCCAATGATCAGCACCTTGCGCGGTGCCTTGTGCGTGAACAGGGGAACGTGGGTCAGCATTTCCTGATAAACAAATTCATCACGCTCGGTAATCTGCACCACGCCGTCAAGCAGCAGGACACGACCGTGAGAATCGCTTTCAAATACTACAATATCCTGAAACGGGCTTGTAACGCGCGCCAGTTCCTTAACAACACGGAAGCGTTGGCCCCAGTTGTCGTACAGGGTTTCTTCGATCCAGTTTTCAGCCATCTCAGCCATCCTTGCCATACACGGCGCGGCAGCTTTGCCCAGAGCCTGAGCAAAGCTGCCGTTTAATATCGATAGAGAGGAATGTTGCGGTCAACCCGCGTGGGCATTAGCCCTGTACGCGACCGCGGCGTTCTTCGCTCACATCCAGTTGCTCGGCCTGAAACAGGCGCTGCATGACCGGAATGGCCAGATGCGGGTCGCATGCCCCACACATGAAAATGTCGACCGCAGCAAAGTTGCGTTCGGGCCATGTGTGGATCGAAATGTGGCTTTCCGCCAGCACAACAACGCCAGATACACCGCCATTGGGTGTAAAATGGTGGAAATGGCTGTGCAGAATTGTCGCCCCTGCCGCCAGAGCCGCTTCACACAGGGTGCTGTCGATCTTTGCGGGGTTGTCCAGATTAGTGGCCCCCCACATGTCAACCAGCAGGTGTGTCCCTGCAAATTTTTCGCCGTCTTTTTCGACGAAATAATCTTTACGGTCATCATCTTCAAATGCGACCGGAACAGAAATTGCCTGGTTATTGCTCGGGAGTTCCGAGACCATCCCCAGTTGAGCAAGTGCGTTCATTGACGTACCCCCAAACCAGTAGACAGCCTGTTGGGCGAAATTAATCGCCCCCTTGGGCCAAGAGCGCGCTAACTAGGGCTTTTTACCCCTGTGGTGCAAGCACTATTTTGGGTCTTTAACAGATTTGTCAAACAACGTTGGCACCCGAACCACCCCCAAAGACACAACAGGCGCTTTTTGCACCTGCCTGAGAAGGGCGGCAAACCGCGCCTGCCGTTCCGCCCCAAGGGAGCGCGCACCCACCCACGCACGCAGGCTGCGCATTGTTGCCACATCCCCTGCGGCGGTGGCATCCGTGGCAAGGCGAATCACCATATCGCGCTGTTCGGTGCTGAGTTCGCCCTCTTCTGGCAGGGTGCGGCTGGCAAGGCGGCCCACCACCAGCACGGCCTGCTCCCATTGCTGGTCCTGCTCATACAAGGCCCCGCGCACGGACAGGCCCGCATCCGATTCATCCTCGGCCAGCAGGGCCTGCGCGCCCTCATGGTTGCCACTGGCGGCGGCCAGCCGGGCCTCATCATACCTACGGCGGGCGGCAAGGTCCTCGGGCAGGTCTGCCAGCGCGCTCCGCTCAAGCGCGCGCAGGGCCAGCGGGCGCTGGTTGCTCTGGAGCGCGGCCTGCGCAAGCTGCTCCTCAATATCGGCCCGCATGAGCGGTTCTATCGCCAGCACATCGGCCTGCTGCAAAACGGGTATGGCCTGCCCGAACTGCCCCAGCGCCATAAGCTGCCGCCCAAGCCCTGCCAGCAGCTTGGCCTTGACCGGGTCATCGGGCACCTGCCCCATGCTGGCGCGCGCCAGTGCCAGTTGCTGGGCACGCTCCGTATCCGTGGTTGCGGGTGTTGGGCCAGCAGCACGGCGCTTGCCACGACCACGGGCCACAGCCGCCCTGCTGGCATGGGGGGTATTGCTCTGCCCCCCGGCCGCCACAGCGGAATGCGGCGGGCCAAACACCAGACCAAACAGCACCGTGCGCCATGCGCCATCCAGCTTATCCTGCGGAACCTGCTCGGACACTCCCAGCCCACTCAGCACGCCTGCCGCGCGCACGGCCTGCCCCGCCTGTGCCAGAGCCTGCGCGTAGGCAAGCCGCAACATGGGTACAAGGTCCTCCACACCAGCCTGCCGGGTACGGGGATCGGCCCGGCCCCCCTCCGCCACCTGTGCGGCCAGAAGCTGGGCATAAGCCTGTGCCGCCATGTCCGGGCCGATCTGGTCATGTGCTTGCAAAAAGCCCACAAGCTCCGCCCGCGCGTGGTCGGCCATGCGGTCGTTACCCGATGCGGTCAGGTTCTCCAGCGCAACACGCGCGGTGTCCGCATCCGCGCTGCGGGCCTGCACCATAATGCGGGCAAGGTTGTAATCCGCGTCATCTGGCAAGGTGCCCATGACCGCGCGCTCATCCGGCCCGCCAAACTGCGCCAGATACCGCGCAACACGGAGCATAAGGTTCGCGCGCACGGGTGCGGGGTACTGTTCCAGCCGTGCATAGCCGCGCGCCAGCAGCACGGATGTGGGGTGGCTGTCCGCACCACTGAGCATAAAATACGCGCCACGCCACAGAACCATGTCCGGCCCAAAGGCCCAGTCCGCGCTGGCCAAGGGGGCAGCCCCCGCCATATCCCCGCTCAACAGGGCAGCACAAGCGCGCAGGGCCTGCACGCCCGGCCCCGGCCAGCCGCCATGCACCAGACCGCCCATATCCGCCCCTACGCCGCCTTCATGGCCAACCTGTACGGGCAGGTCGCGCAGCAGGTCCCACGCCTGCTGGGGGTAACCCGCAGCAAATGCGGCCTGCGCGGCCGCGACCCGCATGGCCCACATGGTAATGACCACTGCCTCTGGCTGACCAGCCAGAATGGTTGCGGGGTCTCCCGCCGCCTGCCCCAGACTGTCACGCGCCTTGCGCCATTTTTGCAAAAGCAGAGGGGTGGGTTCGTCCCTCAGCCCAAGCCAGAACCAGTCCTGCCCCTGCCGCACACTTGCGCTGGGTGGAGGGGCTGGCAGGCCAACCGGCACGGGCTGGGCGGCTATGGCCTCCAGCACCGGGCCATTGGGGGTGGACTGCATGAACAACTGTGCCGAATCCGCCACCACCACCACCCCTAGCACGGCGGGGCGCACGGCATACCCAACAGCCGAGCGGGGCTGCAACGGGGCTTCCACCTGCCGGGTGGTGGCCACAAATAACCGGCCCCCGGTTACGGGGTCTGGCAGGGTAACAATGCGGCCGGGCTGTGCCTGCGCAAACAGAACGCGCGCGGCCTCCGCCACCAACCGGACCGCAGGCGCACTGGCAGGGGCACCTGCTGGCGCACCTCTGGCATGGTCTGCACTTGCGCCCGAGGGCGTGCCTGTGGGAGCACCCGGAGGACTAGCCGTGGCATGCCCGGTGGAACCGCTAGCGGGCTGGTCCGTAACCGCACCACACGCGCCCGGACCACCGCTATGGGCCACGCACAGCAGCCAGCCCGCTTTTTGGCGCACCACCACAATATGCGGGTGGTCTGGCAGGTAAAGCCGCAGCAGGGTTGCGCCGTTCAGGGCCACGCTCTCGCGCCGGTCGAACATGCCGCCCTGACCGGGGAGGTGGAACAGGGCTGGCAGGGGGCGATCCACCACCACCATAAGCTCCGGCCCCGACCAGAATGCTGCCAGACCGGTCGCACTATCGGCTGGTAAAAACAGACTTGGCGCAACATCGGCAACACCGGGCAGGGCATCCGCCTGCACACCGGTTACGGGCAGGGCGTGCAGCCCGTCCGAACGGGCGACATCCTGCACGGCGGGGGCGGCGGCATTGGCCCGCGGGGAGGCCACACCCGCGCCCGGAACAAGGGCGGAGAACACGGCACTGGCCAGCACAACCCGCCCCAGCATGGCCCGCGCGGGCACGGCACGGGCCAATCCGGCCCCCACCTGCCCCGCCAGCGGCCCCGCCAGCGACCCCGCAACGGCTCCAACGCCGCGCATGGCCGGGCCGGGCATATGCCTGCCCCGCGCCGCGCCACTGGCGCCTGCCTGCCAGTCTGCCTGCCTGCTGTCTGCCACGTTCCCTGCCTGCCCCTTGCGTTGCCCAACAACCCGGCGCGCCACACGCGCGCTGTGCCCCGGTAGTACCACGATGGCACCCGTTCCATACCCCGTGTTTACCCCAGCATGACAAAAACCAACATGGGCTGCTACGGCGTGTCGTCAGTTAAGCCCTGAGAGTGGCACGTGAGGGTTGTACTTTGTGTCTGCGTGTGCTGACTGTTTTCCCGTTTTTTTGGGGAGACAGACAGATGCGGCG
>NZ_WOTD01000039.1 GCF_011516885.1 Acetobacter lambici | reverse complement strand
CCCGGACGCCCACAAATCCAGCGTCTCTTCAACAGACGCACCGCCATTCATCATATCCTGAATCATGGTTACCCATAGATTCAGAACTCAACAAAAAATGCAACTGTAGTGCTAGGCAGGCAGGCAGGCAGGCAGGCAGGCAGGCAGGCAGGCAGGGCGTGAGCCCATGGTAGCCGCCATGCAACCCACCTGCTGTGCGAACCCGGCCTTGCTGGCCCCATTACGCACAAAAAAGGGGAGCCGTTTGTGGCTCCCCTTTTTGTTGCTGGCTATAAAACTCAGTAGCCCGGCGGATACGGCACAGGTGCGGGAGCCACCGGATACGCCCCATAAGCCGGATAAGGTGTTGCCACCGGGTAGGGAGCAACCGGGTAGGCACCGCCCGTAATAACGTTGGAAATAATGCCCGTCGCCACAGCCGCCAGCAAAAAGCTGCCGCCATAGCTGATCCAGCGATAACCCGGCGGGGGTGCATACAGGCCACGGTAACCGCGCCAGTTATCCACAAAAATGCCGCCACCATCATACCGGTCGCCAGAACGCCACATGCCGCCATGCGGGCCACCGCGTGGACCACCGCCCCAGCCACCACCGGGGCCACCCGGCCCACCACGAAAACCACTGCCACCATGGCCGCCACCCGGCCCCCGGCCGGGACCACCGCCCGGTCCGCCACCGGGGCCGCCGCCATGACCACCCCCGCCCGGACCACCCGGGCCACGCTGCGCATGTGCCGCAAGTGGCGCCGCTGCCAGAACCAGCCCCATAAGGACCGCCATTGAACGTTTTGCCTTGAAGATCATGTGCAATCTCCTTCCTTCTTCCGCCATTGAGCCTACCAAGATGTGGCGGAAGTTTGTCGATATCATAACCGTTTGACGTTGGGCCTAATCTGGCCTGCCTGCCCGGTGGTATGGGTGGCCCGCCGCAATGGCCTGTGCGCGGTAAACCTGTTCGACCAGCATGATCCGCACCAGCATATGCGGCCATGTGAGCGTGCCAAAAGACAGCGTGGCATCGGCCCGTTGTAAAACGGAACTATCCAGCCCTTCCGCCCCGCCGATAACAAAGCATGGGGTGCGCCCTGCATCCTGCCATGCGGCAAGGGCTGTGGCAAAAGCAACGCTACCGTAGGTGCGCCCACCTTCGTCCAACGCCACAACATGGCTCTGGGCCGGGCAGGCGGCCAGAATGGCCTGGGCCTCCCGCCGCTTGATCTCATCTGGGCTGCCGCGTCCGTCGGGCAGTTCCACAATATCCAGCGCGGGCCGCAGGCGTTTGAGATACCGCTCCACCAGCGCGCGCTCGGACTTGTCCTTCATGCGCCCCACCGCCACGAGCCTCATAGCGGGCTCCCATGGCGGAGAGGCAGTGTGTTTTGCAAACCGGACACCAGCACTTACAGACGGGTCACGCCGTCTTCGTTGCTTTCATCCAGTTCCGCGCCCCACATTTTTTCCAGACCATACAGCGCACGCGCTTCGGGTTTGAACAGGTGGACCACAATATCGCCCGTATCAAGCAGCACCCAGTCGGACCCGTTGGCCCCTTCGACCAGTACGCGCTTGATGCCAATATCGCGCAGTTTGCGCTCAATATGCTGGGCCATGGCCGCAATCTGGCGGTCAGCCAGACCTGTGGCGATCACCATTTTATCGGCAAAAGAGGCACGACCGGCAAGGTTGATCACAACAAGGTCTTCCGCCTTGTCATCTTCCAGACTGGTGGTGATCAGCTCAAGGGACTGCTCCAGCAGGTCCGGGTCCACCGCCTCGCGCTTGGTGGGTTTTTTTGGCCCTGCGGCGGCTGCTTTTTTACGAACAGAACCGGGGGCTGCCGCCGCTCCGGGAACTGCGGCGGCGCGGGTGGCGGCCGCACGGCCCCCACGAGCGGTGGCCGTGGACGTGCGGGCGCGTGCGGGCGTCTCGGCGGGTGGTTTGGTGGTTATGACCGTTCTCCTGAAAACTGAATACTCTATGGGGTGGTGGGCTGATCCGTGGTGGCGTCAAACCCGCCCCGCTGACGAATGGCTGTTGCAGATATACTGTTTTGTACCCCCGGAAGGAAAGCCCAAGCTGGGGGAGAAAGTGTGGCAAGCCGTGCGGCCTGCCGTGCAGGCACACGCCAACGCGCCAGATACTGCGCGGCCAGCCCGCCCAAAGCCCGCACATTCTGCCCCGGACGGGGGAAAACCGCCACAGGCACCTTGCGCACCAGTTGGTGCCAGTGCTTCCACCGTGGCAGGGTTACCAGACCATCCGCCCCCATCAGCCATACAAACCGCACATGGGGGAAGCGGGCCTTAAGCCGTGCCAGCGTGTCCACCGTGTAACGGGTGCCGAGTCGGGCTTCCAGATCGGTCGCCACAACCTTGCGCCCATCTGCCAGTTGGCGCGCAGTGGCCAGCCGTGCGGACAAAGATGCCATTTCCCGCCCGGCCTTGAGCGGATTGCCCGGAGAGACCATAAGCCACACCTGATCAAGCCGCAGTTCCAGCAGGGCCCGCCGCGCTATGGCCTGATGCCACCTGTGCGCGGGGTTGAACGACCCGCCCAGAAGGCCCACCCGGCTATGGCGGTTGTCCCCCCATGTGGGGATCTGGCTTCCGTCTGGTGGGTCCGCCCCACGCTGTGTGGCCGATCCACCAGACGCGGGCAGAACCTTACCCGGTGCATGTTGGGGCGGAGTGCCCCCCCGAACAGGCCCGGTCGGGCCAGAGCGGGTACGCCGCACCTGCATGTTGTGCGGCGGCGCGCTCAGGGGCGAACCTGACCGCTGCCAATCACCTCGTAACGGAAGGTTGTCAGCTGTTCCACGCCTACCGGCCCACGCGCATGGAAGCGGCCCGTGGCAATGCCAATTTCCGCCCCAAAGCCAAACTCCCCACCATCACAGAACTGGGTGGAGGCATTCCACATAACGACCGCACTGCTCACACCGTTCATAAAGCGGGCGGCCACGGCCTCGTCCGCCGTCACAATGGCTTCGGTGTGGGATGAGCCAAAGCGGGCAATATGGTCGAGTGCTTCATCCACCCCGTCCACTACGGCCACGTTCAGCACCGCATCCAGCCACTCGGTGGCAAAGTCTTTTTCGGTCCCCGCAGGCAGGTCGGGCATGATCTGCCTTGCCGCGGCATCGGCCTTGAAAGTGCAGCCCTGTTCGGCCAGATCCGCCACAATCTGGGGCAGCAGGACGGAGGCTACGGCCGCATCAATCAGCAGGGTTTCGGTTGCACCGCAAATACCCACGCGGCGCATTTTGGCATTGAGCACAATCCGGCGCGCCATGGCATGGTCGGCGGCGGAATGCACGTAGGTGTGGCA
The DNA here is from genome assembly GCF_011516885.1 of Acetobacter lambici. Lineage (GTDB taxonomy): Bacteria > Pseudomonadota > Alphaproteobacteria > Acetobacterales > Acetobacteraceae > Acetobacter > Acetobacter lambici. Next base: position 16,406 of record NZ_WOTD01000039.1, on the reverse strand, counting down.
CAGTCCCTCCGCATGGGCGAGAACTGGCACACGGGCCTCGCGCTGCACACGCTCCACAAGGGAGCGGCCACCGCGCGGAATAATCAGGTCCACAAGACCTGCTGCGGTCAGCATGTCCGCTACGTGTTTGCGGTCGGCATCGGGCGCGATCAGCACCGAATCCTCGGGCAGGCCCGCATTGCGCAGGCCGGTCTGCATGGCGGCATGAATGGCGCGCGCGCTATGCAGGCTTTCCGACCCACCACGCAGCAGCACGGCATTGCCGGACTTTATGCACAGCCCGGCGGCATCGGCCCCTACATTGGGTCGGCTTTCATAGATCACACCGATCACACCAACGGCGGTTGCCACTTTACGAATACGCAGGCCATTGGGGCGGGACCATTCCTCCAGCACCTGCCCTACGGGGTCGGGCAGGTCGGCAATGTCTTCCAGCCCACGGGCCATGGCTTCCACCCGTTCGGGGGTTAAGGTCAGCCGGTCACGGAACGCATCATTGGCGGTGGAGGCGGCAAGGTCGCGCGCATTGGCCTGCAGAATAGCGGCAGCGGACTCGCGCAGCGCGCTGGCCGCAGCCCACAGGGCCTTGTCACGCTCGGAGGAGGAACTTTGCGCCAGCGTGCGGGCAGCCAGTCTGGCCCTGTGCGCCAGATCGTGCATGGAGCAAGGCGATGGCACACCCTGTGCTGGTGCGCGCGTATCCGCCATGGCCGTCTGCTGCCGACTGTCTTCCTCCGTATTCATGCTGGCGTCCCTTATCTCCATTGTCCTGTTTTCTTTTTGTCGTGTGTGGCCCGCCCCCATGGGCGGACCTGTTATGCGCTTTAGAGTGCCGTATCAGACATTAAAGCGGAAGAGCAGAACGTCACCATCCTGCACCACGTAGTCCCGGCCTTCAATGCGTAGGCGGCCTGCTTCCTTGGCCCCTGCTTCCCCATTATATCGGACATAATCGTCAAATGCGATGGTTTCGCAGGCAATAAAGCCGCGCTCGAAATCATTGTGAATAACCGCTGCCGCCTGCGGAGCCTTGGTGCCGACCGTAATGGTCCAAGCCCGTGCTTCCTTGGGGCCAACGGTAAAGTAGGTGCTCAGGCCCAGAAGCTTGTAGCCTGCGGCAATCACGCGGTCCAAACCACTATCGCTCAGGCCCAGACCTTCAAGGAACTCACGGCGTTCCTCGTTTTCAAGCTGGCTGACTTCGGCCTCGATGGCGGCGGAAACAATGACCACCGCAGCGCCTTCGGCCTCGGCCTTGGCCTTCACTTTTTCGGAGAACGCATTGCCGGTGGCTGCCGAGTCCTCGTCCACGTTGCACACATACAGCACGGGCTTGCTGGTCATGAGCTGGAGGCGGCGGACCGTCTCCTCCTCCCCTGCGGGAATGGCGGTGCGCGCAGGGCGGCCATCGCGCAGGGCGGTCAGGATAGGGGTCATGACCTCGATCTGGGCCATGGCCTCGCCATCACGGTTACGCGCGCGCTTTTCCAGCGCTGGCAGGCGCTTTTCCAGCGAGTCCAGATCGGCCAGCATCAGCTCGGTTTCAATGATCTCGGCATCACGCACGGGGTCCACGCCCCCTTCGACGTGGGTAATGTCATCATCCTCAAAGCAACGCAGGACGTGAATAATGGCGTCCACCTCGCGGATGTTGGCGAGGAACTGGTTGCCCAGCCCTTCCCCCTTGGAGGCACCGCGCACAAGGCCCGCAATATCCACAAATTCAAGGCTTGTGGGCACTTCACGCTGGGACTTGCCAATGACGACCAGCTTGTCCAGCCGGGGGTCCGGCACGGCAACGCGGCCCACGTTCGGCTCGATCGTGCAGAACGGGTAGTTGGCGGCCTGCGCCGTAACCGTGGCCGTAAGCGCGTTAAACAGGGTGGACTTGCCCACATTGGGCAGACCAACAATACCGCAGTTAAAACCCATCAGCCCTTGCTCCCTTGTGGCAGTGCAACCTTGGTCATAAACCGGTCGGCATGCCCATCCGCCAGCAGGGGGGCGGCGTCGGCCATGCTCTCAAGCATGGGGTCGAGCCAGTCCTGCTGGTCTGTTTGTGTAAAATTACCAAGCACCCAGCCGTGTACCCGTTCTTTGGCGCCGGGGTGGCCTATGCCAATACGGACACGCCAGTAATCGGGCGTGCCCAGCATTTTGTCTGTCGAGCGCAGGCCGTTATGGCCCGCGGCCCCGCCACCACGCTTGATACGCAGCCTGCCCGGCTCCAGATCCAGCTCGTCATGGAAAAGCGTTATCTGCTCGGGGGATATTTTGTAAAAAGCCGCAGCTTCCTGCACGCTCTCGCCCGAGCGGTTCATGTAGGTCATGGGCAGCAGTGCGAGCACCTTGTGGCTCCCTATGCGGCCTTCGGCCACCTCACCTTTGAAGCGGTTGCGCCAGGGGGAAAAACCATACCGGGCGGCAATGGCCTCGACTGCCATAAAGCCGACATTGTGCCGGTGCCGGCGCATGGAGGACTCGGGGTTGCCCAGTCCGACCCAGAGCAGCATTGCGGATTCTGCCTTGTGTTTATGAACAGAAAGGGGGGCACATGCGCCTGCACGTGCCCCCGCGTTCCATTCAGCCTCGGATGACTTAAACTTCCAATCAGGAAGCGTCAGCACCTTCTGCCGGGGTGGTGTCAACAAGCGGTGCCGCGATGGATGCGATCACGAAGTTGGCTTCGTGGGAGACCGGAGTTGCACCCGCCGTGCCCTGCACATCGTCCCAACGCACGTTGTCGTTGATGTCGAGCTTGGTCAGATCAACGGTGAAGAACTCGGGAATGTTTTCCGCTGCCACTTCCACGTCAACCGTGTGACGCACGATGTTGAGCATGCCTCCACGCTTGATGCCGGGGGACTTGTCTTCACCCACAAAGTGCACAGCCACTTCAACATGCACGCGCGAGCCAGCGGCCAGACGCAGGAAGTCGATATGGATGGGCGAATCCTTGACCGGGTGGAGCTGCACGTCACGCACCAGAGCGCGCTCGGTCTTGCCGCCTTCGATCTTGATGTCATACACGCGTGAGCGCCAGCCAGAGGTCTGGATCGCCTTGATGACCAGACGCGGGTCAAGTGCGATCAGCGTGGATTCCTGCTTGCCGCCGTACACAACGCCGGGCACCAGACCATCACGCCTCGTCGCACGCGCTGCCCCCTTACCAGCCTTCGCGCGCGATGAAGCTTCAATTGTTGTAATTTTGGACACCTTGACTTCTCCTGAAAAACTTGAGCACGCAAGCCTCCAGGGGTGCCTGCGCGGTGGCTGCGGCCTTACAGCAAAACCCCGCCACAAGCAAGGTCCGGCTACCCTGCCGCCGCCTTTGTCCCGCCCTGTGCCCTGTGTGGCACACCCCAACCACGGCCGGAGCACCCGCCATGACCCTTCCCCCGCAGGCCCTCCCCCGCCAGCCCGCCACCACCACACCCACGCAGCAGTTTGGCAGCGACAATTACGCAGGCATATGCCCCCAGGCACTGGAGGCCATAAACCGCGCGGCCACAGCCTCCACCCCCGCTTATGGGGATGACGCATGGACCCGCCTTGCCGCCAGGGCCGTGACCGACCTGTTTGCCGCCCCACAGGCGCGAGTGTTTTTTGTCTTCAATGGCACGGCGGCCAATGCGCTGGTGCTGGCCACACTCTGCCCATCCTATTGCGCCATTATCGCCTCCGAGATCGCGCATGTGGACACGTCCGAGCGGGGGGCTGCGGAGTTTTTTTCCGGCGGGGCAAGGCTGATCACCCCACCCACACCCGATGGCAAGCTCACCCTCGCCGCCATTACGCAGGCCATGCGCCGCACGCGCGACTTTGGCGCCTCCACCCCTGCGGTTGTCAGCATCACCCAGCCGACCGAAAACGGGCTGCTCTACTCGGTGGACGAAATACGGGCCATTGCCAACGCCTGCCACGATAACGGGCTACGCCTGCACATGGATGGCGCACGCTTTGCCAATGCCGTGGCCGCACTGGAGTGCACCCCTGCCGCCATGACATGGCAGTCCGGGGTGGATGCACTCAGCTTTGGCGGCACCAAAAACGGTATGGCCGTAGGCGATGCCGTTGTGTTCTTTACCCCCCAGCTTGCACAGGGCTTTGCCGAACGCGCCAAGCAGGCGGGGCAGATTGCCGCCAAAATGCGGTTCCTGTCCGCCCCGTGGCTGAGCATGCTCCAGTCCGGCGCATGGCTGGCCAACGCCCGCCACGCCAATGCCAGCGCGCAGGCGTTTGCGCAGGCCATAACAGGGCTGAACGGGGTGGAACTGGCATGGCCGGTGCAGAGCAACGCGGTGTTCGTGCTTATGCCAGAGCACGTGGCCAACGCTCTGCGCGCGCAGGGGTGGCGATTCCATACCCTGTTTGGCAGCGTGTACCGCTTTGTGTTCGCATGGGACGCCCACGCGGACTCCATAGCAGCCCTTGCGGCGGACCTGCGCCGCTGCACACAGGGCTGAATAACGCGCAAAATACCCCACACGGCGCAAAAGCAGGCAGGGCACCCCCGCTCCAGCCTTGACATAAGGCCCCTGCCCCTGCTTCCTCCACCCCAATTGAACTATGGCAAAACAAGCGCCCGCCCGCAGGCCGGGCCACAATTTGTGGGACAAGACCATGCACCCTTACCGTACCCATAGCTGCTCGGCCCTTCGCGCGGGCGATGCTGGCACCACTGCGCGCCTGTCCGGCTGGGTGCATAGCAAGCGCGACCATGGCGGCCTGCTGTTTATTGACCTGCGGGACGAAACGGGCATGACCCAGATTGTCATCCCCGCTGGTTCGGACGTTATGGCCACTGCCGAACACATTCGTGTGGAAAGCGTGATTACGGTCACCGGCAGTGTGGTTGAACGCGCCGAAGGCACACGCAACCCCGACCTTGCCACGGGTGATATTGAAGTTCAGGCAAAAGAATTTGTGGTCCAGTCCCACGCCGCCGTGCTGCCATTGCAGGTGGCCGGGCAGGAACATTATTCGGACGAACTGCGCCTGCGCTACCGCTACATCGACCTGCGCCGCGAGAAGGTGCATGCCAACATCCGCCTGCGCTGCGCCGTTATTGCCAGCATGCGCAAGCGCATGACCGATCTGGACTTTGTGGAACTGCAAACCCCGATCCTGACTGCCTCCTCCCCCGAAGGGGCGCGGGACTTTCTGGTGCCCTCGCGCAACCACCCCGGCAAGTTCTATGCGCTGCCTCAGGCTCCGCAGCAGTTCAAGCAGCTTGCCATGGTGGCCGGGTTTGACCGCTACTTCCAGATCGCACCGTGCTTCCGTGATGAAGCCTCCCGCGCGGACCGCTCCCCCGGTGAGTTCTACCAGCTTGACTTTGAAATGGCCTTTGCCACGCAGGACGAAATTTTTGCGGTGATGGAAGAGGTCATGAGCGGGCTGTTTACCGAATTCGGCAATGGCCGCACGGTCAGCACCGCTCCGTTCGAGCGTATTCCCTACGCCCGCGCCATGCAGGTGTACGGCTCCGACAAGCCCGACCTGCGCAACCCGCTGCTGATTACGGATGTAACGGAAGACTTTGCAGGCTCGGGCTTTGGCCTGTTTGCCCGCATTGCCGCAGATGGTGGGGAAATCCGCGCCATTCCCGCCCCCGGTGCGGGTGATCGCCCCCGCTCGTTCTTTGACAAGCTCAACGCATGGGCGCGTGAGAACGGGGCTGGTGGTCTGGGCTACATCACCTTCAACGCCGAAGGCGGGCAAGGCCCGATCGCCAAGAACCTTGAGGCCGACCGCGCCGAGGCCATTCGCGCCAAGCTGGGGCTGAAGGCGGGGGACGCCGTGTTCTTTGCCGCGGGCAAGGGGCATGACGTTGCCAAGTTCTCCGGCCTTGTGCGCACCCGCATTGCCGAGGAACTGGACCTGATCGAGAAGAACGCCTTCCGCTTCTGCTGGATCACGGACTTCCCCATGTATGAGCTGAACGAGGAAACGGGGCTGGTGGACTTCTCCCACAACCCGTTCTCCATGCCCCAAGGTGGGCTGGACGCGCTGAACACCAAAGACCCGCTGGATATTCTGGCCTACCAGTACGACATTGTGTGCAACGGGATCGAACTCTCCTCCGGTGCGGTGCGTAACCACCTGCCCGACGTAATGGTGCGTGCGTTTGAAATTGCAGGCTACCCCGAGAGCGAAGTGGAAGCCCGCTTTGGCGGTATGCTCAACGCCTTCCGCTATGGCGCACCCCCACATGGTGGCTCTGCCCCCGGTGTGGACCGCATTGTCATGCTGCTGGCGGACGAACCCAACATCCGCGAGGTTATTCTGTTCCCGCTCAACCAGCAGGGCGAAGACCTGATGATGGGTGCCCCCGCCCCCGTGGCCCCCGAACGCATGAAGGAACTCTCCCTCGCACTTAACCTGCCCAAGCCCAAACCGGCGGTCAAAAAAGACTGATCAACGCCTTTTTGGCCAAAAATCTCACATCCGGCCGGTTGCATGACCGCGCCGGATGTTTTCTTGTAGGGGGTATGACCATACGCCCCCAGCGCCACCGGGCCGCCCTGCTGGCAGCCTTTGCGCCAGCCTCCCTTGCTCTTGCCTTTGCCCTGCCCAGCCCCGGCGCGCAGGCGGCAACGCCCACATCGCCCCTTGTGTCGCAACAGGCGGTGTATGATCTGGGTCTGGTGGAAGCCGCAGGCGGGCAAACACTCTCCGCCACCGGGCGCATGACCTACGCCGTGCTCAAGACCTGCCTTGGCTGGTCCTCCCGCCAGAGACTGGAGATACAGAGCGTGACCCGCAAACAGGGTGAGGAACACCTGTTATCGGACTATGCGGCGCAAGAAAGTCTGGACGGGCGACACCTGACCTTTAAAAGCCAGGAAACACGCAACGGCAAACTGCTGCGCGTTGTTAGCGGGGAGGCAAGCCTTGCCCCCGATGGTTCAGGCGTTGTGCAGTACCGCCAGCCCCTTGCCAAAACGCTCACACTGCCTGCGGGCACCCTGTTCCCCGTAACCCATACCGCCAGCATTCTGGCTGCCGCCCAAAAAGGCGAGAAGGAACTGGTTACCCCCCTGTTTGATGGCACCCTGCCCGACGGACCGGAAGATACCTACGTAACCCTGCTCAACTGGTCCGCCCCCCCGGCCAGCACGCCCTACCAGCCTTTGCAAAAACTGGGGTCAGGGCTGGTGCATATCGCTTTTTACGACCGCAATGCCCACACCATGATGCCCGAATACGAAATGGGCATGCGCTACTTTGCCAATGGCGTGTCCGACCAGCTCCATCTGGACTTTGGGGATTTTAAAATGCAGGGCACGCTCAGCACGCTCGACCTGCCCCCCACCCCAACCTGCACGCAGGATACGGCGCACTGAACACACGCGGACCTACACCTCCACGGCATCCTCCGTGAAGAAAAGGTTCTGAAAATCCATTGTCTGGCGCTGCTTTTTTCTGCGCCACTTCTTTTTATTCGCCCGCCGCCATACACGCGGCACAAACGGATAGGCGCGCGGCAGGCAGCCAGACAGCAGAGCGGCCCAGCTCATGATAAGGATCGGGGTCAGGCTTGTGCTGGCCAGCGCTGCCATATAAGGGGAATCCGCCATAAGGTTTTGGGAAAAAGCCAGTATGGACCCTACGTCAATGGCATCTTCCATCAACTGTTCACGGCTGATGGAGGCACTCCCCCAGCCCGCCAATGCGGCCTCCAGCACATCCGCTTCCTGCTTCTGGGTGAGTTGGAGCATATGCGTGAGCAACGGATTTTGCACCGCCGCCAGATACGCGGCGTTTTTGCGCAATGCGGCGCGCAGCCCGCTCACGCCAGCACCACCGGGCAGTTCGGCCTCATCCGTGCGGCCCATATCCTCCACCTCCCCCGCCAGAGCGGCGCGGACCAGCCGCCCCCGCTGGGACGGGCTGAGTGCGGGCATAAGGGCTGCGGCCAGCAGCGGGTTAAGGAGTGCTTGGGGGATCATCTGGGCGGTGTCGTCTGATGTATCCAGCATCTGGAGCAGCACGGTGGCCGCTGCCTTTTGCTCGGCGGTGGCGTTTTTATCCGCCAGAATGTTCGAGAGGGCTTCATACAGTTCAGGCAACAGGCCGCTGGTCAGGGCGTTGCCCAAAAGTGCAGGCTGGGTTGATACAGCCGCACTGTCCCCCACTCCACCCGCCTCCTGAGCAAGCTGCACAATGCCGCCGGGCAGCACGATCTCCTCTGCCTGCGCAGCCCCCATGCCCGCAAGGGCGGTGGCCAAGGCGCGCCTGCCATCCTGCACCGTGTTGCTGGCCAGACCATACAGCCCCGATGTGGTCACCACCGCCCCGCCCAGCGCGCCGGTGGTTGCGGATTGCGCGCCAAGGGACTGAAGCAGCGGCAGGCTGAGCGCACCCCCCGTTGCCCCCGCAGCCCCGCCACTGGTGGACTGCCCCGCCATGCCGGTGGCGAGTTGCATAAGCTGGCTGGCCAGCGCTTTTTGTTCGGATGTAGCCGATGGGTCATTGAGCACCGTATCCGCTGCCCGCATGACATCGGCCATTAACGCCGCAGAGCCTGCCCCGACGGATGTGTCCGCAGCAACGGTACCCGCGCTGGCATCCGCCATGCCTGCTGCGGTGGCACTGTTGCCACCCTCCGCCCCCTGAGCGGTGGAGGCCGAAGCCCCGCTGCCCGCCAGCGCGGTACCAAGCAGGCTTTGCGCCCCCTTGGAGAGCGTGAGCATGACATCCGCCTGCTCAGCCTGCTCAGCCTGCTCAGCCTGCGCCTGTGCCAGAGCGGTGGAGGACGGCAACGCCGCTGTCTGGCGGGATTGAGCCGTGGCCTGCCCGGCACCTTCCGCAAGGCCCGGAGCCTGATTGCCCAACCCCACCCAGCCCCCCGGACCGGACAGGCCGCCTGATCCTGTTGTTGCTGTCATGGCCTGCTCCGTCACATTCGCACCATGGCGGGCAAAACCCGTCCATGCCCCGCACCGGGAGGGTCAGCCTGCCATACCCGGCAGGCGCAGGCCAACAGGATTATAAGCGCCTTAGTTAACCTGTGTGCTGCTACCTGCTGGTGCGCCTTCACGCAGAACGCCCACCAGTTCCTGCAAAGCCTGCGGGTTGTTCTTGAGAATAGCCACATTAGCCGCATCGGGTACGGGCATCTGCGCACCACCCTGACCGGGGGGGACGTTGAGCAGGCTGCCGGTCAGGCCCACGCAGGTCAGGCTCATAACAAAGCTGCGCGCGTCCAGCCCGTGCGCCTTGAGAATGGCGCCCAGCCCCGGCACCTGCCCCACAAGAGCAATCTGCTGGTCGAGCGACATGCCAACACGCCCCGGCGGCTGAATTTTGGCGGCCTTAATAGCCCGCAGCGCCCCACTCAGCCGGGGCAGTACATCTGGTGCCATCTTGTAGTGCAGCGCGGCGTCCATATCATGCTGCATGGTGGCGACCTGTTCAGGCGTGAGGGATGGTGCCTGTGGCGTTGCCCCACCAACAGGAGCCACGCTCTGGGCCTGTGCCGCACCGGCCACCAGCAGGGCCATAGCCCCCAGAACCGTTGACGCCTTGCGAATAAAAACCATGTTTTTTACCTTTTTCATGCTGCAATCACCCATTCGCCACGGCGCATGAGCGGTACGCGCGCGCCCTGTGCGTCCAGCCCGTCCACATCAATTTCGCCCGAGCCGATCATCCAGTCTATGTGGATCATGCTTGTATTGGCCCCACGTTTGGCCAGTGCGGCCTCGTCCTGCCCCTGCGTGTCGCGCATGCATTTGGTGTAGGACTGGCCGAGGGCTATGTGGCTGGCTGCGTTTTCGTCAAACAATGTGTTCTGGAACAACAGCCCACTGCGCGAGATAGGGGAGGAATGGGGCACAAGTGCGACCTCGCCCAGCCTTCTGGCGCCTTCATCGGTATCAAGCACCCGCTCAAGCACCTCCTGCCCACGGGTTGCGTGCATATCCACAATGCGCCCACCCTCAAAGCGGACCTTTATGCCGTCTATGAGCGTGCCTTGGTGCGACAGGGGCTTGGTGCTGGCCACAGTCCCTTCCACCCGCAGGCGGTGGGGGGTGGTGAACACCTCCTCGGTGGGAATGTTGGGGTTGCACACAATGCCGTTACCCGCTTTTTCCGCACCACCAGCCCAGTCATGCCCGTCAGCCAGCCCGACCAGCAGGTCCGTACCGGGGCCGGAAAAATGCAGCGCGTCGTAGCGCACATCGTTCAGAAAAGCCGCGCGGCGGTGCAGAATGGCATTATGGGCTTCCCACTGTGCCACCGGGTCATCCCCATTCAGACGGGAGACGGCAAAAATGGCCTGCCAGAGTTTTTCCACTGCCTTGTCTTCTGGCAGGTCGGGGAACACCTGCATGGCCCATGCCGGGGTGGCAGCGGCCACAATGCACCAGTTCACATCAAAATTGGTAATGATCTCCATGGCCGGGCGGTTCACGCGGGAGGCGGCCTTGCTTGCGCGGGAGACGTGGTCGGGGTTCTGGCCTACCAGCAAAGCGGGGTTGGAACCAGTAATGGCCATGCGCGCAGCCCCAGCGCGAAAGCCCTCCGCCATACCGGCGGACAGCCAGCCGGATGCGGTGTCAAACGTGCTTTCCTCGCCATATTTATAGCGGGCGAGTGTTGTTTCCTCATCCGAATAGAACGTGGTGACCAGCGAGGCACCGGCCTTGTAGGCATGTTCGGTAATGCGGCGCACCAGCGGCACCGCATGGAGTGGTGCGGTCATGATCACCTGCTGGCCCGGCGCCACGTTCAGCCCCGTGCGGGCTGCCACCTCACCCAGCCGGTCAAGCTGGGCTGCAAATTCGGCCGAAGCCAGATAGCCACCATTGGCCTGCATGTTGCGTTCTGTCACGTTTGTGCCTGTCCCTTTTTGTGGCGTAACCCTTTGGCGCTTATGGGATACCCATGGGGCGCGTCCGTCAACTCCGGGTTTTTGCGCCCTGCCCTGCTGGCGGGCCTTATCACGCAGTTGCGGGCTAACGCACGGCCCCCCTCCGGTGCCCTTTTTTACCACCGTGCGGGCATGCATGCTGGCTATGCCACGGGGGATTACTCTGCGGGTACGGGCTGTTCTGGCAGTTCAAAGGGCTTGAGGTCCGCTGGCAGGTAAAGCGGGTGGCAGGGGCGGCCCGTAGCACTCAGCCTAAGAGCGCAAACCGCAATACCGTGGCTTTGCAGCATATGCACAACCTGTGGCCCGCGTGCGCGCAGGGCCTTGTGGTGGGGGGAACCATAGGCCGCCACAACAAGGTCTGCCTTGCGGGCCATATCCAGCAAAGCGGCATCGTTATCGGGGCCAATGGGGTCCGGGGTTTCCAGCAGCCGCATCTGGTCGGTGCAACGATAGGCAAAGGTGTTGCCGACAAACAGGCCGCCATAGCCCCATGCGCGGGCGTAACGCTGGCATTTGGCCACGGTCCGGTCATCCCCATGTTCGGTTGCGACGGAAGGGTTCATCATCAGCCACATGACCAGCGGCTTTCCCTCCTCCCACACACGGCGCAGGGTGTAGCGGTAGCATTTGTCCACCCCGCCATACGTGGCGGTGCTGACAACATCCCCCGACAGTTTGAGCGGGCGGGACTGGCCTACGTGGTGGCCCGTAAACAGATCTTTCATCACACTTCCGGCTGGCAGGGGGGCTTACGTGTTATGCCCCCACCTTTAGGGCGCAATGGCGCGGGGCACAAACCCGCAGGACAGCCCCTCAGGGAACAAACCCCGTGCGATCAGCCGGGGTGAGCGCGCGCAGAACCCGGCATGGCACACCCGCGGCAACCACCCCTGCGGGCACATCACGCGTGACCACACTGCCCGCGCCAATAATACTACCCGCACCAATATGCACACCGGGGGTAACATGCACCCCCGCCCCCAGCCACACATCCTGACCAATGGTAATGGGCCGGGCGTAGCAGCCCCCTGCCGCACGTTCCTGCGCATCCAGCGCATGGTTGGCCGAATACAGCCCCACACGCGGGCCAAACAAGACGTTATCCCCTATTGTAATGGGAGCCGCGTCGAGCAGGATACAGTCAAAATTAGCGTAAAAATTATTGCCAATGGTAATGTTGCACCCGAACTCGCACCGTAAGGCTGGTTCAAAATGCACCTGCTGGCCAATGCCGCCCAGCAGGGTGCGCAAAACACCCTCCCGCTCGGCTTGTGGGCGGCCAGAACTTGCATTGTAGCGGTTGCTCAGCACCACGGCATCCGCACGGGCGCGCACCAGTTCTGGTGCAAGGTCGTTATACATGGCCCCTGTGCGTATGAACGCCATGCGTTCGGCCAGTGTCATTGCGTCATGCCGCCCTGCTTTGGCCGCGTGGCATCCGTGGCCATGGCCTGATCGGGGTGGGCTGCCCGCCAGTGCGCCGTGTTTGCCGTGCGGATAGCGGTCTGTCTGGCCTGAATTTTGGCCGGGTCATACCCAAAGGCCGCGCACTGCGCGGGCGTGATATACCCGGTTTTGAGCAAAAACAGGGCCAGCTTTTGCGGATAGGCAATCTTGCGCACATATGCGGCGGGGCAGCCGGTTACCCCACGTACCTGCACGGTGGGGTCCAGCGCACACCATGTATCCTGATCATCGGCGTGCCGGTCGTACCAATGCAGCATGTAGGTCCACCCGGCCCTGAGTTGGCCCAGATTGGCGCTATTGGCCACGTAGGCTGCCAGAAAACCGTTCACAACCTTGCGGTCCGGTGGTGGGGGTGCCCTGAAAGACGGAAAACCACGGCGGAAATAGGCCCGCAAAAAGGCCGCGTAAGCAGGCTGGGTGGTTACGGTGCGCACGCTCCCCTGTGTGTATTCATCAATAACAACAGGCAGGACTGACCACACATAAGGAGCAAACACGTAGTTGAACCGCAGGTCCCACAGAACAAACTGCCGCCCGCCATCATGGTTAATATCCACAACACCGGGTGTGCCATCACCATCCTGTGTTGCAAGGGGGGCAACCACCCACTGGCCCGCACCATTGCTCCCCACAATGGCGGAAACCGTGCAGCAATGCGCGCCCATGGTGTAGCCCGACACCAGCAGTTGCGGAGGGCCAGCGCTTTTGTCCAGATGATAAAGGGCCACTTGCAGGCTACCCAGCATACCCCCCACATCCCCCACAATCAGCGAGGCAATGACCTGCCTGAACACCGGCCTGCCGGGGGCCTGTGCAACCAGCGTTGCAACCGTACAATGCTGCTCTGGTGGCGCGGTGGAGGGCTCTTCATCCCCCATAAGAATACCATACACCGGGCAGGGCTGGTTTTGCGCCACTTCCACCTTTACGGACAGGCCCTCAACCGTAAGGGCAACCGGCTGGGGTTGTAGGGCATTGGCCCGGTCAAAAACCCGGACCCTGGCCAGAGGAGGCACGGTTTGCACAGCCCCGGCATAGGATGCGGCCCCGACCACGGGTGCCGCATGTGCAAGAACGGGCGTAACGCCGAGCATGCCCAGTATGGCCAGCAGGCACGGCACAACCTTGGAGCAGCGCATGGGTGTGGGATTTCCTTAAATCATGGAGCGTGTTCACCCAGTGTGCTTTGCGGGTGCAGGCGGGCGTTGAGCAAGGTTAGCACCAGCACAACCAGTGCGGCCAGCCCCACACTGAGCATAAGGGCGGGGGCAAGCCCTGCCCCAATCCATGCCGCAAGCCGGGTTTGCAGCAACGCGTTGCTGGCCGCGATCAGATTGCCACACTGGTAGGCCAACCCCGGGAACGTGGCCCTAACGGAGGCAGGGGACAACTCGCTCAGATACGCGGGCACCACCCCCCACGCTCCTCCCTGAATACAGAACTGGATGCACACAGCCCCCACCCCAAGCCAGAAGATGGAGTGCGGCAATGTCCACAACGGCAACAGCGGAATGGTCAGCGCCGCCGCCACGGCAATGGCATACTGCCGCCCGATCCGTTGGGAGAGCACGCCAAACACCACCCCGCCCGCAATGGCCGCCAGATTATACAGCACGGCCAGCATGGTAATGGAGGTAGGCGGCACATGCCGCTCCAGCGCTAAAAACACCTTGGGGTACAGGTCCTGCGAGCCGTGGCTCATAAAATTGAAGGCCGCCATAAGGGCTACGGCAAACACGCATAGCGCCATGTTCTGCCGCGCCACCTCCAGCATGCCGGGCTGGCGCACAGCCCCTGCCCCCTGCGCCTGACGGGCCAGCCAGTCCGGGCTTTCGGGCACACGCAGCCAGATGTAAATGGCCGAAACAATGGCCCCGCCCCCCAGCACAAACAGCCCACGCCAGCCCAGCACGGGCAGCAGAAGGAACATGAGCGACGCCAGCAGATACCCCGCAGGGTAGCCCGCCTGCAAAATACCCGATGCCGTTCCCCGCCACGATGGGGGCACACTCTCCATGATCAGTGAGGTGCCAACCCCCCATTCCCCACCAAGGGCCACACCAAACAGCGCGCGCAGAACCAGAAAAACCGTAAGCGTTGGCGCAAAGGCCGAGAGCACCTCGATCAGCGAGTAAATGGTAATTGTGCCGATCAGCACGGGTTTGCGCCCATACGCATCCGCCGCCCGCCCACACAGGAACGCACCCACGGGGCGGGTGACAAGGGTGAGTGTCGGGGCCAGCAGCACCACCTCCAGCGAGGTGGAAAAACTGTGCGCAACGTTATCGAGCGTGAACAGAACAATAAAAAAATCACAGGCATCGAGCATCCACCCCAAAAAGGAGGCGGCCACAACATGCCGTGCTGTTGTGCGGTCTATGGGGGGGAGAGCACTGGCGGCCATGGGGGTACTCCTGCTTGCCGGTTACTCACCTTGTGGCATGCCCGCCATTGGCTCCGCCACGCAGGAATAATCACGAATACGCCAGTCCTGCCCGTCTCTTTTTCCGTCATTGGTCAGGCCACGGCAATACGGGCCCGACCATACGCCCGAGCATGGCCTGCCAAATAGGCCACCACCGCGCAAACATGCGCAACGGCTCTGGCGGGCAGACCCTCTTTATTGTGGCGGGTGATTCACACAACTTTCCAGCATGGTGGCAATAACCGGCCAGCCCACCGTGCCCTGCGGGTCCAGCCTGCCCAGAACCGCCAGCATGGCCTGCGCATCCTCCGCACGGTTGTTGCGCAGGGCAATAAAAGCCAGCGCCTTGAGCGTATAGAGTGCGAAACGTTCCGGCCCGGCATGGCCTGAGGCTGAATGGGACCAGAGCCGCCAGTCCGCACTCCACCCCGCCTGCCGTGCGGCCTCCACGAGCCCAGCCTCGGCTATGGTGCGGGCCTCCTCCACCCGGTTTTGGTAGGCCAGAACCTTGTAGAGGCACAGATAGGGGGGCAGGGCCGTGTGGTCGAGCGCATGCGCCTGCCAGAATAGCTCTGCCGCTGCCACCCGGTCCTGCCTGTGGACCAGAACGCCCTTTTGCAGCAGCGCGTCCACCTGTGGGGGCAGCACCCCAAAATCAATCCTTTCGTAAAAAACAGCAGCCGCCATATTCATCTCCCTCTGCCACGGTTTCTCCCCTTTGGTGGCCAGAGCCACAGGGGCGGTTTCCACCTTGGAACAACGCAAAAGTGAAAGGGGGTATCACGCAGGAATCGTTCCAACCCCACCGCCTTGCGCACACGACTGCCATGATGACTTCAGCGTTGACCAAAGCCTGCGTGAACTTGCTTAATGAATACAGATGATACTGTTTTTATTCTGGTATTATCATAAGTTTTTCAAACACAGCTTTAAAAGAGGCTTCTCATGTCTAAATGGACAGGCTTGTGGCGCGTGGCAGGCCATGACGGCAAGGACAACCGGATTGTTGTGCTCAACGGCGACGTGGAGGACGAAATTGATGAAAAAGATTACGTCCTGAACAAGATTCAGCCGTCGGTTGAAGATCTGGAATGGCGGAAAAAGTAAGGTTTCCGCCATTTGGCAGGTGTGGATGTTCCAAAATGAACACAAGGGGGGGCGGAATGTTCCATACCTGCCAGACCAGTGCGCCGGGCCCGGTCCTGTCTACCGGGTCCGGCGGCATGGTCCGCCTGAGCAGCCCAACAGCCAACCCGTTTATTCTATAGCCCGCGCCATTGCGGCGGATCGCGCGTTCGCAGACGACGCAGGATTGGCCCCAGATAAGCAGAAGGGCCGGGGCGTTACCGCCTCGACCCCTCCGGTCTTGCCGCGCTAAGCAAGATTTCCTGCGTGCTGGCCCATCAGAGCTTCAGGCTCTGGCCTGCACTGCTTCTGGCTGCCCAAAGGCCAGTTGCCCCCACACCCGCTCACGCAGCATGGGCACAATGGACTGATCGCTCAGGGCAGACAGATCACCTACGGCGTGTCGTCAGTTAAGCCCTGAGAGTGGCACGTGAGGGTTGTACTTTGTGTCTGCGTGTGCTGACTGTTTTCCCGTTTTTTTGGGGAGACAGACAGATGCGGCGC
>NZ_WOTD01000038.1 GCF_011516885.1 Acetobacter lambici | reverse complement strand
ATCAATGGTCTCTGGAGCTGTCAGGGTTTCAGCCCTGCCGATGGCGTCCTGGAGGCGGGGCCAGTCAATTCCCGTAATGGCAGACAGTGAATCAACACCCTGATCACGCGCCTCAATCAGATGACGGCAGGAGGTTGTCAGCAGACGAAGCTGGGCCTGCAACGATCGCATGGTGACAATCGCTTTGTCACGGATCCGGTGCTCGGCACGGCGCATCATGCTTCCGAGGAGTTTGTCCATCATTGTGAGGGTCGCGTCGGTTAGAACCTCCTCAAGTCGGCCCCCGGCTGCCACCAGAATGGCGTAACGACGGGATGACCGAAGCTCGGCCAGATGCTGGGGCGTAATCCGGGCAGCTTCTTCGCTCAAACGGTCAAAGGCCACACGCGGTATGGTCGTGGCGCGAGCGCTGTCGAGGTTCAGGGATCGTACATACTCCAGACGTTCCAGCAATCGCAGGATATTGCGCGCGGCTGGTGACAGGGGCGGGTTACGCAGCCACGAGAGCGAGGAGGCACTGCGATCGCCACGACGCTCCAGCATTTTGTCCAAACGACAACGGGTTTCCAGCGGCAGATCCCCTGCAAGGACGTCATGGACAAGGTGATCGGCCTGCTGGCGAGCACGGCGCACCAAGGCTTCAATGACAGTGACCGACGGCAGGAGAATGCTTCGGCGACGCATCTCGTCAATCAGGATCGCAGCCATGCGGGATGGCTGGGTCACATGATGTGCAATTGGCATCGCGAAACCGGTCATGTCATGAAATGCCGACCGATCGAAGGTTCGGTAGCCATAACGCTTCATCAGGTGGGCCAGATGGGATCGACGGGTTTCGTCACGACGTCCGTAATGGGACCAGAGCCCAGGGGACAGGTCGAGCTGCCGCGCAACAAATGACAGAATGGGAGCCGGTGGTGTTTCACCAGATTCCAGCACCCGTCCCGGCCAGCGCATGTAGAGCATGACCATCGCAAAACCCAATCGGGAGGTTTCTCCGCGGCGGGTTGCGATCAGATCGAAGTCATCCTGGCTGAGTGTAAAATGTCTCGTGATCTCGCGATCATCGACAGAAGGCTCGTAATGTCGGGCGAGAGCTTCACGGGTCAGAAGACGGCGCCGCGCCATGATCGGATGTCTCCTTCATGTGTCCGGAAGGGGATCGTTAAACGGACTGTCCAGGACAAGTGCAACACGTCATGGAATACAGCCGTGTGCTGTGTCTCATAAAGGTGGTACCATATGTTTTGCAGTCATGGGGCCTTATACGTTACACTTTCCCGTATGACACACATAATGATCGGCTATGCCCGCTGCTCGACGGACAAACAGGATCTCGCGGCCCAGCATCAGGAACTGCTCAAACTCGGTGTTTCTGCCGATCGTATTTACACCGACAAGGGCTTCACCGGCACGAACCGGGAAAGGGCCGGCCTTGACCAGGCACTGGCGGCTGTTCGTAGTGGCGATACTTTGGTCGTACCAAAGCTTGATCGACTGGCCCGCTCTGTCCCTGATGCACGGCTTATTGGCGACAGCCTGGCATCCCGTGGCGTGAAGCTTCAACTTGGGAACAGTATTCACGATCCGTCTGATCCAATGGGCAAGTTGTTCTTCAACATCCTTGCGACTTTCGCGGAGTTTGAAGCCGATCTGATCCGGATGCGTACTCGTGAAGGGATGGCCGTTGCACGCGACAAAGGTAAACTACGCGGAAAGAAACCCAAGCTTTCTGAACGTCAGCAAAAAGAGCTTCGCCGGATGTATGATACCGGCGATTACTCCATCAGCGATCTTTCAGAACTGTTTTCTATTTCTCGGCCAACTGTCTATCGAACTCTCAGCAGAACAGCCTCAACGTTCTTGTTGGGTTCACTCTAAGCGTACGTAAAGTACACTTTCGTGTCGTGACCCCTTAACTGACGACACGCCGAGGTCGGGATCAACGTAAAAAACTGAACACATTGGAAACTGCCCTAACGCGTGATACGAAGTGGTTCATCCCCGCACAGGCGGGGAACACTGTTGCAGCCCATCGCTGGCAGGCATCATATTCGGTTCATCCCCGCACAGGCGGGGAACACATCTAAACACTTTCCCGTTGCAAGCGCGGTGGCGGTTCATCCCCGCACAGGCGGGGAACACGGGTGTTTATATTCAGACATTAAATATCAATCCGGTTCATCCCCGCACAGGCGGGGAACACGTCAGAGCGCCTTCATAACCCGTGTCCATCCGCGGTTCATCCCCGCACAGGCGGGGAACACAGACGGTGCCCATCGGTCGCAACGAATTTCAGCGGTTCATCCCCGCACAGGCGGGGAACACTTTATATTCCCAAGATGGTTTGTGCATCTCGTCGGTTCATCCCCGCACAGGCGGGGAACACCGGCCTGTGTCGTTCCTGCCTCTGCGCGATGCCGGTTCATCCCCGCACAGGCGGGGAACACGTGATATTGATGCTGTATCTGGGTTCAATGATCGGTTCATCCCCGCACAG
The DNA here is from genome assembly GCF_011516885.1 of Acetobacter lambici. Lineage (GTDB taxonomy): Bacteria > Pseudomonadota > Alphaproteobacteria > Acetobacterales > Acetobacteraceae > Acetobacter > Acetobacter lambici. The sequence goes on along the minus strand of NZ_WOTD01000038.1, from coordinate 17,737 downwards.
GCGGGGAACACTCATTACGCCACGCCCTTTATATCTTGGCATACGGTTCATCCCCGCACAGGCGGGGAACACGCACGCCAAAGCCCGTCGGGCCAACGTGTCCACGGTTCATCCCCGCACAGGCGGGGAACACTCAATGTTCTAGGCGGCTTTGTCATAGCAGGCCGGTTCATCCCCGCACAGGCGGGGAACACCCAAGCACCTTCGCAGATCGTGGGTATCTGATCGGTTCATCCCCGCACAGGCGGGGAACACTCCTCTTGATACACTTTTTTCATTGTAAGTTACGGTTCATCCCCGCACAGGCGGGGAACACTTCCAGAGCAGCAACACGCATACCGTGGATAGCGGTTCATCCCCGCACAGGCGGGGAACACTCTTCATGGAAGTCATTGACTCAACAATATTTTTTTGTTGTCAAAGATCCTACCAATCGAACGCGGGTTTTTCTGAACCAAAACTTACCAGCTTTAAACCGTCAAAATCAACGGGCATACGACGATTCTGACCGCAGGTGACAAAGTCGTAGCCCTGATCCGTGGGCGCTTTCCACACCATGACCGCATCGCCTGCTTCCATGCATTCCGTCACTTGCCGCCAGATCATTTCCCGCGTACGGACTGAATAATCGCCAACATAGACTCCTGCCCGCACTTCCACCAGCCATGCGGCCAGCCTACCGCGCAGACGTGGAGGCGCATTCGTGACGACGATGACCATCATCCACGATGTCCTGAATCGCCGGACTGTTCTTCATCAAAAGCGGGAAGGACAGCGTCTAGCGGTGGCTCGGGGCGAGTAATATCACCGGCTGATAGTACTTCTTCAATGGTGGGAATGATCCGTCCGAGCAGTCCGGTCCGGCGGAACATATCGCGGCAGGCTAGCCTAACAGCCCGATCAGGCCCCATGTCCATTTTTCCTTTCGCGGCTTGTCCGGCTATACGGAATGCTTCTGGTACGACGGTTTCCAGCTTAAACAAGTCAGCGATATCATACACGAACGACAGGGGCTTACCCGTGTGGAGAAATCCGATTGCCGGAGCGTATCCGGCCGCCAGAACGGCGGCTTCCGACAGCCCGTGCAAGCACGCCGTGGCCGCAGAGAGACACCGATTGGGAATGTCGCCAGCGTCCCAGTCTTTCGGGTCATAGACCCGACGTTTCCACGGAACACCATACTGCTTCGCTAAAAGGGCGTAGCTTTCTCGTACGCGTATGCCTTCGATCCCACGTAGTTGTTCGATAGACCGGCGGGATGGCGGCTCCTCGCCAAAGCGCATTGTAAACATCTTCCTTACGACGCGCAGGCGGGCTGTATCATCAAGCGCGATGCGCGCCTGCCAGAGTAGCTTATCCGAACGCGCACCTCCCGGCTGCCCAGCCGAATAAAGCCGCACCCCGGCTTCGCCCACCCAGATGATAAGGGTGCCAGTTCGGGCGGCAAAGGAGACTGCTGCATGGGAAATTCGCGCTCCTGGTTCCAGCATGATTCCGGCAATGCCTCCGATGGGAATCTGGGTGCGCGTCCCATCAGCGTTGACTGCTACGAACGCACCGTCCAGCACGTCCAAACGTGCTCGTTCGACAAAAATCAGCGAGGCCCGGTCTTTAAGCGGGATAAGTTTTGGCGGCGCTAGTCCCGGAATCCCACCCCCTTTGCTCATCTTGGCCGCCGGATCAGCATCAAGCCACATCCAAACGATTTGGCTCGTCCAAATCCTTGCGTCATCTGTTTCAGGAAAAGCGTAGGATCAGTAATTTCGATACATCCTGAAAGATCGAGAACGCCGATTTTCATTGCGTTACCACGCACTGCACCTGGCCGAGGCAGAGCGCGGGTCATGTAATCGTCCGCGACAGCCATCATCACACTAAAACCACTTTTTGCGCCCTGCCGCTCCAACCATGCCCTGCCCTCTGATGAGGCAATTTCCATACGTTTCCCGGCACGTTCATACTGTTCCAGAGCGTCGATTGAGGCCTTGACGACATCCTCCCTCTTGCCGCCACGACGCATCCGTGTGGCGTTGGCGCGGAGAAGAAAGTCTAGACGTTGACCGGGTATAAGGTCTGGTTCGTACGGCTTAACTTGATGTAGTTCAAAGAGATCGGTCTGAAGCGGTGGACGCAACGAAAGAGTTAGGAAACTGCCGTCACATTCTTCACGCCACAGGAAATCACGCTCTCGTTCCGAACTATCAGCGAACACTGACCAGAGTAGATGGTGCTGCGCGGACACCCGGGCTCCAATTTCTGTCGGTCGCAGCAGCGCGGCCAGCGCCCGAGCCGAAGGATTGCGGGCTAGTCGGATGTGACTGAAATAGAATGTCATATCAGCCTCCAGCCACGATGTTCACCGAACGCAGAGCAATGCGCCGGGTGGAGAAATGCCAGCGATTGCGGTCAAGCGGTACATCGCTGATGACTTCGCCATTTGGGTCATTGCAAACAAGCGTGTGAGCCTGAACAGGCGACTTGCGCCAGCCTGGAACTTTGAGATGCCCCAGCGCCGCTTCTGAAGAAATCGCCTCGACGACCCGTGCTCCGGTTGGTGCTGCGAGTGGACATGATTTCCGTCCAAAATAGGGCGTAAAATGCGGCTCCAGCAGGGCTGCTGCGATCTTGTCCAATGTCTCACCCTGCACAGCAATGCCGTAAAATACGCTTGTTCGGTAATCACGCAGTGTAATAGCCGTATTTGTCTTTCCACGCGTATCCCGCAGAGCTTCCGGCCTGGAGTTCGGATTTTTTATGGCGGCAGAGGGGACCGTTTCGATGGTATGGTAATCACGCAGCGGCACTCCTTCATCAAAGATAGCCACGTCGATTGTCAGCGCGTCGAGAGCGGAGAAATTACCATCGCGCTCAATGCCAAGCGCCGCTCCCATCAGTCCGATGATCGCCGACCGTGCGGGCCAGATGAGAGAACCGCGCCGTTCATGCCCCGCGAGTTCGCCCATCGCGCCCAGTGAGGCAGTCAGGCCAAACACCAGAAAACGCTGCATCACGCCCCCCGTACGGTCGCGCCTGCAAAGGCTGTGATCTCATCAAGGGTTCCCCCCTTACCCACATGCAGCTTTTGGTCCACTTTCCAGACCTTGCCGTAAGCCTCGTCAATCTCCCTGCGGGTCTTTTCCAACACCTCGACTGATTTTTCGAGCAGAGGCTGTGCCCTGACGGGTGAGAAAAACGCGCCGGACAAATCGCGCGGCGCCTGTGTTCCGGCTTCAGCCAGAATGTAGTGCGCAAGTGGGTGATGAGCGAAACTGTTCTGCTTCCCTTTGGGAGTAGTGCGAGCCAGCGCGGCGGCCAATGCCTCGATCCCCTTGGCTGCAAGTTCCCGATCACCGGCAAGGTTGCTAATAAGCAGGTCACAATTCACGCAGACATATTGGTAGTAGACACCAGAACCGAAGGAGGTCTCGCCCAGATGTCCAGCACCCGTTTCTTCGTGTTTCTTCAGGTCATCGACGGCGGAGAACCAATCCTCTTCCGACTGCGCCTGATGTGTGGTGATGGCGTGGGCTACCTGCACCGCCGCTTCACGGTTGTAATCGGGGGAGTCAGCAAGCATCCGTCCAAACATGGCGATATCGATGGCGCCATCTGCCCGACGTAGAACAAGCTTCTTCAGTTCCTTGTCTGTTGGCACCTTTTCTCCAGCAGCGATCCTCTCTGCCAATTCTTCGGCAAGCTTCCATTCATCGGGAGAAATAAAGGCGAGCGTCGTGCTGATCCGGTTTTTCGTTTCCTTGTTTGGTGTTTCCAGTTTGCCGAAAATCACAGCGACCTGATCCGCCGCAGCATGAGCCTTGTCCTCGCTCACCCCATTGGCCAGCAGATGCTCAACGAGGTTCTGATACAGGCGTTTCGTCCGTTTTCCTTCATGATCAGCCAGGTCGAGCGCGAAAAAAGCACTTTCACGCAGAGCACGCTTCACGGACTGAGATGACATACGCAGCCGAGGCGCTCCCCCTACTGTCGCCTGCTTCGGGCGACCCTGATCGTCTCGATTGGGGTTGGAGGGGCCGTAAGTTGTCAGAAGGTGAAATTGCAGAAAAGTCGTCATCGGATTGTTTCCTTAGAATCATGCTGAGGCGCATCGGCATGAAAATAACCGAAGCACCAGTCCGTGCGTGTTCTGTCGTTCCAGTGCCAGAGGTCGCGGGCCAGAGCGCCGACATTGCAGCGTCGGTCAGCCATAATGATGGCACGACGAATCAGGTCGGTCAGGTTTGCGCCTTCGGCACGCATGAGTTTTTCAAATCGGGCATGAGAGAGCACAGGCTCGTTTCCACCCAGACGACGTGCTAGCGGCACTACGTCGCGCTCTCTTACTTCAGCAAGTAGGCAGACGAGACGCACCAGCGCTGCTGTTTCCGCCTCGTCACCCGTCACATGGAGCGTTTGCGCCAGCTTGTGCACCGCCGGTTCGCACAAAGCTTCGACTGGTCCAGCCCGACGCAGACGCGCGGCGAGCGCACGGGCGGCGGGGTTTGTATCCCGTGGTTCGAGATATTCCGCCCACCAACCGAAGGCGGCTGTGCCCAGGCCTTTTTCCTTCCCGCTCATGCCGCTTTCCTTTTTTTGGTTTCTGGAAGAGGAAGACCGAGCGAATTGAAAATTTCACTCCCCTGTTTTCCATAACCCGCAAGTGCCATTACCAGATACCGTCGAGCCTCGGTGATGCGACCGATTGCTTCCACCTCACGTTGGTTCAGCCCAGGGATTGCCCTTATGTCGAACTGACTGAGTGCCTGTTTTCGAAGATCATCCAGCCATGCGGACGCGGGGTCTTCTCCTTGCTCAATCGCTTGCGCGTGTCTCAAGAATTTTGTTTCGGTCTGCAAAAAAAACTCTTCGCGTTCCGCCTCCCGCGCTTCGCCAGCGGCCAGAACAGGCGTAAGGGCAGTACGTAATGCCACAGCGACTGCTTCGGCCGCCCGAATCAAATCGACAAGCTTGTCTCCAGCCTCCTCAGGGAGAGCTGGAAGAAGGCGCTGGCGCGAGAAAATAAAATCACGGGGCTTCATGTTATCCATCGCCCAACCGGCGACAATAACGGAACCCTTCCCGTGACGTTCAGCCCAATCGCGCAGGCACAACGCGAGTTCAGATAGTTCGCCTCCGCTTTTTTCCAGCACCACACCAAGCCAGTTGCGATAACTGAAATGTCCTGCTCGTGGATGTTTGGGCAGCCATTCCGTGCCGGGTTTCAGACGATAATAGGGGCTGAGCGGATGTATCCAGAGAGCGTAATTTGTACCTGACGGTTTCTGAATCACGCCTGTCACTGCGTCATCGTCATACAGAAAACGCAGACGACGTGGCATACCGAAGAATGCCTCCACTCCGAAACGCTGTCCTTCCGGTGGACCTGTTAGCTGCCCCTGGTCCGAAACGCGAGTTGGCCTCATCCAGGGGAGAGTTTTTATGTCTTCTGCCTGTCCGTACGGCACATTTGCCCAGACCAGATCCCACAGTGTATTCTCAGGATCGACAAGCGTGACCAGCGGCCCACCGCCTCGCATTGATGTGCGGTTTCCTGCGCCTCCGGAAGGAGCATTTGCTTGAAATGTGTAAAGCGCCATGGCCGCCAACGAGAAATCGAGGCGATCATATCGGCTGCGATGGACCATGACATCGGCGTTATTGCGTGCGGTATTCGCTCCTGCACTGTCGATGAACAACATATCGACAGGATTACCCTCGCCTACGAGAGGCTCCAAATCCTGAAGAAAGCGCGGCCCGTCGCCGAGAAGATTGAATGCCGGTGCGTAGGCTGTCAATTTCAGCCGCAGCCGTTGTGGATCGGCGTTACGACGTAAGTCCCAATCCTCGCTATCAGCCGGCGGGTCGGAAAGAAAGACCAGTCCTATCAGAAGTTCGAGACAGGCGACGTTCAGATCGAGGCGCGGCCAGTCAGGCTGCACGACATCCGGTTCTGCCATCTGCCATGGCGCTATGATCCGGCGTGACCCATCCACACAAAGAACCGGGATCCATGGGTCATCAATGAGATTGAGAGACACGTATTACCTCCGCTTTCTGGCGAGGCAGAGAAATGCGCCTGAAGCAAAAGCGCAGTTTTAAGGCTAAAGCTTTCCTAACAGGATTGGCCTGAACAATTATTATATTTCAAAACATCGCCTTCACATCCCCGCTTAGCCCGCTAACCAATCTGCGTTGCGAGCAGCATTAACCCGAGCACGGGCCATCTCCGTTATGATAGAGAGGCAAACATAACACCGCACTCCGCATCGTAACGCAAGCCTTCGCAGATACGGCCATCCTCCTCGACGGGGCACACCCTAATCTGTGTACATTTCCATTCCGGCCAGTCTTTTGTAATTGTCATGATTTCCGGTAAGGACTGATCAGGAAGAGGGAGAGCATCAATTTTTTTGCGATGAGCGGACACTTCCGAGAGCATCCAGGCATCCGTACCATCCCCTTCTGCCCAAGCGACAAGACCTTGTGCCGTCCGACGGGCCAGACAGAGCACACGCGGCTCCTCACCTAGTCGGGTGGGATAATTCACATCATCATCGCCTCTCCCAGCCTTGCGATAGCCGTCCGGGAAATTCACGATATTATGCCAGGCTAATCCTCTGTTGGCGCTATCTTTCCCGTATTTCTCCTGTTCCGCTTTCAACAGGACTTCCGGTATGGGTTCAGCGTCGTCTCCATAGACGGCTTCGATCAGCGCACGTTGACCGTCAGGAGTACCAATCTGTCCCTGTTTGAACAATACATGTGCGCTGCGCCAGACATCAGCCACCGCATACACCCATGCGCCTTTTCCAAGTGTGCCATGCAACCACCGATCATCGCCAACTCGTGTCGGATCTGGCGACAGAATATGCAAAGTCGGTTTCTGGACCGGACGTGATTCAGCCGGTCGGATATCCATATGACGCCATAAACGGCCTGCCCGCTGGATGAGTGCTGCGATGGGAGCGATATCGGACAGCATCACATCAAAATCCAGATCGAGCGAAGATTCCAGCACCTGTGTTCCAACAAGGACAAATCCTTTTCGGTCCTTTCCGTCTTTCCCGACCCGCTGAAGAACTTCCGCTTCTATCCGCTTGCGGTCGCACAATGCGAAACGTGCATGTAGAAGGCGAGCCTCCACGCCGGCGGCTCGAAGTGCTTCGAAAGCCTCGATTGCGTCGTCTACTGCATTCCGGATCCAGACACAGGCCGCCCCCTGAGCCACCATTTCTGTGAGTAGAGAGACTGCCTTATCCGCCGTATCAAGCCTTTCAACCGTTACCGGTCCTTTTACGGGACGGATTTCTAGCGGGAACTGCGTAATGCTTGCCCCGCCAGCAATGGTCAGGGCAGGATACGCCGTATTGTCAGACTCACCGTTGTAGGTCGCCAGAAGCTTGCGCCGAAGGGCCATAGGTAGCGTCGCCGTCAGCAGGATTGCAGAACCACCCGCAGCCCTGTGCATTTTTAGTAAGGCGGCAAGCTCCTCAGCAATATAGGGCTCACCCATTTCATGGACTTCATCAACCACAAGTATCTTCGATGATAAGCCATAAGTCCGCAAAGTCTGGAACCTGACCGGCAAAACCGAAAGCAGAGCCTGATCTATGGTTCCTATACCGACGTCAGCCAGTAGCGCTCGTCGATTACTTTGGGCAAGCCAATCCGATGAGGTGATCTCTCTGGGGCCACCTGTTCTGCTTCCTTGCACAAGATCACGAAACGGCACCGACAGCCCGGCCCTCCCATGAGCCAGCGTTACGCAGGGATTGTCGAACATGCGACCAACTATTCCTGACGCCCGGCTGAACATGGCATCCGCCGTTGCCATTGTCGGAAGGGCGAAAAACAGCCCGCGTCCTTTCCCCGCCAGACACATGCGATGTGCAAGCAGAAGCGCTGCCTCTGTTTTGCCGGCTCCTGTTTCATCCTCAACAATCACAAGTGTCGGTCCATCCGGTAGGACTATATCTGCACAGGCTGCCTGCATGGGACGCAATGTGAAATCGAACAGACTGCCGTTCTGCACCACAGTGCCGGCAATACCGGCCTCGGCGACAGCACTGGCGGCAACTGATCGGGCCTGCTCCAGATAAAAATCCAGAGTCCATGCCGGTGTCTTCGGCTCAAACCAGCAGGGATTAGATCCCACCCAGTCAGCTGCCGTACAGAAACCCGCAAACCACCAGGAAAGTGTAGTGGCGTCAGCCAATGTCAGTCCGTCGAGTGATGCTTTCGGCCAGAGATCGCAGAAAGCGTCAATTAGTCTCATTGCTGGTTCGCGGCCATCTCCAACCATTTCCATGGCCGAGCGGAGTCCTCGTGGTAGTCGTGCTTCAGGTGGGACGCCGCCGAAGTTATGATCGGGGGGGCGACCGTGATGTCCGGCTGCGGCGGCATAGAGTATCTGCCGGATCCGTGGCCTGCCACCCATACGGGCCGCTATCCTTGCATCTGCAACGTAAAAAAGTGCTTCGCTGAGTTCCCAATGCCGAAAGCCTATTTGAGGAATGTCGTCCCGCAGCATGGCGCGGAAACTTTCACTGATCTTGCCAAGGTCGTGAAGTCCAGCCAGCACGATCAGCGCATCACGGAGTGGCGCTGCAAATGCAAACGGCGCAATCAATTTTTCCGCCACAGCTGCAACATCCAGCATGTGAAATGCTGCCGGATGTTCAGGGCCATTCAGGACGACGGCACTCTTGCCCGGCCAATCTGTCCACTGCATTAATAGCCTCCGACACGTTAAATTTTTAGGAGATATTTATTCTTTATAATCACAGAAACATCAGGACGTTGTGGCATATAATAAGGGCGTTTTGTCAGTTAGCACCGGGTGCTATGAGATTTTTAATCCCGTTTACAATGGTTGCTCTACACATCACGCTAGCAAACTGCGTTCAAACGGGAAATCCTTAGCCATTTGTGCGCCAATACCGACGAGATTATTAAATAATTCCATTCATGCACAGGCTTTCTCCATCAGGCGGTCAATCGCAGCCATTGCGGCCTCAAGCTCGGAGTAATCGGGGGTCCACCGTTCAAGGAGACTGAAATCCTGCCCCGCCTCTATATCTGCGACATTCATATTGTCTTCAATAGCACTCGCACGCGGCCTGCCCCGCTTTCGTCCTGCCACCACATTTGCTCGTGACTGCACCGTTTCCCGTAAAGGCGCCATATCCCGCAGCGCAAACAACCGCCTCGCGGACCGGTGGGTGACTTCCACAACCAACCCCTTCTCCAAAAAGCGCTCAAGTAACTGACAGGCCGCCTTGATCGACATCGAAAGCCGCATCGCGAGTGTTGTCGCCGAAATCACAGGGTGGGCCGCAATAACATCGATCGCGGCGCGTGCGCGGGAGGTGCGTCTCTGACCACCCGCCTGAAGACGGGCAGCGCGCCACGAGGCCTCAAGCGTTCGGGTCATGATACGAATGGCGTCAGCTTCGTCTTCTAAGGCCTGCAACCAGCACGGAACCCAGGTCCGGACATCCCAGGATATTCCTGACCGAAAGGCCGCGGCTCCCGTGAGCGGAAGGGGTGTGCGTAACACGCCATCTTCACGCCAGACCTCCATCAGGGCGCCCCGAAACGGAGCGCGGCTCTCTCCAGCCTCTACCCATTGCCGGAACGCCATGGCACTCCCCACAAACGGTCCTAGGCTTTGCGTCAAAGACTGGGCCACTGCCCGCGCTTGCGCGATTGCCTCTTTTTGCAGTCCTGTGGGTCTTGCAAGCCACTGATATTGCGTGAATGCCGCACGGGCGGCATCAATTTCGGTACCCCGTTCAAACACATTCTGCCCACGGATCCGGGGACGCAACCCTTCAAGAACGGCAGCCAGATGCCACGGATCGACCAGATAACCATCGACGGCCGCACAATTACGGGCAGCCTCCAGACGCGATCGGAACAGGATCACGTCACGCAAGGGATGCCTGTATATCTGCTGGTCGAGCTGACCACATCGCAGAACTGTCCGCGTCAGTACGGCGGCTATATCACCCAGAGCCGGGACGGCTTCTTTCCGAACACCTGAAGACGGATGTGCACTCTCGCGTCTTGTGGCAAAACCGCCCCATTGCTCGTCTGCCATGACCGTAGAACGCTGCCGCTCGTTACGAGCCACGGAAATTCCGCACATCTAATCCCCTGACGGCTGTAAAAGCCTGATCACTGGTAATCAGTGTCAGGCTACAGGTCAGGGCGTGAGCTGCGATCATCATATCAAGTGCGCCCAGAGACAGGCCCTGCCGTTCCTGACTGGCGCGTAACCGGCCATAACGGTGTGCAGTTTCTGAGTCCCAAGGTAACACTTCCAGACGGTCCATAACGATCTGGGTCAAACGGTGCAGGCGCGTAGCGTCAGGGCGCCGGGCCAGCCCGTAAGCAACTTCCCCAGCGGTCACCGCTGACACACAACACTGGCGGGGATCAAGGCGCTCAACATGCTGTAGAACGATCTCGTCTCCCCGCACTATGTCGCTGACCGTATTGGTATCGAACATCCACAGTGTCACAGCTCAAAACCCGGAAAAAGGATCACGTTTCTGTTCATCCTGCTCCCGGCCTGCCGGAAACAACTCTGCGCCCCGGCTATGCCGGATAGCCGAGAATGCTTCGTTCCAATCTGTGGGTCGGGCGGAGAGGATGACATCTCCCGTTTGTGGATCACGCCGGATGCTGACTTCGGCCGTATTGAACCGATAGGCAGCAGGAAGGCGAACCGCCTGGCTGCGACCGGTCATGAAAATTTTGGCAGTCTCTGACATGGCGTACCTCGCAGGATAGTATATATCGCGATAGATACCATTTTACTGCAAATAGATGCAAGGGCAGCTGGGAAAAGTCACTACGATTTACCTTAAATGGCCCACAACTTCAAAAATGACTATTTTTCCGTTTTTGGCCCCCTCCCTCGTTATTATGTCCGATAAGTTCTCTTGTCGGACATAAAAATCCAGACAGAAAACCAATCGAAAAAATCCAGATTATGAGGATAATCAGCCAGAAACCGGGCGCTCCAACCCATCGGAGTCCCACGTCTAATGTAGGGCAAATCGTGCCGTATCTTCGGCCCAGAAGGCAATTAAATTCAGACAAACCATCATTGTGTTGCGGCGAAAGCAGCACAATGCCGCACCATATTCCGGGATAATCTCCGTCATTTACATCATTGCTGTATTTGCTGTATTATTGCGCTTCATTGAAGGAGGGGATCATGCGCACATTTTCGACCAGTGACCTGTCTCGTAAGTCAGGCGACATCATCGCCAGTGCCCTGCAAGGTCCGGTCTCAATCAGCCAGCGCGGTAAACCGCGCCTGATCATGCTCAGCGTTGAACAATATGAGGCACTGACAGCCCGTGATGCCGACAGGCGTGTAGTCGGCGCGACAGCGGACATGCCTGCCGATCTGGCCCAAGACATTGGACAAGCAATCGACGGCTACCTGCTGGACATTACTCCTTAGCCATGAGCATCGATTTTCGGCCAGGAATGGTCTTGCGATACCCCTATCTGTGGCACTGGCAGAACGCGCGCGGAGAAAGCGAAGGACGCAAGGATCGCCCGACCACTGTTGCTGCCGCTTTTGTGGCACGGGACAACCAGAACTATCTTCTTCTGCTTCCGGTAACAACACGCCTGCCGGCTCCTAACCGTATTGCAGTCGAGGTGCCTGCAACGGAAAAACGACGGGCCGGCCTTGATCAGAACCGGCAGCAGTGGATTCTACTCGATGAGTACAATCTCGACCCGACTGCGACTTCATACTATCTACAAGCAAGTCCACCCCTCGGGCAGTTCAGCGATGCGTTTATGCGTCTCCTGTTGACACGGTTCAGAACTCTCCTGCCCCAAGCCAAGCGTATATCCAGATATCCTTAGCTGTCTGTTTCATCGGATCCGAACAGCTCAAATAGCCGACTGGCGGCAGTCGCCCTCTTCTCGGCCGTGTTCAGACTTGCTCAAAGTTTCGATAAGCAGACCTTCTATATCGGCGACGCAAGCCAGGCCGCCAGTTGCCGGACCATGGATCTGGCGACACGGCCGGCGCCCAGCAGCGTGGCGGATGCGGGCCCACACCAGGAGCCATAACCCAGCAGCCAGAGACGTGGCTCCCTGACGGCCTGCTGCCCGTTAACACGGATCAAGCCGTCCGGCTCGATCACGTCGAGTGATGCAAATACACCGAGCGCGGGTCGGAAGCCGGTACACCAGATGATCCTATCGATGGCTTCTTCCCGCCCGTCGGGCCAGACGACGCCCGTCGCCGTCACACGTACAAACGGGCGCACCGCGTGGAGCACGCCTCGCTCCCTGGCGGCGCGCACAGGTGGGACCATGACGATATCGCCAAAGCCGCTGGTGGGCATGGCCGACGGGCCGCCGAGAACGCGAGCGGTCGCCCGCTCGAACAGGACCCGTCCGTCCACGTCATCGGGCAGAAAGATGGGATCATGCAGCGTGACCCATGTTGCCTGAGCGACAAGCGACAGCTCCGCCATAATCTGTGCCCCGGAGTTGCCCCCACCTACCACCAGTACACGTCGGCCGGCAAAGGGCGCGGCATTCCGGTAATGGCTGGAATGGAGTTGCGTCCCGCCGAAGAGGTCACGCCCCGCGACATCGGGAACAAAGGGGGCTGACCACGTACCGGTCGCCCCGATAACCGCACGGCCAAGAAAATCACCCGCGCTGGTTCTGACAGTCAGAAGTTTTCCGTTCGCGCGCTCCACACACTCGACCATGACCGGACGGCGGATCGGCGGCGCATAGCGCGCCTCGTAGCGGTGCAGATAGTCCAACACCTCGTCACTGGTCGGATAGCCGCCATCCGGCGTGTCTGGCATCGGCCAGCCGGGCAGCGAACTGTAGGACGCGGGTGAAAACAGATGCAGGGAGTCCCAGCCATGCACCCATGCACCACCCGCCTGCGTCCCGTTATCAAGAATGACGTAACGCAGTCCGGTCCGTCGTAGAAAATACGACGCGGCGAGGGCCGCCTGACCGCCTTCCACGATCACAACATCGAACTGTTCCGCCATTGCCCGGCTCACAGACTTTCCGGGAGACGGAATTCCGCCTTGCGTTCGCTGTAGCGATCAACGAGGTAGTCGGCCCGGTCGCGCAGCAGCCATGTGAACTTCATCAGCTCCTCCATGACATCTACCATCCGGTCATAGAGGGGGGATGGCTTCATCCGGTCATCGTCACCGAACTGGGTATAGGCCATCGGCACGCTGGACTGATTGGGGACGGTGAACATCCGCATCCACCGGCCCAGCACCCGTAGGGCATTGACGGAATTGAAGCTCTGCGATCCGCCCGAAACCTGCATGACCGCCAGCGTGCGGCCCTGCGTCGGGCGGATCGAGCCTTCCGTCAGGGGCAACCAGTCGATCTGGTTCTTGAACACGGCAGTGATGTTGCCGTGCCGTTCGGGGCTGCACCAGACCTGGCCTTCAGACCAGATCGAGAGTTCCCGCAGTTCCTGCACTTTCGGATGGGTCGCGGGCACGGAATCCGCTACCGGCAGGTCGGTCGGGTCGAACACCCGTGTCTCGGCGCCGAGGACTTTCAGAATGCGCTCTGCCTCCAGCACCAGCAGGCGACTGAACGAGCGGGGACGCAAAGAGCCATAGAGCAGAAGGATGCGCGGCGGATGATCCACACGCGGTTGCGGTTCCAGCCGCGCGAGATCGACCCGTTCGAGATACTCCGGATGCAAGGCTGGCAGCTCAGGTTCGGTCATATATATATATCGGTCCTGTCGTGTATTACGGGTGACTGATCCGGGGCAGCCATAGGGCCAACGCCGCGAGTGTTGCCAGCAGGACGGGAGGTGTGATCACCAGTCCGACCTTCATATACTGCCCCCATGTGACCCGATGGTTCTTGGATGCCAGCACATGCAGCCACAGTAGTGTTGCGAGACTACCAATCGGCGTGAATTTCGGCCCGAGGTCGCAGCCGATGACGTTGGCATAGATCATCAGGTCGCGTGTCAGCGGCGTGATGTCACGGGCCTGCTGGATCGCCAGCGCCCCGACCAGCACACTCGGCATGTTGTTCATGATGGACGACAGAACAGCCGCCAGAAAGCCGGTGCCGATCGTGGCGATGAACGGCCCCTGATGGCCAAGCCAGACCAGTGCGGCCGCAAGGTAGTCGGTCAGCCCGGCATTGCGCAGGCCATACACCACCAGATACATGCCCAGCGAGAAGATCACGATCTGCCATGGTGCGCCCATCAGCACCTTGCGAACAGGGATCACCCGGCCATATCCGGCGACGAGCAACAGGGTTCCGGCGGCCAGACAGGCTACAACACAGACCGGGATATGAAACGGCGCTGTCAGGAAATAGGCCGCCAGAACGAGGACCAGCAGCGGAAATGCCGCCCGAAATACATGGTGGTCACGAATTGCCGCAGCGGGTGCTGGCAGTTCGGCGACGGGATAGGTCGCAGGCACCTGCCGCCGGTACCACAGCCAAAGCACAGCCAGCGTCGCGCCCAGCGCCACCAGATCGACAGGGACCATGATCGCGGCATAGCGATCAAACGCAATGCCAAAGAAATTGGCGCTGACGATGTTCACCAGGTTGGAAATGACAAGCGGCAGGCTGGTGGTATCCGCGACGAACCCAGTGGCGATAATAAAGGCCAGCGCCGCGCCATGGCTCAGGCGCAGTTGCGTCAGGATAGCGATGACAATGGGCGTCAGCAGCAGCGCCGCGCCGTCATTGGCGAAAACCGCTGCAATGGCCGCTCCCAGCACCACGATCAGCGGGAATAGCGTCTGGCCTCGCCCTTTGCCCCAGCGTACGACGTGCAGGGCGGCCCAATGGAAGAACCCGGCCCCATCCAGGAGCAGCGAGATGATGATCAACGCGATAAAAGTAAAGGTCGCGTCCCAGACGATGTGCCACACGACAGGAATATCGTGCCAGTGGATGACACCGGTCGCCAGTGCCACGGCGGCACCGGCCATCGCACTCCAGCCGATGCCCAGACCCCGTGGCTGCCAGATGACGAAAACTAGCGTTGCAATGAAAATGGCAAGGGCCAGCATCAGGCGATCCGTTTCCCGGCCTCATCCACGATCTTCTCGCCGTCCTCCTTGGCGAAAGCACCCTTCTGTGGCGTGGGTAGAATGTCCAGAACCACCTCGGAGGGACGGCAGAGTTTCACGCCAAGCGGTGTGACAACGATGGGCCGGTTGATCAGGATCGGGTGTGCGATCATGGCGTCGATCAGCGTATCATCGCTCAGGGCCGGATTATCGAGGCCGAGTTCATGAAAGGGCGTGCCCTTTTCCCGCAGGACCGCGCGCACCGGAACCCCCATACGGACGATCAGATCAACCAGTTCGGCTCGGCTCGGTGGGGTTTTCAGATATTCGATGATCCGGGGTTCCTCGCCGCTGTTGCGGATCAGTGCCAGCACGTTGCGCGACGTGCCGCAGGCCGGGTTGTGATAGATGGTGACGGTCATGGGCAGGATTCCGGGCTCGGGCAGCAGGAGGACAGGTTCGCGACCAGGGGCGCGCAAAGCTCAGGACTGCCCGCACAGCAGTCCCGGACGAGGAAGAGCATCAGGTCGCGCAGGCGCGGAAGACACGCACGGTAGACGATCAGCCGACTGTGACGCTGCGAGGTCAGCAGGCCAGCCCGCGTCAGGGTAGCGAGATGGGCCGATATGGTGTTCTGCGGGACATCGAGGTGCCGCGCGACGTCCCCGGCGGGCAGCCCGTCCGGTTCGTGGCGCACCAGCAGGCGGAAGATCTCCAGCCGCGTGGACTGGGACAGCGCGTTGAGGGCCGAGAGTGCGGATTCTGTATCCATAAATCGACGATCACGGATATATGAGATGAAGTCAAGACTACCCAGGACCTGCCTCGTTCAGAGCTTGGAACGCGGCTTCACACGCCGAACAGGCGGCCGATCCCGCCCGTGACGATCATTGCCACAATACCCCAGAACGTCACACGCACTGCTGGGCGCAGAGGCGCTGCGCCGCCGGCAATCGCGCCAACGACCCCCAGAACAGCGAGAACCACGACGGACGTCAGGGACACGCCCCAGGACACCCACGCCACGGGCGTCAGAACCGCCGCCAGCACAGGCAGTAGTGCTCCGGATGAAAAGGCGGTTGCCGAGGCGAATGCCGCCTGTATGGGTCGTGCCGCCGTGGCTTCGGACAGACCCAGTTCATCCCTTGCATGGGCACCGAGCGCATCATGCTTCATGAGGGCAACGGCGACCTTGCGCGAGAGGTCTTCATCCAGCCCTCTTTTCTGATAAATCCCGGCCAGTTCGGTGACTTCGCCCTCCCAGTCCGTGACCAGTTCCTGTTTCTCGCGGGCGATGTCGGCGTGTTCGGAATCGGCCTGGGAACTGACCGAGACATACTCGCCCGCCGCCATGGACAGGGCGCCCGCGACAAGCGCGGACAGTCCCGCGACGAGAATGCTGCCGCGTGTCGCATGAGAACTGGCAACGCCGACGATGAGGCTGCCGGTCGACAGCGTTCCGTCATTGGCGCCGAGAACAGCCGCACGCAGCCATCCCAGTTTCTCGACGGCATGACGTTCGGCCAAAGGATGGAGACGCGACATAAGATGACCTGCTGCTTCTGGTGAATACAAATAAAGGTTAAGATGCATCATTTGCCGCGACAACAGATATTTCATTCTGATATTGCGAGTTATTTTCAATATTATTTATGTTTTAGGAAAATCTGTTCTGTTCAGAATCCTGTCAGGTAAGCATGATACGGAAGTGGATTCAGGGTTCTTTTTTGCCGAGACGTATATGCCTTATTCAACGCCGGACATCACAGATAGCCTGCTGCGTTACGACAGGCCGACGATCATCCTTCACTGGATGACGGCCTTTCTGGTGCTGCTTCAGTTTGCTCTTGGCGAAACCTGGAACTGGCCAACAAAACCCGTCCATCATCTGATGGTGGTCGCGCATCTGACAGCCGGCATCCTGCTGACCGCAATTATGGTGTTCCGCATTGTCTGGCGTCTGACGAAAGGCCGGCATCTGTCGGACCTTCTCGTGCCTGTGGACCGGGTATTCGCCCTTGGAGCAGAGTACACGCTCTATGTGCTGCTTCTGGCGGAAATCTTGCTGGGCTATCTCTGGCGATGGGGTGCCGGGCAGACGATGAGTTTTTTCGGCCTCCTGATTCCATCCCCGTTCGCGCGGTTCCCGGCGGAAACCGTGACGTGGTTTCAGACGCTACATTACTGGAACGCCTGGTTGATTATGGGTCTTGCGACAGGCCATGGCGCGGCGGCGCTTTTTCATCAGTTTGTCCTGAAAGACAAAGTGCTTGGACGCATGCTGCCGCGGGGTTCCTCACTCAGTCAGTGATTGCGATCGGGAACCTATCTGATTTTCATGATTGGGCAGCATCGTGATGCTGGATTGCCAACAACGTCAGCTTTTTTCGGCTTCCGTTGTACAACAGATGTTCCGCTGTCCCCCCCCCCCATGCCGGTCTTCAAGAAAGACGGTATGAGATGAAAAATACCGTTCTCGCTCAGTGCCGTGAGCTACTACACTGGGTGGGTAATCCCCCCATTTTTAGTGGGGCATTGAATGAGAATTCAGGCAGCTGTTTTTAGTTTCTGGGCGGGGGTTAGCCCGCTGTTCCCCATGTTGGGTCTGTCATGGTTATATGTCCAGAGCCATTGTGTTGCGACCTCCTGCACGTCCT